>NZ_NPJH01000021.1 GCF_002251365.1 Prevotella sp. P3-122
AATCTCCTGAGTGGAGTTGTACTGGTCGTAAGGATATACGTCCCAACCCTCTATGCGGGTAACGATGTTGCGGCTCTTGGAGAAGTCCCACTCACCCTCGAAGCCGGGGTTCTTTATCAGGTTCTCCATCATCTCGCCGTTCTCTACTGACCAATCGGGCTGAAGGGCAAGGTCGGCAACACGGAAGGTATCGACGGCCAAGCCGTCACGGTATACGAACACACGACGGTCAGGAGTTACGGCATAGCGGTAAGTATGGTACTGGCCGTCGGTGTTGTAGAACGTGCCACCATTCGACGGGTTGGATATGCCCTCGTCGCAGATGTAGGTATCAGCACCATTGTACATGCCCATGCTCTCAGACTTCACATAGCCCTTGAAGCCTGCCTTGTCGCTGCTGACAGCGAACGGGAAGAACTCCTTGGAAGCGTCATCGGCCTTTACCTTGAACTCAAGGGTATAGCCCTCTGCGCCCGGAGCAAAGTCTGCGTAGGTCTTCGCATCGTCAGTACCACCTGCATAGACAGGATTTGAAGAGATGTCCTTTACGGCAAGGGATGTGCCTTTGCCGGCAAGGGATACGTATGCACGGTTATCACCGCTGCGGAGGATAACCTTGCCGTCGGTACGGTTGAGCCATGAGGTAAGCTTCACACTTACTGTGGTCTCACCGGCACCGGCTGATATGACAGAAGGTGTAACCTCGAAGCCACTTGTAGCAGACACCTGTATGTCGTTCTGCAAATTGGCACCGCTCACTGTGAAGGTCGCGCTGTTTCCTGTACCATCGATAACAAGTGAATCTGTTGATGCCGTCAGGCTGGCGAAGGCAGGAGCATAGGCACCTGTGGTGTCATAGGTGAAGTATGCTATATCGGCACCATTGTTCTGGAAACCTACAGTTGCGGCAACGTTGCGGTCAACGCCAGTGAGCTTGACATCATCGACCTTAAGTGAACTGATGGATGCACCCCACTTGTCGCGCTCTATGTAGCAGATTATGCGTATCTGCTTGGTATTGGCAAGAGTGGTGAAGTCAGAGGCGTAGGTCTGGTAGCTGTCACTCGTTACAGGGATGGTAACCTTGTTGGTCGCATTCTGCAAGTCCTGTATGCGAAGGCTGCCAAAGCGGCTGCCATCGCTCTTTATGCCACCCTTGGCAAGGGCTGAGAACGAATAGGTCTCGTTGGGAGCAACGTCCACAATCTGGGAAACCTCACCGGCAGACCAGCCGTCGTTCCACATATAGCGGTCCATGGACAACACGTGGTTGTTCTGGTCAACCTCGTTGCTGCGCTCCTCGGCAACAATCTCCTGAGTGGAGTTGTACTGGTCGTAAGGATATACGTCCCAACCCTCTATGCGGGTAACGATGTTGCGGCTCTTGGAGAAGTCCCACTCACCCTCGAAGCCGGGGTTCTTTATCAGGTTCTCCTTCATGTCGCCGTTCTCCACAGACCAATCGGGCTGAAGGGCAAGGTCGGCAACACGGAAGGTATCGACTGCCAAGCCGTCACGGTAGACGAATACTCGCTTGTCGGCTGTAACGGCATAGCGGTAAGTATGGTACTGGCCGTCGGTGTTGTAGAACGTGCCACCATTCGACGGGTTGGATATGCCCTCGTCGCAGATGTAGGTATCAGCACCATTGTACAAGCCCATGCTCTCAGACTTCACATAGCCCTTGAAGCCTGCCTTGTCGCTGCTGACAGCAAACGGGAAGAACTCCTTGGAAGCGTCATCGGCCTTTACCTTGAACTCAAGGGTATAGCCCTCTGCGCCCGGAGCAAAGTCTGCGTAGGTCTTCGCATCGTCAGTACCACCTGCATAGACAGGATTTGAGGAGATGTCCTTTACGGCAAGGGGAGTTCCAAAAGACACCATTTCAACGTAAGTTCTTACATCACCACTGCGAAGTATGAGACGACCCTCATTACGATTGAGAGAAGAGGTGTTGGTGACAACAACCTCCACAGATTCCGCTCCTGCCTTGATAATAGCCGGCGTAACAGAAAAGCCGGACGTTGCAGAAACCTGGATATCCTGCTCCAAGCCTATAGCCTCAACAAAGACGGTAGCTGTGGCACCCGTGCCATCCAACACAAGCTTATCAGGCATTGTGGATGTTGCACCACGCGCTGCCGCTCCATTCTTGGCTGCAAACTTCACGACAACAGACTCACTGCTGCCACTTGCTAATGGAGCCGCATATCCAATACCATGTGTCAGCCCCAACAACAGGGTACTGACGAACAGTTTAAGATAATTGCGTTTCATGATTGAATAGTTAATAGTTAAACAATTTAATACTATCGTTTTTAATTCCTTTTTTCTTTCCTATATATTTCTTCCCACGTTCTGGAGCCACATATCCATCAAAGTTCTTACCAGACAACAATAAACAGGCTGACTGCTGCGTGGAAGCAACTATCGGGTTGACGCCAGTATCTTCCGGTTTCCCTACTGCTATCCACCCGACTTTCTCCGGTTTGACAAGTTCATGGGCAACAGACTTCTCTCTGTCCTTGAATATTGTAAAGCTGGATGTGCCTCGTCTCTGCAGTCGCAATGTTGAGGTAATGGTGTCGTTTTCTGTTACCATCTGAGCAAAAATCATCGGCGGAACAGCATATTCTGATTTCATTACGACCTGACACATTTCAGTAAGACTACTACCCACAGACGCATCATTGGTATATCCAACCTCTATCCTACGCCCACAAATACTTCCGCAACCTTCCGATACAGCTAAGTAAGCCAAGTTTTCTGTATGATTAGGTTTATGCAATCGGCCTTCATATCTCAGACGAACTTCAAAACCATATCGTGTGACATTACGCACACATATTGCAAAAGCGGTATCGGAAGAACTCTCCTGCGCAGACAATACCACTACAGGAATGTCTTCAAAAGATGTGTCAAAAGCCACACTCTTCCATTTCTCGTCCACGCCTTCCACGGTTTTTGCTTCCATCTTCATGCTGCCGTCTGTGTATCTCCCAGCAGGCATAAGCATTACGGCCAATGTGTCAGGATTGTAGAAAGAGGGATTAAGCTGGTATTCCCATGTACGCAACCTTGCATCAAGTGCCTTGGGTGTAACCCTGCGCAAACGGGCTGTCAGCGGTAGCTTGTTGCGATAAGTTGCCACTCCCGCAAAAGCCAGTGGAGACGAGGACAAAGGATTACGAAAGAGTAGTGGTTGCCACTTTTCTCTCAAGACCATCTCGTCGGCAAAGAGCCAGTCAGCAGCATTATTATTAGAGACCGACAACTTTACAGAATTGGACAAAAGACCACTCTTGCTGTCATCTTCCGGCACTGACGAGACAGTGTACGAGACATCATTGGCAGGCAGCATGTCAAGCAATGCTCTGCTGGCCGTTGTGGAAAGTATCTCATTGCCATCCTCGTACAGGCAGAAATGGCCTACCTGCTCTCCATTGGTATCTGTCCAGCTCAACGCCAGATTGCCTGCAGACGTAATGGAATCGTACATCAGCACAGGAGCTTCGTTGAAACGCCAGTCCATGACAACATCGTTATCGGGATTATAGAAATAAGGAGCATTATTGCCTGCATAGAACTCTCCTGCCGGAGTCAGCTTGCCTGTCTTGTCGATAATCATTCGCTTGTCCTCAACCCAGTTGTATATTGAGTAGCGTTCGATGAAACTGCAGGTGTCTAGCATATTGACGATATCTGTCAGGTCGCGTAGCTGCTTGGCATATTGCTCTGACTGCGACGAAGGCCACGACTCCTTGGTCCAGTTGGCACCGTTGTTCCATTCCTTTATCCACAGAGGGCGTTTCGTGCGCTCATGCACATTCTTGAGTCTGTCGTACCACTCAGATGCCGACAAGCCACCCCAATAGGCATGTATGACAACATAATCTACACGATAGTTTCGCTGACGGCATTGGTTCATGAAATTGTAGAGCCAAGAGAAATCGGTTGTTGCTGGTGAGCCAAGTCTCATGCCGGTCTTCATCATCAATGGCCACTCCTCAATAGCTTTCTCTACGGACACATTTGACTGCTCGGTATGGTCGGGCTCGTTATACCCCATGAGATGACAGGCATCTTCTATGGTGTACACTCCGTTCCACATACCGCCAGCTCCCCATTTCTCGGGCACATACTCCTGATTATAGCTCTTTTGGGCATTTAACGGATTTATCGTAGGATGACTTCCCCAATTATAATACCACGTTGAATTTGTGAGGCTTGCCTGTTCGGGAGCATATTTCAGTCCTTCAGGCATTTCCGGCCATTTGCTTCCTGCCCATCCTTTCTTAGAGGTGTAGTGCCATCTGAATACCCTGACAAAGCTGACCTTCCCATCCAGTTCCAAAGGCAACTCCGGTATCTCCAGGTCGGACTTGTCGGCTATGTACACCCTGCTATAGCCCATTCCATCGGCATTTGTGGCAAAAGTAGCCATATATCCGCGCTTTAGCTTGAACGAGCGGATACTATTGTCAGAACGCAAGGAACGGACGAGATTGGCTGGAGCACTGTCGGGAGGACAGTTTGTATAATAATATAATAAGGTGTAGTTGTCCGATTCGCCTTTCATGCCCTGATCGGTGAAGGTGGTTAGGGGGCAGTAATCTGCAGGGTGAGCCGTAACAACAGTACCAAGACGGTATAGCGATACCCTGGCATTGACATCTGCCTTAAGGGGCTCGCCATTGATGGTGACAGAGGAAGAAAAACGGGAGAGGAAATCATCGGGCTTGATATTGTCGAAGAACAGCCATGACTCCGTACTGCAAATATCTATCTTTACACCAGAAGATATTGCATCGGAGGAAGACAACACATGATAATCAACACTGTCATCCAACACTATGTCGGAAGTAACATGCTGCACCTCTATCTGCTCACGCCCAATACAGAAAGACTTGAATAAAGCCAAAAACAATACAATACAAAGATAATGCTTCATTATAATATTCATTGGTTAGACATTAAACTGCAACGGGCAAGAATGAAGATGTCTGTATCCAGAAATCATTCTGCCCATCCGCAATTGCAAAGATAAGGGAAACAACAGGTTTCCAAGGTAGAAATAAAGAGAATGCAGATAGATTATTAAGTAAATACGGATTTTTCGACCTAATATACTTATTTTTCCAACTCATCCTTGACATAATCAGACGGCAACATCCCGAATTCCTTCTTGAAACATGAGGAGAAATACTTGGGGTCGTTGAAGCCTACTGCATATGCTACATCTGCAATTCGCACTTTGGGATTCTTACGTAGCAGCTCGGAGGCATATTTCATCCTGATGTTGCGTATGAAGGACGAAGGACTCAACGAGGTAAGAGCATGCAGCTTCTTATATAGCGATGACTTTGAAATATTCATGGCACTGGAGAAGGCCTCAAGGTCGAACTCCGTATCGGCAAGATGCTGTTGAACACACTCCACACACATAGTGATGAATTGCTCATCTGCCGTACTCAGGGAAACGTCTTTAAGTATGTCGAAGAATTTGGCATTAATCTCCTTCTCGACATTACACCTGTTGGAAATCAGATTGTCGATACGGGCCAACAGCACTGAGGTATTGAAGGGTTTTGTGATATAGGCATCCGCACCAGCGCGGTAAGCCTCCGCCCTGTCCTCGTCATCGCGCTTTGCAGTAAGCATGACAACAGGAATGAAACTCATGGACGCATCAGCATGTATACGTCGCGTCAACTCCACACCATCCATGACAGGCATCATAACATCTGTAAGAACAATATCTATTCGTTGTTCTGAGAGCACATCGAGTGCCTCAATACCATTATATGCAGAAACGACATTGTAGCGTTGGGCAAGCAGCTTGTACAACATTGCCTGCAAATCCTCATTGTCCTCTACCACAAGAACGGTTGCTCGTGTACCTTCCATTACAGGCTCGTCAGCACAAGGACGAGTATCGGCATCATCATCACTACTGGGAATATCGGAGAAATCATCGATTTCATCGGGTTGGAAAGCACTACGCTCTATAGGGAGCGTAACTGTGAAGGTTGAGCCCTTGCCGACTGTACTCTCTACACTGATAGAGCCATGGTGCAATTCCACCAGGTCTTTGGTCAAAGATAGTCCGATACCTGTTCCATAGGTCTTGAACTTACGATGCTCACCTTCATAAAATCTCTTGAACAATTGTGGCAGCTTGTCGGCGGCAATGCCAACACCATTGTCCTTAACGGTGAACACCGCTGTCTTATCGTCTATGCAGGTAAGGGTCACCTGTATATATCCCGCAGGGGAATTATACTTTATCGCATTGGAGATAAGGTTGTAGATGATTTTATCGAGCTTGTCAGAATCAAAAAATCCCACGATTTCATCGGGCTTACACACCAATGACAAATGGAGGTTCTGCTTATTTGTAAGTGGACGAATGCTCTCCACCTCGCGTCTGAAGAACTCAGTAAGTGATCCAGACGACACACGGAGATGCAGATTGCCAGTTTCCGACTTCCTGAACTCGAGTATCTGTTGCAGCAACCTCATAAGCCTGTTGACGTTGCTGTCGATAATCTTGTATGATGTCGATTTCGACGGATCATCATTGAGCAAAGTACTCACGGTAGCTGAAATAACAGTAAGAGGAGTCATCAGGTCGTGAGTGATATTTGTGAAGAACTGTAGCTTCTTGTGGTTCAGTTCCTCTATGTTCTGTTTTTCAAAACGAGCCATCTGAACCTCTCTCCTGACCTTGTCGCGATTTTGGAAGTAGCGCACCACAACAGCCACAGCCACTATCGCTAATACGGTATACAGAACCCACGCATACCAACGCATATACCAGGGATAAAGAATGACAAGCCGCAACGTTGTCTCCGACTGGCTCCACAGTCCGTTGACATCTGTGGCCTTCAGCCGAAACAGGTAATTGCCAGGTGGCAGATTGCCATACACGGCATGGCTCTCATGGGCATCAGTATAGTACCAGTCGTCATCATAGCCATCGAGCTTGTAGGAGAAGCGAACTCCGTTAAGAGTCTCAAAGTTAAGTGTGGAAAACTCAAAGGTTACGTCACGCTGGTCAGGAGAAAGAACAACCTCATTGCCATAGGGCGGCAATAGCTGATTGACAGTCCCACGGGCAGAGTCGCCAGGAACAGCAAGCGAGAGGTTGAACACCTTTACATCAGTAATATAAGCCTTTGCTGTTCCCCGATTGCCTACAAAAGCTTTCTCATTAAACAGCGAGACACCATTGTAGCCACCAAAACAGACCATTCCATCGGAAGAAACGGCAGAACAGCCATCTGAGAAGTTGTCATCGTCAACCGCATCATGACGGGAGAAAAGCCTCATCTGCGCAAGTTCTCCGTCTGTGCCGAAAGTCATGCACACAAGGTCGTTGCTCATAGCGACAATGATATTGCCATACTTGCCCTCCTCTACGGTACACACATCGCCCACTGGCAGGCCGTATCGCTTGCAGGCATTGACGAAACCGTCACAGCTGGGGTCGTACATGAGAAGTCCAGACTCCTTTGAGCATGCCCAAACCGTGCCGCGGCGGTCTACAAGCATTTTGCTTACGTTGCTGAGTTTCAGATTTGTGCCAAAAAGATGGTCGTACTGCTTGATGCGGAGAGACTTGGGATTATGAATATTACCATACAGGTGGAATATACCATTCTGGAGAGTTCCTATCCAGTAGCTTTTTCCGTCTGTGGCAAGAGAGGAAATCTTGCTGGTAGGAAGGCTGCCGAGTTGCTCACCCTTGAAGTACAGTCCTTTGCCGTTGGCATAACGGACAGACAGTCCCTTGTAAGTTCCCAAAAGCAAGTTGCCACTTTTATCAGCAAGCAACGAGTAGACACAATTATCATTCAGCCATGGGGTGTTATCTATGTTGTATGTTTCCGCAATGGTACCATCACGCAACACCACTACCCCCTTCCGTTCTGTAGCCACAAAGACGTCATTGCCGATAGTAGCAAAGGCGTTGACGCTTGTCGAAAGATCAATGTGTGAGTATTGGTTCTGTTCTCTCATATCGGCAACGACAAGGCCCTTGCCATGAAGACCAACGAGTAGATGGCTATTGTCAATAAATCCCAAAGAAGTAATGTAGTCTTTGTAAAGTATGCCTATTGGCAGCTGCCACTTTGTAAAAGGTGTTTGCCGCACCGACGCCGACACTATGCCTCTATGGGTACCACAAATCCACAGCTGACCGCTCTTGTCGCAGAAAAAAGAGTTTGCCCCTTGTCCAAAAAAGTCTGGGCCAGGTTCACACGCCTTTGGCAGCAGCATTATTTCATCGGTTCCATCGGTATTGTCGATCATAGCCAGACCGTTTGGCATGCCAATCCATGTCAGGCCCGTAACGTTCTCATGCTCGATATCCCAAATGATGTTTGACGTCAACTGTCCACCAGTCGTGTCGATCGTAAAGTTAGTAAACCGCAAAGGGGTACCCGTATCAAGGGGATTGTAAATCTTGTACAATCCACTACCCCATGTGCCGACCCACAACGTTCCATCCAAATCCTCATACACGCATTGAGCAGAATGTTGGGTGTTGAACGGCGGCAGCTCATACCATTGCTTGATACGCTTATCGTAACGGTAGAGTCCCCTGTCCCATGTTCCCACCCACAACATGCCATTGCGTCCCTCATAGAGACAAGACACCGACGAGTGCGGAACCTTGGAGTTGCCGCGCTGGTCGCACAATAGCTCAAAGGAGTCATCCTTTCGACTATAGGAATAGAGTCCGCCCTCAGTACCAACATACATTCTTCCATCCGACATGACGAGTATACGATTGACGGCATCACAATTGTCAAAATCGGTGAAATGGTATGTTTTTGTCAGTCCCGTTCGCATATCCATGCAGCAAAGTCCATTCTTTGTTCCTATCCAGAGATTGCAGTCTTTGTCATCGGTAATGTAGGTAATGTTGTCTGACGGGAGAAGGAAAGGAGTGTGTTCTGTATTGCGGAAGCTCTTGATGTGAAAGCCATCGTAGCGGTAAAGTCCATTTTTTGTTCCTATCCATACAAAGCCCAGCCGATCCTGATGCATACAGCGAACCTCATCAATAGGCAGCTTATCGATGGCATTGAATTTGCGAAAAGCGAAACGACCGCTGTCAACAGCCACTGCTGCATGGCATAACGACAGTAATAGCAACAGTAATATAATAATGTGTGATTGTCTATGGTTCATGTTAAATAATGTGTGATTGTCTATTGTTTATGTTAATAGTAATATTTTGAAACGCGATGACAAAGTTAAGCTTTTTCTTTCTTATCTCCAAGATATCTGTTATTTTTTATACCCATCAGACATTTCCGATAACACTTCCAAGCACTTGCACCACCATCTACAGTTAGTCCGCTCACCAACAACAGTTAGTCCGCTCGCCTACAACTGTTAGCTACTCTCACCAACAACTGTTAGCTACTCTCACCAACGCAGCTATCTTGCCTTTACTCCTCACCTACCCTCATTCAGCACTTTAAGACATTGAACATGTACTCACAGCAAGCAGCCCATCTACAAAAAAGTGGGGAATCTCACGACTCCCCACATTTGATTAATGCTCATTCTTAATCTATTATTACTTTACAACGTATTTCTTCTTGCCAATGATGACAAGTCCCTTACCTTGCTTAACCTGTCGTCCTGACAAGTCAAACATTACGTTGCCATTATTAAGTTGTGTAACTTTACTTATGCTTGTTGTAATCTTTTGCTGTTCAAGCTCTGCCTTGTTGTCAAGAGCAGCGATGAGAGCCTCAACGTTGTAGGCCATGGTCTGCAAGAGGTCAGCATCCTCAACGGAAGTACCATTGTCGTGTGACTTCTCAGCTGTAGAGCTTAGTCTGTCGATGGCTGTTCTAACAGTCTCAATATCCTCAGCTACTACCTCAGCTACGGTCTCATCGAAGCCTGCAATCTTCTCTAGAACAGCATCGAACTTGTTCTGTACGCGCTCAATGATTGCGAGGTCAGCCTCGTACTGTGCCTCATTCTCCTGATAAGCCTGCCAAACCTTCTCAGCCTCAGCTGCAACAGCATCAATATTCTCTGTCACAGCAACGATGCCTGCAAGCAGGGTTTCCTTATCCTCTACGGCCGTTCCAGCAGTGAACGAAGCGTCAGCAGCTGCTACGAGTCCGTCTATAGACTCCTGTATAGCAGTCATGTCCTGAGCAAACTCGTCCTGAACATCCTGAGCGTATGTCTCAACGACAGCCTTCATGTCATCGAAGTGCTCCTTGAGAGCCTCTATAGCAGCAAGGTCAGCCTCGTGCTGTGCGTTATTCTCAGCATAGCTTCCGTTGGCAGCGGCAGCATCAGCAGAAAGTTTCTCTATAAGCTGCAGAACCTTAGCAATCTCCTCCTGGAGGTTGTCCTTATCAGCAACTGAGGTGCCGGCAGTGTATGAAGCATCAGCCAAAGTCTTCAGGGCACCAACAGCCTCCTGTACACCAGCCTCCTCTTCTGCTACAGCCTGCTGAACAGGCTCGTCATAGCCGTCAATAGCCTGCTTAACCTCATCGAGTGAAGCCTGTACAGCGGCTATTGCCTCAAGGTCAGCCTTATACTGAGCATCATTGGCATCAACGCCATTTTGGGCAGCCTCAGCAGCTGCGGCAAGGTTGGCAATCTGAGTATTCAGTGCGGCTACGGCAGGATCGAACGTCTCCTTATCGGCAACAGATGTACCAGCAGCGTATGATGCCTCAGCAGCAACCTTCAGTTCATCAATGCTTGTCTGTGTGGCAGCCTCAGCCCCTGCCATTGCATCCTGTACAGACTGGCTGTAACCATCGATAATCGCGAGAACCTCATCCAGCTTGGTCTGCACCTCTGCTATGGCTGCAAGGTCAGCTATATGCTGTGCTTCATTGGCCTCATAAGCCTGCTGGGCAGCAGCGGCATCAGTAAGAAGTTTCTCTATGTCAGCTACAACAGCAGCAATGCTCTCCTGCAAAGCGGCAGCATCTGCCACAGATGTACCATTATTATATGAAGTCTCAGCAGTAGTTGTCAGAGCTGCGACAGATGCCTCCAAAGTGGTTACGGTCTCAGCAAATGCACCCTGTACGCTCTCAGCATAACCAGCAACTGTAGTCGTGGCTGTTTCAAGCTTAGTCTGCACCTCTGCTATGGCAGCAAGGTCATTCTTGTACTGCAACTCGTTGGCATCATATCCATTCTGGGCAGCCTCAGCAGCTGCGGCAAGGTTGGCAATCTGAGTATTCAGTGCGGCTATGGCAGCATCGAAGGTCTCCTTGTCGGCAACAGATGTACCGGCAGCGTAAGAAGCCTCAGCAGCAGCCGTCAAATCGTCAATGCTTGTCTGTGTGGCAGCTTCAGCCTCAGCCATTGCATCCTGTACAGACTGGCTGTAACCGTCGATGGTTTTCAGAACCTCATCAAGTTTGGTCTGCACCTCTGCTATGGCAGCAAGGTCAGCGGTGTGCTGTGCCTCATTAGCCTCGAAAGCCTGCTGGGCAGCAGCTGCGTCAGCAAGAAGTTTCTCTATGTCAGCTATAACAGCAGCAATGCTTTCCTGCAAAGCAGTAGCGTCTGCTACAGATGTACCATTATTATATGAAGCGTCAGCAGTAGTTGTCAGACCTGCAACAGATGTCTCCAAAGTGGTTACGGTCTCAGCAAATGCACCCTGTACGCTCTCAGCATAACCTTCAACAGTGGTCTTGGCTGCATCAAGCTTGGTTTGAACCTCTGCTATGGCAGCAAGGTCAGCGGTGTGCTGTTCCTCATTGGCTGCGGCCTTCGCAACCTCTTCCTCGTACTCCTGCTGGGCAGCAGCTGCGTCAGCAAGAAGTTTCTCTATGTTAGCTACAACAGCAGCAATGCTCTCCTGCAAAGCAGCAGCATCTGCTACGGATGTACCATTATTATGTGAAGCCTCAGCAGTAGTTGTCAGATCTGTTACAGACTCCTGCAAAGCAGAAAGTGTCTCTGCGAAAGCAGCCTGTACGCTCTCGTCATAACCAGCTACTGTAGTCGTAGCTTCATTAAGTGATGCCTGGACATCAGCAATGGCAGTAAGGTCATTCTGATACTGTCCATCGTTAGACAGGCTGTTTTCCTGTGCTGTTTTGGCATCATCGGCAATCTGTGCGATTACCTCAGCAAGGGCAGCAATCTCTGCATTGCGAGTCTCTGCATTAGCAGCAACATCACCATTTGCCACATCTGTTGATATAGCTGTCTCAATGTTTTCGATAGAGTTGCCAGCCTCCTCAACCTTATCGTTGAACATAGCCTGCACACCATCTGCGTATGTAGCCAAGTCGGCCTTTACCTGCTCCAACGATGTCTTCAGTCCTGCGACAGCCTCATCAATGACAGCCTTAGCAGCCACATCAAGGTTGGACACATTTACCTGAATAGCCTCGATGTTCATACGGGTTCCAGCACTTGTTGAGGCAATGATGCGGTCTACCGTTATGGCTGACTCGGCAGCAAGGTCACCAGTAGCCTTAAGAGTAACGAAAAACAGCTCACCATCCTCACCCTTCAGGTTACTGCTCTTGGTAGAGCTAAGGATAATATTAAGCTTGTTTCCGTTAAGAGTTGTGCTTGGAGTATGCGAGGAGGTCAGGCGCGACATGTTGAATGTAGCATACTCACCATCTTCGTTCTCCACGAATTCAAGTCCAGCTGGCAATGTAATGTCAGCCTGCAATGCGCTTACCTCTCTGTTGGTTGCAAAGGCAAACGAAAGGTTCAGCTGCTTGGTAGGAGTCAGCTCGAAATCCTGGGCAGACAATGTGAGTACAGGTCTTACATAATTGGAATTATGCACGTTTGCCTCACAATCGGCAACTACGTTGCTGGCGGATGTATTTGTAATAAAGGCATCCTTAAGGGTTATCTTAGAGTCCTCAGCCAGTTCGTCTGTAGCCTCTACGGTAAATGATACCACAGCACCCTCGTTGCCCTTCAGAGTCTTACCAGACTGGCTAACCAACGAGAACCTTATCTGTCCCTCTATCAGACTGGAGTTCTCCGCTTTTGTAGCAGCAGTCAGAGCATGACTTGACGTACAACGCGTCATGTTTCGGGTGAGATAGTCACCATCCTCATTCGGAACGATTTTCAGTCCTGCTGGCAGGTAGATATCTCCTCCGAGGTCAGTACCATAAGGAACATCGTTGGTGACATTAATGTCCACCACCCTCTGTTCGCCTGGTGCAATATCGAAGTCTTCCATAGACACCTTAACGGTCTGTGCGAAAGACGTCAGCACAGTGGTAAGAAGGAGCAGGAGCATGGCGAGCCTGCCGTTCTTAACCTGTTTGATTATTGATGTATTCATATACTTCTGTTTGTGATTATGCCAGGCACCAGCCGACCCGGACGAGGCGAGGCTGTAGCCAAGACAGATTAAACTAATCTAATAGAAGGCCGACAGGCAAGAGGCTCTATGCCGTTTGAGCATGAACGCTCCGCCTGCCGGCTATTCCGCCTTATTTATTTCACAAGTACTTTCTTAACCTTACCTGCGGCATCCTTAACGATGTTGATACCCTTCTGCAAGGTTCTGCGAACCACACCGTCAGTACCGAATACCGAAGAGTTGCCCTCGGTAGTCTCAACGGCCTCAATACCAGTAACGATGGTGTATGCACCTGATACGGCATCAAGGTTGTGACGCATACCAGCACCTGTAGAGGCAATGATGTTGTCTATAGAGACAACGCCTGTTCCCTCTCCGGCAAGTTTCAAGTTGAGAAGTCTGTTCTCGCCATTGAGCATGTTGGAGCCATCAACAGTGTAGAGAACAATGCGGTATGAGCCATTCTCAAGAACATTGGCGGTAACCATAACGTTCTTTGACTCGCCTGCGAAGTCTACCTCCCTGATATTCACACCTGCTGGAAGAACAACATCCATCTGGAGAGCTGCATAGCCAGTAGAGCTGTTTAGCATCACATCCATGTTGTCGGTATCCATCTGCATGCTCATGCTACCCGGCTCAACGTCAGCCTTCATAGCAGCCTTGGCAGCGGCAACATTCTGTCCGTACTTATTGCCAAAGACATATATGTTGTTGATTTGAACAAGGTCAGCAACAGTATACTCACCATCCTTATCCATATCGGCAGCCTTTGCCTGATTCTCCTCAAGCTCCTCAGCATCCTTCTTGCCAGAAACAAGGTCACGGATGAGTGAGAGGTCAAGCACGTTCACAGTGCCATCGCCAGAGATATCACCAGGAACGTAGGTCTTCTCCTCTATGAGTGAAACGAGGGCGGCTGCTTTTTGCTCTGCCTCATCAACAAGTTTGTTGATGTCCTCGATGACGTATGGATTTACCGCAGCCATCTTGTCGTCAATCTTCTGCTTCACTGCGTCAAGTTCCTGCTGTGCCTGTATCACATCCTCATTAGCTGCTGCTATCTCGGAGATTTCTATTCCGGAGATAGTAGTTTCCAGGGCGGAGATACGTTCCTGCAATGCGCTGAGGCTGTTTTCGTATTCAGCCTGTGCCTGCTGTGCATCGGAAAGGAGTGTGGAAATCTTGCCGTTGATGGTCTCTGCGGCCTGCTGTGCGGCAGAGGTGTCGAGAGCCGTAGGATGCTCACCGGCATTGGCTTCATCGCAGGCGGTCTCCAGACTGCTTATTGCATCGTCAATCTCACCCTTTAGAGCGTTCTCCCTCTCGATGTATGATGTCTGGACTGCGAGAGTCTCTATCTCGTCCACAGCATCCTGCAACGTCTGATAGAGATTGTTGAGGGCAGTGTTGGCAGTGTTGAATGCTTCATTGTTAGCCTCCCGCGTAGCGGCATCCTGTGCGGCAGTCTGCAGCTCGGCGCGCTTGGTGTCAATGTTCTCTGACAGCGTCGTGATGTCAGCGGCAATGTTGCTGACAGTGGCCTCGGTAACCTTTGCACCCTCCTTGCCACAGAGATTGTTGGCGTGGTCGGCATTGAGATCCTTCTCTGCCTTGGCGATGGCATTCTGTATGCTTGCCTTGTCCGTAGCGAATGCAGTCTCAAGGTCAGCGGTGAAGTCGCCGGCAGCTTCAATCTTTGCCTGCGCCTCTGCCAGTTGCGTCTTGACACCGTCAAGAGCCTCCATGAGCGAAGCGTATGTCTGATATTCGGCATCCTGTGCCTCTATCCTCTGTTTCAGGGTCTTTATCTGCTCACGTACAGACTTCTGGTTGTCCTCTGAAGCCATCTGCTCAATGTCTTCCTCAGGTATCGTGGCAGTGATAGTGACTGAGGTGCGCAAGGTCTCGATGTCTGTGTAGATACCGGCGAGGGCGTCCTCATCGCCTCCGTTGGCTACCGCACGGTTATAAAGCGGTATGAGGGTCTCAACCTCTTCCTTGAGGTTGTTGACTATCAACCTGAGGTCATTAGCCTCCAGTTCAGCCACCTTGGCTTCTATCTGGTCGAGAACACTCTGGGCAGCAGCTATCTTTGCTTCTACGTATTGCTTGGCAGGAACATCCTCATAGACTGGCTCATCCACTGTTACTGCTTCATATTGAGCTTGTAATAACCAACCAAAAGGCCCATTCGATGCTAAGTTATCATACTGCTCCTTAGAGATTATATTACCCGTAACTTTATTCCGGTACTTTGTCACAGATATAGTACCCGTCTGGATGTTGGCAGTATTATAGCCATTCCTCTTGGCAAGTTCGTTAGCCTCACGTGCTGCATCAACAGCTGTATCGCCGTCGGCAAGCAGGTCGGTCAGCTTATCGGCATATTCATACGGAGCCTTGTAGTCATTGATACCCTTGATATCCTCCTCTTCGTCTCCGTCGGCAATCTTGGCAATCTGTCCCTCGTACTCATCATACTGGTCTGTGATTGCCTGCTCTGCCTCCGCAACCTCCTGCTCTGCCTCTGCCGTAGCCTTGGCATCTTCAAACATTGTATCAATGCCGTCAAGATTGCTGAGGATAGTTGCAAGCTCGGCAGGTACCGTGCCTGCTGCGTATGAAGCGTCAAGTGCTGTTTGTGCGGTCTCGACCTTTACTTTGACATTTTCGATTGTTGTCTCCCATGTGGCAGACAGCGGATAAGCACTCTTCGGATTGGCTGTAATCTCTGCATTGGCAGCAACGATATGTCCTTCAGCCTCTGCCTTGGCGGCTTCGTTATGAGCCTTGTCGAGGTTGGTGTCAGCGTTATCGGTGACAATCTTCAGCTTGAGGTCGTCTATCACTTGCGGACCCTTGTTCTCTTCCTTGGCAGCAACGTATGCGTCAACGATAGCAGATGCCTTGCCGCCCTCAACTGCCTCAAACGTAGCCTTTGCTGCCTCCTTGTAGGTATAGCCGTCAATTGCGGTGACGATATCGTTATACTTTGTAGAGAGAGCAGTGATGTCAGCTGCATAGCTATTGTTGTCAGCAATGGTCTGTGTCTCACGGAGGAACGCATCGAGGATGCCGTTGATTGTAGCTTCCTTGTCCTCCACAGCCTGCTTGTTCCCCTGCGTGGTGTCAAAGTAACTGCCGTTAGCATTTGCATAACCGTTTTCTGCGGTCTTGCTTATAGCCTTCAGTTCCTCGATGATTGGGAAGAGTCCCTCATTGGCAGTCTGTATGACAGCAGCATAAGCACTGTTGCCCTCTGCATCAAGAGCATGCTCGTATGAAGCATATTTGCTGATGGCATAGACCACTTCGTTGTACAGAGTCTTCGCCTTGGCATACTCGGCTCTGAAGTTTTCTATGACAATCGTATTGTGTGCACTGATTGCCTCGTCATATGTTTCGTTTGCAGAAGACAATATATCGCTGATGGCTTGCAGGATGTCGCTGTACTTCTGAGTGAACGTATCACCATATTCTACAGACATACCCTCATTGACCTTCTGGCCGACAGTAGTGTCAAGTGCGTCAATTTCTGTCTTATAATTTGTAAGTTCCGTCATCTGAGTCACCAGACTTGTCCTCTTTTCTGTCAGGTCAGACGTACCAGTACCCTCTTCTGCGGCATCTATCTTCGCAGTCACATCTTCTATCTGAGCCTGAATTGCATCAACAGCGTTTTTGTAACTGGTATTAAGAGTTTCTACGCTCTCTGTCTGTGAGTCGTATGTCGTGCGGTTGTTGCGTGCAGCCACGCTGATAGCCACCATGGCTTTCTTGTTTTCGGCAATCTTATTGTTGTAGTCCACTGTTGCGAAGTTCGCAGATTCACCGTTCTTGTACTTGCTTTCAATCTCAGCGTCGTAGTAATTGATGACCTTGAGGCAATCGTTGAGCTTACCCTGATAGAGAGCCTGTGCGCCGGCAAACTGCTCTCCACTGTACAATGCGCCTACCTCGCTGTAGATTATTGCCCAGTCTGCCTTGTTCTTCTTCTGAGTTGCGAGCTGTGCCTGATACTGCCGATAGTTTTCCTGTGCGTCAGGAACGACTTGATTAATGTTCGATTTCAGTGTGTCAAGTTCTGCTTCCTTTGTCGCTATTTTACTATACTCCGCAGTGCTGTATGATGTCTTCAGGCCTGCAAGCGTTGTCTCGTATTGAGAGAGAATGCCGGAGTAATGATTATCAGGATTGAGCGTGGCATCATCCTCTATGGTAGCCTTGGCTGTAGCGAGAGAGGTCTCTACCTCACCGGCTACCTGAAGCAGGTACTTGGATGCTATAAGATCCTTGATTGCTGTGATAGAGTTCTCAACGGAGGTCTGGTTGTCCACTACCGTCTGAGCACTATTATATTCATCGAGATCAGTCTGAACTTCCACAATCTTCGCATCTACCTCCGACTTGTCGGTCAGGGCTATATAGTACGAGTCGTTCTTCAGGGAAGAAAGAGTACCTTTTAGAGAGTTGTATTCGGTGAGGTCTGCCTCATACGCTTTCTTGTTGGCCTCGATGCTTGCACTGATTTCATCTATCTTCTTCTCCCAATCAGGGAAGCTGCTTACACAGCCTGTGGTGTGATCAGTCTCTGTATTATGCCTGTCGATCTCTGTCTTGAGTTCATTGATTGCTGTCTGATTTTCAGCATAGCCTTTTGCAGTAGATGCAGTGGCAGCAATCGCAGCGTCAAGTTCTGCCTGAAGATTGGCTACCCGGCTCGTTGCCTCATTGTACAGCGTCTCGTCGGACTGTTCGCCATACCAGTTGTTGTACTTTTCGAGTGCAGTCTGGGCTTCGCTCTTCCATTTAGAAACCTGCTCACCAAGAGTTCCAGTCTCAAGGTCACTGAGTGCTCCCTGGCATGTACGTGGGTTGGCTTTGAAGCTGTTCTCTACCGTTGTATTTGCGCTTGCAAGCTGACCGTCCAGAGTACCGTTCTCGGTATTAAGGTCAATAATCTCCTGCTTGTCAGGATAATCACTGTCTTCTCCGAGATTTGGGAGAACTACAGAGTCAAGGTCTTTCTGCCAGTCCTCAATCATCTTGAGCGCATCGTTATATGCCTGGAGGTCTGCCTTTGCCGTTGCAATGGCTGTTTTATAAGCTTCGAGAGCCTCGTCTGCCGCTGTCTTGTTCTCATCAGTAGCATCCTTGGCATAAGCGTCAATAGCAGCACTGGCATTATTGTATTCAGCCTCAAGCTCAGTCTTCATGGTATCGTTGGTTACCTCATCAGCTGAGGTCTTGGCTGTGGCAAGGGCTACTGTCAGCTCATTGACATTACCGTTGGCTGCTGTAGCATTATCAAGGATGTCGTTGATAGTTCCTGTATTAAGTCTGCCGACGAGTTCAGCATATACCTCGTCCACATCACCTCCATCTACAGGTTTCTTATACTTTTCACCATCATAATTATCCTCGTTATCCTTCTGCATCTTCGCGATGATAGCCGCAACCTCGTTGAGCCTGTTATTGGCATCGTTGTAGATGTTTGTATTGATTGTGCCATCCACTTTCATTGAGGAAAGCTTGATGGCTACTTCATTATACGCTTCCTGCAAGCCCTCAATATAAGTTTTTGCTGCCTCGTATGCCTTGTAGTTGTTCTCTGCAAGCGTGACGGCAGAAATGGCGTTGTTTGCATTAGCGATAGCAGTTGCCAGTTCACTCTCGAACGTCGTGCGGTCACTACCCTTGGAAATGATGTAATATCCCTCCGCTGCCTTGTCTATTGCAGCATCGATGGAATTATTTGCAGCCTGCTTCTTGACATTGGTATACTCGTCATCGCCCTCGCTCGGCAAGGTATATTTAGTGAGACCGCTTACCGCATTGTCAGAATATTCCTTGGCGGCTGCCTCTGCAGCTGTCTCAGCGGCTGTCGTTGCATCAGACACATTGTTCTTCTGCGCTATGATACGGGTTTCGTACGCTGTCTTGTCAGTAAGGGTATTGTTGGCAGCAGCTGTCTCTACGTCTGCCTTTATCTGATCATACTCTGATATGGCAGCACTGATTTTCCCAGCATTCTCATCACCATCTACATAGTTGATGTAGCCCTTAACGATTTCAAGATCGGCCACGGCTGCTGTCTTTGCCACAACTATGCTGTCCAGGAGTTCTGCCTTCAGAGTATCCTGAGCATCTTTTGCATCCTGATCTGCCTTTGGGGCTTCATCTATAATCTTCTCGTATGCCTCAATATTGGCAGTTACATTGCGCAATGCTTCCTGAGCCTTTGTAGGGGCGTTATGGAATGTTTCCAATTCCGCTTCGGTATAACTTGAAGGTGTTATTCCATCGAACTGTGTCTGGTATTTACTCTGGACAAGAGGGGATAGTCCGTCAATCGTAGTCTGGGCATAAGTCTTCTTAGTACCCTCAGTTTCGATTGCCGTCAAAAGGTCATAATAAGCCTCTGCGTATTCTTTCTCTTTTGCCTCAGCCGCCGCAAGTATATTATCTATCTTACCATTATACTCATTCAGAGTTTCTTGGCTCGCATCAGAAGAAAGACCTTCAATTTGTTTATAAAGAATAGCAAGCTGCGCCAAATAGCTAAGCTCGTTATCCTCGCTACCCTTAACCTCGTTGGCATAGGTACTGACAGTTTGAATAGCATTATCGCATTTCTGCAATAACTCCTGCTGAGTATAACTGAGTTCAACAGCATCCTGTGCCTGCACAGGGACTGCCGACGCAGCGAGAACAACAGCTACGGGAATAGTAGATTTTCTCATAATCAATAATACTTTAAAGTTTATATAGTTTTTGACAATTCACTTACAGTGCCCCACCTAAACCGGAAAAACTGGCGGGGTTGGCGTATAGCCATAGCACATTGCAGTGCAAATTTAGACAAAAACGTACAAACCGCAGGTATATAAAAACGCTCGCTGTGTGAAGCTGCGGAGTTAATACTTGAATACTATTGATTAGTGTTTAAACGTAATTTCAGGTTGCTGCAGTTTTTTCGTATTCTCTACTAATAAGTATTGGGTTACAGCCTATAGAAATCGCTGACGAAATCACGTAGGGACTTCAGCTGGCTCTTTGTCACGGCAACAGGCTTGACAGCATCACTATCGAAGACAAGCATGTTGTTGACCAGGTTTACAGAGGTGATATAGGTGACATTGACGACATAGCTGCGGCCCATACGGAAGAATGGCGCACGCTCACCGATGGACTCATAGCGTGAGGTGATGGCATCAGCGAATACAGACAGTGTAGAGAGGTGTGTACGCACCTTGCCGTCGACGAGGTGGAAGTCGGTGTAGTTGCCGTCTGCCTTCAGGAAGACTACTTTTTCGAGATTGATAATCTCAATGCCATTTCTCGATGTGATGAAAAGTTTCATGCCAGATGAGTTTAAAGGTTGCATATAAGGTGGACTCCATAAAGTACCACCCCCCAAAAAAAGAGCGTGGATAGCTGACTTGGTCACCCGTTCCACATCGCGAGGCTCTGGCATGCCCATCAGTCAAGAACGAGCAACGCACAGAAACCCACGCCGATATTTATATATACAACCTCTACGTCATGCGTTCCACCTCATTATATATACAACAAGGTGGTAGGCATGACAGCATGGAGTAAATAAACACCCATGGGCATCTATCGTTGCAATGTTCCGTGACTGATCAGAAACTGCCAGATTTCACGATGTCAGGAAACAAAGCGTCAGATAAACGCCATACCAAAAAATTGGCTCCTTACCCTACCCTCTGCCGCCATACGCTATGGTTGGACGCAGTTTCGGCGTGTGGCCAGAATCTCAATGAACAGGACTGTCGACACAGCCTAATCCGCTTGTTCTGAGTATCTGTGGGCTTAAAGCCGTTGCAAATTTAAGGATTATTATTGGGGCAGCCAAATTTTCGCTTGTATTTTTCTATAAGAGGACGAAGGGAACCCTCCCCAGCCCTCCCTTGAAGGGAGGGAGCGCACCCTAAGTGTAGGGACGCATCTTTTTTCGGGCATTATGATAGAAAAAAAAACGGAAAAGTATTTGGGGCATATTGGTATTCTCGCTATCTTTGCAGATGAACCGAGACCTATTAACTGACATCACATTATTACAAACCAAAAATAACTTTTTGACATGAACAACATTCCATTGGTATTTTGGCTTATCCCAGCAGCGAGCATCACCGCACTGGCGATGGCATGGTATTTCTTCCGGACCATGATGAAAGAGGAAGAGGGTACTGCCCGGATGATTGACATTGCAGCCCACGTGAGGAAGGGCGCCATGGCATATCTCAGGCAGCAATACAAGGTAGTGGGCATAGTATTCGCAGTATTGGCAGTGCTCTTCGCATTTATGGCCTACGTGCTGAAGGTACAGAATCCATGGGTGCCTTTCGCATTCCTTACCGGCGGTCTGTTCTCCGGACTGGCTGGTTTCTTCGGCATGAAGACAGCCACATACGCATCGGCACGTACGGCAAACGCCGCACGCAAGGGATTGGACAGAGGCTTGAGAATTGCCTTCAGAAGTGGTGCTGTGATGGGACTTGTCGTAGTGGGACTGGGGCTTCTTGACATTGCGATATGGTTCCTTATCCTTAATGCTTTCTACGACGGAGAGCCGACGGCATTGATTACCATCACGACAACGATGCTTACCTTCGGCATGGGAGCCTCGACACAAGCTCTGTTTGCACGTGTGGGCGGAGGCATCTACACCAAGGCCGCAGACGTTGGTGCAGACATCGTCGGCAAGGTTGAGGCAGACATACCCGAGGACGACCCAAGAAACCCGGCTACCATTGCCGACAATGTTGGCGACAATGTTGGTGACGTGGCTGGTATGGGAGCAGACCTATACGAGAGCTACTGCGGCTCGATACTCTCTACCGCGGCACTTGGAGCTACGGCATTTGCCATGAACGGAGAGATGCAGCTCAAGGCCGTCATAGCACCAATGACGATAGCGTCGGTGGGCATATTCCTGTCACTGATTGGCATCTTCACTGTCAGGACCAAGGAAGGTGCGACAATGCGTGACCTGCTGCACTCACTCGGACTTGGCACTAACCTCAGTGCAGCGCTCATCGCCGTGGCGACATTCATCATACTGTACCTTCTCGGCATGGAGAACTGGCTCGGTCTGTCGATGTCGGTTATCACAGGTCTGGCTGCCGGAGTAATCATCGGACAGGCCACAGAGTACTTCACATCACAGAGCTACAATCCGACAAAGTCAATTGCCGAAGCATCGCAGACAGGCTCTGCAACTGTTATTATAAAAGGTATAGGCACGGGAATGATATCGACAATGGTTCCCGTAGTAACCATCTCTATAGCCATCATGCTGAGCTTCCTGTTTGCCAACGGCTTCGACCTCTCCATGAGCACGGCTTCCATTAGCCACGGCCTCTATGGCATCGGCATCGCCGCTGTAGGAATGCTCTCTACACTGGGTATAACCCTGGCAACAGATGCCTATGGCCCTATTGCCGACAATGCAGGCGGAAATGCAGAGATGAGCGGACTGGGCGAGGATGTCCGCCACAGGACAGATGCTCTCGACGCTCTTGGAAACACTACCGCAGCCACGGGCAAGGGCTTTGCTATTGGCTCGGCTGCATTGACGGCACTGGCTCTGCTGGCATCATACATTGAGGAGATAAAGATTGCCATGATTAGGGCCGTAGAGGAAGGAAGAGTATTCACCAACTCCGTCGGGGAAATATTCAATCCCTCTGCTGCAGGCATCAACGACTTCATGGAGTTCTTCCAAGTGACGCTCATCAACCCGAAAGTGCTAACAGGAGCATTCATCGGCGCAATGGCGGCATTCCTGTTCTGCGGACTCACGATGGGCGCAGTAGGACGGGCTGCCGGTGCCATGGTGTCTGAGGTTAGAAGGCAGTTCCGTGAGATAAAAGGCATTCTTGAGGGCAAGGCTACTCCCGACTACGGACGTTGTGTGGAGATAAGCACGCGCAGCGCACAGAGGGAGATGATTCTTCCGTCTCTGCTGGCAATCATCATCCCAATCATCGTGGGAATAGTATTGGGAGTAGCTGGTGTTCTAGGACTGCTCACAGGCGGTCTTGCGGCAGGCTTCACACTCGCCATATTCATGTCGAATGCAGGCGGAGCATGGGACAACGCCAAGAAATATGTTGAGGAAGGAAACTATGGAGGCAAGGGCAGCAACTGTCACAAGGCAACCATAGTAGGTGATACCGTAGGCGACCCGTTCAAGGACACCAGCGGCCCGTCGCTCAACATCCTCATCAAGCTAATGTCGATGGTGAGCATCGTAATGGCAGGTCTGACCGTTGCCTTCGCTTGACAGGCAGCGTATAAGGATTGACCAGCACAATATACAACAACAGGAAAGCCGCGGGAACGGTCCCGCGGCTTTCCTGCTGTTGTATATTGTGACAAATAGTATTACTCTGATACCTTGTCAGCAAAGTCGATTACGTTTTTCTTGTTTGCCTCCATGCGCTCGTATTCTTCCTTGGAACCGACGATGAGCTTCTCCCACTGGCGAAGTCCAGTACCTGCCGGTATCAGGTGACCGCAGATAACGTTCTCCTTCATACCCTCGAGACGGTCTACCTTTCCACGGATGGCAGCCTCGTTGAGAACCTTTGTTGTCTCCTGGAACGAAGCGGCAGACATGAAGCTCTTGGTGGCAAGAGATGCGCGCGTGATACCCTGGAGTATCTGGGTAGATGTTGCAGGAACGGCATCACGAACCTGTACGAGACGAAGGTCACGGCGCTTGAGGCTTGAGTTCTCGTCACGCAACTTACGAGCCGTAACAATCTGGCCTGCCTTGAGAACCTCGGAGTCACCAGCATCGGTGACTACCTTCTTGCCCCATATACGGTCGTTCTCCTCAGCGAAATCAAGCTTGTCGACCATCTCCTGCTCAAGGAATGTGGTATCGCCCGGATCATCGATGCGTACCTTGCGCATCATCTGTCGAACAATAATCTCGAAGTGCTTGTCGTTGATCTTCACACCCTGCAGACGGTATACATCCTGAACCTCGTTGACGATATACTCCTGAACGGCCGTCGGGCCCTTGATTGAGAGAATATCGTTAGGTGTGATGACACCATCGGAGAGAGGAGTTCCTGCACGTACGGCATCGTGCTCCTGTACCAGAATCTGCTTAGACAGCGATACGAGATACTGCCTCTGGTCGCCTGTCTTCGAAGTAATGATAATTTCTCTATTACCTCTCTTAACCTTACCCATGGTAACCTCACCGTCAATCTCCGATACTACGGCCGGGTTGCTCGGGTTGCGGGCCTCGAACAGCTCGGTAACACGTGGCAGACCACCGGTAATGTCACCAGCACCACCTACAGCACGTGGTATCTTCACAAGGGTGGTACCAGAGGCAATGGTCTGTCCGTCTTCCACGGCAAGGTGACCACCCACCGGAAGGTTGTATGTTCCCACAACCTCACCATTCTCGTCGAGGATATCCACAGTAGGCACCTTCGAGCGGTCCTTGGAGTCGGTGATAATCTTCTCTGTCATACCGGTTGTCTCATCGGTCTCAGCACGGAAGGTGATGTCACGCTCCACATCGTGGAACTTAACCCTACCAGCATACTCGCTGACGATAACGGCATTGAACGGGTCCCACTTGGCGATACGGTCGCCCTTCTTTACAACATCACCATCCTTGTAGTAGAGTGATGAGCCGTAAGGAACGTTGAGAGTAGAGAGAACTATATTTGTATTGGTGTCGACGAAGCGGACCTCAGCAAGACGGCTTACAACCATCTGGCACTCGATATCCTTCTCGCCGGTATTCTCAACAAACGGAACAGTACGTAGCTCGTCAAACTCCAGACGGGAGTCGTTCTTGGCAACAACGCTCGCATTGGCAGCAGCGTTACCGGCAACACCACCAGCGTGGAAAGTACGGAGAGTAAGCTGTGTACCAGGCTCACCGATAGCCTGAGCAGCGATAACGCCGACAGCCTCACCGAGCTGAACCATACGAGCTGTAGCAAGGTTGCGTCCATAGCACTTCATGCAGACACCCTTCTTGCTCTCGCAGGTGAGCACCGAACGGATTTCCACGTTCTCGATTGGTGACTCCTCGATGATGCGTGCTTTCTCCTCGTTGATTTCCTCACCAGCAGAAACAATAACTTCGCCCGTGGTAGGATTGATGACATCATGAACGGAAACACGTCCAAGGATACGCTCGCCAAGAGAAGAGATAACTTCATCGCCGTTCTTCAGAGCCGAGCATGAGAGTCCGCGGAGCGTACCGCAGTCTTCCTCCGTGATGATAACATCATGGGAAACGTCTACAAGACGGCGAGTCAGATAACCGGCATCGGCAGTCTTCATAGCGGTATCGGCAAGACCCTTACGGGCACCGTGTGAGGCGATAAAGTACTCAAGCACGGACATTCCTTCCTTGAAGTTTGAGAGAATAGGGTTCTCGATAATCTGTGCGCCCTCGGCACCAGCCTTCTGCGGCTTGGCCATAAGTCCACGCATACCGGCAAGCTGGGCAATCTGGTCTGCTGAACCACGGGCACCAGAGTCAAGCATCATGTATACGGCATTGAATCCCTGGTCAGCCTCGGTCATCTGCTTCATCAGAGTCTTCTTGAGGTCTGTGTTAACGTGTGTCCATGTATCGATAACCTGATTGTAACGTTCCTTGTCGGTGATGAAGCCCATGTTGTAGTTGTCCATGATGGCCTCTACCTCCCTGTTACCCTTCTCTACGATGCCTGCCTTCTCCTTCGGAATGATGATATCATCGAGGTTGAAGGACAGTCCGGCCACGTATGCCATACGGTAACCGAGGTTCTTGATACCATCGAGGAACGCACAGGCGCGTGCCATACCTACAGCCTTGATAACATCAGCGATGATGCCGCGAAGGGTCTTCTTGGAGATGATATCGTTGAAGAAGCCCACCTCGTCAGGAATGATGCCATTTACGATGACACGACCGACTGAGGTCTCTACCATACGCTTCTGTATCTTGCCATCCACAAGGTCGTTTACCACAACCTTCACCAAAGCGTGAAGGTCGCACTTGCCCTCGTTGTGGGCAATGATGGCCTCCTCTGGTCCATAGAATGTGAAGCCCTCACCCTTGGCACCCGGACGAATCTTAGTGATATAGTAGAGACCAAGCACCATGTCCTGTGAAGGTACGGTGATAGGAGCACCATTGGCAGGATTGAGGATGTTATGGCTCTGCAGCATCAGTACCTGTGCCTCAAGAATGGCCTCATTGCTCAATGGCAAGTGAACAGCCATCTGGTCACCGTCGAAGTCGGCGTTGAACGCAGTACATGCCAGAGGATGGAGCTGGATAGCCTTACCCTCGATGAGCTTCGGCTGGAACGCCTGGATAGACAGACGGTGAAGTGTCGGCGCACGGTTCAGGAGAACAGGATGACCCTTCATGACATTCTCCAGGATGTCCCAGATTACTGGCTCACGGCGGTCAACGATTTTCTTTGCGCTCTTTACCGTCTTCACGATGCCGCGCTCAATAAGCTTTCTGATGATGAATGGCTTGTAAAGCTCCGCAGCCATCTGCTTTGGCAGACCTACCTCACCCATATTCAGCTCGGGACCCACAACAATAACCGAACGGCCAGAATAGTCAACACGCTTACCAAGCAGGTTCTGGCGGAAACGTCCCTGCTTTCCCTTTAGAGAGTCAGAGAGTGACTTTAGAGGGCGGTTGCTCTCGCTCTTTACGGCAGAGCCCTTGCGGCTGTTGTCGAACAGCGAGTCTACAGCCTCCTGAAGCATACGTTTCTCGTTGCGGAGAATAACCTCAGGAGCCTTTATCTCCATGAGCCTCTTCAGACGGTTATTACGTATGATGACACGACGATAAAGGTCGTTGAGGTCAGAAGTAGCAAAACGTCCACCATCCAATGGTACAAGAGGGCGCAACTCTGGTGGAATGACAGGAATTATCTTCATTATCATCCACTCCGGGCGGTTGGTCTCCTGAGATGTACGGAATGCCTCAACAACCTGAAGTCTCTTCAGCGCCTCAGTCTTGCGCTGCTGGCTTGAGTCGTTGTTGGCACGGTCTCTAAGCTCGTAGCTCAAACTGTCGAGGTCAAGATCTACGAGCAGGTCGTATATGGCCTCCGCACCCATCTTGGCAACGAACTTATTGGGGTCTGTATCCTCGAGAAGGTCATTGTCGGGCTGAAGCTTATTGTCGATTATATCGAGATACTCATCCTCTGAGAGGAGGTCGAACTTGTGCGAGCCATTGAGATCCTCAGTGCCGTCATCACCCTTGCGTCCCTCAAGCGCACCGGGTTTGATAACGATATACTTCTCATAATATATTACCGCATCGAGCTTCTTGGTTGGAAGTCCGAGTAGGTAGCCAATCTTGTTTGGCAAAGAACGGAAATACCATATATGTGCAACGGGCACCACAAGCTCGATATGTCCGGAACGCTCGCGGCGTACCTTCTTCTCCGTCACCTCAACACCGCACCTGTCGCATACAATGCCCTTATAGCGTATGCGCTTGTACTTACCACAGGCACACTCATAGTCCTTGGTTGGACCAAAGATGTGCTCGCAGAACAGACCATCACGCTCAGGCTTGTAGGTACGATAGTTGATGGTTTCAGGCTTTGTTACCTCGCCAAACGAATTTTTCTGAATCTCCTGTGGTGAAGCGAGACCAATGGTAATCTTCGTGAAATTATTCTTTACCTTAATATCTTTTTTGAAAGCCATTTTCTTTTCCTTTAATCGAGTTTAACACTTAGTCCAAGACCACGAAGCTCATGCAGAAGCACGTTGAGAGACTCGGGGATGCCAGGGGTTGGCATTGGGTCGCCCTTGACAATGGCCTCGTATGCTTTCGAGCGTCCTACAACATCGTCAGACTTGATGGTGAGCACCTCCTGGAGCACGTGGCTTGCACCGAATGCCTCAAGAGCCCAAACCTCCATCTCTCCGAAACGCTGTCCACCAAACTGTGCCTTACCACCAAGTGGCTGCTGGGTGATGAGAGAGTAAGGACCGATAGAACGTGAGTGCATCTTGTCCTCAACCATATGGCCGAGCTTAAGGAAGTAGGTGATACCTACCGTTGCTGGCTGGTCGAAGCGCTCACCAGTCTCTCCGTCATACAAATATGTAGAGCAGAGGTGTGGCAGGCCGGCCTTGTCAGTCCACTCACCGAGGTCTTCAAGCTTTGCGCCATCGAAGATAGGGGTAGCGAACTTCACTCCGAGCTTGCGGCCAGCGGCACCGAGAATAGCCTCGAATATCTGGCCGAGGTTCATACGTGACGGCACACCCAGAGGGTTCAGAACGATGTCCACAGGACGGCCGTCCTCAAGGAACGGCATGTCTTCCATGCGCACAATCTTCGAAACGATACCCTTGTTTCCGTGGCGTCCGGCAAGCTTATCACCGACACCAATCTTACGCTTCTTGGCAATGTATACCTTAGAAACCTGAAGTATACCTGAAGGCAGCTCGTCACCGATTGTAATAGCGAACTTGCGACGCTTCAGCTCTGCGTCGAGCAGCTTGTACTTGCGGATATAGTTCATTATGAGCTTCTGGATAAGGCCGTCGGTATGCCCGTCGCCTGTCCAGTCATTAGACTGTATACCGTCATACTCAAGATTCTTGAGGGCTGTAACAGTGAACTTGGCACCCTTCGTGATAATCTCTGCTCCGGTATAATCCTTAACACCCTGAGAAGACTTGCCGTCGGTGAGTGTCATGAGCTTGTCAACAAGGATATCCTTGAGATCATTGATCTTTGCCTCGTACTCCTCGTCAATCTTTGCAAGAATCACCTTATCCTGCTTCTTTGACTCGCGTGTCTTCTGGGCACGTGAGAATATCTTCTTGTCGATGACAACACCGCTGAGTGACGGGTTGGCCTTGAGCGAGGAGTCTTTCACATCACCGGCCTTGTCGCCGAATATGGCACGAAGAAGCTTCTCCTCTGGTGACGGGTCACTCTCACCCTTAGGTGAAATCTTACCTATCATTATATCGCCTGGTTCAACACGCGCACCGACACGAATAACACCATTATCATCGAGGTCCTTGGTAGCCTCCTCGCTGACATTTGGAATATCACTTGTGAACTCCTCCACACCACGCTTAGTCTCGCGCACGTCAAGTGAGTACTCGTCTACATGCACTGATGTGAGCACGTCATCGCGTACCATACGTTCAGAGAGCACAATGGCATCCTCATAGTTGTAACCCTTCCAAGGCATGTATGCAACCAGAAGGTTGCGGCCCAGGGCAAGCTCGCCGTTTTCTGTAGCGTAACCCTCGGTGAGGATGTCACCTGCCTTCACACGCTGTCCCTTGTTACAGATTGGACGAAGGTCGATGGTCATATTCTGGTTAGTACGGCGGAACTTAGGAATGCGATACTCCTTAAGAGCCGGCTCGAAGCTTACGAACTCCTCGTCCTCGGTACGGTCGTATAGGATACGGATAGTTGTAGCGTCTACATATTCGATGACACCCTCGCCCTCTGCGGTTATCATGGTGCGTGAGTCCTCACATACCTGCTTCTCAAGACCTGTTCCCACGATAGGAGCATCATTGTGGAGCAATGGTACAGCCTGGCGCATCATGTTACATCCCATCAGGGCGCGGTGACCGTCATCATGCTCAAGGAATGGGATAAGACCGGCAGATACGGATGCTATCTGCTGAGGAGCAACGTCCATAAGGTCTACGTCCGTAGGAGGAACGACAGGGAAGTCTGCGTCCTGACGGCACTTTACGACCTTGCGGATAAAGGTACCATCCTCGTTAAGCGGTGCGTTACCCTGTCCGATAATATGGTTCTCCTCATCCTCAGCCGTCAGGTAGACTACATCGCTGTTGTCCATATCAACAACACCATCAGTAACCTTACGGTAAGGAGTGGTGATGAAACCAAGCTCGTTGATGGTCGCGTATACGCAAAGAGAGGAGATAAGACCGATGTTCGGGCCCTCAGGGCTCTCAATAGGACACAAGCGGCCATAATGTGTATAGTGAACGTCACGAACCTCGAAACCTGCGCGCTCACGCGACAGACCACCAGGACCCAGTGCGGAGAGACGGCGCTTGTGAGTAACCTCGGCAAGCGGGTTGGTCTGGTCCATAAACTGGGAAAGCGGATTGGTTCCGAAGAACGTATTGATGACGCTTGAAATAGTTTTTGCGTTGATCAGTTCTGTTGGTGTAAACACCTCATTATCACGGACGTTCATACGCTCGCGGATGGTGCGGCTCATACGTGCCAGACCTACAGAGAACTGGTTTGCCAACTGCTCACCAACAGTGCGTACGCGGCGGTTGGACAGGTGGTCAATATCGTCAACAGTAGCATTGGAGTTAACCAGCTGGATAAGGTACTTGATAATCTCGATAATATCATCACGAGTCAACACACGTACGTCCATATCGGTATCGAGGCCCAGCTTCTTGTTGATACGATAGCGGCCCACTTCTCCAAGGTCGTAACGCTTGTCTGAGAAGAACAGGTTCTGGAACACCTCTCTGGCACTTGCCTCATCGGCAGGGTCAGCATTGCGGAGCTGACGGTAGATATACGTTACAGCCTCTTTCTCAGAGTTGCTCGGGTCTTTGGCGAGAGTGTTGAAGATGATGGTGAACTTGTTGGCAGCCTCAACATCCTTATGCAGAAGTATGGTCGATGCACCGCTCTCAAGGATTTCAGCTACATTCTCCTCAGTTATCTCGGTCTCACGATCCATTATTACTTCGTTACGCTCGATGGAAACAACCTCGCCAGTATCCTCATCTACGAAGTCCTCATTCCAGCTCTTTAGCACACGTGCGGCAAGTTTTTTGCCAATAGCATCCTTAAGGTTCTTCTTGTTTACCTTTACCTCCTCGGCAAGGTCGAATATTCGGAGTATATCCTTGTCACTCTCAAAACCGATGGCACGTAGAAGAGTCGTAACAGGCAACTTCTTCTTACGGTCGATATAAGCATACATGACATTATTGATGTCAGTAGCAAACTCTATCCAAGAACCCTTGAAAGGAATGATACGAGCGCTATAAAGCACAGTACCATTTGCATGCACACCCTGACCGAAGAACACGCCGGGTGAGCGGTGCAGCTGTGCTACAACAACACGTTCAGCACCATTAATGACAAAGGTACCATTTTGGGTCATGTAAGGGATAGTTCCGAGGAACACATCCTGAATTACCGTACCGAAATCCTCATGGTCGGGGTCGGTGCAGTAAAGCTTCATCTTCGCCTTCAAGGGAACACTATATGTAAGACCTCTCTCCAGACACTCGTCAATGGTGTAGCGTGGAGGGTCAATATAGTAGTCGAGGAACTCAAGAACGAAATTATTGCGGGTATCAGTAATAGGGAAGTTCTCAGAGAACACCTTATACAGTCCGTCATTCTTGCGTTCTTCGGGTGGAGTATCCAACTGAAGGAAGTCCTGGAAAGACTTCAACTGCACATCGAGGAAATCCGGATAAGGATACGGATTATGAACGCTGGCAAAATTTACTCTGTTATCAATAATCTTTGTAGCCATAAATAATTAAATTGGTCTATATGAGGAGACACGTAAGGACTAATAGCCCATAAAAAGACGACTACCCTTAGGCTCGTCTTTAGAAAAGAAAAGGTTAGGACTCACCGACTGGGCAAATCCTAACCAATATTCTATGAAAATATGAAGCTTACTTAAGCTCAACCTTGGCACCAGCGGCCTCGATGGTCTTCTTAAGGTTCTCAGCCTCGTCCTTAGAAAGACCCTCTTTGATAGTAGCAGGAGCACCATCAACGAGATCCTTAGCCTCCTTAAGACCAAGACCACAAGCCTCCTTAACGGCCTTTACAACCTGGAGCTTAGCTGAACCGATCTCTGCAAGAACAACATCGAAAGATGTCTTCTCCTCTGCAGCAGCTGCTGCACCAGCAGCAGGACCAGCAGCTACAGCAACAGCTGCAGCAGCAGGCTCAATACCATACTCGTCCTTCAGGACTGTTGCCAACTCATTTACTTCCTTTACTGTGAGGTTTACCAACTCCTCAGCAATAGCTTTAATGTCTGCCATTTTATTCTAAAAATTTTAATTTGTTCTTAATTGTTATTCTTTTGACCTTAATAAATTCAAAGCCTGTTGGCTTATCATTTGTTTACTCAGGACGCTCGCCTAAAGTCTTGAGCACACCATGAATGGTGTTTGCGCCTGACTGAAGAGCAGAGACAACGTTCTTTGCAGGGCTCTGCAACAGAGCAACGATATCTGCAATAACCTCGTTCTTGCTCTTTAGTGCAACAAGTTCTGAGAGCTTGTCGGCACCGACATAAAGGCACTCCTCAGCATAAGCGGCCTTAAGAGCAGGTATACCAGCATCGGCATACTTCTTAAGCAACTTAGCAGGTACATTAGCTGTCTGTGTGAACAAAACAGCGGTGCTACCCTTGAGTGAGCCATACATTGGTTCAAAATCTATCTCTGAAGCCTCAAAAGCCTTGTGAAGGAGCTTGTTCTTGACAACAACCATCTTTATCTCGCTCTTGAAACACTCGCGGCGGAGATTGCTTGTTGCCTCGGCATTCAGACCCGATACGTCAACGAGGTAGAAGTGAGGAAATTCCTGAAGTTTCTTACCCAGTTCAACGATTATAGTATCTTTTACTTCTTTCTTCATTGTACAAAACTTTTAGAGTTATTCAACTGATTTAGGATCAATCTTGACACCCTTACTCATAGTGCTCGAAATAAAGATACTCTTGAGGTATGTACCTTTAGCAGCAGCAGGCTTCAACTTGATGACAGTCTGGATGAACTCCTTGGCATTGCCGTAGAGCTGATCAGAAGTCATGTTGATCTTACCGATGGAAGTATGAATAATACCAGTCTTGTCAACTTTGAAGTCAATCTTACCCTGCTTTACTTCCTTAACAGCCTTTGCGACATCCATTGTCACAGTACCGCTCTTTGGGTTTGGCATCAAGCCACGAGGACCGAGGACACGTCCGAGAGGTCCAATCTTACCCATGCAAGAAGGCATCGTGATGATAACGTCAACATCTGTCCAGCCGCCCTTGATTTTCTCAACATACTCGTCGAGACCAACATAGTCGGCACCTGCCTCTTTGGCAGCAGCTTCCTGGTCGGGAGTACAAAGTGCAAGCACACGTGTAACCTTACCAGTTCCGTTGGGCAGTGAAACGACACCGCGAACCATCTGGTTAGCCTTACGTGGGTCTACACCAAGACGAACATCTACATCTACAGAAGCAACGAACTTGGTGGTAGTAATTTCCTTCACCAAATCGATGGCCTCTTTCAATGCGTATGCCTTCCCTGCTTCAACCTTGTCAGCTACTGATTTTTGATTTTTTGTCAGTTTACTCATTTTCTTAATTGAAGTTTATTGATTTATTTACCAGGGAAGTCCCCACTAACAGTGATACCCATGCTACGAGCAGTACCGGCTATAAGCTTCATCGCGCTTTCGATGGTGAAGCAGTTGAGGTCGGCCATCTTGTCCTCGGCGATAGTCCTTACCTGTTCCCAGGTAACAGTACCAACCTTCTGACGGTTAGGCTGAGCAGAACCGCTCTTAACCTTGGCAACCTCTTTCAGCTGTACAGCTGCAGGAGGAGTCTTGATAACGAAGCTGAATGACTTGTCGGTGTAGTATGTGATAACAACAGGAAGTATCTTTCCTGCCTTATCCTGGGTGCGGGCGTTGAACTCCTTGCAGAATCCCATAATGTTTATACCCTTAGAACCAAGAGCAGGTCCAACGGGAGGTGAAGGATTCGCAGCGCCACCTTTAATCTGCAATTTGATTAATCCAGCAACTTCTTTAGCCATTTTCTTTGTTAATATTAAAATATGAATTTATAAAAAGATTCCTGATAGCACGTAACTACTAATCAAGCCTCTTTTTCAACTTGCATAAAACCCAACTCCAAAGGAGTCTTTCTTCCGAAAATCTTGACCATTACTTTCAGTTTACGCTTCTCAGTGTTCACCTCTTCAATGACACCTTCGAAACCACTGAATGGACCATCCGTAACTTTTACCGTCTCGTTAACCAAGTAGGGAACATCAACTGTATTCGCCAGTTCAGTCTCCTCGGCAGCACCAAGCATACGGTTAATGTCTGTCTGAGGAACAGGAGAAGGATTATCCAAACCTCCAAGGAAACCTAAAACATTAGGCATAAACCTTAGCGTATGAGCAACATCACCAACGAGAGTCGCCTCAACGAACACATATCCAGGAAGGGAAATTTTCTCTTTCTCGACACGTTTTCCATTACGCAAAGAAGCATGCTTCTCCATAGGTATCAATACCTGGGAAACATGTTTTTGGAGTAAATCGTTGTGTTTGATCTCAGCCTCGATGTATTCTTTCACCTTAGCCTCCTTACCACTCACTGCACGAAGAACATACCAATTCTTTTTTGTTTCTGCCATTTTCCTTGAAATTAACTTGGATAGATCGTACTCATTATTAACCTAAACAGACTGTCCATAGCAAAAACGACCAATGCAATGACAAGGGAAGCAGATAATACAACCACTGCACTGTGCGTCAGAGCCTTCATAGTCGGCCAAGTAGTTTTATGCGCAAGTTCGTCGTAACAAGCCTTGCAATAATTTACAATCTTCTTAAACATATTATCTTTTATTTAGCACGGGAAGGAGGACTCGAACCCACGACCCTCGGTTTTGGAGACCGATGCTCTACCAACTGAGCTATTCCCGTAAATTGTTCCCGGCAGTTGTCTACCGGGAACTATTATCATCGTTTGATATTATTCAACGATAGCGGTGATCTGACCAGAACCTACTGTACGGCCACCTTCGCGGATAGCGAAACGAAGACCCTCGTTCAGAGCTACTGGATAGATAAGCTTAACCTCAATCTCTACGTTATCACCAGGCATTACCATCTCAACTCCCTCTGGAAGAGTAATCTCACCTGTACAGTCCATTGTACGGAGATAGAACTGAGGACGATACTTGTTGCCGAATGGAGTGTGACGACCACCCTCTTCCTTCTTCAGCACGTAGATAGATGCCTTGAAGTGATCGTGAGGAGTGATAGCACCCGGATGTACAACTACCATACCGCGCTTAACCTCATTCTTATCGATACCACGGAGAAGCAGACCAACGTTGTCACCAGCCTCACCCTGATCAAGAATCTTGCGGAACATCTCGACGCCAGTTACAACTGACTTCTTGTCCTCACCAAGACCAAGGAGCTGAACTTCGTCACCAACCTTTACACGACCAGTCTCAACACGACCTGTTACAACAGTACCACGACCAGTGATTGAGAATACGTCCTCGATAGGCATCAAGAAAGGCTTCTCAACGTCACGTGGAGGCTCCTGAATCCACTCATCAACAGTGTCCATGAGCTCCATTACAGAGTTAACCCACTTCTCTACACCGTTAAGAGCACCAAGAGCAGAACCACGGATGATAGGAGTATCCTCCTCGTAGTCATACTGGGTCAGAAGCTCAGTAAGCTCCATTTCCACCAGCTCAATCATCTCAGGGTCGTCAACGAGGTCGCACTTGTTCAGGAAAACAACCAGACGAGGAACGTTTACCTGACGAGCGAGAAGCACGTGCTCACGTGTCTGAGGCATAGGACCGTCAGTAGCAGCTACTACAAGGATAGCACCATCCATCTGAGCAGCACCAGTAACCATGTTCTTTACATAGTCGGCGTGTCCCGGACAGTCTACGTGTGCGTAGTGACGCTTAGCTGTCTCATACTCGATGTGAGCGGTGTTGATAGTAATACCACGCTCTTTCTCCTCAGGAGCGTTGTCAATCTGATCGAAAGACTTAACATCCTCGCTACCAAAACCCTTCTCGTGGAGAGTCAGTGAGATGGCAGCAGTAAGAGTAGTCTTACCGTGGTCAACGTGACCAATAGTACCAATGTTAACATGCGGTTTGGTGCGCACGTAATTCTCTTTTGCCATAGCTTTACTTTATTTATATTATTTAATGAAATTATCAGTATTGTATGTCTTCTTCCGATTATCCCTACCAGAAGGAGAGCTGTAACTGAGAGTTGAACTCAGGACCTCTTCCTTACCAAGGAAGTGCTCTACCACTGAGCTATTACAGCGAAAATGTTAGAGCGGGAAACGGGGCTCAAACCCGCGACCCCCAGCTTGGAAGGCTAGTGCTCTATCGACTGAGCTATTCCCGCAAGAAAGAAGTGGGTGGTGATGGATTCGAACCACCGAAGGCATCGCCAGCAGATTTACAGTCTGCCCCATTTGGCCACTCTGGTAACCACCCTTCTTCCTATTCCATACTTATCGTAAGGTGAGCCTCTTGTCGGATTCGAACCAACGACCCCGAGATTACAAATCACGTGCTCTGGCCAACTGAGCTAAAGAGGCAAAATCCTTGCAGCCGTTAAGGCTCTAACAGGATATTGTTGGAAAACGGCTGCAAAGATACGGCATTTTTTTTATTCTCCCAAATTTTTGGGGAACTTTTTTATCTATTTCTTAGTTTTTCCTTAAATTTGGACAGTTGCACCTTCATTGCATCCACGCACTCATCCACACCCTCTTCGAAAGAGTCGCAAGTTTTCTCTACGAACAGCTTGCTTCCAGGAACGGTAACGGTAAGGCTAGTCTCCTTATTCAATGCAGTGGCAGGCTTAACCACCTTCAATTGCACCTCTACTTTCTGAATGTCTTCGAATGTTTTTTCCAACTTGGCGACCTTCTTCTCGATGAACGCCTCTAACTTCTCGGTAGCGTCGAAGTGAATCGACTGAATCTTAATTTCCATAGTTACCTCCGTTTTTTAGTTAAGGTTATGCCCGTGGGTGGGCTTCTTCGTATACTCGCTTGAGCTGCTCAAACGTCGTGTGAGTATATATCTCTGTTGTCGACGCGCTTTCATGACCGAGCAGCTTCCTTACACTTTCTATACCTGCACCATTGTTCAACATAGCTGTTGCGAAGGTGTGCCTGAGCACGTGAGGGCTTTTCTTCTTCAGTGTGCTTACTGCAGAGAGGCATCTGCTGACCTCGGCTCTTACAGTATCCGGCCGCATTCTAGTACCCTTATCTGTAACGAAAAAGGCCTCGCAGTTGCGGATGACAGAGGAGTCACGCACGGCGACATAATCCTTGAGGGCGCTGAGCATCTCGCTGCCGAAAGGTACTACACGCTGTTTGTCTCCCTTGCCGGTAACTTTTATCTCGCAGGTCTCCATATCAATGGACACATCGTCAAGACCAATAAGCTCCGACAGGCGGATGCCTGTCTCGTAGAATACTATAATAATAGTACGCGCGCGTACATTATTAAAGCTATTCCCCCACTCCATGTCGTCCAGAAGCCGGTTCATCTCAGACTCCTTCAGGAACTGTGGTAGTGGCTTGTTGGTCTTCGGTCCCTCGATATTATGTGCAGGATCACGGTCGACGAGATGTCTTGACAGAGCAAAACGATAAAAGGAACGCAACGCCGACAACCGTCTGTTAACAGACGTGGCATTGTTTCCTTTATCCATCATGCTCTCCATCCAGTCTCGCACTATGTCTGCATCAACGGATTGCCAAGAGAGATGATCATCCAAACTTTTGAAGAACACATAGAATGCCCGAAGGTCATCACCATAGTTCTTTACCGTCAGTGGCGAGCGGTTACGCTCGTACCTCAAGTAGTCCAAAAATTCTTCTATCATCATGCCGACGCTAAACAGTTATGTTTTCGGCAACGAATTTACGGAAATATATTCAAACTACCAAATTTTCCGAGGACTTTTTTACTCCTCGGTCTGACGCAGTTTCTGTACGTAGATGGCGTGCTCCATCTTGAGACGCTTCAAGACAGATGGCTTGTCATACTGCTGACGGGCACGAAGCTCCTTAACGACACCTGTTTTCTCGAACTTTCTCTTAAACTTCTTGAGAGCTCTCTCAATGTTCTCACCATCTTTTACTGGTACAATAATCATTGTTTTTTTGGTTTTAAAATTTAAATTAAACATTCGTTTTGCGGCAAGCGCCACAATTAGCGGGTGCAAAGTTACATCTTATTTTCTTATCTGCCAAACATTTATCGCAAATTTTATTGTCCCGTGAGAAAAAAGGGGCATAAACGATTTGGCACAATATAAATAAAAGGCCAAAACATTATTTGAAAACATCACTTATTGAGTAGGGTGTCCAGTTTGTTGTACCAAAAATGGGACTGTTGCTGATTTACTCTGACTACTTGTTCGCAGAAAATATATTGACCAGCACGCGCTGTAAGCGCAGAAGCACATAGCCCAGGGTAGAGCGCAGCGGCACCCTGGGGGTAAGGTGGCATTGTCCCTGCGCGCTGTAAGCGCAAAAGCGTTATTTGTCCTGCTGTTATCTACGCTTTTGCACTTACAGCGCGACCGTCAACTACATGAAATAACCCAGGGTGTCGCTTCGCTTTGCCCTGGGCTATGAGCAGGTTGCGCTTTGCCTTTCCTTTCAGCCGGCGACCTTTGGTTCAGCGCGACAATTACCGACATGAACTTCAGAATTAGGATATTCAATTTTTGCACATCAAACTGGACACCCTATCAAACTGTACACCTACCAATTTGACAAAAGCTCACAATGGTATCACCTGCAGATTTCTTTCGTAGCCTCCCTCAGCCACTCACGCTCGTCCATGCTGACATGTGGAGCAATGGCATCATAGACACGACGGTGGTAACTGTTCAGCCACTCAACCTCCTCGTCAGAGAGCATGCTCACGTCAATTGGTGCGGTATCTATAGGGCAGAGGGTGAGCGCATCGAACTGCAGGAACTCACCGAACTCAGTAGTTTTGTACTTCTCCACTATCATCGTGTTCTCTATGCGCACACCGAACCGGTCGGGAAGATATATGCCAGGCTCGTCCGTTACCGTCATACCCTCGACAAACGGGGCGGGCATCCATTCCATTCGGAACTGGTGGGGTCCCTCATGCACGTTCAGGTATGAGCCTACTCCATGCCCCGTTCCATGCAGGTAGTTCAGTCCCTCGCGCCACATCGCCGAGCGAGCGAGGATGTCCATCTGTGTTCCAGCGGCTCCCTTGGGGAACTTGCACATCGCCAGCTGTATATGCCCCTTTAGCACTAACGTGTACACATGTTTCTCGTAATCAGAGACGGGACCGAGGGCGATAGTCCTGGTGATGTCCGTGGTACCGTCCTGATACTGCGCACCACTGTCTATCAGTATCATGCCATGAGGCTCCAGCGGAATATCTGTCTCCGGCGTAGCCTCGTAATGCACTATGGCGGCATGAGTGCCATAGCCGGCGATGGTGTCGAAGGAAATGTCACGGAACAGCGGTTGCTGCCTGCGAAGGCTTGTCAGCTTGCGGTCTACTGACAGCTCCGTCTGCCCGCCGGCTTGGACGGCGGGCTTCAGCCATTTCAGGAATTTCACCATGGCGATGCCGTCCTTGAGCATCGCGCTCCTGTAGCCCCTTATCTCCGCCTCATTTTTCACGGCCTTCAGCGCCGGCACAGGAGACTCGCTCCTTACCACCTCTTGGCAAGCTGCAATCCTGGCGAGCGTATAGCAAGTCTCATCAGGGTCTATAAGAATATTATAGTCGGGATAACTTTTCAGCCCCTTGTCCACATTCTCGTAATCGTCGATGCTGACACCGTTGTCCTGAAGATACGCCATCACGACATGCGACAATTTCACCTTATTTATATATAGGGTTACGGAATTGGACGATATGAGGAGATAGGAGACAAACACGGGATTGCAATGCACGTCGGTGCCACGCATGTTCAATGTCCATGCTATATCGTCGAGCGCAGACATGAGCATACCGTCGGCATGCAGGTCGCGCAACGCCTTCCTTATACGTGACACCTTTGATTTCACATCCTCTCCGGCATACTCCAGCGGATGGACGCTGACCAGGTCTTGAGGAATGGGCGGACGGTCTGTCCAGATAGTTTTCAACGGATCAAGGTTGGTACGTACGGTTATCCCCCCATGGCTGCGTAGGTCTGCTATCAGAGCCTCTGCGCTTGCCTGCGAGTTCACCATTCCATCGATGCCCACCTCCGGTCTTTGGCAGTCTATGAGTTGTTGTCCCAGCCATTCCGCTATGGTAGGCGTACCTGGTATCTTCAGCTTCATCAGCTCTATGCCCGTACCCTCTAACTGTTGTGCCGCCGCAATGAAGTATCGCGAGTCCGCCCACAGTGCGGCAGCATTACCAGTCCCCACGACGGTCCCTGCCGAGCCGTTAAATCCCGACACCCATTCCCTGCCCTTCCAATGGTCTGGGACATACTCGCCATTGTGCGGGTCGGTACTCGGAAAAACAAAGGCAGAGAGCTTCTCCCTGCGCATCAGCTCGCGCAAACGCGCCAGTCTGTCTGTAACATTCATGCTCATAATCAGAAAATTGCTAATTCGACATTACAAAGATAGCGATTTTAAGAATAAACAACAAAAGATAAACATAAATTAATAGCACGAATTTATGTTTTTTTATTATCTTTGCGCTCAGATAGCCAACAAGAGCCAAATATTGGCATTTATCCTCATGGCTATACGCCCCTAACGCAACACACCAGCGTTACATAAATATAATACGAGATATTACAAACAACATAAAAAACATAGTAGTTATGAACTTTTTAACTAATGACAAGCTTTTGATTGTCGGTGCCGGCGGCATGATCGGTTCCAACATGGTACAGAGCGCACTTATGCTCGGCCTAACCCCAAACATTTGTCTTTACGACATCTATGAGCCAGGTGTACATGGCGTATTCGACGAAATACAGCAGTGTGCCTTCCCTGGCGTAAACGTAACTTACACCGTTGACCCAGCTGAAGCTTTCACTGGTGCCAAGTATATTATTTCTTCCGGTGGTGCCCCACGTAAAGACGGTATGACCCGTGAGGACCTCCTCAAGGGCAACTGCAAGATTGCTGCCGAGTTCGGCGACAACATCAAGAAGTATTGCCCAGAGGTTGAGCACGTCGTTGTCATCTTCAATCCTGCCGACGTTACCGCCCTTACTGCTCTCATCCACTCTGGTCTGAAGCCAAACCAGCTCACATCCCTCGCAGCCCTTGACTCTACCCGTCTGCAGCAGGCTCTCGCACTGGAGTTTGGCGTTCAGCAGGACAAAGTTACTGGTGCGCATACATATGGCGGTCATGGTGAGCAGATGGCCGTATTCGCATCTCAGGTAAAGGTCGACGGCAAGCCGTTGGCTGAGATGGGCCTTTCCGACGAGCGCTGGGAAGAAATCAAGCATCACACCGTACAGGGTGGCTCGAACATCATCAAGCTCCGCGGACGCAGCTCATTCCAAAGCCCTGCCTACAATGCAGTAAAGATGATAGAGGCTGCCATGGGAGGCGAGGTATTCACACTCCCAGCAGGATGCTATGTAAACAACGATGAACTGGGCTACAAGAACGTTATGATGGCTATGCCTACCACCATAGACAAGACTGGCGTACACTTCACCAATCCTGTAGGAACAGAAGAAGAGCTTGCCTCTCTCAACAAGTCCTACGAGCACCTCTGCAAGATGCGCGACGAGATTGTAGAGCTTGGCATCGTTCCTCCAGTAGCAGAATGGACAGAAATGAATCCAAACCTGTAATTACCATAAGGTAGGTCCTATAAAAACCACCATAAATCATTTCATATTTTTTGAGGGTGCGGCCAGAATGGTCGCACCTTTTTCATTCTTCCCCATACCCTACAAATTACATATTTTAAAATTTGTGCAATTAATTTTTGGTAGTGTTACAAGAATTAGGTATTTTTGCAAGGTGAAAGCAAAAATTATGGTTCGAGGACAAAATTCATAGTTCCTTTCCGCCATGTTAATTGAGCCTTCCTATCAACAACTAAGACCAAGAGCGAAAACGCCTAAAGCCAACGTTATGAAACCAACCTCTTGAAACGATCATACCCACCAGAGTACGCCTAAGCACTTTTTTCATGCTGTCATTGCGGAAACATGGTGGTCAATTCGTATTAAAAATAAGAAATTTCTAAAAATGTTATATAACTAAATCGTTTATTTATGAACTACCGCTTTTCTGAACTAACAAAAAAGACGATGATGTCTTTTTGCGTAGCAGCGTTATGTGGTGGGTTCGCAGCTTGTACCGACGACTATGACCTTGACGACCCGGGCAACTATCCGAGTTGGCTTGGCAATAGTATTTTCGACGAGCTAAAAAATCCTAACCAAAACGTGCTGACCGGTACATTTAACAACTATGTCAAACTCATTGAGGACCTGGGCTATGCCGAGACATTGGCAAAGACAGGTTCTAAGACCGTGTTCCCCGCCAACGACGAGGCTTTCGCGAGGTTCTTCAGCAACAACAGCTGGGGCGTGAGCAGATACGAGGACTTGACGGAGGCACAGAAGAAACTTCTGCTCTACAACTCCATGCTCGACAACGCCATTCTCGTCGAGCTGCTCTCTAACGTGTCTGACGGAAAAACATCCGTTGCTTCCGGTATTGCCATGAAGCACCAGACGGGTGCCAATGTCATCGACTCCGTGTCATACTTCTATGGAGCCACAGACCTACCAAAGAACAACAAGTATTGGGATTGGTACAACAGCCACGGCATCAACCTCGTCATGGACGGCACACGTCCTATGATGGTACACTTCACCGCCGAGCAGATGACAGCCAACGACATCAGCACAACTGGCGCCAACAGCGACTTTGCCATCATCACTGGTGAGGAGTACAACGACTCTGCGGCAACAGCCTACATCTTCCGTGACCGCATCATCAGGCCCGACGTTACCTGCCAGAATGGTTACATACACCAGATGCAGGATGTCATCGTGCCTCCGGGCAACATGGCTGAGCTGCTCCGCACTAATCCAACAACTACCATCTTCAGCCGTATGCTTGAGCGCTTCAGCGCACCTTACTACAGCCTGTCGGTGACAAACAACTACAACGACTGGGCAGTGGCAAACGGTAAGACTACCATCGACTCCATCTTCCAGAAGAGGTATCTCAGCTCTTACTCACAGGGAGGTACACTCCGTGACGACCCGAACGGTACCACTCTGAGCACCGACTATGTGCTGCCTTACGATCCAGGATGGAACGCATACTACACACAGGGTACCAACAGCAACCTGAGCGATGTGGCTGCAATGTTCGTTCCTTCTGACGAGGCAATGAAGAAGTACTTCCTCCCCGGTGGCGAGGGTGCATTCCTTATTAACCGTTTCGGCAGCTTCTCCAACGACGAGGAGCATCTCATGCAGAACATCGACTCGATTCCGCAGGACATCGTCTGCGCTTTCGTGTCAATGCTTATGAAGAGCTCGTTCATCGCCGCAGTACCAAGCAAGTTCGACAATGTTCCCGATGACTCCAACGACCCGATGGGACTCACCATCGACGAGATCAGCAAGACTGAGGACGGAAAATACGATGTGAAGATTGCCAACAATGGTGTCATCTACATCCTCAACACCGTACACGCCCCCAACAAGTATGTTGCTGTATCGGCTCCCGCCCTGCTCAACAAGGACATGAGGGTTATGAACTGGGGTATTTTCAACAAGACCAACCGCGACCAGAACTATGGTCTGGGTCTTAACTTCTATGCATACCTTCTGGCCATGGATGCAAACTATGGTCTGTTCATCCCCAACGACGCAGCGTTCGACAAGTACTATATAGACCCAATCTCATTGGCCACACAGCCACGAGTGCTGCACTACTTCTATAACTCCAGCAAGTCTCCGTACATCTTCTGCTCGGCAAGGAACTTCAACCCCACCACCGGCGAGATAAGCAATGACAGTACCATCCTTACTAACTCGCAGTTCCCCGTAACTCAGTTCATTGATATCCTCAACACTCACACTGTGGTGCTTGAAGACGGCGAGGAAATGGGAGCTAACAAATACTATAAGACAAAGAATGGTGGTACCATCTATTTCGACAAGGCCAACAGCACCGTTATGGGTGGAGCACAGATGGACAACGGTGTGGCACCATCCAGGATTCTTCAGGTTGACAACCAGAAGAACGGTAAGTCGTACACCCTCGATCACGTCATAGAGATGCCACAGAACTCCGTATACAAAGTTCTCTCCGGCACACAGCAGTTCTCTGACTTCTTCGACCTTTGCAACGATGACCGTGCCGACTCCATCCGTGAGTTCGCAGGTATCTCCACAAAGACCATTGAGGGAACAAAGATTTCTCCTATGACACGTTTCTACACCTTCCGTACTGGTGTAACCGGTTACTACGGTCTTGACTTCAACGTCAACTACTTCAGCTCTTACAACTACACCGTCTACGCTCCCGACAACAGCGCTATGGAGATAGCACGCCAGAAGGGCCTGCCCACATGGGACGACCTTTACGCAATCTTCAAGCAGCATGTTGATTCCGAAGATGGCGATCCTGCCAAGATACAGGCACAGGCTGAAGTACTTGCAAAGGTAGAGGCCATCAACGATTTCATCCGCTACCACTTCCAGAACAACTCCGTTTATGTTGACAATACCGTTGGCAGCGGCGAGTACATGACCGCTGCTTCCGATACTCTCGGTATCGCCTACAAGGTTAATGTAGTTGGAGGCGGCAACAAGTTCACCGTTATCGACGGTTCCAACCAGTCTGTTGAAGTCAACGGCAACGGCAAGCTCATCAACAAGATGACCCGCGACTACGTGTTTGCAAAGTCTGCACAGGACGCACGCAACCTTACTACTAACTCCATATCCACTTCCTCATTCGCTGTCGTCCATGAGATTGACAAGCCTCTCTGCAAAAACGCCGACGGACGCTACGACGGCATGTGGGCATCAGCAAAAGCCAAGAAGGGGCTCGTGGAGCATAGAAACCTCTTCCTGCAAAGGCAGAAAGAAATGTATAGGAAATAATACCCACCACGATTATGAAAACAAATAAGATAAAATACCTGCTCCTGGCAGCATTCGCAATGGTCTCCGCCTTTGCCTCAGCTCAAGGAATACGTATATCGGGTACCGTCATGGCTCCTGATGGACCGGTGATGATGTGTAATGTCACCGAGCGTGATGCCAACAACCGTATCGTCTCTGCATCGCAGACCGACATCAACGGTAACTTCTCTATGGAAATCAAGAGCACGGCCAACAAGCTCCAGGTTTCCTATATCGGCTACAAGACCAAGACTGTGCCTATCGGCGACAAGACGGTCTTCGACATCGAGATGGAAGACCAGCAGACTCTTAAGGAGGTTGTTGTTGTCGCAAAGAAGCGCTTCAACCACGGTGGTCTGGCCATTCCTGCCAACGAGGTGTCTGTAGCATCCCAGACGTTCGACATGAGCAACGTGGAAGGTCTTGCCTTCACCTCTGCCGACGAGGCTCTGCAAGGTCAGATTGCCGGTCTCGACATCGTTGCCAACTCCGGTAACCTTGGTGCCGGTACATCAATGCGCCTGCGTGGTGTCACCTCCATCAACGGTAGTGCCGAGCCTCTGATTGTTGTCGACGACAACATCTTCGACAACCCCGACGCGACCTTCGACTTCCAGAACGCCAACGAGGAGACATATGCCTCACTGCTCTCCATCAACCCGCAGGATATCGCCGACATCCAGGTCCTGAAGGATGCCGCCGCCACCGCCATCTGGGGCTCACGTGGTGCAAATGGTGTTATCCAGATACGCACGAAGCGTGGTTCGCGTGGTGCTACGCGCATCGACTACTCGCTCCGCGTGCAGGCAAGCTGGCAGCCCAAGGGCTACAACCTGCTCAATGGTGACGACTACACCATGATGCTCAAGGAGATGTACTACAACCCGTCACAGAGTGCGTCCTCAACGACCAACATCAACGAGATCAACTACAACAAGAGCTGGGCTGAGTATGAGAACTGGAACAACAACACCGACTGGGTAGATGCCGTAACACAGACGGGCTGGAGCCAGTACCACTACCTAACAATAGCCGGTGGTGGTGAGAAAGCCAACTTCCGCATCTCTGCCGGTTACGACCACCAGAACGGTACCATCATCAAGCAGTCGCTTGACCGTTTCTCCACCAAGCTGGCTCTCGACTATTTCGTCAGCGACCGTATCACCTTCCGCGTGACATTCCCGCTGACCTACACCAGCAACAACCGTAACTTCGACGACAACATCCTCGGACGTGCGCAGAAGGTGTCTCCAAACATGGGCATCTACCGCCAGAACGCTGACGGCAGCAACACCAACGAGTACTACACCATGCTGCCTACAGGTGGCGACTACGCGGGCTCTACTGCTCCAAACACTTCTTCCAAGGAGCTTGAATCCATCCGCAACCTCGGCAACCCTGTAGCCATTGCCAACCTTGCATGGCGTCACGAGAAGACTTACCGTATCTCGCCTGAGTTCAAGCTCGACTACAAGCTCCTCGGAACAGACGACGACAAGACCAAGCTCGACTATACCGGTATGGTATACATGGACATCTATGCCTCAAGTACACCTAAGTTCTGGCCAGGCTCTCTCTTCACAAAAACTTGGACAGACAGCAACTACAACCGTAACGAGAACAACGAGTACAACTCTCTCGGCTTTACCACACGCCACACCCTGACATTCACCCCGGCATTCAAGAACAAGGACTGGTATGCCACCATGTTCGGACGTTGGGAAATGACAACCGGTAACAACAACAGCCAGTACCAGCTACGCGTCAACACACCTAACGATGTCAACTCCACCAGTGTTGACGGTGGTGACCTCAGCGACATGAAGACGGGCAACGGACAGTGGCGTAGCATGTCGGCACTCTTCAACGGTCACTTCTCATACAAGAGCCGCTACTCGCTCGGTGTCTCTGTACGCGCCGACGGTACAACTAAGTTCGGTGACACCAAGAAGTGGGGTTACTTCCCCGGTATCTCCGCACGTTGGAACATCAGCGACGAGAAATTCATGAAATGGGCCAACAAGTGGCTGTCCATGCTCTCCTTCCGCCCGTCATGGGGTATCGTAGGTAACCAGCCGGGCAGCGAGTACCTGCAGTACGCGCGCTACGCTACGGGCGCTATCTATGGACAGGTTGGTAACAACGACGGAACAACCTACCTGGAGGCACTACAGCTCAACAAACTGAAGTGGGAGAAGACCACACAGACTAACCTTGGAGGTGACTTCGGTTTCTTCAACGGACTCATCACCGGTGATTTCAACTACTACTACAAGAAGACACGCGACCTGCTCATGAAGGACGTGCGCATTCCTTCAACAACCGGTTTCAGCACATTGGCATGGACCAATGTCGGCGACATGGAGAACAAGGGATGGGAGCTTAACATCGAGGCCAACAAATTCATCAACATCGGTAAGTTCTCAATGAGCGCCAACTTCAACATCTCACAGAACTTCAACAAGATACTGGCTATGGACGAGAGCGTGCTCGAGTCTATCAACTCCGACTGGGATGCCTCGAAACGAGGTTCTTACCTCAACCGCATACAGATTGGCAACCCTCTGGGTTCTATCTACGGTCTTAGATTCAAGGGTGTATACCAGTATACATACGAGTACCTTATTAATATGAAGGAGCGTAACAACTGGTCGGGCGAGGACCTCCGCAACTACATCAACAACGAGTTCCTGCCAAGCGGCAAGACGGCTCCTATCGCTATCGACAACGAGGGCAAGGTGCTTATGAGCTCTACAGGCGAGCCTGTTCGTCAGGTATACAACTTCAAGGACGGCTCCTCTACTTATAAGTTCCAGGGCGGTGACGCCATCTACGAGGATATCAACAACGACGGACAGATCAACTCACTCGACATCGTTTACCTCGGCAACTCCAACCCGAAGGTCAGCGGAGGTTTCGGCTTCAACTTCTTCTGGGGCAGCAACTGGTCGCTCAAGACTTCGTTCAGCTACCGTGCCGGCGTGAAGGTTGTCAACAGTGCTAAGATGGGACTCGAGCAGATGTTCAACGCATACAACCAAAGCTCTGCCGTTAACTGGCGCTGGCGCAAGAACGGTGATGTCACCAACATCCCACGCGCCATGTTCGATACCGGTTACAACTTCCTTGGTTCCGACCGCTACGTTGAGGATGCTTCATTCATACGTATGAGCTACATCCAGCTGGTTTACAACTTCAACAAGAAGCTGCTCAAGGCACTGGGCATGCGCAGGCTCCAGCTTAGCATCTCTGGCCAGAACCTCTTCTGCTGGTCAAAGTATAGCGGAACAGACCCTGAGCACTCTGCAGGCGCATGGGGTATCGCATATGACAACTCGCAGACTCCTCGAAGCAAATCTGTGACGATGAACATTAATGTTGGATTCTAAAAACAGAGACATATATGAAATTCAATAATATAATAAAGATGATGGCGGTGGCAGCAGTAGCCGTTACGGGTCTGTCCAGCTGCGATGATTTCCTGACCATCTATCCTACCGACAAGACCATCGGCGAAGACTTCTGGAAAACTAAGGAGGACGTCGACAACATGGTCACAGGAGCATACAGCAGCATGCTCTCCTCAGAAATACAGCGCAGAGCCATCATCTGGGGTGCATACCGCTCCGACGAGCTTGTCAAGAACTCCAGCTTCAGTAGCACCGACCTTGACAATATCTCTGCTGTAAACCTGCTGCCCACCAACGGCTACAACAGCTGGGCAAGCTTCTACAGCGTCATCAACCGCTGCAATATCGTTCTTAGCCATGCAGAAGCTGTTATGGAAGAGGACCCGCAGTTTACACTTGGCGACTACAACACTGCCCGGGGCCAGATGCTTTCATTGCGCTCACTCTGCTACTTCTATCTGGTAAGGGCATTCCGCGACGTACCATACACCACACAGTCTTACGAGACGGATGACGTCAACATGATTATTGCCCAGACCAGTCCCGACAGTGTGCTACAGCACTGTATCGACGACCTGGAAGAGGCTTCTAAGTATGTGTTGAAGACTGGTGCCTATGGTAGAGGCAACTGGCGCAACAAGGGTTACTTCACCCGTGATGCCGTCAACGCACTGCTCGCCGACATCTATCTCTGGCGCGCATCGATGACCAAGAGTGCAAGCGACTACGAGAAATGTATCGAATACTGCGACAAGGTTATCGAGGCCAAGGACCTGTACTACCGCGAGAACCACAACATGGCCGCAAGCGCTGACAAGAGCAATATCTATCACCTCACATCAGGTTCCATCGCATTCTCTACGATTTTCGGCTCCTCTTACGGAAATGCCGAGGAAAGCATTCTGGAATGGCAGTACGATGGTACGGCAAACACCAACATCGGACTGGAGAACCTATACTACATGACAGGTTCGGAAAAAGAGCACAAGAGCTACGGCGAGGTAATGGCATCAAGCGTATTCAACGTTGTTGACGAGAATGCAAGCAATTCTAACGGACGCAAGATGTACCAGTCGAAGAACGACCGCCGCTTCTGGGACAATGTCTATGAAGTAGGCAGTGAGGAAGCATCCGAGCTGTACGTTAGAAAGATGATTGGTACTGATGGCTACCTACAAGGCACAACCGTACCGACAGTGGGAATGTCACGTACAACAAGCCGCGCCTTCAAATATTTCCGTCAGAACTGGATTGTTTACCGACTCACCGACGTGATGCTTATGAAGGCTGAGGCACAGGTGCAGCTGGCTACAAGCGACGAAGACGAACTCCTCACAAAAGCATTCGCGCTCGTACAGACCGTAAACAAGCGCTCTATGCTCTCTAACGCTACCGACACTCTGAAGATGGCCGACTTCAAGACCATTGATGATATGGAGCAGCTCGTTCTCGCAGAGCGCGGACGCGAGCTGTGCTTCGAGGGCAAGCGCTGGTTCGACCTCGTGCGCTACGGCTACCGCCACATGGAAGGCGTGGACATCACAACCAAGCTCGCCGACAGAGCATCATGGCCAGCATTGAGCAAGAACATGATGAAGATTGTCACAAGAAAGTACGAGAGCGGTGGTGATGCCGTATCGTTCAAGATGAAGAGCGAGCCATATCTCTACTTCCCGATACAGCGAAGCGAGATTAACGTGAACAGTCTGCTCAAGCAGAATCCGGTTTACTTCGATGATGAAACAACAAGTAAAAATTAGTCAACAATGAAAATGAACAATTATAAGAAGCTTATTTGCAAGATTGCAGCCGTGGCATTCCTACCCGGCATGATGGGCCTTGCAAGCTGTAGCGAGGACATCGACGAGTCCAACCTCTACACCTTCACCGGCGAGACCATCGAAGACTATCTTGCCAACCGCCCTGACCAGTTCAGCAGCTTCAACTACATATTGCAGCGCGCAGGTCTCGACAAACTAATGTCGGGATATGGTACTTACACCTGCTTCGCTCCTACCAACGAGGCGGTAACAGAATACATCGACAGTCTGTACAACGACCAGGAGAACAAGGAACTGCCGCACAACGGCATGACGGAGAACTCACTGGAGGGACTCACCGACTCGCTGTGCAACGACATCGCCAAGTTCCACATCGCAGCAACAGAGGTGATGGCCATCAACATGGAAAGCGGTATGACCATCAACACCATGCTGGGACGTGACATCAACACCAACATCGACTCCATCACCGGCTCTACCATCATCAATGCCTACTCACACATCACGTCGATGGACAACGAGCTGGAGAACGGTGTACTGCACGAGATTGACCATGTCATCAGACGCTCCAACCTGCTCGTAGCAGGTGAGATGGAGAAACATCCCGACCTGTTCACTCTCTTCTCACAGGCTCTGAAGCTGACCGGTCTTGCCGACTCGCTGACCAAGCAGGAGAGGAAGCTCACTCCTCCTGCCAACAGCTACAACTTCTATACTCCGGAGAAGGCTATTCTCGGTTACACTATCTTTGCAGAGACAGACGACGTGCTCGCTGAGAACAACATCAACAACATCGAGGACCTTATCAGTCACGCAAACGACGTTTACGGCAACTGCGCCGCGGAAGGCTCAGGCTGGTACGACTACTACCGCAACAACGGTATCACCGTCAGCACAGGCAACGACTACCAGAGCCCATACAACTGTCTGAACATGTGGGTACGCTACCACATCATCAGCCAGCGCGTGCCTTACGACAAGATGGTCATCGACTGGAACCAGGTGACGAAGGTTCCTCTCTATGAGTACTACGAGACCATGCTGCCCATGACCCTCGTAAAGGTTATACGCAGTGCAAAGGCCGGTGCCGGCAAGCTCTTCCTCAACCGCTATGAGGCCAACAGCACCCTTACCGACCAGGTGGCAGAGCTTGGCTCAGACGCCATCCATCAGGTTGTTGACGGACACTCAGGCATAGAGATTGCCAAGGACAACATCCAGGCTCTCAACGGCTACCTACATCCTATCAAGGGCATGCTCGAGTATGAGTCTTGGGTTCCAAAGGGAGTGCTCAACGAGCGCATACGCTTCGACGTTACCGCAATGACAAAGGAGCTTGGATCAGCTAACTTGCGTGGCGCACTGGGTGCTGAAATCAATGCACTCAATGGTAGCAAGACCGGTACCGACGGAAACCTCGGCGGTGACTACGTACGTATTCCTATCGACTTCTCAGAGAATATGGTCATCTACAACGGTGAGTCTACACGTCTCTACTACCTCGCCGGACGCGAGAACAACTGGAACAACTACCAGGGCGACGAGTACAACTCCAAGGGTAATGTGGACCTCGCCTTCCGTCTGCCTCCTGTACCGGACGGCACTTATGAGTTGCGCGTAGGCGTATCGCTCAACGGCAACCGTGGTATGTACCAGTTCTACCTTGGTGAGGGCACAAACAACCGTACACAGATGGAAGCACTCGACATTCCTCTCGACGAGCGTACTGTTATTGTCAACAACGCCGACGGCTCTCCAGACCCGACAACGGGCTGGACACTCTACACCGCAATGGAAGACCTTGGAGTAGAGACTGACAACAACATGCATAACCTCGGATGGATGCGCGGACCTCTCTACTACACAGTAGGTAAGGGAACGTCTACCGTTGCACGCTCCACAACAGGTTCTATCCGACGCATCGTTACCCGACGTGAGTTCAAGCAGGGCACATACTGGTTCCGCATCAAGTCGGCACTTGACGATGACTCTCGTCAGATGTACTTCGACTATATGGAACTTGTTCCTGTAAATGTCTACAACAATACCCGTTATCTTGAGGACATGTATTAAAAATTTGGATTATGAAAAACTATAGAATATTCAATAACGCAAAAGTAGTCATGGCAGCCCTCGCAATGGGCGCCATGGCCACGGCTTGCTCCGACTGGGACGACCACTATGAAGCCAACAGTTCCGTAACAGGCTCGTCTTCGGCAACCCTGTGGGAGAACATCAGCGCAAACGATAACCTCAGCGAGTTTGCGCAGCTCGCCAAGAAGACGGGCTACGACAAGGTTCTTCAAAGTTCACAGACCTTCACTGTATGGGCACCGCTGAACGGCACATTCGACTTCGAGACTCTCAACAACTCTGATGTCACCGAGCTGACCAACGAGTTCATGAGAAACCATGTCGCACGTTTCAGCTATCCCGCCTCTGGCCCCGTCAACGAGAGAGTGTTCATGCTCAACGAGAAGATGAACATCTTCCAGGGCAACGGCACTTACCAGATGGGTGACGTGAAGCTGCAAGACATCAACATCGCAAGCAGCAACGGTACCATGCACACTATTGATGGCAAGCTCAAGTTCAACTATAATATCTTTGAGAGCCTCAACACCAAGACGTACGCTCTGGACTCCATCACGGAATACTTCAAGCATTTCAACCATGAAATCCTCGACCTTGACGCCAGCGTAAAGGGACCGGTAGTGGATGGTGAGATTACATACCTTGACTCTGTAAAGGTTGAGTACAACCAATTGTGCAACTTAATTAATGCACACATCGACCGCGAGGACTCCACCTATACCATGATAGTTCCTACCAACGAGGCATGGAACAAGGCTATGGCAACTCTGGACAATTACTACAAGTACATACCGAGCTACCAGTACTTCAAGGAGTTCCCACAGACTCTCAAAGGTGCAGACGCAAGCCAGGTTGACTATGACCTGATTGACGATGTATATCTTGCAGACTCGCTCAAGAAGCTATTCCTTGTTGCAGACCTTGCGTTCAACAACAAGTATTATGGCAACGTTAAGCTGCCGGAACTACAACACGGTGAGTCTCTGCAGACCGACTCCTTGGTAAGCACCGTATACGACATTCTCTATACCGAGGATGCAAAACGTCTGTTTGATGGCACCATCGCCAAGAAAGAGAAGAGCAACGGCTATCTATGGATAGCAGACTCTCTGCACGTCCGCCCATGGAACTTATGGAAACCGGAAGTTATAGTACAGGGTGAGATGACAAGCCGGGTTGCGGGAACCTTCAACGGTACAGTAAGCAGGGTAAACGTAAACTCCATCAACAAAAACCAGAATGTAGAAGGCAAGCTCTCAAACAACGCATACGCTGAAGTGCGCCAGACATCTTCTTCCGGTAACCCGGAGGTTGACTTCTATCTGCCAGGCGTTCGCGCTGGTAAGTACATGCTCTACGTGTCTATTGTACCAGCCAACATCGACAGCACAATGTACGTGACATCAGTTCTGCCCAACCGTCTGCAGGTTAAGTGCGGCTACCACAATGAGAAAGGCAAATATGCAGAGAAATCATTCCCCGGCTACTTTGAGAATGATGTCACAAAGGTTGACGAGGTTAAGATTGGTGAGATTGAGTTCCCAGTCTCTACCGCCGGCCTTGACAACGCCATGCCGTATGTACGTCTGCTCAGCCGTGTAACCAGTAACATCTCAGACAAGTACGACCGTACAATACGTATTGACTACATAAGACTGGTTCCAATAGAGCTGTACGACTATCTGCAGGAGAATCCTGATTACAAATACTATCAGAGCCTTTACTAAGTCTCACTATTAAATTCCGAAAACAATGAAAAGAAATAATATTCTTTGTTTAAGCGTTGTCCTTGCCTTTGGTGTCAGCACAGCTGCCTTCGCACAGGACGATGTCACATACGACGATGGAGCGGAGACTACTGTTGTCAAGAAGAAAGCCCAGGCCAAACGGCCCACCTACCCCACCAAGGATGTAAAGGGTACGGTTATTGACGCCGTTACAAAGGCTCCATTGGCAGGTATTCAGATACAGACGCTCAACGACCGTAACTATGCCGCCATGACAAACGAGAAGGGTGAGTTCACCATCAAGGTGCCTACATTCGCCACTGCTCTCTATGTTCATGCCCCACAGTACCTCAGCCAGCAGGTAGCTATTGGCGACGGTGAGGTGCGGGTAGTGCTCATTGCCGACAAGTTCAAGAGCATGTACGAGAACACCACCGATGTGACAGCCAGTTCCAAGTCTACCATCAGGACTACTGTCTCGCAGACCGTAGAGACTGACATAGAGAACAATCTCGGTGCCGACGTGCACACCGTCACACGCTCTGGCGGCCCTGGCTACGGTGCGGCTATGTTCGTTCGTGGTCTCAGCTCGCTCAATGCCAACGCCCAGCCACTCATCGTTGTTGATGGCGTGGTAAAGGACATGCAGACCACACGCAACTCTCTCCACTATGGCGACTACAACAACCTGCTCCTCAACATCAACCCAGAGGATGTGGAGAAAGTGACCGTACTGAAGAACGGCAATGCCATCTATGGTGCCAAGGGTGCCAACGGTGTCATCCTCATCGAGACCAAGCGCGGACGCTCCATGGCGACACGCATCGATGCCAACATAGGCATTGGAGTGACACTGGAGCCTACACTCCCCGACATGATGAACGCATCGCAGTACAGGCTCTACGCCTCAGAGATGCTCGGTACTCATCCCGACATCAACAAGTACGACATCGACAGGTTCAACTTCCTGAACGATGACCCTAACGGCTACTACTACAAGACATACCACAACGACACCGACTGGACAAAGGAGGTTTACCACACAGCACTCACCGAGAACTTCAACATCAACGTGCAGGGTGGTGACAACGTTGGTATGTACAACCTCTCACTCGGATATACCGACGGACAGAGCACGGCACGCGAGAACGGCTTCAACCGTCTGAGCGTACGCTTCAATACCGACATCAGCGTGATTGGAAACCTCTCTACACGCTTCGACATGTCGTTCACAAAGGTCAACCGCGACGTCTTCGACAATGGTGCTCCCGAGAGCTTCTCTGCCGCACCGGTATCGTCGCCGACATTCCTTGGACTTATCAAGGCTCCTATCCTCAACCCTTACACCTACAACCAGAATGGACAGCTCTCATCGACGCTGGCTGAGGAGGACAACTTTGTATCTCTGCTCGACAACAACCTGACACTCGGTAACCCGACAGCTCTCCTTGAGAATGGTAACGCCATCAACAAGAACCGCGTGGAGAACACTGAGTTCAACGCTATCATCGCTCCGAAGTATCAGTTCAACGACCACTTCTACATCCAGGAGACTTTCAGCTACGGCCTGAACCGTAACTCACAGCGCTACTACCGTCCGACAGGAGGTATGCCTACATTCCTTATTGACGGTATCGGACGCGTGCAGAACATGGCCATGTCACTGTTCTCCAAGGAGACAAGCGTAATGAGCGACACACGTCTGCAGTTCACAAAGCAGCTCGGCGCTCACTTCCTCGATGTATACGGAGGCATGCGCTTCACATCGTTCTCGTTCGACAACAACCAGCCTCAGGGCCAGTATGCGAGCGCTGCCAACGACAAGACACCTAACATCTCCAAGGACATGGAGTTCAAGGAGTCTTACGGTGTTGACGACGCATGGAAGAACATTTCATGGTATGCCAACGTAGACTACAACTACCGTAACCTCTACTTCGCACAGGTTGCCATGTCTTTGGAGTCCAGCAGCCGCTTCGGCGAGAATGCCAGCGGACTCGGCCTGGCAGGCGTGAAGTGGGCTTATTTCCCAAGCGTACAGCTCGGATGGGCTATCAGCAATGAGAAGTGGTTCCCACAGACCAATGCCATCAACTACCTGCTCCTCCGCGCAGGCTACGACATCACCGGTAACGACGATATCAACAACTACGCCGCACGCACATCGTTCAGCGTTGTCAGCTACCTCAACAAGTCGGCAGCACACCTGCTCGACAACATCGGTAACGACGAGATTACCTACGAGAAGACCGGACAGCTGAACCTCGGCTTCAAGTCATTCCTGCTGAACAACCGTCTCGGCATCGACTTCAACTACTACATGCGTCACACCACCAACCTGCTCACCCTGAAGAGCTTCGACAACCCTGTAGCTGGTATCAACAACTACTGGAGCAATGGCGGCAGCATGGACAACAACGGTTTCGAGGTTACTCTTACAGCCAAGCCTGTCGTATCAAAGGACTTCAACATCGAGGTGGGCGCAAGCGTTGGCCACTACACCAACAAGATCAAGTCTCTGCCTAACGATGACAAAATCTATCTCAACGGAAAGAAGGACGCTGTCGGCTACACATCTTCTATATATGGCACCGACAACATCGCTACCATCGTAGGACAGGCAGCCGGAAGCTTCTATGGCTACAAGACAGCCGGCGTATTTGCTGACGACAAGGAGGCCGCTGCAGCAGGCAAGGACGGCTACCTCTACCTCACCGACAATACTGGCGCAAAGCAGTACTTCAGGGCTGGCGACATGCACTTCGTCGACATCAATGGAGACGGTGAGATCAGCGAGGCCGACAAGACCATCATCGGCAACCCGAACCCGGACATCTACGGAAACATCTTCGCTTCCATCATGTGGAAGAACTTCACTCTGAGCCTCGGCTTCAACTACTCACTGGGCAACGACGTGTTCAACTACTCACGCTCTATCCTTGAGGGTGGCAACAACTTCTACAACCAGACCACAGCAATGACAAACCGCTGGCGTCAGGAGGGACAGCAGACCGACATCCCACGCATCAGCTTCGATGACGCAATGGGCAACTCTCGCTTCAGCGACCGCTGGATAGAGGACGGAAGCTATCTCAGGCTGAAGACACTGAACCTCTCATACAAGGTGCCTGTAAACAGCGAGTGGCTCCAGGGACTGACCATCTGGGCAGAGGCTTCCAACCTCTTCACACTTACCCACTACCTTGGCAGCGACCCAGAGTTCTCTGCTTCCAACAGCGTACTCTATCAGGGTATCGACCCAGGCAACATAGCTCTTAGCCGTGCTTTCACATTCGGACTGAAGATTAATCTTTAAACTTCCTGTAACAATGAAAAAACTGATATTATTAGCAGCTATATTCGGAATGTTCCTCACAACCACTTCGTGTGAGGACATTCTGGAAACCGAGTCTGAACAGATTGTCTTCGACCCGGCACTCGACCAGAAGACCGACTCCATGTTCTATACTCTTGCCATACTGAAGAGCGTTCAGCTGGCAATAGACCAGAACGTGCTCATCAACGAGATGCGAGGTGACCTCACCGAGACAAACATGTACACACAGACAGACCTGCGCGAGCTTGCAAACTTCTCGGCTACAGCAGCCAACAAGTATGACTCGGCATACGTGTACTACCGTATCATCAACAACTGCAACTACTACATCGCACACCGCGACACCATGCTTATGACTGGTAGTACGAAGGTGGCCATACCTGAGTATGTAGAGGCTCTTGCCGTTAGGGCATGGGCATACATGCAGCTGTGCAAGCACTATGGCACGGTAGACTTCTATACCACTCCTATCACGAGCATCTCCGAGGCCAACGCGCCAAAGGAGAAGAAGGACATGGCGGGCATCGCCAACGCTCTGTTGCCAGAGCTGGCTCAGTACAAGCAGATTGATGTGCCAAACTATGGTGAGATTGATGCCGGTAGCACCAACTTCGGTGTAAGCAAGAAGGTGAACTCCCGCAAGATTATGTTCCCGGTTCTACTCGTCATGGGCGACATCTATCTTGAGACCAACCAGTACGAGCAGGCTGCAAAGTGCTACTTCGAGTACTTGAACATGCAGAGGATCAGACAGCGCAACTTCTTTATCGCACCATTGTTTGAATATAGCTATCCAGACAACATAATGCCACCGATGTCAGGATACTACACCGTGGATGAATTTTGGAGTTCGATATTCACCGTTTCACCTAACGTGTCTAACGAGATTATTACCTACGTACCGATGGCAGTAAACGGATTGAGGGGTACCACCACCAACCTGCCAAAGCTGTTTGGATACAACTACTACACGACAGATGTGGACACTACGGACAACAAGTCACAGACAAGCGGTAGCGACATGTACATTCTGGAGCGAGAGATAGAGCCGTCACAGCAGTATATCAACCTCTGCAACAGTCAGGACTGGTACTACAGGCCAAGTGAAAGCTTAACCGACATTCTCACATCAAAGCTGGGTGACTTGCGCCGACAAGTTACTGTACAGACTGTACAGAAGGGCGACTCCGCATTCAGACTTATGACCAAGTATAACGGTGGCAACATAAATATTTACCGCGCTTCCACTGTTTACCTGCGTCTTGCCGAGGCTCTCAACCGTATGGGCTATCCCGATGCTGCGTTCATGATACTTAAGGACGGCATGTCATACTCAAAGCTCGACGAGGCTGGCTACCTGAAGCCAGAGACCATCGAAATGCTGACAACAACTATTCCTTTCTTCAGCGAGCAGAACATGAACAATTTCACAACAGAAATTCGGAATATCGGTATACACTCACATGGTGCCAACGAGACCCAAGGCCAGTACAGCCCATATCAGTACGTGGAGGTATTGGCAGGCAAGCTGGCTGAGCTGAAGGAGCAGGGTGTGAACGTACAGGACACTCCCGAGGACAGCATCAACGCCATGGAGGATATCATCTGTGACGAAATGGCTATGGAGCTGGCATTCGAGGGCAACCGCTTCGCAGACCTTACACGTATCGCCAAGCACAAGAATGCTGACCCACTCTATGGCAGCAACTACGGCAGCTTGTGGCTCGCCCGCAAGCTCGCATACAAGAACCCAGTCAAGGACCTCACACAGGAAATCAACTGGTATCTGCCAATGAAGTAATAAAAGGAACAGACATAAACCTATAGTCTTACCCCCGGCTCATCTCTTAAAAGAGAGGGCCGGGGGTAAGTTTTTGGTTCATCAGAGATATGGTTTGATGTTTTACAGATTATTATTCATGAAGGGAGTCTAATATATTTGCCATAGTCAACGAATACCTTTGCAACACCGATAAGGTTAATAACCTTACTGGCGAAAGGTTAATAACCTTACGGCCTTAAGGTTATTAACTTTATCAGCAAAGATAGCAATATATACATACAATGCAACAATAAGTAATTCAAGTTTCGCAAGTAGTAAAAAGGAGATAAATGAAGATAAGAGGAGATAAATGACATGAGTCGAGTTTAATCAGCACGTGCTGGAAACTACAGACCTTCAAATTTATCGTTCAAAATGACATTCGACCTTCGCCCCCAGCCCTTTGACCTTTGACCTTCGCCCCTCACCCTTTGACCTTCGCCCCCAGCCCCCAAAAACGTTAAATATTCTTTTTTTCGAAAAAATATAGTACTGATAAAAAAAATATTGTTATATTTGCAGAACCTAAACCATAGTATTGCAATAATACCATTTAGATAAATAATACAATTTAAAAGCTGGTGCGCATGCGCCAAGCCTCGGACTAACCAAAATTGTACTGTATTCTATGAATCTAACAGCCGCTATAGGCGATACTTACATCGAGATGAGAAGCAGTTTGCTGTCTATATTCCGTCAGGTCAACATTCCAGAAGAGGAATGTAAGGACTTGGTGCAGGAAGTTTTTGTCAGGCTGCTCCGCATTGACACACTGCATATAGAGACCATACGCGGCATCACCTTCACCATAGCCATGAGAATACGTACAGACTACCTTCGCCGACGGGCATTCCTACACAAGCTATATTCCAATGCTGCCACCGCAGACATCTATGACGCCGGATATGACGACACATCGTTCGATGCAAAGGAGATAGCAGAGGCAGAGAGAGAGATTGTAGGCAGCATGACGGCTACCAACCGCCGCATTTACGAGCTGTCGCGCTTCGAGGAGAAGAACTACCACGAGATTGCCGACATCATGGACATGAGCTACAGAGCCGTGGAGTCAAGAGTCTACCGGACGAGGATGGAGGTGAGAGGAGGCATAAGGAAGCTGTTCGGAACATAGCGCACGACAGCCGAGCGACAAGCAACAACACATATATTGCAACCAGTTTGCGATGCCCTTCTGTGGCTCAGCACAAAATAAGTGTACATTTAATACCTTAACATTAATATTTTTAAAGTCTAACTTAACAATTTAGCTTATGAAACAAATTTTTCGTTTCGCTGCTGTAGCAATGCTTACAGCAATGTCAAGCTCCACAGCCCTTGCAGGGAATTGGGTAGTACCCGCACCCGCAGGACAGCCTTTGGCAACAGGCGACACTGTCTACATCTATAATGTAGGACAGAAAGCCTGGGTCAACAAAGGCGAATCATGGGGCACTCAGGCCGTTGTAAACGCCAGTTCAGGTCTGAAGTATGTAGTAAAACAGACCATGGAAGAGAACACCGGTGCCGAAGTGCTCACTGGAGCCCGTTACTATCTGTGGTCAGACTGCGGCAAAAACAACCACTATCTCAAGCGTATTGCCGACGGCAAGACAGGTACAGACAACAAAGCTTGCTTCGTTGACGGTGCTAACAACAGCGGCAACCCGCTTCAGTGGGAAATTGCCGAGCTTGGTGGCAACAAGTACTCCATCAAGCGTCCTGAGCTTTTCCAGGATGAAACCAGCACAGACGGTGGTCTGACTTGGGAATATGTTGAAGGAGAATTCCTTGGTGTAAACCTCACCCACGACCGTCTTTGGGATGGCAAGTCATGGACAGAGGCAGGCTACACAGAGCAACCTGCTACCTATGCATTGTGGTTCGACGTACAGGCTGGCGATAATGCCACTTGGCTGTTCGTATCTCCTAAGGACTATGATGCCTATGCATTGAAGTTCGCTCTCAAGGACGCTCTTGAGAAGGCAGAGGCACAGGGTGTAGACAACATCGCTTCTGAGGAGGCTGTATTCAACAATGCCTCTGCAACAGAAGAAGAGATTAATGCGGCTATAAATTCTCTGAACAACAAGATTGCTACCCTCGTAGATCCTACCAACCCGGTAGACATGACTTCAAACATCGTCAATCCGGAAATCTCCGATGGTACCAATGGCTGGTCAACAACTACAGGCGCGCAGAACAATGCTACTGCCACCAACGTAACGAATGACCCCGCAAGGAACTCAGAAGGTGCCTTCAGCGGTAATTTCTACGAGAACTGGAACCCCAACGCATTCACCGGCAAGATGTATCAGGTAGTTAAGAACCTGCCAAACGGTGTTTACAAGGTTGGTCTTTCTGCTTTCATCAACAAGTATGACCTTAACAACGCCACTACCCAGAGCCAGTATGTATACTTCAACGACCTGAAGATTCCTTTGACAACAGGCGATGCAAGAGCTTACTCTGCATTCATCGACATCACAACGGGCGAGCTGGAGATTGGTCTTAAACAGGATGTTGCCATCTCTGAGTGGATGGGTCTCGACAATGCTTCTCTCGTATTCTACGGAAGCGGCCTCGCATCATACAAGTACATAACCACAAGCTATGCCGAATTATTCGACAACGAGCTGGCAGAGGCTATCTATAGCCCACAGTACAAGGACGCTGTAGAAAAGGACATCGAAGCAGCACAGAGCGCCACTACCAAGGAGGAGGCTCTCGCCATATACGCAAGTGCTCAGCAGCACGTTGCTGAACTGAAAGCCAACGTAGCAGCATACGTTGCACTTCAGGCCTTGAACGAAAAATTCGAAGACTGGGTTTTCCAGCAGAGTCTTGATCTCGAGGATGAGTGGGCAGAATGTGAGAACATGCTTGCTGAACCTACCGCTACCACAGAGGAGATTCTTGCATTCATCGCTGATGTAGAGGCAAAGGCTGACGAAGCAGCAAAGAACGCCGCTAAACCTGGTGACGATGTTACTCACTTCATCACCAACCCATGGTTCAACGAGGGTACCGTTCAGGATGAGAGCTCTACACAGAAGCAGAGCTTCAATGGTTGGACAATTGAAGGTGCTACACCTGGCGCAGGTGGTACCACCGACACCCGTCTTGCAGAGGTATATCAGGGCGACTTCAAGGTATACCAGGATCTGAAGGGCATTCAGAAGGGTGCTTACCAGCTCGAGATACAGGCCTTCATGCGTCCGGGTTCTGCCGAGACAGCATACGCAAACTGGGAGGCTGGCAACAAGGAGACTCCGGCATACATCTTCGCTGGCGACAACAAGGTGATGGTAAAGAGCATCTGCGATTTCATGATTGAAGGCGCCGAGGCTCCTACAGCATCCGAGTCTTGGAGCAACGTAGGTGGCACATACTGGATACCTAACACCATGAAGACAGCCTACGAGGCTATGGCTATGGATCCGGCAAACTACAACAACGTAGTGACTGTTCTCTGCATCGACGGCAACATGCGTATCGGTATCGGTGCCAACGACCCAGCCGCAACAGGCAGCCGCTGGATGCTCTTCCACGACTTCAAGCTCACTTATCTCGGCTACGACCCAACAGTTGTTAGTCCTGTTCTCCAGAGTGTAATTGACCAGGCTGACCTGACAGCAGGACGCCTGATGGCAGCAGAGGAGAAGACCGCTCTGAATGAGGCACTCACCACCGCCAAGGCCGCTATCGAAGCAAAAAATGGTGACGACATGATGGCAGCCTACAGGGCACTCATCGAGGCCAACACAGCTGCTGCTGCAAGCGCAGACGAGTACGACAAGATTAGCGCTGCTATCGAAGAACTGACAACAGCTTACTACGAGTATATGGAAACCGCTTCCACAGAAGCTGTTGCAACTGCCGATAAGCTTATGAACGAAACTCCTGCAGCACTTGCGGATGGTTCTATCAAGACAGAGGACTGCGGTGCCAAGGTAACAGAAATCAAGCTGGCTATCAACGGCCTGAAGCTTACTGAGGGAAGCGACGATAAGCCTGCTGACTTCACATGGGCAATCACCAACCCAGACTTCACCGACGGCACAAGCGGTTGGGAGACTGTAAACAATGGTGCTAATCCTGGTGTTGCCGACAACGTAATGGAAGGCTACAACGGCAACTTCGACGTTCATCAGGACATCCACAACCTGCCAGAGGGTACATACCTCGTTAAGTGCCAGGGCTTCTACCGCTATGGATGGCTTGACGGTGCAGCAAAGGCTTGGCAGGCTGACAGTACCGTTATCGGTGCTAAGCTCTATGCAAACCTTGACTCTGTAGAGATGAAAGACATCATCATCATCGACGAGATCGCTACCAGCGCAAGCGGCAGCCACTGGAAGGAGTACATTGACTCTGTATCTGTTGAGGGCGTGAAGACAACATACTACGCTCCAGACATGCGCGACGCTGCTAACGAGCGTTTCCAGCAGACTGCATATCCAAACCAGGTTTACACCTACGTAGGTGCTGACGGCTTCCTGAGAATAGGTTTCAACAACACCAAGCATGTAGACGGTGACTGGACAACAGCTTCTTACTTCGAGCTCTTCTACCTCGGTGAGAACAGCAAGCACGCAGAGGAAACAGGTGTTGAGAACATCAACAACAGCGTTATCACAGGTTCACGCTACTACAGCATCGACGGTCGTCAGATGAAGTCCCTCAACAAAGGTCTGAACATCATCATGACTACCAACGCTGACGGCAAGACAACCGTACGCAAGGTGATCGTTAAGTAAACAATAACTTACGAGAATAAAGCAACTATCAATAGCGGGGCAGTAACTGCCCCGCTATTTTTAGCCTCACCCCCGGCCCCTCTCCAAAAAAAAAAGCCTCACCCCCGGCCCCTCTCCAAAGGGAGAGGGGAGCTAGATACCTTAGAGGCACATTGTAATAAGCAAATTTAAACACATAAGCGCTGTAAGCGCAAAAGCGCATAGCCCAGGGTAAAGCGTAGCGGCACCCTGGGTATTTTCGTGTCGGTAATTGTTGCGCTGTAAGCGCATTGTCTATTACTCCTTATACCCAGGGTGTCGCTACGCTTTACCCTGGGCTATGCGCTTTTGCGCTTACAGCGCGTGTTGGTTGCAATGTTTGGGATGGGGCGCACGCTAAATGTATTGATTTGTCTATAAGGTATCTAACTCCCCTCTCCCCTTGGAGAGGGGCTGGGGGTGAGGCTTATTTTTCTCTCCCTTTGGAGAGGGGCCGGGGGTGAGGCTGTTTGTGGTTAGGCTTTTACCTCAAACCCGAGGGATGTGACGGCATTGCGGATGTCCGCACCAGAGGCATCGCCCTCGATAACGGCCTTACCTGTGGCAAGGTCTACAGAGACAGAACTTACTCCGGGGACATTGCTCAGGGCTTTCTCCACTGACGCGCGGCAATGGTTGCAGTTCATACCACCTATTATATATATACGCACGCGCGAGGGCGCTACATGGCTTTCGCTTTCACCACAACAGCCATGACAATGGCTATGGCCGCCTGGGCGCAAGCGCGGAAGTACGAGGGCGTTAATAAGCAAGAGGGCAAGGACAATGGTGCATAGCCACGAGAACCAGCTGTCAGGCTCCGCACAACAGGCAGACTGGGCAACGATGCCACCCATAAAATCAATTGTTCCACCAAACTGCAGGAGGTCGATAACCCAGCCAAAGGCCACAGCACCGAGAATTATGGATAGCAGATAGAGGATAAGGGTACGTGTGCCGAGCACCTTGCGAACGACGAGGATGGAAGCCATATTGCAGGCAGGGCCAGCCATGAGAAGTACAAGAGCCGCACCGGGTGTCAGCCCCTTGAGCATCAGTGCAACGGCTATTGGTATGGACCCAGTGGCACAAAGATACATTGGTACGGCAATGGCAAGGACAAGGAGCATGGATGCCAGCGTGTTGCCCTTGAACATTGCAAACCAGGTATCAGGAACAAAAACCGTTATAAGGCCGGCAACGACCAGTCCGATGACAAGCCACTTGCCTATGTCCTCCATCATCTCTACAAAGGCATAGCTGAGGGCAGACTTCATTTTTTTGTATAATGTCATTTGCTCACTCTTCTCCTCTCCTACCCTATTGTCCGCATGGCCGGCAGCAGAATCGGAAAACGCATTTACCATCGCTCCACCAAACACAGCAGTAAGCAAGGCCGCCAAGGGACGGACCACGGCAAAAGGCAGTCCCATGAGACTGAAAGTAGCAATAATGGAGTCTACACCCGTCTGGGGCGTAGCAATAAGAAAGGATGCCACGGCACCCTTTGACGCACCCTCCTTACGCAGCGACATTGCAGTAGGTATGACTCCACAGGAGCATAGCGGCAGAGGAATGCCGAAGAGGGCAGCCTTTACAACCGACGTGAAGTTGGGTGTTGCAAGATGCCGGGTATAATATTGGCCGGGAATGAAAGCGTGCATAAGCCCGGCAAGGAAGAAGCCCAAGAGAAGATAGGGCGACATTTCGTTAATGATATGAAGTATTTCTTGCATAATAGTAAACAATGCCTAAATGCCATATCAGCCTGAAAGGCTTTACTTATAATATTATTTTCAAAGACACACCCTGTCCAATATCTTCTGGGTAGCACCGGCCAGTCCCTGCACATATCGTCCTGCTGCCTCGCCAGCCTTATCAAGCGAAGGCTTGTCGGCAATGAAAGATTCCATAGCCTTTTCAAAGTCATCATAGCATGTAATCTCTATACCACCACCACAGGCTTTCAGTCCCTGTGCCTCACGGAACCTCTCGTTGTTGGGTCCGAAGAACACGGGCACATCCCATACGGCAGCCTCAAGGACATTATGTATTCCTACACCGAAGCCACCACCCACGTATGCTATCTCACCATAATGGTATATGCTGGAAAGCAGTCCAAAGCAGTCGATAATAAGTACCTGCGCCTCGGCGGCAGACTCGATGGTGGCTTGCGTATAGCGTACAGCCGGGCGCGACAGACGAGACTCTATCTGCCTAAGATGCTCCTCACTGATGACATGCGGCGCAATGACCAGTTTCCAGTCGGGATGATTATTGAAAAACTTTACGAATATCTCCTCATCGGGCAACCATGAGGAGCCGGCCACAAATACCTTGCCGCCATGCTTGAAAGCCTCAAGCAATGGAAGCGTCTTCGATGCGGCCTTAATCTGCAGTACACGGTCGAACCTGGTATCACCGACAACGTCAACATCGGTAATGCCCACAGACTCGAGCAAGGTCTGCGACTGACTGTTCTGCACGAACAGGCGGGTGAAACACTTCAATACGCGGCCATACCTGCGTCCATACCACTTGAAGAACACCTGCTCCGGTCGGAAAATGCTCGACACGCTATATGTAGGTATGTTACGGTATTTCAGTATGTGCAGGTAGTTGTACCAGAACTCATACTTGATGAAGAATGCCATGACAGGTTTTACTGTACGCAGGAACGTAATGGCGTTGCTCCGAGTGTCGATGGGCAGGTAGCAGATGATGTCCGCTCCCTGATAGTTCTTGCGCACCTCATATCCCGATGGCGAGAAAAAGGTGAGCAAGATTTTGTATTCAGGATGTTCCTGGCGTATTCGTTCCATAAGCGGCCTACCCTGCTCGAACTCTCCGAGCGACGCCGCATGGAACCAGATATACTTGGCATCGTGGTCAACCTTGTCGGCGAGAGTGGCCAAAGCCCTTCTCTCGCCCTTCCACATGGTCTTGACCTTCTTGCTGAACAGACTTGCAATGAAGACACCAAGTTCGTATCCATGTATAACCAGATTGTACATATCCTTGTCTATTTCAGTATCTCAATGGCTCTACGCATGCGGGCGAGTGTCTCTTCCTTACCAAGGAAAGCGGAAATATCGAACATGCCAGGGCCTTTGCCCTCGCCAACGAGTGTAAGACGGAAAGCGTTCATGATGTCGCCGAGCTTGTAGCCATTCTCCTCTACCCACTTCATGACAACAGGTTCCTGCCCCTCGACAGAGAAGTCACCGATGGACTCCAATACCTCTGCCAGCTCAGTCATCTGCTGTGCAGAATACTCCTTCCAACGCTTCTTGCGCGTCTTCTCGTCATATTCCGTCGGAGCGATGAAGAAGAACGAGCACAGTGGCCACAGTTCGCGTACGAAGCTCACGCGGTCCTTCATCATGGACACCACCTTGGTGATGCGCTCCATAGACTCATCGATGCCGTTATTGGCAACGATGGGCGCAAAGAGCTGCGCTATCTCGGCATCGCTCTTGCGGAGGATATACTCGTGGTTGAACCATATACCCTTCTGGTAGTCGAACTTGGCACCGGCCTTGCTACACCTGCTGATGTCGAAAGCCTTCACCAGCTCGCTGAGCGAGAATATCTCCTGCTCTGTACCGGGGTTCCAACCAAGCAATGCAAGGAAGTTGATGACAGCCTCGGGGAAATAGCCTTTCTCACGGAAGCCTGCCGACACCTCACCACTCTTCGGGTCGTGCCACTCAAGCGGGAACACGGGGAAGCCCAGCCTGTCGCCATCCCTCTTCGAGAGCTTGCCCTTGCCCTCGGGCTTGAGCAACAACGGCAGGTGTGCGAAGCGGGGCATGGTGTCTTCCCATCCGAAAGCCCTGTAGAGCAGGACATGCAGAGGCGAGCTTGGCAGCCACTCCTCGCCACGGATGACATGGGTAATCTCCATGAGGTGGTCGTCAACGATATTGGCAAGATGGTATGTTGGCAGCTCATCGGCACTCTTGTATAGCACCTTGTCATCGAGGATGTCGCTCTTGATGACCACATCGCCACGTATCATGTCGTTGACATGCACCTCAACGCCTGGGTCAATCTTGAACCTCACCACGTATGTCTCGCCGTCGGCAATACGCCTGCTTACTTCCTCTGCCGGCATGACAAGCGAGTTGCGCATGGACATGCGGGTGGAAGCATCATACTGGAAATTCTGTATCTCGGCACGCTTGGCATCAAGCTCCTCTGGAGTATCAAATGCGATGTATGCCTTGCCATTGTCGAGCAGCTGCTGCACATACCTCTTATATATATCACGGCGCTCGCTCTGACGGTATGGTCCATGGTCTCCTCCGAAGCCTACACCTTCGTCGAACTCTATGCCCAACCAGCGGAAAGACTCTATTATGTACTCCTCTGCATCAGCAACAAAACGGTGAGAGTCGGTATCCTCAATACGGAATACGAAATCGCCACCATGCTGGCGTGCAAAGAGATAATTATACAAAGCGGTACGTACGCCGCCAATATGCAAAGGCCCTGTAGGGCTTGGTGCAAAACGCACCCTAACCTTTCTATCAGACATCTTTATACAAAGAAGAAATAAATTTTTCTGCAAAATTAATATATTTTCTCGACTTTTGCGATTTTTTTTCGTATTTTCGCAGAGTAAACACATAAACAGACAAAAAAGGATGAGCATAATAGACCGAAACGACAACCGCTACTGGCGCAATATGATGGTACGGACACTACTCGTTGTAGTGAGTGTCTTGCTGATAGTATGGTTTCTGCCACGCGACTCGCAAGGACAGAAATTCAGATACGACGTGGGCAAGCCGTGGATGTACCAGTCGTTCATAGCACAGTTCGACTTTCCCATCTACAAGACCGAAGAGGCCGTGATGGCTGAGCAGGACTCGCTCATGGAGACGATAATGCCATACTACAACTACAACCCCGACGAGGAGAAGGTGCAGATAGAGAAATTCAAACAGGACTTTGCCGGCAGCCTCCCACACTCATACATAAACATCATTTCAGACAGGCTGCATCGGCTGTACCAGGCTGGAATAATGAGCACGGCCGAATACAAGACTATCGCCAAGGACTCAACACAAGCCATCAGAGTGGTTACGGGGAAAAATGCGGCAAGCATAGAGATCGGCTGCGTGTACTCCACAATGTCGGCATACAAGATGCTGCTCGACGACGAGACGCTGAGCAAGGACAGGGCACTGCTGCAGAAGTGCAACCTGAACAACTACATTGAGCCAAACCTGAAATACGACAAGGAGCGTACAGAGGGCGAGCGCAACGACATGCTTAGCAGCATTCCGCTGGCCAGTGGAATGGTGATGAGCGGTCAGAAGATTATTGACCGAGGAGAGATTGTCGATGATTATACCTACCGTGTACTGTCATCGTTTGAGAGAGAGATGCAGAGACGCAGCGCCACCGAGGACGAGATGACGACAACCATCATCGGACAGACAATATTCGTAAGCATGCTGGTGCTGCTCTTCACCATGTACATAGCCCTGTTCCGCAAGGACTACTTCGAGAAGCCCCGCTCTATAATGATGCTCTACGTGATGATAACGGTGTTCCCCATCATAGTATCGCTGATGATGAAGCACAACCTGTTCAGCGTTTATATCATCCCGTTTGCCATGGCCGCCATCTTCGCCCGTATGTTCATGGACTCACGCACGGCCTTCGTCACCCAGCTGACGATAGTGCTCATATCCACGGCAGCGGTGAAATACCAGTACGAGTTCATCATCATACAGCTCATAGCAGGACTCGTGGCCATATACTCGCTGCGCGAGCTTACCAACAGGGCACAGGTCATCAAGACGGCATTGCTCGTGACGTTGGGCAGCTGCGCGGTGTTCTTCGCCATGCAGATGATGCAGGAGACCGACGTGGTGAAGCTCGATATAAAGATGTATACCCACTTCGCTGTCAATGGTGTACTGCTTCTGCTGTCATACCCGCTGATGTACCTCATCGAGAAGATGTTCGGCTTCACCAGCAACGTAACGCTGTTCGAGCTTTCCAACACCTTCAAGGGACTGCTGCGCAACCTCAGCGAGGTGGCACCCGGCACATTCCAGCACTCCATAACGGTGGGCAACCTGGCAGCAGAGGTGGCAAACAGAATTGGCGCCGACAGCCTGCTCGTACGTGTAGGAGCACTGTATCACGACATCGGCAAGATGACCAATCCCGCTTTCTTCACCGAGAACCAGGCTGGCATCAACCCCCACGAGAACCTGCAATGCAAGGAGAGCGCGCGCATCATCATCGAGCATGTCACTGAGGGTGTGAAGCTTGCCGAGAAGGCCAACCTGCCTACAATCATCAAGGACTTCATACTGACGCACCACGGAAGGGGCGTGGCGAAATACTTCTACATAAAATACCAGAACGAGCATCCGGAAGAGGTGGTAGACAAGGAACAGTTCACATATCCCGGCCCGAACCCGTTCACCCGCGAGCAAGCACTGCTGATGATGGCGGACACCTGTGAGGCTGCCTCACGCTCGCTGACGGAATATACAGAGGAGAGCATCAGCACACTGGTAAACCGCCTCATTGACGGACAGGTCGCCGACGGCTTCTTCACCGACTGCCCCATCACCTTCCGCGATATCAGCCAGGCCAAGCTCGTACTCATCGAGCGCCTCATGTCGATATACCATACGAGAATACAATACCCGGAACCAAAATGAATAAGGGCAGAACAAAATATGTCCAGGTGATATTGCCTCTGCCCCTCGAAGGTACCTTCACTTATTCCGTACCCGATATCTTTGCCGACAAGGTGAAGACAGGGATGCGCGTGGTTGTACCCGTAGGAAAAAGCAAAACCTATACAGCCATAATAGATGAGACAAGTGAAGAAAACACCACGGGACTTGACGAGTCGAGGATAAAGGATATATACTCGCTGCCTGACGAAACACCCATGCTGATGCCGCAACAGATGAAGCTGTGGCACTGGATGGCCGACTATTACATGGCAGCTCTTGGCGATATATATACTGCCGCACTGCCTGCCGGACTGAAAGACGAAGACGGATACAGGCCAAAGACAGAGACATATGTGGCACTGGCCGAAGCATACCGCAACGAGACTGCAATGCACGTCGCTCTCAACATGACAGCCAAAAGCAACAGGCAAAGGACGGTGCTCGACACGTTCCTCGAGCTGTCACACTGGGCTGAGACCGAAGGCGACAATATTCCTGACGACATTAAGGAGATAACACGTGAGGAACTGCGCAACGTAAGCCGCTGCAGCACGACAGACATAGCGGCTCTCGTGAAGAAAGGAATATTGCTCACATACGAGAAGGAAGTGGGACGGCTCAGCACAAAAGGCTCATTCGCACCAGAGAACGCCAAGAAGCTTAACGAGGCCCAACAGGATGCATACAACAGCATACTGATGGGATTCTTAAAGAAGAACGTGGTGCTGCTGCACGGTGTGACATCGAGCGGGAAGACCGAGATATACATACACCTCATGCTGAAGGCCCTCAGCCAGCACCAGCAGGTGCTGTTCCTGCTGCCCGAGATAGCTCTTACCGTACAGATGATGGAACGGCTGCAGAGGGTGTTTGGCAACAGACTCGGCATATACCACAGCAGATACAGCGATGCCGAGAGGGTGGAGATATGGAAGAAGCAGATGTCGCAGTGTCCATACGACATAATAGTTGGGGCAAGGAGTGCGGCACTGCTGCCTTTCAGCAACCTCGGACTGGTGATAATAGACGAGGAACATGAGACAAGCTACAAGCAGCAGGACCCAAGCCCGCGCTACCACGCACGCAGCGTAGCCATAATGCTTGCCGCAACATGCGGGGCAAAGACTCTGCTCGGCTCTGCCACGCCATGCATGGAGAGCATGACTAACGCACAGAACGGCAAATACGGCTACGTTAGGCTCGACAGACGATACAAGGACATGGCACTGCCCGAGATAGTGACTGTAGACATAAAGGACATGCAGCGGCGAAAGATGATGAAGGGTCCGTTCTCGCCGCAACTGCTGGAAGCCATGAAGAAGACGCTCGAGGACAACAGGCAGGTAATACTTTTCCAGAACAGAAGGGGCTTCGTACCCGTTGTGGAGTGTGAGGAATGTGGATGGGTGCCGAGATGCGAGCACTGCGACGTGTCGCTCACTCTACACAAGAACATGAACCTCATGACTTGCCACTACTGTGGACATGCCTACGGCGTACCAGAGGCGTGCCCGAAATGCGGAAGCAAGAGACTGCGGGGCCGCGGACTGGGCACGGAAAAGGTGGAAGACCTCATAACCGAGTTGTTCCCCGAAGCAAGGGTGGCACGCATGGACCTCGACACCACACGCACGAAGAATGCCTACGCAAGGATTATTGACGACTTCTCACACGGCAGGTCAAACGTGCTGATAGGTACACAGATGATAACGAAAGGACTGGATTTCGACAGGGTATCGCTCGTGGGTATCATCGATGCCGACTCGCTGCTCAACATACCCGACTTCAGAGCCTATGAGCATGCCTTCATGATGTTGTCGCAGGTGGCAGGCAGAGCCGGACGCAAGGGAAGACAGGGGCTCGTACTGCTGCAGACAAAGTCGGCAGAAATGCCAGTAATAAGGCAGATTGTCAACAACGACTTCGTTGCGTTCTACAACGACCTTGCCGAAGAACGCCGCCTGTTCTGCTATCCGCCATACACACGCCTAATATACATCTATCTCAAGCACAAGGACGAGGGAAGGGTGGAAACAGCATCTACAGAGATGGGCAAAAGGCTGAGGACATGGTTCGGTGAGAGAATTCTCGGACCCGACAAGCCTGCCGTGGCAAGGGTCAAGACCATGCACATCAGAAAGATAATGCTAAAGCTCGAAAACGGCATAGACCAGAAAAAAGTCAGGGAGTATCTGAGAATGGCACAAAGACAGATTATGCAGGACAAAAATTATGCCACACTCCAGATATACTATGACGTGGACCCGATGTAAGGGATGAATGATTATTGATTAATGATTAGGGTGTCCAGTTTGTTGTACCCAAAATGGAACTGTTCCTGATTTACTCTGACTACTTGCTCGCAGAGAACACATTGACCAGCACGCGCTGTAAGCGCAGAAGCGCATAGCCCAGGGTAGAGCGAAGCGGCACCCTGGGCTATGCGCAGGTTGCCCTTTCAGGGCGTTGCTACTGATATTTGTACATTAAACTGTACACCCTACTAAATAAATATTGTATTATCAGAAAAACACCTCTTCACTTCCCATGTCCTCCTTGTCGAGAAACATAATATAGTATATGGGCAAATACTTGACATTGCCAACTTGACGCACGATACGTTCATTGCTCACCACAATCGCCGACTTGATGTGATAGTCAGTATTCGACAATAGCTTGTTCAAGGCACTGTGAATGGTATAATCTCTACCCGACTTCACCTCGATTGGCAAAACCGAAAGACTTTCATAATCATCTATAAGATAATCCACCTCGCCATTCTTCCTGTTGTCATAATAAAAAAGCGAGAAACCATGTGCAGCCAACTCCTGAGCCACGACACTTTCATATACCGCACCCAAATTAATGCTCCGCTCGTCCCTCATAACAGCTTGAATATTATTGGCATACAGTTGGGCTGTAAGCATACCCACATCGTTGAGATATAACTTCAGCAGGTTCTTCTGAACCGACTCCGACAACGGATAGCGCGGATTGCTCACAGCATGTACATCAAGAACTATGCCCGAAGAGACAAGATACTCAAACTCCTCCTCATAACGGTCGAAACGGTCGCCATGCTTGTCCTGAATATTCTTTGCAACAATACGCTTCTTCTTGTTTTCCATTTGGGATGGAATCATGTCGTAAATGCGCCTTACCAACAAGTTTCTGCCAAACGTTTCGACATACTTTGCCGCATCGTCCTTATACAGTTGATGGATAGCATTCTGTAGTTGTCTTACCTTTACAATATTCTTCGTGGCAAGATACTCATTAACCACGTCAGGCATTCCTCCAACAAGCAGATAGCGACGGAAATGAGTCATCATCATTTCATGCACTTCCATGCACAGGCTCTCACCCTTACGCCATGCTTCGCGCATTGACATAATCGCCTCCTCGCCCATTCCGTTGGCAAGCAGGAACTCCTCGAAGTCTAACTGGAACATCTTCTTCCTTATAATGCTGCCCACAGGAATAGATGTAGTTGAACGGAGCGTCACTCCAAGCAGACTACCACTAGCTATATACTGAAAACGTCGCTCCTGACGAAGGAACTTCAACATAGTAAGAAATTGTGGATATTGCTGAATCTCATCAAGGAACACTAATGTATCCGAAGCACTGCCCAACTTACCTCCGGCTACAGCACTCAGAGCAAAATAAAACTCGTCTGTAGTGCGCACATTACGAAACACGCCCTTACCGTCAGCATCCTCAGCCAAGTTTATTTCAATAAAATTTTGGAAAAGCCTACCACCTATCTCCCTGATAATAAACGTCTTGCCTATCTGACGAGCTCCCTCTATGAGAAGAATCTTGTCAGAACCGCCAAGCAGATGCTGCTCTATGTATTTTCCAATCTTCCTGTATAGCATAGCTTTCAAATTACACTTTTCAATATAAAACCGTGCTGCAAAATTACACTTTTCAATATAAAATCGTGCTACAAAATTACACTTTTCAAATTATTCCGTGAAATAATCAAGAGAAAAAGTGCATGAAAATAATATCTTTCCGTTTTTATCAATGTTTTCATTGGACATAATTAATAAATAGGGTGTCCAGTTTGTTGTACCCAAAATGGAACTGTTCCTATTTACTCTGACTACTTGCTCGTAGAAAATACATTGACCAGCACGCGCTGTAAGCGCAAAAGCGTTATTTGTCCTGCTGTTATCTACGCTTTTGCGCTTACAGCGCGACCATCACCTACATGAAATAACCCAGGGTGTCGCTACGCTCTACCCTGGGCTATGTGCTTTTGCGCTTACAGCGCGAGATTTACCTACATGAACTTCATAATTAGGAGATCCATTTCATAATTAGGATACCCATATTTTGCACACTACGCTTGTTGTCGTATTGTGTACTTGCTAATGGTAATCAGAATTTCAAATCGACACCTACGCCGAAGACACGGTTGGTACGTGTGAAGGAGTTTGTTACGCCTGCGTTCTCCATATCGTAGTCATCATACAATGTCTGGAAATAGGCTGCATTTATGCGTACCTTCTCTGTTACGTTGACTGCCACACCAAGACCATAGGAATAGGAATTGACGTTGAACGAGATGTCGTTCATACCGGCATCCTTGTAGCCATATTCCGTACGCTGTCCACCGGCACTCACCGTCACCATCTTGTTGATGTCCCACTCGGCACCCAGCAGATATTCATTGGTATCGTCGAGCATCTCCTTAGTCCACTGCTCGGTATCGACATCGAAATAGTGGTGCCAACCAGCCATGACACGTACAGAAGGAACGATGGAATACTGCGCACCGACAGTGAGAAGAGCCGGAGAGTCTTCGGCTACCTTCTTGCCATCGGCAAACTTGCCGAGCATGGCTATATTCTCAGCACTGAGACTGTTGGCAGACTTGTTCTTAAGGCGCATGCGTGTCTTGAACTCATACTTGGCAGCAAGGTTCAGATTACCAGTCTTGTAGTCGATGCCGATGATTGGTGCAATGCCCCAACCCGTCTGGTCGCAGTTGAGCTCTATGTCCTGTGTACCGTTGGCAAGGGCTGTAGAGAGGGCAGCACCATTTGCGAACATTGCAGCCTTGTCAGGCATTCCAGCCTGATTCAACATACCTGCTACCTGGTTGAATGTGGCAGCCTGCTCCTGGAAATGCTGCATGGCGTTTACCATCTCGGCATTGCCGTTCTGTAGGTGTTCAACCTGTATGTTCTTTACATATCCGTAGTAGTTGGACGAGCCGTAGAGCATACGTACGCCACCATAGACAGAGAGGTTGTCGTTGACCTTGTAGCCAGCACCGAAGGTGAAGCCATAGTAATACTGCCTGCCACGCATGTAAGAGTCGTAGCTATATCTGTTGCCCATGGAATGGCCTGCAAGTGCCGGGTTGACCTGTCCAAGACCCGCATAGAGCTGGTTCATAAGGTCAATGGCACTTACACCATTGACACTGGCATATGGGAAGCCGGAAACAATCTGCTCGAAAGAGCCTAGGCCGTTATCGTACTCGCACTTGCCGCCGCCACCTGTTACAGCAAAACCGAACTGGAAACTCCAGTCACCCTTGTTGTATGCTGCCTGGATGGAAGGTAATATCGGTGCGTCGGCTGTTCCCTCGAACTTATGTACCTGCTGGCCAGGATTGCTGAAATTGTTGACAAAGAGCGGAAAACCCGTCTTGATGGTACGTGTCTGGTGTACATTCTGCACGTTCAGCGAGAGATGAAAGCCCTCGCCAAGAAACACTACGCCTGCGGGATTGCTATACACTCCGTCGATACCGATGGCGGCATCGCGTGCCGGATTTCTAAGAAAAGATACATTCTGGTTGGTGTTTGTTAGCAGTCCACCTGCCTCTACTGTGTTGCCGACAAACAACATGGAAACGGCAACAAATACAAATTTTAACTTATTCATTTTAAATACAGTATAAAATATTGGCTGCAAAGTTAGCATAATTGTCCTATTCTTCCATCATAATATACCATATATTTAATAACTGTTAACATCAAAGAAGACAAACAATGCACACAAGAAATGATTTGTGCATCATTTTGAGAAAAAAAGGCTTTACTCCATGAAAGGGAAGAAACGGCTCAGTGGAGAAATTGTGTAACGAAGCGACACTCCGTAAGGGAAACAATTACGCCGTAGGTGCAAAGCATCATGTGCCTGCATCTACGGCGTTATAATAGAGGTTGGGTGTAATTAGAAGAAATAGGCGAGACCAATCTGCCAGCTGTTTGCCCTTGCCTTGGTTCCGATAACGGAATTCACTGCTTCTCCGAGGCTTACGTCACCTGTCTTGCCTACGGCTATGTTGTAGTTGGCAGTGAGCTGAAGGCTGCTGACGGTAACACCAGCACCTACGTTTACGCTGAATAGCGACTTCTTAAGCTGGAAGGAGTTCTTATAGCTATCGGAACTTGTCCAGCTGAACTCATCATCACCTACATTGAAGCTTACCTGAGGACCAGCGTATGCGAAAACGCCGATGCTGCCCAAACCAAGTCCATAGCGGGCATTGAGAGGAATGTCGATATACTTTCGGCTGATGGTCTCATCGTCAATCTTCGACTCGGACTGATTGTAGAGTGCGGAGATATCAGCAGAAAGACCAGTTAGAGGGAGAGTTACCTTGAGAGTCGGACCAACAAAGAATCCAAGTCTGTTAGAAGACTCAAGAACATCCTTACTTAGGCTCATGTCAGAGACGTTGAGACCGCCCTTGATACCGAAACGTACCTGAGCATCAGACGGAGTGGCTATCATCAGTGCTGCCACAACGAAAAGGAGTGATAGAAACTTTTTCATAAATGGTATAAATTGGTTGGATAATTAAACATCATTATTAATGTCTCTCCCTACGAACTGTGACACGTGCTGAAGAGGAGGAAGACGTAGACGAGGACTTACGGGTTTTCTTCTTTACCGACGCTGATGCCGAAGACGACGCTGTTTTATCCTTGTTCTGCTTCTTCATGGCCTTCACGGTCTTGGGGTCAAGTTTGGCAATGCTGTCCAACGAGTCCTTGCGCGCCTGGTCGCCCCAGATATTGGTCTCGAAATTCTTTATCTGTGCCTCTATCTGGTTTTGCGCCTTGGCAAGGAGGCTGTCACCAGCAGCCTCATCCATATTGCCGAAGTCACTCTTCGGCGAAACCATCTGGGCGAGGGTCTGCCCAAGCATATTGTTGGTCTTGTAAATCTTTCCTGAGTACTTGTTCATGGTGAAATAGTCGTCAACGCTCATCGTTGCGGCATTGTTGAGATTGCTCGTCATGATGGTCTGCTTGGCAAGGAATGGAGCCACATCATCATATTTCACCCAGAAGAGCGGGTACTTGGTAGCGCCATCGCCGAAATCGTCCTGGCGCGAGAGTATCGGGCAGAGAGCCTGCACCTTGGTATGGAATGTCGCCGTTGTCTGGTCGTAGTATGACGACTCCTTGATATAGTAGCCCTTAACCTCAGCCGAAGGAATATCGCTATCGTCAAGGCGAATGCCCTTGTCGGTACGCTCATAGAAGATATGGTAGTCATCGAGGAACTTCAGAGGCTTTATGCGTGCGGAATCGCTGAAATTCTCGTTTCCGTCGAGGCGGTACTCGTAGGCACTGATGCCTCCACGCGTCGGTCCTCTCATGACGAGCTTGAACATATACGTGAACAAGTTCATCTGTGTGCCAATAGGCTCCACAGGATAGTAGAGTCCGGCATTGGCATCCTCGGTAAGGTCGAGTTCCCTGTAAACGTCCCTTCTCCAGACAACATCCTCGGACATCTGTGACTCCGTTGGGAATGCTATCTGCGCACGTGTCGTCATGGTATTGGCATTCGACTGCTTGGTAGCTTGCTGCTGTTGTGTCCTGCGCTTGGGTGCCTGTGCAGAGATAGCCTGCACCATGAACACCATGACAAGAATGGATAATATCTTTTTCATACGGAATTATTTTTTATGCAAATTTTACTGTTCCACTACTTGACAACAATCTCCATTGCGGCAGACAGCTTACGGGTAATGCCGTCAGGTCCTACTGCCGTAACCTGCGATATGTAGAAGCGCTTGTTGCGAGACAGCTTCCTGAACGCATCCTTCTGCCTGTCAGAGAACTGCGCTCCATTGCTTGCCATCGGCACAGCGTTGCCCATGTTGTCGAAGAACACAGCCTCGAAGCTCAGCACCTTGAACGGAATGTCGAGCAGTCCATCATCAATGGCCGCATGTATGCCCGTAGCACCCATGAGCGATGCCTTAGCCAGTCCGCCACCCTTGTATCTGTCCGTACCTATGGCGATATACGGCGTCGGGTCGGGCAGCTTGCGCACCTTGAACGAGAATGTTCCCATCTGCCGTGTCTTCCCCTTGTCGGTAGCCGATATGGAGAAGGTGACATCCTTGCCCACGGCTCCTGGCACTGCAACATAGTGTCCATCACCCTTGGCAGTGAGCGTGCCACCAGACATTGTTACGTGAACAGCATTCTGCGGTATTCCCGGCACACTGATGCTCATAGGATTGGCATAGCCGGCATAGAGAACGTTCATAAGGTCAGCGGCAATGGTTGCTCCCGACGGCGGCGCTATGACCTCGTACTTCTGCACGAACTCCCTACGCAGCAGGTCGCCAGCTCCATTGCGCATAAGCATATAACCTCCGAATGTGTGCTCACCTACCCCACCAGCAGTAAAAGAGTACTTGCCGTTGGTGGTGTTCACCTTAGTGCCATTGACATAAATCTCAGGTTGCTGCGTAGTATCGACAGCTGCCATCACGATATTGGCAGTGAAGGTTTCACCAGGATAGAGGGTTGTTTTCTCAGGAATGACGAATGCATTAAGACGGTTTACACGGATGTCCTTGATGTCGATGTTTGCCACAAGCGTGTGGAGCACCTCACCCTCGGCATAGCGTATATCGCTCTGAAGCTTCGACAACAGCGTTACGGCCGCTGCCACAGGCATACTCTCGAACATGTATTCCTGCCAGTTCTTGCCCAGTGCATTGTCCTTCTTTGGGACTTCCGTCGAGAGGTTGTCGGCAATGAGTTTCTTCTGGTGCGGGTCAGTGACCATCTGCAATATCCTCTCGCGATAGGAGTTGATGGCATTGTAGAGCTTTCCGCCCTGTCCTGTTCCCGGTGCAAGCATCACCTGTGCCGCAGCCTCTATGTTGTCCTTGCCGACGATGTTGGTCACATCGGCATCTTTTCCGTCTGCCTCCCTGACAATCTGCTCCTTCAAGCTCTGTGCATAGTTGAAGAGCGAGTCACTCATCTGCTTGACTACGGTGGCCTTCTCAAACCATGCCTTCACCTTCTCTGGATTGGTCTTCATCTGCTCAAGGAAGGCACCGTACAGGGACTCGTTCTCCTTGGACGAGTTGGTAGTAGTGCGGTTCAGGCTCTCCTCGACAATGGAAAATCCGTTGAGCACCTCTGTTGAGACGTTCAACGCAAGCATCGCCATCAGAACGACATACATGAGATTAATCATCTTCTGGCGCGGAGAGACTGGTCTTTTCTTGATTGCCATTATGGTATTGTTGAATATGAAACGTTATAGGCAGGTTCTATTTATATGTGAACCTGCAATATCTTACACTTCGGCATTGCCGGCTGAAGAGCCTGGAGCCGCTGCCCGCATGTTTACCGTCATGGCCTCTATCATGCGAGAGTAGATCTTGTTGAGCTGCTCAATCTGCTGAGCGAGCTTACGGCTCTGCTCGTTAATCTGGTCGATGGTGCCAATCTGCTGGCTTGCTCCCTTAAGCTGCATCTCGTATACCTTGCTGATGCCAGTGAGCGTGCGGTTGAGGTTTTCCATCTCCTCGCTGTCGCGTGTGAGGCGCGCGCTCTGCTCGTTGACCTTTGCAAGAGTGTCGACAAGTTTCTTCAGCTCCTCTACGTAGTTGCCCTGGGCCTCGTTGAGAGCCTCTGCTTCCTCGGTACTCATCTGCGGAACATAGTTTGGCTGCGGTCCTGTTACGGTACCACCACCAATGATTACCGTACCGCCATTACCTGATACCACGGTGCTGCCAGCTTCTCCGCCATCACCTGGCTCCCCAGACAAGCCGGCATTATCTTCCTGATGGAACGGCTGTTCCACTCCACCAACTACTATCGCACCTTGTGTCTGCACGTTATCATATACAACACGCCCAGTCTCAAGATACTCATCAGTGACATGTGTAGGGAGTTCACGTCCCTCGGCAGTCTTGTCGAACGGACGGTCGAAGGCGGAAATGAAGAACACCACCACCTCGGTACCCATGCCGAGGAACAGCATGAAATTGGCACCCGGCAGGTGGGTAAGCTTGAATAAAGTACCGAGGATAACGACAGATGCTCCCCAACTGTAAGCGTAGTTCAGGAACGTCTGTCCCGGCACGCTGTCCATCCACTTCTGCAGACGGTAGACAATATTGAATTTGCTATGTTCGCCCATTATTTCTTACTCTTTTTCTGTTTTCCACTTGTTGTATTGGCCAGACTTCTAACACATCTGAAACCTATATATGACCTTGGCTGGTTCTGGTATTCCCATGTACGCCATGCCGAACGTATGAACGACTCAGGATCTTTCCATGAGCCTCCCCTGACGCTCTTCTTCTTCAACTTGTAGGGGTCTTCCTTGGCTGCCTTGTAGTCGAGCTGCGGATTAAGGTCGTTCATGGCATTCACTCCTGCCTCGGTATAGATGGTACTGGTCCATTCGGCCACGTTGCCAGCCATGTCGAAGAGCCCATTTGAGTTTGGCGAGTATATACCAGCCTTGCTCGTTATGAGGTTTCCGTCCTGGGTATAGTTACCACGGTCGGGCTTGAAGTTGGCATAGAAACATCCGTTGCCATTCTTCACATCACCGTTCTCCCACGGAAATTCCGTTCCGTCCTTGCCACGTGCGGCATACTCCCACTCCGCCTCGGTAGGCAGGCGATAGCGCTGTATGAAACGTGCCTCGGGGCCAAGACCCTTGAGCAGGTATTCCGTACGCCATGCACAGAAAGCATTGGCCTGCTCCCATGTAACGCCCACTACGGGATAGTCGTTATAGGCCGGATTGGAGAAATAGTTGCGGAGGTACACCTCGTTGTCGGAGTTGCGGAAGTCGTTGACCCAGCAGGTTGTGTCGGGATATATATTCACGATATATGTATTGAGGAAGTCCCATGGTCCTGAGAGTGGCCTGTTGATAGTCTCTCTGACGATGCGTCCCTCGTCATCGATATATGCCGTGTCCTTGGATATCATCACTACCTCGTTCATGTTTACAGGCACGTCGGTGTTGAGGTTTCTCTCCTCAGGACGCATCCTGTTTCTGCGCAATGCAGCCGTTGTGTAGTCGTAGACCTCGTAGCGGTAGTTCATCTGGCTGTAGTCCAGAAGTTTCTCGCCAGTCACAGGATTAGTAATATAGAGGCTCTCAATGGCTCTCTGCTCATCCTCGGTAGGTTTTCGTGGCAGTCTCTTGTTCCAGTTGAGATGTGGTGTTACCGGGTCACCATTCTTATCCTCAGTAATCATGTAGGTCTCGTCACCGCCGTATGACGGGTCAGCCAGTCTCGTACGCAGGATGCTGTCGCGCACCCACTCCACGAACTGCTTGTACTGTGAGTTGGTAACCTCTGTCTCATCCATCCAGAATCCGTCGACGGAGATTTCCTTCACTGGAGTCTGCTTGCCCCATAGAGAGTCCTGCTTGTCGAGTCCCATCTTTAGGAAGCCACGGTCTATTCGTGTCATACCGTACGGTGTGGGTTCTACGAAGGCTCGTCCTCCTACTCCCACTACCTCGCCTCCCCTACCTGATGACGATGCCGACTTGGAGCTCATGCATGACACAAGGGCCGCCAGTATGGCCAGGGCGCAAATGGCAATAATAGTCTTCTTCATGCTATATTATAGAATTCTTACACTTTTATGTTTGTTCTTACCTTTTTTAACAAGATTGATGTCGTGCTGATAGCCAAAGAACAGTTCGTGGCTGCCATTGGCCATGCTTATGGCCGTGGTGTACACCTCATAGCTGTAGCCGAGCACGAAACCATGGAAACTGCCTCCCACCATCAGGGTGAATGATGTCGACGGACTGTATGTGGCACCGCCATAGAGGAGTTTCTCATCATGGGCGTATACGAGCCGCCCCGTGATGTCTGCCCTCCAGACTGTCATGTCTGTACGCACGAGCAGAGAGGGTTTTATAGATAGAAACGGATTTCTCAGTTTTATATTGTATCCGCCTGTCAAATAATATGTCCTGTCTATCTGCAGCTCATTTGTCTCGCCCAACGAGACCAGGGGTGCCGTCAGATGCTGAGCGGACAATCCGGCATACCATTGGCCGTGAGTATAGTAGATGCCCACACCAATGTCCACGCTGTTGCCGTTGACCTCTGATGTAGTGAACGCCGGGTCGCTGGAGTCCTCAAGGTCAAGGTCGGAGCCATCGAACGACTCGCTGAGCATGCCGAGCTGTAAGCCTATTGCTGCCACACCTCCAAACAGCTTGAACTTGGGGGCATACTGCAGGGCGAGCTTCTGATGTTTGAACAGTCCGAGCTGGTCGTTCATAAACTGCACGCCTGCGCCATGATACGACTTGAGAAAATAGAACGGCATGTCGGCAGCCGCATACATGGTCTGAGGATTATTCTCAAATCCCGCCATACCTATATTATATGCTCCTGTGACATTAATCTTCGACTGCTTGCCCACCGCTGCGGGATTGAACGAGGTCTCCATCGCCCAATAATGGGCGAAGGAAGCATCATACTGCCCTCTCATCCCAACAGGGATAAGAAGCAGCGCCAACAATATGACCGCAAAATGTCTAAACATCACTTTAAAAACGACGCAACTTATGTTTTATTGCATAAGTACATACACAGAAAGAGAAATTTCTCACTCTGAATATTCCTCTTTATTACGCATTTGCCCTTAAAGGCGTTGATATCCCCCACAGATTTGCCACTGCGACAGAAAAGGGCCATAAAAAGCAACATGGTAAAATCATAAGAATCTTACCATGTTGCTCATATTCATTCATTTAAGCAGATTTGATGCTTGCTGGATGATTTAATATTCGTCCTCGTTGAAGAGAAAATCCTCTTTGGTAGGATAGTCAGGCCAGATATCCTCGATGCTCTCATAAACATCACCCTCGTCTTCTATCTCCTGTAGGTTCTCCAACACCTCCAGCGGTGCGCCGGAACGGATGGCATAGTCTATCAACTCTTCCTTAGTTGCAGGCCATGGTGCGTCTTCCAATTTTGATGCTAATTCAAGTGTCCAATACATAGTCTTAAATATTATGTTTCAAATTTTCCGCAAAAGTAACGATTTTCTTTTTATCTGCAAGCAAATATGTTCTTTTTTTCACCACATGTCAAACATTGTAGTAATTTTTAAGATTTCCATACATTTTTAGCAAAAATCACTCACACCACACCACCCTGTGTGATAGGGAGCTTTCAGGCTGCAAAGTCAGAAGTTAACCTTATAGTGCTGCTTATATTTCGACAAGTCGAAAGTCACTATGCCACAATAGTATAGGTCGAAGGTGCGGCCAGTGCGCTTGTCTGCCACCACATTCCTCCACATTTTCCTTGCCTCACGGTTGCGGTGTATATCCTCAATGATGACTATGCTCTGTGCATCAACCTTATCTATCACGTTGGAGAATTGTGTGGGGAACCCATCAGTAATTCTCATGCGGACAATGCCTGCCGTCCCATTATCCGGCATGGCGTAGACAACCTCTGTCGAATGGCATCCTGCCTTAACGTAGGCGCGCAGACAATCGTTACGGCCACAAAGGTCGACCATGACCGCAGCCTGCACATGGTTGGCTATGCGGAGATACAACCGAAAGAGCTTACGCTCACACCACCCAGTGGAGGGGAACTGTTCTGCAAGCTCCGAATAGGCATAATAGGGATAGTGCTCGTTTATGACATAGCGGATAAACGAGTAGGCCGTAGGCGACTGTACGCCAAAACCACGGCTATGTCTGATGCGGCGCAACCACAACAGGGGATATATACCTTTCTTATTATATAGTGACATGTAACAGTGTTTGCACAGTTATTATCTTTGTCCGTCAGCATGGTCTCTGACAACACTGCCAACGGGCTAAACCTTCGGTGTCTGCCTATACATCTTTGGACTCATGCCCATGATGCTACTGAAGAGGCGGGAGAAATAGTAAGGGTCGTCAATGCCGAGCTTGTGGCATATCTGATTTACCTTCATCTGTGTGTTGTCGAGCATTGAACAGGCCTCCTTCATCTTGATGAGGTTGACATAGTTGACAGGGCTGTGTCCCGTGCGCTCCTTGAATATTACAGAGAAACGCGACTGCGAGTAGCCTGTATAGTCGGCAAGGTCCTTTAGCGTAAGATGTCTCTCTATGTTCTCCTTGATGTAATGTATTGCCGCACTTATTATGGCATCCTCATCGCTTGCGGTTCCTGCTTGCACATCCGTACCGCACTCCCTGTACTGCCGCAGATAACGCAACGACCCGAGGTAGTGATGGAAGAGCGACATGGCATACCTGATGTTCTCAATGCCATAGCCGGAATTGAGGGCCTCGAAAAGTTCCTCGAACATGCTCGTGCGATAGCTAATACGCGACTTCATGCCAGGCCTTACTGATATCGGAGCCAAGGCATTCTGAGCATAGTGGCGTGCCAGGGTACCCTTGAAATGAATCCAATATATCGTCCATGGCTCCAAGGCGTCAGCACCATAGGCATGGGGGACTCCGGCTGGAAGTATGAAATACTGGTTCGGCTCCACATCGTATCTTTGACCATTGACGACATAGAAGCCCCGGCCTGCCACACAGTATATGAACACATACTGGTCGACAGGTTCCTCGCGCTCACGGAAATGCGCATCCGCATTGGGATAATAGCCTATATCGGTTATATAGAGCACAGAGGCTATAGCATCGGCAGACATCATACTTGTCACCATCTTGGGCAACACAAGGGAGCGTTCGCCGGAAAACCCGCTTTTTATTCGTATCATATAGGACTGTTAATAGGCTTCTTTGTGCAAATATAGCGAATAATAGCGAAATTATCCATCTTTCTGCCACTTTTTTTTCTCATCTCATCTGACTATAACCAATATCTTTGCAAACGAACAAGAAGAACTAACAAGCTGCTCACTACGGCTGCCATCATCTACATCATCTCCGCTTTCGCGACAGGGTATTTCAGCATCTTCGGCCTATTCCTTGCCGCCAAGACCGCATTGCTGCCAGAGGAAATCAAAACAATCGAACAGCTATTCCTCACCGGCCTGCATATTGACCAATACAGGCACGCCACAAACAATCCCGGCGACTACTACGAGGAGGCCCTTCACCGTGCCCCCATGGATGTAAGATGCAAAAATGCTCTTGTACTGTGATACATATCCATAAAGGCATAGTAGAATCACAATTAATTAAATGCGAGACATTGATTATACTATTTTCAGATGCAATAAAAAACGGGCTCCAAAGACATTCGTCCTCGGAGCCCTGATAAAAGAAGGCGGCTACCTACTCTCCCGCATTGCATTGCAGTACCATCGGCGATGGCGGGCTTAACTTCTCTGTTCGGAATGGGAAGAGGTGGGACCCCGCC
>NZ_NPJH01000022.1 GCF_002251365.1 Prevotella sp. P3-122
GGAGAACCTGATAAAGAACCCCGGCTTCGAGGGTGAGTGGGACTTCTCCAAGAGCCGCAACATCGTTACCCGCATAGAGGGTTGGGACGTATATCCTTACGACCAGTACAACTCCACTCAGGAGATTGTTGCCGAGGAGCGCAGCAACGAGGTTGACCAGAACAACCACGTGTTGTCCATGGACCGCTATATGTGGAACGACGGCTGGTCTGCCGGTGAGGTTTCCCAGATTGTGGACGTTGCTCCCAACGAGACCTATTCGTTCTCAGCCCTTGCCAAGGGTGGCATAAAGAGCGATGGCAGCCGCTTTGGCAGCCTTCGCATACAGGACTTGCAGAATGCGACCAACAAGGTTACCATCCCTGTAACGAGTGACAGCTACCAGACCTACGCCTCTGACTTCACCACTCTTGCCAATACCAAGCAGATACGCATAATCTGCTACATAGAGCGCGACAAGTGGGGTGCATCCATCAGTTCACTTAAGGTCGATGATGTCAAGCTCACTGGCGTTGACCGCAACGTTGCCGCAACTGTAGGTTTCCAGAACAATGGTGCCGATATAGCATACTTCACTGA
>NZ_NPJH01000023.1 GCF_002251365.1 Prevotella sp. P3-122
CTCTGTTCGGAATGGGAAGAGGTGGGACCCCGCCGCTATAACCACCTGATAATTTCCTCCTGCCGGCAAACAGCAGGTGACTATCGCACACAAGCAAGACCATAAGAAACACATACCGAAAATAATCGCACTCAAAAGCCTTCGGGCAATTAGTAGCGCTCGGCTTTGACGTCACCGTCTTTACACCTGCGCCCTATCAACGTCATCGTCTGTGACGACCCTT
>NZ_NPJH01000024.1 GCF_002251365.1 Prevotella sp. P3-122
GGCCACCAAAGACGAAGCTAAGAAGATTCAACGTCAGATAGACATTGCATAATCATTAATAGTATCAAAAAAAGGCTGTTCCAGCAATCCGGAACAGCCTTTTTTATATATTGACCTTAATCCAAATTTTCCTTTATCAGCGTGCATTGGTGAGAACAACCTTCTTTCCGTTGACAATATATATACCCTTGCCAGGAGCCTTGACCTCCCTACCCTGCAAGTCGTAAACCTTATTGTTGTTTCTTAAAGTCTCGATATCACCTTCCTGCGCTGCAGCATTGAAGGTCAGCGTAGCATTTCCGTTAACAGCAAAAGCCGGTGTCGTAATCTCTCCGTTGTTCTTCTTGGTAGCCAACAAAAAAAACTGTGATTACGAGACCGTAATACAATCAAAATAATTACCTTTGCAGCGGATTTGGGAACCACAGCAAACACCTTTCCACACCCATTACAACTTACAACAAGGAATTAAGAGAACCAACCGATTATATGGAATATATATCACAAGAATGCTACGACAAGCTCATGGAAGAGCTGCGCTACATGGAAAGCGTAGAGCTGCCACGCGTTCGCGACGCCATAGCTGAGGCGCGCGACAAAGGCGACCTTAGCGAGAACTATGAGTATCGCGCGGCAAAGCGTGAGCAGGCACGTTTGCTTGGCAGGATACGCTACAAGCAGAGGGTACTGGAATTTGCAAGAGTCATTGACAAGTCAAAAATTCATAGTGACACCGTAGGCCTGCTATGCAAGGTCACTATAACCAATATCGGCAACGGCAAGCAAATGACATACACGCTTACAAGCACATCGGAGGCCAACCTCCGTGAGGGCAAGCTGTCCATAAAATCACCCATCGCCCAAGCTCTGTTAAACAAGAAGGTTGGTGACATGGTAGAAGTACGGGTACCAGCCGGCAAACTTACACTTAGAGTGGACAATATAGAATAGAGATAGACGCAATGCATTGCATCTGCCCACGCAATGCATTGCAACTATTCCAGCAAACGTTTGCGTGAAAAGGCACCTTCATTTAGGACCCCTTCCCCATGTTATTTCCACTGAGCCGTTATTAACCTTATCAAGGATGCAAACGTATTCATGTCCTATGGCAAACTATTTCACCCACTTCGGTTAATAATCTACTTCAGGAATAATATACAATAATGCGTCACTCCATATTTCTGATGAACCTTAAATTTCATATTTTTTCGCCTCCCGAAGCCCTTAACATGCTGAAAATCCATATTTTTTTAGTACCTTTGCACCGCATTCGCATAAATAGCGTTTGCAGATTGGCTTCATTAAACATCATAAGCGTTTCTTCCGCATCCGCTATATGTTGTGATTAGCAAACGAATTAGCATCATTTACAACTGGATGGTCTTATCGGTCTTGCCGTTGCTCGTTGTGATTAGCAAACAAATTAACATCATTTACAACTATCATAAACCGACTTGCGAATATCGACCTGTTGTGATTAGCAAACAAATTAGCATCATTTACAACTCCACAACTGATGAAGGCTCTCGTCAATTAGTTGTGATTAGCAAACAAATTAGCATCATTTACAACATCTATATGTTTATTAAAGTTGTTATTATTGTTGTGATTAGCAAACAAATTAGCATCATTTACAACAATTGGATTGCAACTTTCTGTTGTTTTGATAGTTGCAATCCAATTCCTTTTTACAGAATAGTAATTTCGCCTATAGGATTTATTTTTACTTTGACAAGTTCAAGATTTGCCAGTGATTTGATGTTTTGAATTCTAATAAATCTACCATCAGGTTTGTTCCTTTCTTTTGGGACATATTTTATTTCATTATGTATGCAAAACGTATAATCACCTTGGGAAACTCCACAAACTTTATATACATGAGATGCAATTTTTGAGTAATCTCCACGTTTTATGAGATTTTCAATTGTCCGCTTCTTCAATCCTATTACAACAAGCTCAGTCTTTCCTAAACACAGAAAAGGATTCCATGACGAATCATGTATTTCTCCTATGTCAAAACCCTCTTCACTTGCCTTGCGTAAGATTGAAGCGTTATCAATGTTTACAAACAAAGGAAGGTGGTTCTTTATTCGCAGAAAGGCTTGCCAATAAGAAATGACAGATTCTTTGAATTCACCCTTGTCATTCCTATAGAACTCAATATGATGGTTATTACCGCTAACAGCATAAGCCGTTACAGTCCCATGCGAATCAGTACGAACAGGAATTGTAGGTTTGGATACATAACATTTCACTCTTCTTATTGGTGTTCCATTAGAGTGCATAGGAGGTTTTGAAACTAAAGTTGCAAGATTCTCCTTAGCTTTTGCAGGGTCAACATCATAAGGTTTCTTGCTTGAATCGTTATTGATGATTCCGGCATTGATTCTGTTTTCCAAAATAGCAACTATACCTTTATCAACGATAGATTTCAAGACATCCTCAATATTTACATCCTTCTTTCTCAGAAAAAGTTCCGATAAAGAATATCGATATACGTTTTTACCATTTATCTTTCCATACAAATGACTTTCGTGTAACGGTAATCTCGGGGAAATTATACCTTTTTCAACAATGGTCTTTCCGTTCGATAAGTATCTATTGGTTGAAGAAGAAGCTACCTTATTAGATGTACGGTATGATACCATAATACCACTAACCTTCTCTGCAACTTCTTTCTTGGAGAAAGGTGTATTTATTTCCACCCATTTCTCCAACATAGATTTCTTGTTTTTGAATCTTTTCTTCTTGCCCGACTTTACTTCTTCTTCAAACTCAGTACGGGACGAATTGAATTCATTGAGTCTCTGTACAATGGATTGTTTTGTACACGCAACGACAAGAGCATCAATGGCATGATGTCTATTATCCATACGCTTATTCCATCCTTTGATTCTATGGACTTGAATGTCTTTGCCATCTTGTTTGACAACAACATCTTCGGTAAGTCCAATTCCCGCAGCATCATATACAGGAAGGTTTAGATCATGTAGTATGTTATCATATCCCCATCCATGACGCAAGAAACTTGTAACTGTACCGCTGGAAGCATATACATTACGGCATACATTTTTCAACTTCTTTAATGCTGCTCTTGAAATGTATTGTGTCTGCCTTATTTGACGGTCAATATAATTTTCCCATAGTTCCTTGTCTTCTTCTGTAGCGCAGCCATTTCGCTTACGTTCTTGGTAGTCTTCGAATGAAGCTAAAAGATTCTTATATTTTGTTCGTGAGATAGATTTTTCATCATACATTTTCTTTACACGCTCCTTATAGTCATTGAATCTTTGGGTACCCAAGGAACGCATATAGTCGTAAGCTGTTCTATCATTCTTTGTTTTGTTACATTTCTGGCAAGCGCAGATAGAATTAGAGAAGCTATTATCAAACAACAATGCTTTTGGTATAATATGTTCCCATTCTGTATCAATACCATACATGAATGTCTTTAAATCTATATCCCCGCCACAATACATACATTTGCCGCCTGTTTCTTCAAACTGACGGTATTTCATAAGCATTCTATGAGTAGGCTTATTTATACCATTTTCTTTTTTCAACTTTTCGGCAATCTCCTCGTTTCTTTTAAGATTCTCACGATTTTGCTTGTCCATGTCTTCACGTTCTTTTTTACTGCGTTGAAGTTCACGCGCAAGTTCTATTCGTGTTTCGTCTATTTCACCGTATTTTTCAATTAGACGATTGACAATACCAATCATTTGATTGAGGACTTTTTCAACCACAGGCTGGTGAAGTTCATTCTTCTTCAATATAGGCAGATGTGTCTGCAAAGGTCTGCCCTCATTTTCCTCTGTAGTTACGTAATCAGAATGTCTGAATCCTGCTAACAAACATGATTGAGCATAATCGTATCCTTCTTGCAAATATGGGAGTATTCGACGAATTGCTTTAGAAGATAGTTTGCAGTATCCATCTTTCTTGAAATTCAACTTGCACAACTCATCTATCGTCTGTTCGTCTGATATTCCAAAATTGTTTTGAAGACATTTCCTTCTTTCATCTGCTTTATTCAAAGAATACAGTGTGTGCCAAAGTTTATAAAGAGGCTCACTTAGCATGTCGTTTGAAATAACATTATGAATCTCTCCTGTTACAGTATCAACTTGTTCTTCTACTTTTAAGTCAAACTATAGCAGTTCGTTTCTCTTTGTAACTGGCAACAAAGACAGGGCTTTAGAAATCTGGTTTAGAGTCAAATTTCCTTTTATTCCATCTAAGGTTAGTTTGTCAAGAGAAAACTCTTTATCTGACACACTAACTATATTGTAACAGTCTCTCGCATTCAATTTGCCTTTTGTAAGTATATGATTGAATAGTTTATTACGAACGTCCTTTTTAATGTAAAGTCGTTGTCCATCAATATCAGTAAAAGATATGTTACTTATGCTTTGCCATATTTTGAACACTTGGAATAGAGGTGATGATTTGGGAGCAACTTTAGGTCCAACTATCCTATATTGACCCTCCTTGTCAGGTATAGGGTATTCTCGTTTTTCTATATCACAAACAGAAACAAGTTTCTTGCATGACTTCAATTCTCGCTGAAAGAAAATAGTATCGAATAAGCGAGAAATGATAGAAGGTGTCAGAACTTCGGGATAGAATTTCATTTGGACATCCATGATTTGCATGAATTCTTCCTCGTAGGCTTCACGAGGTAATACATTGTCCTTAATTCTATATGTGTAAAACGACTTGCCTTTTGGATTTGTTATGCGTGAGTTCTGTAGTTTACAATAAAAGTATTGGCCTACAGTTTGCTTTGATTCACGAATTACCTTATGACGATGATTTACAGCCTCCTTGTATACAGTGTCTGTTGACTTATCATCAATACGGAATTGTGGACCACGCTTTTGGTTTATATGAAAAAGAACTCTGCCTAATTCTTCCAAAGATAGTTTTTCGCCAACAGTAGCAGCACGACTTCTTAAACTCCACAATTCAATCAAAGGAGCTTTCATCAATTCCACGTTAGGCATCATATTGAGATACTTAAGAATGGAAACCAACTTATATCTCCTCATTTGATAACGGTCTATGTTACGTCGAAAAGATTTTACAAGTCTTTTCTGCTGAGAAGGAGATTTCGATTTGTCTACTTTGAAATCATTGACTTCTGTTGTACTCAATGGCACAACTCTACTACCTATAGCAACAATCTCCAGTGGATTATCTTGCAAGTCTTTGCTTACCAAGCACCATCCAATAGAACCAACACCAAGGTCAAGGCCCAATACTAATTTTCTATTTATGAACATATAATAATCTTGCTAATTTGAAATTTCTGCAAAATTACAATTCTTATTTGGATTATTTGTGTAATTGAAAATAAAAATGTAACTTTGCACTGCTAATTTGAAAGCTAATCACAAAAAGGGTTTTTCCCGTTGTGAAATCGCATTGGGTTCTTCGTCCCTTAATTCGGAGAAATTTAAGCACGGCGTAAGTCGTGCTTTTCATTTACAATAAGTGTGTTTGTTAACTAATAGTAAAAAATGGCAATGTTCTCACAAACTACAATAATACTTGGCAACGGTTTCGACCTTGATTTAGGATTAAACACTAGCTATAAAAGTTTTATAGATAGTAAAGACTTCGAATTCTGGATGAAAGAATATATAGATACTCCTGATGAGACGAATCTGTTCGATTACATATTCAAGCAACGTCTCATCGATACATGGGGAGGTGTGGAAGCGTCTATATATGATTTCGCAGAATACACAAAAGCCATAGACCGTTTTGACTATGAGATGATAGAACAAGAATTTCGGCATTTAGAAGATGCTATTGCGGAGTTTCTTAAAAAAGTAGATTATAACAACATCATTTTTACTTCATGTGCATGGCATTTGTTGGGCATTTTGCGTAAATATCCTCATGTTAATATTTTCTCCTTTAACTATACAGATATAGCAAAACTTCCAGGAACTCCTCTTCCTAACTCAAGAATAAAACACATACATGGAACACTAACAGAAAAAAATGCAATATTAGGTATTCAAGACTGCAAGATAAGGCAAGAATTAAGTTTTTTCAAAAAGTCTCATCATACAAATTACATGTCTAAAGAATTGATAGAAACATTGAATAAATCCGAGAGAATTTTATTCTATGGACATTCAATGTGTTTGTCTGACATGGACTATTTCACAAGCCTATTCAAGAATATCTGTCGAAGGGAATCAAATATAAAACGTATAGACTTTGTCGTACTTGATAGCGATGCAGAAAAAGAACTCTACAAAAATATAGTACTTTTATCAGAACATACGTTAGCAGAAATCCGCGAATGCGTTGATTTGTTTGTTTTTAAAACAAAAGATAATATTCAAGCTGTATTTGAAATGATGAACAAATTTGATATATCTATGAGTGAACCTGCATTTTGTGCATGCATGCCAACTGGAAGGCGCGTCAATCACTGATTAATGCTTTAACAACAATACCTCCAAAGATATCGTATTAATTCTGTCAAGGAAACCATTCGGATTCTCCTTTATCTTGCGGTCACGATAGGCGGTGTGAAGTACGGCACGGAAGGTTGAGTTTCACTCTTCCTCCTTCGCACCTCGGCAATTCAAACGAGTTTGATTGCACTCGGTTTGGCGTCGGTTGACCAATAACCTGCAGCAGTATTGGTGTGCAGCTTCTTTACAGTGCGGTGTATCTGCGGTGTTGTCTGCAGATACTCCATGAACTTGACACAGAAGTCCACGGTGATCTCTCCGAAGGTGCACTTTCCTTCCACGAACCTCTCAAAGTACTTGTACACGTTCTCCCACTTGGTGTTCTTCTCTTCTGCCTTCTTCTTGAAGTAGGCAAGGAAGTCACCCTTCATTCAAATGAAATGCCACTGTTATTTATAAGAGAAGGAACAACTATTGCCACTGTATGAATTTCAAGAGATGGGAAGAAAAAAAATAATCCCTTCCATCTAACAAAAGAAGATATACCAGCAACTGCAGAGTAATGCAAGAAACGCTGTTTCTGCCTTCTTCCGATAATGAATTATACAATTTTTATGCCACAAACCCTTACCGACACATTTCATGCCATCGTTGACACGGTTTCTTGTATCATGCACTATGGATTTGACATATTGGCTGATGGTTTGGTCATTATAATGGCATAATTGGACTAAAATTTCAGTTTTTACGAAATCGATAACAAATAATGTCTTTATTCTTATTATTTTTTTGTAACTTTGCTGCGCATTCGCAATAAATGCGTTTGCAAACATACATTAGGCGTCATCAACGCTTTGTTCATTGATTATTCTGAACGTAGGAAATTCAAAATGCTTGTCAATGGCTTAGCAGAGAAGATGTCACGGGTAGGTTGTATAATCAACCCTCGTAGTGTGCCAAGGAGGATTAACCTCATCGGCACACTTTTAAGGGGTACGTATAACTTTCAGCGTGAGATTCTATCTGTTCGTCATCAAGCAATGGTTTCCTACGACCAAGAATAAGTGACGGACAAGTGTAGAGTCTCACGCTTTGATTTTTAACTTAATTTTTTTGACTTATGAAGTACAAACTTCCAATTATCTTATTACTATTATTTTTTTCATTTAATGCATCTGCTTATGATTTTAAGGTTGATAATATATATTACAATGTATTATCATTAGAAAAAATGATAGTTGAAACGACAGGAATGCTTAACAATTATTCTGGAGACGTTGTAATTCCTGAAACTGTAGAATACAAAGGGCGTACATTTAAAGTCGTAGCTATTGGAGATGCTACTTTTTATCGTTGTGCAGATTTAAATTCTGTAACGATTCCATCAAGCATAACTATCATAAAGGATGCGTTTGAAGGTTGTAGTTTAGAAGAAATAATAATGCCTAACTCTGTAGAAGAGATAGCGCCAAGTCTGTTTATGGACTGCACAAAATTAAAGTATATTAAATGGTCCGAAAATATCAAAGAAATACCAAGAGACGCTTGTATGGGTTGCAGTTCTCTGAAAAATGTAACAATACCTTCTAATATAATGTCTGTAGATAAGAGTGCTTTTTACAAATGCGGCATAGAGCATATAGAAATCGAGGATGGGGAAAATATTCTAAAAATGCATACTGGAGTATTTAGCCAAGTTGTTGATAATATTTCATTACATTTAGGTAGAAATATTGAAGCTTTTGATTACAGTGGTACATCTACTCAAAAAGTCTTCTGGGGTATAACAAAATTGTCTGTTGGTCCAAATGTAACACAAATTCCTGTTATCAATGGAGGATTGGATAGCATAACTCTGTATTGTACCAACCCACCCAAGGCTCCATCATATTCTTATAGTGGATATATGGATATTAAAGTACTCGTACCAAAGGGAACTCTTTCCATTTATAAAAGTGTAGAGCCTTGGAAAAATTTTTGGGATATATCCGAAATGGATGACATAACAGGAATCAATAAAACTATAGTGAAAGCTCCTTTTTCTGTAATGACTAATGGAAATACAGTTTGGGTAAAAGGTACAGAACATAGTAAGGTTCTTTTGTTTAATGCTTTAGGCATATTAATAGACAAAGGTAAAATAAATGGTGGAGTGGCGACTTTTAGTACTAATGAGAATTTTGTAATAGTGAAAGTTGATGGTTGCACAACAAAAGTCTTACTTCGATAAATAGTTAATACGTTCCTTATTCAAATCTGAATAGGGAACTTTTTTTCTACAAATATCTATCTTTCCTATTTTATTATAGGTTTCTTGTAAATATGACAAAGTTCAGGTTCCATGTATTTAAGATCCGACTCAAGTTTATTTGTTGCAAATGAAAATATTTTTTTAATATCGATATATAAAGTCTGGATTATTTTGTATCTTTGTAAAAAAGTTATTACAATTCTTAAATTTGTAACAATCGTAAAAGTAAAACAATGACACAATCCTTAGAGTCAAAGAATGATAGACATAATCTCAAACTGTACTCTGATAAAGACTTGATTAAGTTGTGCAAGCATTATCAATACAGTAAAGATATCCCAAGATGGCTATACAGTGCCATACGGCATAGAAAAATACAGGATATTGCAATGCGTCATATTACAAGTTTAAACCCTAAAAGGACTTTCGATGAGGTACAGAAAGAAGCAAGTAAATATAAATATAGGTCTGATTTTCAAACAAAATCAAACTGGGCTTACCAATGGGCGTATAAACATGGAGTTCTTGACGAAGTTTGTAGTAAAATGCAACATAAAGGAAATCTAAAGAAAAGATGTGTTTATGTAGCCACATTTGATGACGGATATGCTTATGTTGGTCTTACTTGGAATACAGCAGACAGATGGCAACGCCATATGAATAAAAGAGCGGAAAAGCCTTCTCCCATTTATCTACATTCTGTCGCTTCTAATTTGCAGCCTAATTTTGTTCAATTGACAGATTACGTTCCAGAAGCTGAAGCAAAAATAGAAGAAAAAAGATATATAAAGGAATATTCTCAAAATTGGATAATGCTCAATAGTTCCAAAGGAGGAGAATTAGGTACATGTTCATACAAATGGACAAAGAAGGCTATATTTGAATGTGTAAATGTATGTTCTTCTTATTTAGAATTTCGTGAGAAGTTTCCTGGAGCATATGCTTTTGCATTAAAGAGGAAATGGAATAAGGAAATTGAGCTAATATTGCCTAAGGAAAGGACAACATGGTCTGAAGAACATATTAGAACCTGTTTTGAAGAATGCAAAACAATACATGAAGTTTACAAGAAATGTCCTTCTGCCATCAACGCAGCAAAAGCTATGGGAATATACGAGGAACTTTGTCTAAATCTTACAAGAGGGGTAAGTAAACCATATACTGAGCAAGAAATTAGAGATTTTGTTAATACTCTAAAATATCAACAAGAGTTTGCAGAAAGAAACAGGGCAATGATGAACGCTGCTATACGATTAGGAATTTATGAAGAACTAAAAAATTCTTTATTACCCAATCCTCCCAAAGGAAAATCATTAGAAGAATATATAAAATTAGCCTCCGATTACGATACAAGAGGACAGTTTAAAAAAGCCCATGCTGGTGCGTATGCAATAATCATAAGTAAGGAAGGTTGGGCAGAAAAGTGTTTTGCACATATGAAATATGCCTGCCGTCCTAAACGGACAAACCAAGAAATTCTTGAAAGTGCAAGTAAGCATCCGTCAATTATAGCTTGGAGACAAAGCGATCCTGGTGCATATAATGCAGCCCGAAAGAGAGGATTATTTGCTGAAGCGACGAAACATATGAGACGTCCAGAAAATCACAAAAGAATAAGTGATGCATTCTGTATAGAGATGAGCAAGAATTATGATGTGCTAAAGGACTTTAAAACAGAACATCCAAATTTATATGCTGCAATATGTAAAAGAGGAAAGGAATTTCAAATTCTTTGTCTTGGGCACATGGAAAGAAAGAGACATAGTTATACAAAGGAGCAAGCTTTAGACATTGCAAAATGTTATAATGGTAGAACTGCACTTTTCAAAGGTAATAACTCTGTTTATAATTATCTGCGAAATCATCTATTACTTAATATCGCATTTCCTCAAAATAAAAAAAGTCCGATAGTGCAATAAATCGTAGAATATTTGAATTAAGTTTAGCATTAAAATTTGCTTAAAATTCTAACACAGATTAAGCTATAGAAAAATGCCAGCAAACAAAAATCATCATTACATACCACAATCTTATATGAAGTTCTTTTCTGAAGACGGAAAGAATGTTTCTATCTATAATATAAAAAGAAAAAAAATTATAGCATCTTCACCTATACGTAATACGGCTAGTCAAAACTATTTTTACTCAAAAGACATAGAAATAGAGAAGCAGATTAGTGAGATAGAAAAGTTTGGCATAGAAGCATTTAGATCGTTCATTAATGGAAGTGAAAAGCAGATGAGTATTATACATCATCTTAATGCTTTAATTTTCACTTTAACACAAAGAGGAAGAACTTTATCAAAAGCAAATGAACTTCAATCTGAGATTAATAATTCTTGCTTAGACTTATTCAATAAGACACACGGTACATACGAGCATTTATGTTTTCGTTTTGATTACCCAGCACCAGTTTCGTTGGCTATGTCTTTGACAATGTTGCCTGCTTGTATGGATCTTAGATGTAAGATATTAAATATCCAAGACAATCTTCCAATTAGTTTTATAACATCGGACAATCCTGTTTGTATTATGAATCCATTCTTTGAAATATGTGGTTCAAGAAACAAAATGACATTAGAAAACAAAGGGATATGTATATTTATGCCATTTTCTCCCAATCATGCAATAATGTTCTATGACAGCGAAGTCTATAAAATAGGTAATAGAAAATCATGGAATATTTACATAAACAAAGAAGACGTATCTTTATTGAATAGAATTATTATCAATAATGCAAATGAAATTTTGATCTTCAAAGATTTAAAATATTTTAATACGGAGATTATTCGTAAAGTCTCAGATAAGAACCATAGCCTAACAACTGACAAGAAAGGCATAAAATTCTCCTTTATGCGTTTTCTTGATAAGGCAAATCCTACACATAGATCATTTTCAATGTGGAATATTGATAATATGTATAGGAGATGGCCATTAACTCTCTATAGACATCCTGAACTTTACAAAGAAGTTCTAAACAAATTTGGAACTGCATCAGCTAAAGAAAAAAAAGAATTTTATAAAAGTATTCGACCCAAAATTTAATTATCATTCAAGAATGACGGAGCGGCAAGCCGATGCCTTGCTGCGCTCTGACCTCAGAAAGCTATGCGCCATGTTCCGTGGATTTGGTCGTGATTCCTTGTTTTTGGCTGCGCTTGCCTACAATGTCGGGTGTGGTAAGGTGATGAAAAGCTGGATGTATGCCAAGATGCGAAATGGTAACAGAAACATCTATCGTGATTATGTGGACTTCAAAAGGTGGAACGGAAAGATTGTGCCATCCATCGAGCGAAGAAGAAAAATGTAGTATCTGCTCTTGTTTACATTGCGGAACGAAGATGAGAGTCGGGGTAGTATTGTTTCCTGAAAATAATTAGAACCAAGCGGATAACCTCGTCCTGTGAAAGATGCTCCTTGTCAGTCGGGATTGTCTCGATACGTTCCAAGAAACCGTTCGGGTTCTCCTTTATCTTATGGTCACGATAGGCTGTATGTAACAAAGCACGGAAAGTTACCTTTCGGTTTCCTCCTTCGCACCTCGGCAATTCAAGCAAGTTTGATTGCGTTCGGTTTGTCGTCGGGTGACCAGTAGTTGGCTACTGAGTTTATATGTAGCTTTCTGTTCTTATGCAGTCCCTGTGGTGCTGTCAGCAGATACTCACGAAATCTGTTGCACAAGTCCACGTTTATCTCCCCAAAGGTACACTTGCCTTGCGTGAAGGTATGAAAGTGCATATAGACGTGTTGCCACTTAGAGTTCTTCTTGTCTGCCACATTCTTGAAGTAAGCAAGGAACTCGCCTTTCAGAAAGTGTTAAAAATCAAATAGTATCGAAAATCAAGGCTTTATGTTTAGTTGGTCATAGTAAGTTATGGTTAGTTATAAGGCTCTAAATACAGGAAATTTCCTATGGGCTACAGTGCCCCGGAGGGTGAGCAGTTTTTGACCATCCCAGACGCAAAGCTTTGCATCTGCCAACGCAAAGCTTTGCAACCGCCCACGCAAAGCTTTGCAACCGCCCACGCAAAGCTTTGCAACCGCCCACGCAAAGCTTTGCAACCATACTTGCAAACGTTTGCTGGAAAAGGCACAAAAAAACCTTTGTAATGAAGATACCTTCGTGAGCTCACGAAGGTATCTTTGTTTTTGAGACTGTCTACTTTACAAGTACCACAAGATACTTACTTGTACTCCAGAAGATTTGCGGATTGGTAATCCTCAGCACATACTGTTTCTTGGCATCCTGTGCAAGGGTGTAGCTGCTCGACGGATGTGTGGTCAATATCTTAGCGGACTTGGAGTGCCCATCATGTCATTGATCTCGTTGTCACGCTGTTCAATGATTTTCCTCAGGCTATCAGCCTGTGCCAGAGACTCCAATGACTGGGTGCTCTCCTTGTCATTGCTTGGCTATTCTGTCATATCTTGGGCGGGAATATGCAAATAATCGCAGTTTCCGCCCGTATTCAATAATTAAATCTCTATGCTATTGATTATTTTCAAAAGCTAATAATAAGTCATAAGTACGTGACCTTTGAATTATTACTTGAAATTCAAAGGTATATAAGATGATGGAAGCAATATAAATGCTACTTTTGAGGTCTTATTTCGGGCGGAAACATTAAAAAATCTCAAGTTTCCGCCCGAAATATTTTTGATTCCAATTATTATTTGTATCTTTGAAACAGCAAATTAGGCATGATGTGGATTATTCTATCATTCCTGCCTGGATATAACAACTTGAGTTGAAGCAGATGGAAAAGATTATTGGAAGAGAAGCGGAATTTGGTAAACTCGCTGACTATATGGAGTCGGGGAAGAGTGAATTTATTGCATTGTATGGTCGACGTCGTGTTGGCAAGACCTTCCTAATTCGGAGTTTCTTTAAGGATCAGTTTGACTTTTATGCTACAGGGGTCATTGACGGTTCGCGGGAAACGGAAATGGAGGCTTTCCACAATGCGTTGGTGCGATATGGTCACAAAGGAAATAAGGCAACTTCGTGGATTGAGGCTTTTACTCAACTTGCAGAGTTGTTAGAACGCAAGAACAGGAATCGCAAACGTCGGTTGGTTGTGTTCATAGACGAACTGCCGTGTTTTGACACTCATCGCTCAGGATTTCTACAAGCATTAGACTTGTTCTGGAATAGCCGTGCGTCATGGATTGACAACATATATTTTGTTGTATGCGGCTCTGCTACATCATGGATGATGCGTAATATTGTTAATAATAAAGCAGGACTCCATAAACGTGCTACTCACACTATGCATCTCCGTCCGTTCTCTCTTGGGCAAACAGAAGAATATCTCAAAAGCAGAAAATTCCGCTGGCCAAGAATTGCAGTGTTACAGGCGTACATGGTCCTTGGTGGTGTTCCTTATTATTTGAGTTTGCTTGACCCAAAGAAGAATGTTCCAGACAACATAGATACGCTTTTCTTTTCCGCTGAGCCAGAATTGGAAAATGAATATCAAAGGCTCTTCAACTCTTTGTTTAAGAATGCTGAGTCTTACATGGAAATTGTTCGCTTGCTCAGTACACATCGTGACGGATACACTCGAACAGAAATAGTAAATGAATTGAAGATTCCAGATAATGGTCATCTTAGTGATATGTTGGATGACCTGGAGCATTGTGACTTTGTACGCAGATATAATAACGGCACATTACAAAAAAATGGCATCTATCAGCTGGTCGATTTCTTTTCTCTATTCCACTATCGATTTGGCACTCGCAGAGTGACAGATGAACATTTTTGGCGCAACACACTCGGTACTCCAGAGCAAAACAATTGGTATGGACTAACTTTTGAACGTGTGTGCCTATGGCATGTAAGGCAGATTATACATGGTTTACGTCTTGATGCCATAAGACATGAATACTATGCATGGCGCAGTCAGAACAGTCAACCTGCCGTTCAGATTGACCTGGTTATAGATCGTGCTGACAGTATTGTGACTATCTGTGAAATGAAATACTCCAAGGACGATTATACTCTTGATGAGAAAGAGTATAGAAACATTGTCCGTCGAATGGAAACCTTCCAGAAGGAGACAGGGCATAAAGGTGGTGTGCAAGTAAGCCTTGTTACAACGTACGGACTCCATGAGAATATGTATTCAGAAATATCACCGATACCTATCACGATGGAGGAGCTGTTTGACAAATAGCAACACAATCAGGAGTTTTTGACCATCCCAGACGCAAAGCTTTGCATCTGCCAACGCAAAGCTTTGCAATCGCCCATGCAAAGCTTTGCAACCATACTTGCAAACGTTTGCTGGAAAAGGCACAAAAAAACCTTTATAATGAAGATACCTTCGTGAGCTCACGAAGGTATCTTTGTTTTTGAGACTGTCTACTTAACAAGTACCACAAGATACTTACTTGTACTCCAGAAGATTTGCGGATTGGTAATCCTCAGCACATACTGTTTCTTGGCATCCTGTGCAAGGGTGTAGCTGCTCGACGGATGTGTGGTCAATATCTTAGCGGACTTGGAGTAGAGTTTTATCTCCTTGTCTACCCTTATGTCAATCTTCGTAAAGTAGCTCTTGTTGAAATTAGCCTGCAAAACCTTGCCGTCCTCCAGGATGTGCTGGTTCTTCAGTTCCTTCTTGGTACCGAATACGAACCACGCCGTATTGAGCTGTTTATCCTGGTCGCTGATGGTCTGCGACTTCGATGCGCTCTCGCTCTTGAGGTTGGACACAGACGTGTTAAGATTGTTCACCGTCTCGTCAAGTTCAGTGATATGAATGTCCTTTGCGTCAAGTTCCGCACGAAGCTGCTGAAGCTGCTGGTCTTTCTCATCCAGCTGTTGGATGAGGTTCTCCACTGTCTTCTTCAGCTCGTCACCCTTGTATGAGCTTTCCCTGAGCTGTTTCTGCAGTTTCTTTATCAATTCCCTGTTCTGCTTCATCCTGTTTGAGATGAAGCTGACGTTCTCCTTAATCTGCTGGGCTTTGTTCGAGCCCTCGCCATCCTTGACTATGCTCACCCTATTCTCAGCCTCGGTTATTTCCCTTAGTCCCTCCTGTATCTCGTTGAGGGTGCCCATCATGTCATTGATCTCGTTGTCACGCTGTTCAATGATTTTCCTCAGGCTATCAGCCTGTGCCAGAGACTCCAATGACTGGGTGCTCTTCTTGTCGTTGCAGCCTGTCAGGACCAATGCGCCTGCCATGACCAAAAAAAATAGCTTTCTCATATTCGCTTTCTTTATTATTTTGTTTCTTCCTTTATTTGTTCTCTGCCTGTCCTCGTGCAGGTGCAGATACGTCTTTGCCACTTCTTCCTGCCACTACCACTACTATCTCGCCCTTCGGGGCTGTCTGTGCGAAATGGTCGGCAAGCTCACTGAGAGTTCCACGGACGCTCTCCTCGAACATCTTCGAAATCTCACGGCACACACATGCTTGCCTATCCCCGCCAAAGGCCTCAGCCAGCTGCACAAGTGTCTTCACTAAACGATATGGTGACTCGTAGAAAACCATTGTCCTCGTTTCCTCGGCCAGGCTCTCAAGCCTTGTCTTACGTCCCTTCTTCTGTGGCAGGAACCCCTCGAAGCAGAACCTGTCACACGGAAGGCCAGAGTTGACTATTGCCGGGATACAGGCCGTAGCCCCTGGCAACGTCTGTACAGTTATGCCGGCCTTGGCAGCCTCGCGCACCAGGAAAAAACCCGGGTCGCTAATGCCCGGTGTGCCTGCGTCGCTCACCAATGCAACTGTCTGCCCGGCCTTCAGCCTCTCCACGACGGCCGCCGATGTGCCATGCTCGTTGAACTTGTGATGCGACATCAGATGGTTGTGTATATCGAAGTGCTTGAGCAGTATTCCTGTTGTTCGGGTATCTTCTGCAAGCACCACGTCCGCTTCCTTCAGGATGCGGATGGCGCGCAGCGTCATATCCTCCATATTGCCTACCGGAGTAGGTACTATATATAATATTCCCATATCATTGGGCAAATTTAGTGCAATTTCGAGACAACACAAAATTAATTCACATCTATTTGCAATAAATTAGCTTTGTATTGGAATGACGGAAACATACTAATCATCCACAATACAATATATGGACGCCAAAATGCGTCCCCAACATTCAGTAAGCAAAGTCCTTCAACCTAAGACCTTTGACATTCAACCTTATTTCTGTGACATTGTCCAGCACGCGCTGTAAGCGCAGAAGCGCATAGCCCAGGGTAGAGCGAAGCGGCGCCCTGGGTATAAGGGATTATAATCAATGCGCGCTGTAAGCGCAAAAGCGTTATCTGTCCTGCCATAATCTACGCTTTTGCCCTTAGCAGGGCGACCATCATCTACATGCAATAACCCAGGGTGCCGCTTCGCTCTACCCTGGGCTATGTTCTTTTGCCCCTTACAGGGCGATAATTACCTCATAGACCTTAGTCCTTAGTCCTTCAACCTTAGTCCTCAAACAAAGACAAAGGACTGCCTTTGTACCATTCTATGTCTGTTGGAAGCCACACGAATCCATAGTATTTGTGCTCAATTTCTATTTCCTTTCGTATGTCCTCATCTCTGTATCCATGGTCAATGAGATATCTGATTACCGACACCCTGACGAGGCTTTCCTCTACTATGTTCTTCCATGTGCCATAGCCCATGGAATTCATCTTTTTCCGGTGCTCGTTGAGCAGGCGCATACCTGCTTTCCTGTATTTCGCCGAAGGTTGTATGAAGGAATGGCAAAGATAATAAAAATAACGATAATCCCGTCATTCGTAAGTTAAAAATAATTACCCAAAGCAGGCTGGTGGTAACTATTCAGCGAATCACGTAGGCATCATGCGCTGTAAGCGCGGGATTATTGAGAGCCCGTAAATCTAATCGCTGAATAGTTACAGCTGGTGGAATAAATGATAACATAAATTAAAAGGAATGACGCAATGTTTAATAACTCTCAAAAACATGCATAACCATTGTTAAAAAACTATTTAGGTGCGAACAGTTTACTAAATTTGCATAACAAACCAACCAATATTATATGTTCAAAACTCAAAATTTCTTTCTATTTGCCTACATGCTGCTCATGTCCATAAATGGCTACGGACAGGAAAGGTTTGTTCCTTTCAAGTACGGCGACTTCAACAGCTGGGTAACCCGTCACGTTAAAGAGTCGGGCATCATAGGTGGCGACACGAAGACGCTATACGAGGTTGGCCCGACACAAAGCATATCGGGAAATGAGCCATATACCAACAAGGGAGGCTCGCCTTGGGGCACCTCGAACGTCATGGCGAAGGTGTCGGGAATAACAAAGACCAACGTCAGCGTATTTCGCGAAAAACGGGATGCGGGCTACTGTGCCAAGCTGGTGACACATATCGAGAAGGTGAAAGTGCTGGGGCTCATCAACATAAATGTGCTTGCAGCAGGCTCGCTCTACCTTGGCGACATGAAGGAACCTATAACCGGCACGAAGGAAGGGCCACAAGCTCTGAACTGGGGTATTCCATTCACGGGACGTCCGAAGGCCCTGCGCTACGACTACAAGGTCGCCATAGCCAACTCGCCGGACCGCATACGTCTCACAGGCTTCAGCGGCAAGTCCACCATCAAGGGGAAGGACCTTGCTGTGACGGTACTGCTGTTGCAGAAGAGGCACGAAGATGCAAAGGGCAACATAACGGCTAAGCGCGTGGGCACGCTGGTCATAACATACGACAAGTCGACACAGGAATGGAAAAACGGAGCGACATACGAGATATGGTATGGCGACATCAGAAGACGGAAGGACTACAACGCAGAGCTGATGGGGCTGCGATCTACTGACTATGCGCGCAACAGCCACGGCAAGAGCGTGCCAGTAAAGGAGACAGGCTTCGCTACGGCAGGCGAGAAGCCCACGCACCTGGTGCTGCAGTTCTCGTCAAGTCATGGAGGAGCATATATCGGAAGCCCAGGCAATACTTTCTGGGTGGACAACGTTGGACTGGTTTACTGACAAATACGGAAAAGATACACTATGAAGACAGCAACTACCATCCTGCTAACCATCATTTATGCAGTGTCGGCATGGGGCGAGCCTGCCGACACTACAGCCGCCACTCCACGCAAGTCGTGGGTAAAGAGTTTTCTGGACTACTTCAACGATGCCAACAAAAACAAGAATAACAAGAAGTTCGACTTCAGCATCATCGGTGGTCCGCACTACAGCACAGATACCGAGCTTGGACTCGGCCTTGTAGCCGCAGGACTCTACCGCAACCACGATACCGACTCCCTGCTGCCACCATCGAACGTCTCCATCTTCGGCGACGTATCAACGGTTGGCTTCTATATGTTAGGAGTGCGCGGCACAAACATCTTTCCACACGACAGATACCGTCTGTCGTACACCACATTCTTCTATTCTTTCCCTTCAGACTTCTGGGGAATAGGATTTGACAACGGCAACGACGACGGCAACAAGAGCGAGATGAAGCGATGGCAGGCCAAGGCCAAGGTAACCCTGTTGCGCAAGCTCGGCGACAACCTGTATGCCGGTCCGTCGGCAACATTCGACTATGTGAGGGGCAGCAGGATTGAGCGACCCGAGCTGCTCGACGGAATGGACAGTGAGACGTGGAACATCGGCCTAGGACTGTCGGTCGTCTACGACTCACGCGACGTACTCACTAATCCTCATAAGGGTTACTATCTGGACATCTCCCAAAGCGTACGGCCAAAGTTCATGGGCAACGACTATGCCTTTGCCACTACCGACATACAGGCCGACGGATATTGGCCGACATGGAAAGGCGCTACTCTGGCCGCCGACTTCAGGACTACCCTGAACTTCGGCAACCCGTCATGGGCCATGATGGCTCTGCTCGGCAACTCATACTCCATGAGAGGCTACTACGAGGGGCGTTACCGCGACAAACACAAGGCCGAGGCGCAGATAGAGCTGCGGCAGCACGTGTGGCGGCGCAACGGAATAGTGGTATGGGCAGGACTGGGCACCGTCTTCAGCAAGTTCAGCCAATTGCGCGCCTACAGACTGTTGCCAAATGCGGGAATAGGCTACAGATGGGAGTTCAAGAAAGATGTCAACGTGAGGCTCGACTATGGCTTCGGCAAAGGCGGACAAAGCGGATTTATATTCAATATCAACGAGGCATTCTGAACCGATAAGCCATGAGGCGACACATTTCAAAACATAACACAAGAAAAAGACTAATGAAAGGACACATACTCATATCACCCCGACTGATATTCTTCTATGCCTTGACGGCTTTTATGCTGCCAAACATTACGCTATGCCTTACCGAGGGCATGCCCATAGCCGCCTGTGTGGCAAACGTTATGTTGCCGCTACCTATATATATATGGTTGCTGTCACTATCCGTGAATACAGGCAAGAGCGTATGGTTCATGTTTCCACTAATCTTTCTGGCGGCCTTCCAGATGGTACTACTCTACCTCTTTGGGCAGGGCATCATTTCGGTGGATATGTTCCTGAACGTCGTGACATCCAATCCTGGCGAAATGGCCGAACTGCTTGACAGGCTGTTGCCTGCCGTGATAGGAGTACTGGCCATATACATTCCGCTACTCATCATTGCGGCCATCGCCATCCGCCGTAAGCTGCAGCTGCACACAAGCTTCCTGCTAATGGCACATAAGGCTACTGCCATTATGCTCCCCTTTGGAGTGGGAGCATTGGCGTGGACATGGGCTACGGTTCCTACATACTCGCCCACAGATCACCTATATCCTGCGAACGTGCTCTACAACCTTGGATTAGCCGTAGTCAGAGCGCACAACTCTGCAACATACAATGAGCGGGTTGCAGACTTCACATTTGGCGCACGCACAAGCCACGGCGACGACAGCACGGAGGTATACATAATGGTCATAGGCGAGACGGCACGCGCAAGCAACTTCGCCATCTACGGCTACAACCGTCCTACAACCCCACGCATGTCATCGATGAGCGGCATAGTAGCCTTCGGACGTGCCACAACGCAGTCGAACACCACACACAAGAGCGTTCCGATGTTGCTGTCAGCGGCATCGGCTGCCGACTACAGCCTGCTCGACAGTCAGAAGGGTATAATGCAGGCTTTCCGTGAGGCAGGCTTCACCACCCTCTTCCTATCAAACCAACGGCGTAACCACTCATACATAGACTTTCTGGCATCGCAGGCCGACAGCTGCTGGTATGCCGAAAGTGAGAACCATCAAAAAGGAATGGACTACGACAACATATTGCTGCCACATGTGCGCCGTGCCCTTGACACCTGCCGTGGAAGGCTATTCATCGTGCTCCACACCTATGGTTCCCACTTCTGCTACCGAGAGCGATACCCTCGGGAATTTGCCTTCTTCAAGCCCGACATCCGCGACGAGGCCAAGGCCGAGAACCGCGAGGATCTGATAAACGCCTACGACAATACCATCCTCTATACCGACTACATACTGGGCGAGATTGCCGACATGCTGCAACAGAGCGGTCGCACAGCGGCCATGATGTACACCAGCGACCATGGCGAGAACATCTTCGACGACGACCGCAACCTCTTTCTTCATGCCTCGCCACGGCCATCGTGGTACGAGCTGCACGTACCGCTTGTGGTATGGCTCTCGGAAGCCTACTCCGTCCGCCATGTCGCTCAAGCCAAAGCTCTTGCCGACAACAGCAAGAAGGAAGTGGAGACAAGCCGCTCGGTATTCCACACCATGACGGGAATGGCAGGTATCAGTATGGAAGCCAGCGACATGAGTGCAAACCTGGCATCACCAATGTACAGGGAGAAACCACGCAGCTATCTCACCGACCATAACACCCAAACAGACGCACCTTTCAACACAAAGTGCAATAATTAACACATTCCATTCTGCAAAAAATGGTAAAACAAGCATAAAAGTAAGGAAAAACATATATCTATTCACGCCATAGAAGGCCGATTGTCGGCAAAAAACATTATCTTAGCACACTGGTAGGCGAAGCCCAGCTATAGGAATGTCCTCACACTATCATCACCAACATCCGATATCAGCATTATATGGAAACTATAAAAACACTCGTTGAACAATGGTTGCATGCAAGCGGAGCCACAGGCTCACTGCTGCAAATAGCCACCCATGCCATAATGGTGGCCTTGGCGGCTCTTGTCGCCATACTATCTGACTGGCTCTGCATAAGAATAGCCGTCCCGCTCACCGTACGGCTCACACGCCATACGAACGCCATATGGGACGACCTCATCTTTAGCGAGAAGGTGCTTCGGTCGGCCTGCCACATCGTTCCAGCCATAGTCATATGGTGGCTGCTGCCGCTGGTATTCAGCGGTTTCCCCACATGTCAGGAGGTACTCGCAAGGCTGACGGCAATATACATTACAGTAATGGCTCTGCGCACAACACAATGTATGATTGACGGCGTGGCACGCATGGACTCCGACCGCCGGTCGTCAGCACAACAGTACTTCCATACATTCTGCGCCGTGATGAGGATTGTCATCTACCTGATGGCCGCCATCGTAATAGTCGCAATCATAATCGACAAAAGTCCAATGACCCTTATTGCCGGACTGGGAGCAACGTCGGCAATACTCATGCTCGTATTCAAGGACACCATAGAGGGCCTGGTGGCCGGCATCAGGCTTACGAGCAACGACATGATGCATATCGGCGACTGGATAACAGTGCCGTCGGCAAACGCCAATGGTACGGTGATAGGCATGTCGCTGACAACGGTGAAGATACGAAACTTCGACAACACCATTGTCACCATATCGCCGAAGGTGCTCGTTGACGAGGCTTTCTGCAACTGGAAGGGTATGGAGCAGTCGGATGGTCGACGGGTGGCAAGGCGGCTTCTCTTCGACCAGCACACTATAAGCATTGTTGACAAAGGTCTGGCACAAAGGCTCATCGCCAAAGGATATGCAACAGCCGAGGTGCTTGCACAGCCATGCATCAACATGCACCTTTACCGCAAATACATGGAACACTTCGTAGCCTCGCGCAAGGAGGTGAACAGCAACATGACATTCATGGTCAGACAAATGGAGCCTACACCATACGGCATGCCCGTGGAGTTCTACTTCTTCCTGCGCGACAAGGAATGGAGGTCTTACGAACACCAAATGGCAGACATCATGGAATGGGCACTTGTCATAGCTGCCGATTTCGGACTGAAGATATACCAGATGGGCATAGACAAAACACAGGACTAATCTAATAAGGGATATGAGATTATGAGAAACATCATCATAACAATGTTGCTTGCGGTCATACTTGCATCATGCGCCTCTACAAGAAAAACAGAGGCTGAGAAACAGGCGAAAGCCATGGCCATCAAGGCAATGATAGCAGACTCAACGGCAAACAGGACTTTCACTGTAGAGGTGGAATATGTGGTGCCGAGACGTATGGAGTCGCGTTTCCTCACATCCACCTACACGGTGAGAATATCAGGCGACAGCATAATGAGCAACCTGCCATACTATGGAGTAGCATACAAGGCATCGTTCGAGCGCGAGGGACCGCTCGACTTCGACGGGCACATAGACAACTACACCATATCATACCCAAAGGAAGGCATAACAAGGGTGAAACTCTTCACAAGGAACAAGTTGGAACGGCTGGAATACATCTTCGACGTCATGGACGACGGAGATGTGTCCCTCGATGTGTACTCTGCAGACCGCGACCGAATAAACTTCACTGGAGAAATGGTTTTGAGAAACCCTTATCCCAACCGATAACCAAAATGGAACAGAACATAATAGTTTGATGGTGTGTAAGTTATGAACAACCAACATTAAACGTTCAATATTAAACTAAAACAAGATGTACTGCACAGACAATTTCTATGGCAACGACAGCGAGACTCTATTCTCCGTGGGGCGGAGATTTCTTACTGGCGACTGCGTGGGAAAAGACCTACAGAAGGCAAAGGCCATGCTCACCAAAGCAGCAGAAATGGGACACCCTGTAGCAAGAAAGCTGCTCGACGAGATTGAACAGGAGCACCCAACAGACAATGGACTTGGCGAATGGAATAAGATGAGAAGCGGACAGATGTACGATTGGTCGGATCCCGTCATAGACAAGAGTCTGAAACGGTCGCGCCTGGCATGCGAGAAATTCAACAAGTCGGGCATAGACCATGAGAACTACCGCACTCTGCTCGCCGACATGATACCTGGCGTTGCCGACTCCGTAACGATACTGCCGCCATTCCATTGCGACCATGGCAACGGGATTCACCTGGGCGAGGGAGTATTTGTCAACTATAACGCCATGATGCTCGATGCTGGAGACATCACCATAGGCGCAAGAACGATTATTGGCCCAAACTGCTCGCTTTACACTCCGCAGCACCCACTTGACTACAAGTTGCGGCGAAAGACATTAGAGACGGCATACCCAATAACCATTGGTGAGGACTGCTGGCTCGGTGGCAACGTTACCGTATGTCCTGGCGTAACAATAGGTGACAGAACGGTCATCGGGGCAGGAAGTGTGGTTACTCACGACATTCCCTCTGACTGCATTGCCGCAGGCAATCCTTGCAAGGTCATCAGAAAGGCAGCATCGGAGTAACCACATAAAATGATGAAAAAAACAAGAAGGGGCCTTACCTCAAGTCAAGTTTACGCCCCCGGTAGAAGTCGAGGAGGCTCGTCTGATACAGATACTCATACTTGGCCTGTATCATATCGCTCTGTGCCTTGAGCATATTGTTCTTCTGCTCATTAAATTCCGTGATGGTAGCCTTGCCGTTCTCGTATTTTGACTTCGTAAGCTCGAAGGCATCCTCACCGCTCCTCAGAGCCTCAGAGCAGCTGCACAGTCGCGCATGGGCTGCGATGGCCGCATAGTACACCTGCTGTATCTCCTTATAGAGTGTCTTGCGTGTGTCCTCCAACCTGAGTGTCTGGTTGTCACGGTCGAGCTTTGCCATCCTTATCTTGTTGCGTGTGGCGAAATGGTTGAAGACTGGTATCGAGAGGCTAACACCAAGGTATTGGCTGAAATTGTTCTTCAACTGCGTACCGAATGCATCGGCATCAAAGCCTGATGTCTTATAATAATTGGTGCCAAGTCCTCCGTTGAGCGACAGGGTAGGCATATAGTCGCCACGGGCAATACGTATACTGTACTCCGAGGCTGACAACCTCAGCTGCTCAGCCTTGATCTGAGGCTTCAAGCCCAAGGCCTCGGCATATACAACATCCGGCAATGGCGGAAGAGACGAAGAGAGAGTGTGTGAAGCCACGTCTGGACGTTGTATGCTGAAGCCTTCGGGCGTAGGAAGTTCAAGCAGCTGTGAGAGTGCAAGCAACGACAGTCTGCAATTATTGTCGGCCTCTGTAGCCGTGAGCCTGCTCTGTGCCAGTTGTGCGTTCTGCTGTGACACCTCTGCCTGGCTGGCCTTTCCGCTCCTCATCATAGCCTGAAGCCTTGCTGTCTGCATGGAGTCGATGGCTATCTGCCGTCGCGCCACGTCGGCAACCTCCATGTCGTAGAGTATCTGCACATAAGCCTTGGCCACCTGCATACTAATGTCCTCACGCGCCTTGTCGAGGTCGGCAAGAGATGCGTCAAGGTTCAGTTGCGCCAGCTTTACGGAGTTGACTATCTTGTTGCCGGAGAATATGGGCACAGAGGCTCCTATGGAGAAAGAGGTGCTTGAGGTATTGGTGTTCTCATAGGTGTTCTGAGCCGTCAGACCTCGCCCGAACGAGAAGTTCTGCCCAACCGAGGCATCAACAACAGGCAGGTGGTTGCCGCGGTTGTCGTCCAGCTGTATCTGCTGCTGACGGACAGTATTCTGCTGTTGCCTGACGGTTATATTATGTTCCAAGGCATAGCTTATGCACTTCTCCAGCGTCCATGGTGTGTCCGTAGACGTCTGTGCATTGGCTGCCATAAGCTGTGCGCAGGTGCAGAGTATAATAATGAGATTCTTCATATAGACGGTTATTTATCATTAGTATCAGCTATCACCTGCGGGCCACGTACCTTGTCCTTGGTGGTGATGCCACTCTTTATCTCTATGTTCACACCATCGCTCAATCCTGTCACAACCTGCGTGCGGCGATATGTTTTCTGTTCCCCAGTGCCCCCGACAACGTATACAAAGGTGGAGTCTCCACTGAACTCAATGGCGCTCTCGGGAACAGAGAGGACACCCTCCGCCTTTGCAAGCACTATCTCGGCATTGGCGCTATAGCCAGAGCGAATCTTTCCGTCACGGACAGCTGTCACGGCGGCCTTTACCTCAAACTGGTTAGCACCATTGTTCTCTACAGCCTTGGGAGAGACATACTCAAGGACGGCATCGAACCTCAGGTCCTGCAGCGCACCGACGGTAATCTTCATCGGCATGCCCTCTACGAGTCTTCCCACCTCGGTCTCGTCAATATTTCCGCGGAATATCAGGTCGTTCATATTGGCTACCGTCGCAATGGTTGTACCATCGTTGAAGGTGTTGCTCAGCACCACTGTGTTTCCGACTTTTACGGGCACGTCAAGTATGAGTCCCGAGATAGTTGAGCGTATGAGCGTCGAGCTGGCATTGGCGTTGCTCTTCGACACTCCGTCGCGTACAACCTCAAGTGCATCCTGTGCAGCCGCCATTTCCTCGCGTGCCTGACTCAGCGCCTGCTTCTGCTTGTCATACTCCTCTTCCGACACCAGCCGCTGGCGGTAGAGGCTCTCCTCGCGGTCGAAGTCCACCTGCGCCTGCTTGAGATTGATGCCTGCAAGCCTTACGCGTGCCTCGGCGGAGCTGAGCTGCCCCATGTCAGGAATGACCTTCACTTTGGCAATCACCTCTCCGGCGCTTACCATGTCACCCGCCTGCTTGTACAGATGGGTAATGATACCGCTAATCTGCGGCTTCACGCTTACCTCGTCACGCGGTTCTATCTTTCCCGTTATGACCGTCACCTTGCTGATGTCGGTAACCTTTGGAGTAAACTCACTATACACCACAGGCTTCGGTTGTGATTTCTGATAGAGGAACACGAATGTTCCGATGAATACAACGGCTATGAGTGCCGCCATAATCAGTTTAGAATACTTCTTCATATATTATACTGTTTTTATAATCTACTCATCTCTCATAGCGTCAACAGGCTTTATGCTCATGGCCCGCCATGCTGGAGCCAATCCGGCCATGCCACCCAACACACACAGCAGCACGGCAGCCCCTGTGGCTGTCCAAAAGTCTACCTGGAAATGCGCAGCCACTATGCCGTCAGATGTATTGGCAAGTTCTGTCATCTGCAATATGCAGACGCCAAAGAGTATGCCGCTCATGCCTGCCACAGCCGTAAGCAAGATGCTTTCGGACATTATCTGCGACAATATGACCATAGGAGTGGCACCGATGGCACGCCTGATGCCTATCTCTACCGTCCGCTCACGCACGGTTACCATCATGATGTTCGATACTCCGATGGCACCGGCAAGCAAGGTTCCTATACCCACGAGCCATACGAGGAAGTTGACACCATTGAAGAGGTTGTCAAGCATGGCAAACAGAACCTCGGTATTGAATACCATAACTCCTTTCTCATCAGCAGGGTCAACGAGGTGCGACCTTGCCACCGTTGCCCTCATACGGTCAGCGATGCGGCTCATCACCACTCCCTTATGTCCTGTTGTAGCGATGATGTCCACCTGCTGTCCACGGTTGTATACCTTTCTCAATACCGACTGTGGAAGGGTTATGGTCTCGTCGGCTCTTCCACCGAAGTTGACACCATTGCCGCCCTTGTAGTCAACTCCCACTACGGTATAGTAGGTGGAGTCTATTCTCACCATCTGTCCGCACGGGTCTCCCCCCTGCGGGAACAGCGTCTTGTAGACCTGCTTTCCGATGACGCACACCTTGCGGCTGTCACGGTCGTCAACATCGTTTATATAACGTCCGTAGAACATCTGCGGCGCACTCACCCTCGCATAGTCTGGTCTTACTCCCTGCACGGAAGCCTGGTAGCTCTTGTCGCCTGCCACAACCGAACGGCGACCTGAGAAAACAAGAGGTGTAACGACATCAAGCTCCGGCACCTGATGGTGGAGACGGTCAATGTCCTTGAGATCCATCTGCCACATGCGTCCCTTGCGAAACCCTTTATACGGTTTGGTAGTAGGCTGCGACCATATCACGGCCGTATTTGTGGCAAAGCCTGCGAAATTCTGTTGCAGCAGCTCCTTCAGCCCCTGCCCACCTCCAATAAGTACGATGAGCATGAAGATGCCCCAAAATACCCCGAAGCCCGTCAGGATGCTGCGGCTCTTGTTGCGGGTAATCGTATCTATTATCTCACGGCAGGCGTCTATGTCGAATTTCATATTTTATATCTCCTAATATATTCATTTCCCTTTCAATACCCACAAAGCTGAGTTAACGTCCTACTCTGCCCTCAGAGCCTCTATCGGCCTCACTCTGGCCGCCTTGACGGCAGGAATCAGACCGGCTACTGTCCCAGCAAGTATTATCACAAGTGTGGCCTGTATGCAGACATCGAGTCCAACTGTAGGATCTACGAACATTGTGGCTTGGAAGAGGCCCGTGTCAATGACGTTATGCCCCAGCGTGGCATCCATATACTCATTGGCAACCACTCCGCAGAGCATGCCTATATATCCGAAGATTGCCGTTGTGGCGATACTCTCGATAATGATGAGCCGCAGTATCTGCCAAGGCTTGGCACCTATGGCCTTGCGTATGCCGAACTCCCTCGTGCGCTCCTTTACGGTAATTAGCATTATATTTGACACTCCAACTATGCCACTGAGCAGCGTGAACAGGCCTATCACCCACAACGCCGTCCTGATGATGCCTATACCTTTTGTCATCTGGATATTGTCGAGATAGCGGTTCCACAGCCATATCGACCCTTCGTCATCCGGGGCGGCATCGTGCATCATGTTGATTTTTGCCCTGTAGTTTTTGTTGAATTCCTCGTTCTCCTCCTCCGTTACGAGATTCTTGATAGAGAACTGCATGTCTCCCGCCTTGTCTCCACGTCCATAGATAGTCTTCAAAGTGGTATATGCCGTATAGGACTCGTTGTTTTGCATCTGCTGGTCGTCTTTTACTATGCCCACCACCTGGAACGCAAGCTCACCCACCTTAACATTCTTTCCAGTAAGTGCCAGAGGGTCATTGGCCAATTCCTTGGCCTGGGTCATTGACAGCACAATGACCTTCCGTCTCTCACGCATGTCTATGTCGTTGACATACCGTCCGGCAACAATCTCGCGCTTGTTGATGCGCAGATCGTTGGGATATACGCCCTTTAGGTTTTGGGCAGAGACATAATTGTCGGCAAAAGAGATGTTCACTCCATTTTGTGTCAGCACGGAGCCAACCTCATCGATGTTGTCGGCAAAGGTGGTGCCCGTAACCTCCACATCATGGTCGGTAAGTTGCACCGCCCTACCCTCGCGCAGTCCCTTGTATGGTTTCGAGGTGCTGCCGCCCCATACCATTATGGAGTTGGCAAGAAACCTGTTTTGTTGTTGGAGCTGAGCGTTTATCAGCCCATTGCCTGCCCCGAGCAGGAATATCAGCATGAATATTCCCCATGCCACGGCAAATCCAGTTAGCGACGTACGCAGTTTGTTGCGCCGGGCTGTGCTCCATATTTCCTTGAAGAGTTCTATCATTAGTGTTTTGGATATCTGACGTATAGACAAATAAAATCACTTAAATCCTCTGTTGGCGTGATGGTCGAGGTTTTCCTCTATCTCGCCTATCAGCCCGTCCTTGATATGCACTATCTTGTTGGTCTCGTTTGCCACTCCAGCCTCATGAGTCACCACGAGGATGGTCATATTCTCAGTGGAGTTGAGTTCCTTGAGCAGACTCATCACCTCAACGCTCGTCTTCGAGTCGAGCGCTCCTGTAGGCTCGTCGGCAAGGATTATCTGCGGCTTGGTAATCAGTGCACGCGCTATGGCCACACGCTGTTTCTGTCCGCCCGACATCTCGTTGGGATAATGGCCTGCCCATTGGGCCAACCCGAGGCGGTCGAGATAGTCCATCGCCAACCTATGCCTCTGGCGTCTTCCTACTCCCTGATAGAACAGGGGCAACTCAACATTCTCAACGGCCGTCTTGAATGGTATGAGATTGAACGACTGGAAGATGAAGCCTATCATCCTGTTGCGGTATTCGGCAGCCCGTGTCTCGCTGAGATTGACTATGGGCACGCCATTGAGCAGATACTCGCCAGTGTCATAGTTGTCGAGGATGCCGATGATGTTGAGCAGAGTAGATTTACCCGACCCCGACGACCCCATTATGGAGACGAATTCTCCCCGGGCGATGTCAAGGTCAATACCTTTCAGCACATGCAGCGGCTGCGCTCCCTGATAAGTCTTGTTGATGTCTTTGAGATGTATCATTTGTTTTTACCCAATTTCATTCCCGGCAACGGCATTATGGCAAACCGTTGCCGGGCGATTGTTCATTACACGTTATAGTTTAGACGTAGGATGACGCTATTAATCTTCACTCTGGGAGTTTAAAGTATGTTAATCCTTACTGTTCTCCCACGATTTCACGATATCGTCGATATTGATGTCGAGCAGCCTCATCTGCCGGAACAGCTCTGGCAACTTCTGCTTCATAAACTCCTTCTTACGTCCTTTCCTTATCTCGCGGCATGCTCCCGGAGTGACGAAATAACCCAGTCCGCGCTTGTTGTAGATGATGCCGTCGCGCGCCAGCTGGTCGTATGCCTTAACGGCGGTATTGGTGTTGACCTGCAACATCACGGCATACTCCCTGACACTCGGTATACGGTCGTCATCCTTGTAGGTGCCGGCAAGTATCTCGTCGCACAGACGATCGGCCATCTGCACATATATTGCCTTATCGTTACTGAAAATCATATATTTACCCATTTATTGTTAATCACCTGCATACGGACGAAGAGCTTGTAGCTGCCCCAGTACAACAGGGCAGAAGCGGCAATGCCCAAGACGCAATGCACCAATATCATCCATCTCACATCGATGACATCGTACAACAGAGAGTAGAACGACGATATAAACATAGGCATATTGTCCATCAGAACGACAAACATACTGCCGAACAGAACTTCCAGGCATATAGCCCAAAGCCATGCGTTCTTGCGGAAGAGTGTACCTATAAATGTCCATGATGACTGAAGGAAGAGGGCTACTGTTGTCATCCAGAGATAGAAATAGAAGTCGGGCAAGCGCTTGCTGGCTATTCTCAAACAGCCATTGCCACTAAACAGTCTCTCACAGATTGCGATTGTCACGGAGCCATGTACCCCCTCGCCAAGGCAGAGAGAGAATAGGGCTAGCAGCATGTCGGCAAAGATGGTGGCGAATACGAGTATCAGCAGATAGCCAACATTTGTCCAAAGGAAGCGCGCGAGGAACTTCTCCAAATTCGAAGCGGGCAAAGCCAGAAACGATATACGTTGCTGCTTGGTAAGCATGTTCTTGAAAATCATGCATCCGGCCATGAACATGACCAAGAAAAACATGAAATGCGCAGCATTCTCGCACTGCAAGTAGATACTGTCAAACCTATCAGACCAAGCGCAATCCTTAATAGAATAAAATCTGAAGCAAAAATAGAATGTCATGCCCATGGTTAGGCCCAGCAATCCGAGCAGGAAATTCCTTGACTCTGACAACACCTCATATCTCATCAGATTGTAGAAACGGTTTATATCGAATGTCGTTTTCATTGTCGTAATTATTTAACTGTTGTTTGATACCAATTTATATGCTCACTTTACCTTCCACCACGGCGTTGAAGAGCAGCTCCAAGTTTAGCTGTGTCTCGTCCATGCCTTCCTTGCGGGTGGCTATGACGGCGCTGCCCTGCATGGCCGGCTCCGAATAGACCACGTCGTCGTCCATTTCCTGCGGACTGCGGTATTCAAAGGCATACTTATCGCAGATTTCTGCTGTCGATGCGTTGAGCAGCATGCGGCTCTCGCTGAGGATGAGTATATGGTCGAGCAGCGACTCCACGTCGTGAACCTGATGGGTGGAGATGACGAGAATGCGGTCGTCTGTCATATTATTTGCCACTACCTTCCTGAACTGTGTCTTCGATGGTATGTCGAGTCCGTTGGTAGGCTCGTCCATCAAAAGGATGCGAGTGCCAGAGGCCAGGGCGAAGCTCATGTACACCTTCTTCTTCTGACCCATCGACAGTTCATTAAGTTTGTTAAAGTGTGGCAGAGAGAAATCCTCCAGACATTTCCGCAGCACCTCGTTGGAGAAGTTGGGATAGAAGGGCTGATTGATTTTCACGTATGTGTCAAGGGACACGTTGGGCAGATCGAATTCCTCTGGCACAATGAATATATCGCGTAGTATCTCAGGCCTGCGCTCTTTAGCGTCCACTCCGTCAATGCTGACATTGCCCTTACGTGCTCTGAGCAGTCCGCAGATGAGATAGAGCAGCGTAGACTTGCCCGTTCCGTTCTTGCCAAGCAGACCGTAGATTTTGTTCTCCTCAATATCGAGACTGAAATTGTCGAAGATATTTCTCTTGGTACCTGGGTACTTGAAAGAGATGTTGCTTACTTGTATCATATCGTTTCTGTTTTACTGTTGGTGGTACTTATGCTTGACTACATTACATGGTGTCGGCAATGAGGTTGTCGCCATGGATGTTCATAACCAGAATTCTCTCTGCCTCGACATACTCTCCAGTACGGGAATCCATTTTGAAAGAGTTTACAGCCAGCACATTGTCAAGCAGAACAGTGTAGTGACTATACTCGCCTGCCTCTGCATACTCATTGCGGGTATTGTCCCACATCATCTTCTCAACAGTATAGCTGCCGTCAACGTAGCTGTAGTCAAGACAACTGTATTTCTCCCAGCTTGCAGTAAGCGAGTTCCACTTCAGAGTCTCCTTGCGCACCAGACGGTCCTCTGAGTCATAGAGGTATTCGTGTTTTACCTTGGCTTCCAGAGACTCTCCATGATTGTTGTATACTGTCATTGCCATTACCCTGCCGTTGTCTATTTCGGCGTTATAGCAATAATTGGTGTTTGTAACGTCGGTTACGAGATTCATGTACATCGACATTATTGTCGATACTGTGATGATTGTATTCATAGCTCTATTGTTTTAATTGTTTATACTCAATGTTTACCTCTGTTATAGTGTACTACTTTAATAGAACACTGCAAAAGTAAGACAAGAACAATTATCCTCCAAGCTTTTCGCCAATTATTTTGCAGCTTTAACAAATCATTAACAAATACACATTATTATATAACGCATAATTATATAACACATAACTAAATGGCAGAGCTATCCAGCCTATCTCCTCAATCCACTCTATCTCCTCTATCCGCTCTATCTCCTCTATACACTCTATCTCATCTATCCACTCTATCTCATCTATACACATGCATGCTATCTGCCGCCGAAGGCAGGAAGTCCACTCCATACCAGCACATCTGCAACAGCACAAATCCAACAATCAGCAACAGATACCCCCACACGGCACTCTTCCTGCCACTGCACATCCTGAAATGCAGGTAGCACAGATATGTACACCATGTTGCAGCCGCCCATGTCTCCTTAGGGTCCCAGCTCCAATATGCGCCCCAGGCCTGCTTTGCCCACAGGCAGCCGCTCACCATTCCGAACGTGAGGAAGGCAATGCCTATGGCCACAAGACGATCTGTGGCTGGCAGGAATGCGGACGTACGCCGCCACAACCCGGCAAGAGCCAGCAGGAACGCACAGCCGAAAAGACTATAGGAGAACATGTATACCGTGACATGAGGTACGAACCATGCGCTCTGCAAGGCAGGCATGAGCGTTCTGTCGTGAATGTCAGGACACAATATATTAATTGCCGTGAACACCATCACCACGACTAACGAGAACAACGGTAGCCAGCGATAGTGCCAGCGGGCATAGACTGCAACGCCAGATAACATCATGAAGAGCGAGTACCACAGGCGGGTCTCACCAAGAGTACGAAGGGGCGGACGGCCCAACGACAGCCATAGCCCGGCAACGAAACAGGCATAGACCATGAATCCCGAAACCATCAGCCACACATCACTCCTACCCCGGCAGTGCTTGGGTACAAGTGCCATAACGGCTCCGGAAAGCCATAGGATGACGCTGACGAGCGACATCAACGGAAACAAATCCCACGTAATCATATCTGTCGTCTTAAACCATAAACCATCATTACTGTTCCTGCCAACATCAGCAGCAAGCCTGCGCACATGGGGTATTTCCATGGCTGGCGCACCACCTGCAACATAACATACCGTTCATGTCCTACTGGTTGCATGCTGTCATACCCTTGCAGATAGATATCCTCGCCGAAGCGTACAGAATGTGGACTGTTAACCCTAAGCACCACAGGCTTGTCGTCAACCATCACCTCTGCCTCATACTGCATGGCACCACCAGCCGCACCATCAACGATATTGAACCTGGCAAGCCGCAACGTATAGCCGAGCATCATAACCCTGCCATCGGTACATACAGCCTGAGAAACAGGATTGTCGTAGCCCACCCTCAATCTCATGTCCGACATATCGCCAGCCCCAACCATGCCGCTAATCAGCGCAAGCAGCAATCCGCCGTGAGTCAGTACAAAGGCGACGTTCCGGCGTATGCCTCCATGGATTATCCTATGAGCCAGAACTACCAGCAGATGGGCAGCCAAAGTAACCAGCAACAACACGAAGGGCCAAGAGGAAAAGAAGGCCATGCGCCGTGGCATACAACCGCCCACCACACACGCCAATGCTGTCAGACCAAGCAGACAGGTGGCCATGGTTGCTGAACGGAACCACCCTACCATCGGCATTTCCTCCCCCATACCAGCACCATGGCAAAGGCCACGCGCACCGATATCAGCAGTAAAGCCGAGATACCTGTAGCAGCGAACACTAAGGTATCCTCAAGCATTGAGTGGTTCATTATCAGGTGATAGTTTACTTCATTGGCCTCCTTGCGACTGATGATACCTCTTTCCTCAAGGTCCACCATCACCGCCGCGCCATAGCTGATACCCAGCACATTACCGACAAGCCACATATACGCGGCACCTTCTGGAAGTCCGAAGAAATGCATCAGAGGAGAAAGGCGCAACGATAGTGGACGCAACAATGAATACGCCTCCAAAAGTCTCTGCACAGCCATGAGTGCATAAATAATAAGGAATACCACAACCGACATCTTCAGTTGCGACCATGCCCACAACGTCATAACCTCACTCAGACCGCCTGATCTGTCAGCTCCAAGAAACATATATTTCTCTTCCATGGGTGGCAAGACTAAGTTTAGTAAGAGTGCACACAAAATGGCCATAATCACTCTTAAAACACCCATCTTCCAGAATGACGAGCCTGTCTTTTTGTTTACGGCACACTCCATTGGCAACGCATGACACAAAGCTATCATTAGCGCAAGTATGGTGGCTTCCCTCATGGTTAGAGGCATCGACATCATGGCGGCTATACCGGCATAGGTTCCTGCCGTTGCGCCTGACACAAAGGCCACAGAAGAAGAGCCTGGAAGACCAAGCAGAGCAAACAAAGGATTGAGCCAACGGGCAATAATGTCAAGCACACCATAATGGTGAGCCAAAGTAACTACAAGGGATATGGGAAGCATCAGCTTTAGAAGCCATAGAGCACTTGCGGCAGCCTTAGGAACCGCCTGCCGCAAACATTGTCCGAAAGTAGAAATCACATGCCTAAGTGTATACATACCCGTTTTCATGTCTTTGCTTACATATCCTCCTCCCAACAGCTGACCGTACATTTCTATTAATTGCTGCAAAGATAGGAAAAATTCAAGAAACAAAGCCCATAATCTCAAAATAATTGTATATTTGAAAACACACCATAAGACCAATATATATACCGAAAGAGCAGGGCTTAGATTAGCAGGCAGCTAAAGGTCTTCTTCAACCCTTCCATAACAAGGATGATGCATTCCCTAAATGTAAAGTTCTTATCACTTTAATAAGGGTAGAGGCTTTATTTTAGGCCATTTCATCGAAGATTTGGTAGTATATGAGAGAAAAAAGGGAAAAAAGAGTGGAAATAAAGAGATAATTATGGGAATACAGGAAAGTAATAGGGGGACTTGAAATACAGAAATGAGCCATTCCATCGGGATTCATGCATATATATAAGGTTTTGAACTCAGAAGCATAAACAAGATGTATATAAGGTGAGAAGGGGATGCTTGTGGTCCAAAAAATAGCGTTTTGAACAAACAGATGAGGCTTTTTTTACTAACTCAAGGGATGTTTTATGAAGGAACATGCCGATTTCGCATACTAATCGGTGTATTCGGGATGTATTTTATAAGTATATAGTCTATCACGAAAATGGCAAACATGCATATTCAAAAAAAACTTGTCAAAACAACAATTTCATTTGCTAATTCAACAAAAATTAGCCAGTTTATCGAATTTTAACAATTCTGCAACGATTTCAATTGTTACTGTTAAAAAAAACAATTATATTTGTACAGGCAAATTACAATACTAACATAAATATAACAGTTAATTATGATTGAAAAGCAACATTTAGAGAAAGGATTCTTTCCTCGCCAACGATGGCTTGTAGGAGAGAAGTTCCGTCGAGGCTGGATGATTGTCCTGTTCCTCTTGACATTATTGCCTTTAAGCCAGACGGCAAAGGCAGATCAAGATTACACCGCGCCAGCGGCTTATGGTTGGACAAGTTTCAAATATCCAGAGACCATGCACATTGGATTTGAGCTTGTTTTCTTCAATTATCATGAGGGAAACTGTGGCTATGTAGGTCCTGTTAACTTGTATGTTGATAACGAGCTTGCCATTGACCTTAGAAAGGTTTGGGACTCGATATCCGACCAACTTGGTTCCGAGAAAAATGTAAGGCACTACATTGCGAACATGTGGATGAATCCGCAGTCTTTCTCAACCACCAAGAAAGGCGGTACAGTTACCATATCCAATCTGAGAGAGGGAAACAACAAATGGTATGCCTGTCATGTTGACATCATCCTCGACCGAATACTTGATGACAACAACATAGTATTAAAAGTATCTGGAACTTGGAAATGGACACAAGCATCTGACACAGATAAGTCTTCAGGACAAGCAACCCGAGTACTTACTAGAACAATCAAAGCGCCCACTGTTACAAATTTGCCAACATTCACGGTGTCTCGCCCATCAAAAGGCATGGCAAAGCTTTCTTCAAGTCTCACCAAGCATACTTATCCAAATGCAATCACGAAGGGGAAGGCTGGAACATGGGGCTACAAATTCCACTTTGCGAAGAAGATCAACAAAACTGATTTCTGGCCACTCACGTCAGACCGCTACACCATTATACAGGCTGCAAAGAATAGCGGGACGCTTCAGAACAGAAACGCTACAGACTATGATGCCGGTACAGACGCAACCAGTGTGGCCGTTACAATGAACGTGCCAAGCCTCTATGCGCCGACTACCATTTATCCGCTTGTGACAAGATTTGCAAGTGAATATACCATATTTCCATACAATAATAATGGAGACAAAGCAGCTACCAAGGGAATAAGTCTCAACAAATACACTTCTGTTGTGGTGTATGGATATCCTCGTCCAAACCCAGTAGGTAAGGGTAACGCAAGCAGTGGCGAGAAGTATGCAATGAAGGCGACTCACGACCAATGGAGCAAGACTGTCACCCTGACCTGGTATCCGCAGTTCGCTGATGCCAATAATGTAAACACAAACGGAAAATGGATTGTTTTCCGTAAGAGAGAGGGAACGTCAGATGATCACAAGAAGATTGGTGAAGTAGCCTACAGCAAATATGGTAAATACCAAAACACATTTATAGATAACGACAAAGACTTGCTGTACGACACGGAATATCGTTACACCGTAGTCTTCCAACCCAATGAGTGGAATCAAGCACTGACCAGTCCTTCTGACGCTCCAGAGCTTTCCAGCTATGTACTGAAAACAATAACAAGGACTTCACCTTTGCATTCATTGAATCCAAGTACCAATTTTAAAGATAAGGTAGAAATAACCTGTAATTTAAACACTTTCTATAATGCCGGTACGGATGCTAACAAGGGACAGAAAGAATACACTCTTAAGCTGTACCGTTGCACACCATCGACAAGCTGGTGTCCTGAACCAATAGCCACATATACTATTAATGACAGCACCACTACTACCGTTGTATTCACAGACAAAGATGTAAGCCCATGCGAAACTTACAAGTACAAAGTGGAAGTTACGGCATTGGAGAAGACATTCAGCTTAATTAGTTCAACAACAGGAAGTATATCCGGTTCTACTGAGGTAACCAGCGTAGTGGCAAGCCGCGGAACATTCTCCGGAACAGTACGCCTAACGTGGAATGTTACCCAAGTTGGTACATCCATCACCTATTTCAATGTACAGCGCCGACTGCTCGGCAGCCAGGACGAGAATGACTTCCTAACTATATATACTACATCTGGAGTCGCAACGTCCTACAGTTACGAGGACAACACAGCCCAGCCTGGCACCTACTATGAGTATCGCGTGCAATGTTACCGTGAATGTAATAATGATGGAAAAACGGAATATTCCGATGGAGGTTCTCAAAAGACCGACGGCTTTGCTTTGGCCACAGGTATCATCAGCGGTCGTGTATCTTTTGGCACAGGCACAGCCGTAGACAGCGTAAAGGTTAGCCTTGAGGCGAACTCCTCTGATGGCGAGACTCTGAACCCCTTCCATTCTTTGCGCATCGAAGGTACAAAGTCATATGTCTACCTTGACAAGACTGCACAGAAAGACACCACTGAGTATTTTTCCGTCTTTTCCAACTCTTGGACTGCTCAGTTGTATTACAGGTCAGACTCAATTAGGAACAGTCGAAACACGTTCTTCGATGCAGGTGTCGTAGGACTATGTGCCAGTGATGGAGAAATTAGTTATCTCGCTAAAGATTATTTCTTAAACACAAGAGGGGTAGTGGAAATGTGGGATAGATGGTACTCTTCAGGTATTAAGATTAAAAAAGGCAAGTTCTATAACATCTCTTTCTCATACAACAATGCCAGCCCAGACAGCATGTTTATCTTACGTGTAATAGACGAGGATGGAAACATGCAGAAAAAGGTGTATAATGATGAGGCTTTAGCCACATACTATAATAGGAACATAGGTAGCACAAAAACATGGACCAGAAGGAATATATGTTTTGGTAATACAGGTAATGGCCTAAATACCTATTGCGTTGCCAATATCGACGAGTGCCGCATCTGGCGTAAGGTTCTCACCGATGCCGAGTTGATGCGCAACTACAACCGCGTACTTTCCGGTTCCGAGGATGGGCTCTGGGTATATTACAAGTTTGATGAGGGCATCGAGAAACCGTCCATAGCCTACGACTACTCGAAGACTGGCGGCGTGTCAAACGGCAACCATGCTACAGTCGTGAGCATGGATGATTCCGATATCGTACCTAACAAGGACCAGCTCTCTGCCTGCGGTTTGACCGATTCGAATGGTAACTATACCATCAGCGGCATCCCATTCTCAGGTGATGGTACTACCTATTCCATCATTCCGTCAAAGGGTGTTCATTCCTTCTCTCCGTCTAAATCAAGTCGCTTTGTGAGCGGCTCGTCCCTGGTATATAGCGGAGTGGACTTCACCGATGAGTCTTCCTTCAAGGCAAGTGGTATAGTGCGCTATTCAGGTACCACCATTCCTGTGGAGGGCTGTACGGTATATGTGGACGGACAGGCTGCCAGCATGAATGGCAATCTGGTACAGACCGATGAGAAAGGTGAATTCCTGGTAAGTGTACCCATCGGTAATCATTATATTGAGGTCAAGAAGGACGGGCATACCTTTGTCAGCAATGGACGCTATCCTGCGGACGTGAACGGAGTGGGAACCACTATATTGTTCAATGAGGAGAAGCGTAATATCGCATTCTGGGATACCACTTTGGTCAACTACACAGGACGCGTAGTGGGTGGAACCGTCCAGGGAGAGAAGACCTTAGGATGCAAGCAGAGTAAAAACAACGTTGGCCGGGCAACGCTCAAGTTGATGTATACCGACAGCGGAGTTTTCAATGCCATGAAGGTGGTGAATGACGCCTCAATCGCTTACAGCCCCAACACATCAACAGTAGAGGTTGTTTCTCAAACCGATAACATCCTGAGCCATGCTTATCGCGGAGCTGACAACTTGTCGCAATATGTATTCATCACAACCGACAGCCTTACAGGCGAGTTCTCGGCTCTTCTTCCCCCGTTGAGATACGAGCTGCAGGAGATAAAATTCGTCAACAACAACAAGGACAATCCAAATGCAGGAAAGAACCTGTTGAAGAATAATGTGGATGTTGACTTGAGTGACCCATTGACTCTGGTGACTGACACTACGGTGATGGAAAATGGCGATATATATACGTATGACTACCATACAGCCTATAAGCTTGCCTGGCGTACGGATGCTTTCTTCGAGGTTACTCAGCAGGACTGTATAGCGGACGAGTTCGGTATTGACAGTTGTGTGGTAAGTGACGAGCTAGGCGATTTCCCGGTAGAAGTGCGCAAGCGCATCATAGGCAGCAGCAATCAGAATTCCGTTGTCTACAACTATGGCTATCCCCTCTTCGTGTCACAGGACAAGTACACCTTCAACATCAAGGCGTATGAGCAGTATGTCAACTATGACATGCGTTCCACCGAGAACAACGAGTATCCAATGGATGTGGTGCCCTTGAGCGGACTCCCTGTGACCATCAGCAACGCCCTCTCCAGTGACCAGACTGTATATATGCAAGGTAATTCAGAAAATGGCACACCAGGTGAGGTACACGAGTTGAAGACAAACAGCATTGAGCTTGACAGTCTGGGACAATTCTCTTATACATGGATGGCCGGACTACCAAATATCACATCTCCTTTCGTCAGAGGTATTCAGTTCTATTATAACATCGACGGAGAAATGAAGGAATGGAGGGATGGCGGACTCAAGGCAGTCATCCTGGGTTCGTTGCCCACTGGAAGCAACTTTGTAACTCAGGGTCCCGACCTAATTGACATGGTGTTGCGTGATCCTCCAGGATCATATTCAAGTGCCAGCTGGACCAAGGGAACCGTCAGCAGCCATTTCTCTTCCTATGCAAAGGTGTGGTCTTCTGAAGATAGGGCTGCCGTAACGAAGAAGAATGGTCTTATAGTTGAATTTCAGATTGGCTCTATAGGCTTTACGACATCACACGCAACAGAGGCAGAGAATGACGAAGAAATAGGTGTGACCTTTACTTCAACTGGGGAAAATGCAAATTCGTGGACAAGAACCGTCAGTGTAGAGAGGAGCATCTCCACATCCGCTGACCCTGAGTATGTGGGTGCCAACGGAGATATCTTCATCGGCTCATCCACAAATATTGTCTTCGGCAAGGCTAACGAGGTAGGACTCTTCAGAAATACGGGAGGGGAAACTGCGGCAAAATTGGACGTGAAGGAAGTAACCACCACGGGATTAAGCTATGGCACAGAATTCCAGCATTCGCTATCTCATATTGAGAATTACCTTCTGCCCAACCTGGAAATGCTGAGAAATAAATTCCTGGTGACGGTACCCAATACAGATGAGTATGTCAACGATAAGGATCATGTGGTATATGTAACTTCACTCGATCCCGATGACCCTCGCTTTGGCTCCGACAATGATGATTCTGACGTATGGGGAGATGCTGCGACAGAACGTCCATCTTCTGTGGGTAAATCCTACAGGATGGTACTGCCTGTGTCGGTTCCCAAAGATTTCGTGGCAGTCGATTCAGTGATGTATTTCAACAGCTCCATCAAGAACTGGCTTAAGCATCTGGAGAACAATGAGAAACAGAAAGTAACAGCTTATGAGAAGCAAAAGGAGTATTTAGTCAACAACTTGTCATTTGATGGAGGATCTTCTGTCACCATGACCCAGACTACAGATACCACCAAGACAAGTAGCCACGATGAAACCGATATGGGACTTTTCAACTTGAATCTTTCCACAGGAGTTACCGTTGATGGTTTCGGCTTTTCTGCATCGTTCTCAACTATTACGGGAGGTGGTTCACATGAGATGTCGGAGTCTTCCACCACAGAGTCCACCAGCTTCAGCTATACTTTGGAGGATAACCCTGGCGATGCACTCTCTGTGGACGTCTTCGACTATCGTGACGGATGGTCTCCCATCTTCCGCACAAGAGGCGGACAGACTTCCGCTCCTTACGAGGGAGAGGTGCGTACCTCTTATTATATGCCCGACGAGAAGATTATCATGGAGGGTACCATGCAGATAGAGAAACCACAGCTTACTGTTGACAGCCTCAAGTGGTCAATGGTCAGCAATGTGCCCACTGGTGGTGCTGCCAGCTATACGCTTAGTCTCTACAATAATTCCGAGACGAAGGATGACATGTACTACAGGCTACTTGTCAACGATGAGACTAACACCACAGGTGCCAAGCTCACCATCGACGGGCTGCCTCTCACAGGAGAAGGTAGGGTTATCAGGATTCCTGCCACGGAGACCGTAACCAAGACTCTGCTGCTGGAGCAGACCAATCAGAGCATACTCCAGTATGACAGCATCAGTATCACTTTGTGTTCTCTGGTACAGTATGATCCTGCCAGCGACTGGGCACCTATTGCCGACACCATCTATGTGTCAGCACAGTTCGTGCCTTCATCCTCTTCAGTACACTTGGCTCTTGACAAGGATGTCATGAACACCATCACCAATGACACCTTGTGCATCACGTTCGACCAGTTTGATCGCAACTATGCCAACCTGAAATGTTTCCGCATCCAGAGCTTTGCTCCAGGTTCCACCGATTGGACCAACCTGCAGGAATACGTGCTTGATCCCAACAAGTTGACGAATGGGAAACTGTTGTTGCCAAAAGAGGCCAGTGTGGACTACATTTACAACATGCATGGCAAGAGCGATGGTCTCTACCGCTTCAGGGTGCTCTCCGTAAGCTCTTACGGTGGTCGCGAGATTACACGTTCCAGCAACGAGATATCCATTTACAAGGATATGCTGAAGCCCAAGCCACTTGGAGTGCCTCAGCCCTCGAACGGTATCCTGGGCGTGGGTGATGACATCAGCGTCACCTTCAATGAAGATGTTGTCAGCGGTGCGCTTACCAGCGATGACAACTTCGAGATTACAGCCGTGATGAACGGCTCGCAGATAGAGCACAACACAGCACTGTCCCTACAGGGAGAGGAGCGTACGGCATCCACCGAGGCTTCCATCTCGCTGGCAGGCAGAAGCTTCTCTACGGACATGTGGTTGTATGCTGAAAGTGATGGAACCATTCTCTCACATGGAAGCGGAACCGAGAAGTTTACCCTGTCTGTTGACAAGAATCAGCATCTCGTGATAAACGTGGGTAAGGACACCTATGTTTCCGAGGGTGTCATGCCAAAGGATACCTGGTGCTACCTCACAGTAAGTTATGAGGCAGCCGATGGAATGGGAATCCTCAATGCAACTGTTTCCGAGTCAGCAAATACCAACAGACTCTTCCGTGACTGCCAAACAGCAGCTTACAATGGAGTGGGTGCGCTCAGCATCGGAGAGAGAATGAAGGGCGCCATCCACGAACTCACCTTGTGGGATGTGGCTCATGACAATGCCAAGGCACAGTTGGAGCGTCAGAAGACCAAGTCTCCATCTACGGCCAACCTCATGGGCTACTGGAAGATGAACGAGGGCGAGGGTAACAAGATTACCGACTATGCACGAAATCGTCATCTGGTTTCCACCGGCGAGACATGGTATATAAATAATGAGAACAAGGCTGTCGTGCTGGACGGCTCTTCCTACCTGAACTTCTCGATTGGAGATCTTGCTGTAGATGCAGAGGACAATCAGGCGGTAGAGTTCTGGATTAAGGCCGATAAGCAACAGGGCGAGGCCCAGCTCCTGGATATGGGAAAGAATGGCCTCTGGATGGATGCAGACGGATTGCTCAAGTTCACTTCTGACGACAACACTTACGATGCAGGCACCAGCGTGCTGGCCGACAACGAGTGGCATCATATCGCAATCAATGTACTGCGTTCTGGAAACACCTCAGTATATGTGGACGGACAACGCGCCCTCAGCACATCCTCACGCAATATCGCCACATTCAATGATGATGTTCTGGCGATAGGAGCACGTTGTGAACTTGATTCTACACACAGCCATATCGTATCTTCTGACCGTCATCTCACAGGTCTTGTTGATGAGGTAAGGTTGTGGAACGCCACTCTGGATGCTTCCTCGCTCAGCAACAACCGCAAGCTGAGACTCACAGGCAAAGAAACTGGTCTGGTAGCTTACTTCCCGTTTGAGATTAAGACACTTGACCAAGCTGAACAGGTCGTGACAGATACCACCAGCCTCAGCATCGTTGCTGACGGAGTGAAACGTGTGGCAATGTATGGTAAGAATTCCCTTGCGTATACCGACCAGGCACCTGCTCTGATGGCCAAGCCTACGCTTACCAATGTGGCATTCTCTTACACAGCAAGTGCCAACAAGGTGGTCATCAACATCAATGAAGAACCAGCAGCCATTGAGGGTTGCACCATCAACTTCAAGGTAAAGCGCGTAAAGGACAACAATGGTAATTCCTGTGATCCCATCAGCTGGACAGCTTATGTGAACCGCAACAGTCTGGCTTGGGCTGAGGATAAGGTCAGCGTCACCCAGAAGGGTGGAGAGGAAACCTCGTTCGGGGCTACAATCTCAAACAAGGGTGGTACTCAGCAGGAATGGTACCTGAGCGGCATGCCGTCATGGCTGAAGGTAAATACCGAGAACGGATATATCGACCCGCTGTCATCTGTTGATCTTGAGTTCACTGTGAGCAAGTCATGCCCCATAGGCAAGTATGCCGAGACAATCTATCTGGTAAATGGTGACGACCTGGCTCTGCCTCTGGCCTTGAATGTTACCGTCACAGGAGATGTTCCTAATTGGGCAGTGGACGCAAGCAAGTACAGCAGCTCCATGAACCTTGTGGGCACACTCTCAGTCAATGGTGTTCCCTCTACAGATGTCGACGATATACTTGGAATCTTTGTTGATGACGAATGCCGTGGTGTGGCTAAGCCCACATACAGCAAGCGTTATGACGAGTACTTCGTGATGCTCGATGTGGCATGCCAGTCATCAGAGAAAGACAAGGACGTAGAATTCCGCATCTATGATGCCAGCACAGGCATGGTATGGCCAGTGGTAGAGAGCACTCCAGATGTAAAACTGACTGCTGGAGCCATCTATGGTTCGTTTAATGCTCCCGTTAAACTCAATGCCCTTGACAAGATAGAGCAGACCATCGCTTTGGGTACAGGCTGGAACTGGACCTCTCTGGCTGTGAATGCAGAGGACATGAGCGTGGGTGCCGTGATGAGTGGCGTTACAGGAGAAAGTGTTCTGATGAAGAGCAAGACTGCCTCTTCCATGACGTATGATGGTATCTGGGAGGGTACCCTCACCAGCCTCAATGTCCGTGATATGTACAAGATACTCATGACATCAGCTGTTCCACTCACCATCACAGGTTCACGTCCTGATGATACAGAACGAACCATCAGCGTCGTTCCAGGTTGGAACTGGATAGCTTTCAACAGTACCTCTATCCAGAGTGTTGACGATGCCTTTGCCGGACTCAGTCCCGAGGATGGCGACTTGGTAAAGAGCAAGCAGGGTTTCTCCATCTATGACGGATACGAGTGGAATGGTTCACTGCAGGCTCTCACACCAGGTCAGGGTTACATGTACATGAGCCAGTCCAGCGAGACAAGAACCTTCCGTTATCCTGTCTCCATTTATCTCAATACTCGCCGTATTGCGGCAGAGCGTAGCCTGAATGGTGTATTCGTACCCACCGACAACAGCCAGTTCCCTGGAAACATGACTGTAGTGGCACGCGTAACCTATGACGGTCAGCCTCTTGCCAACAGCGAGATAGGAGTGTTCAATGGAGACGAATGCCGTTCGGCAGAATTTACCAATGACAATGGCATTGTCTTCCTCACCATACCAGGAAATGGCGGAGAGGAACTCTCGTTCATCATTCCTTATGATGGTGTTATGCTCAAGTCAACCGCCACTATATCATACGAGGATGACGGTATCATCGGAAGTCCCAACACCCCCTATGCTATTGACTTCAATGAAGATTCTATCGTAACCAGCATAGCAGGTCTGAGCGACTCCAGCAGCAATGAGAATTGGTACAACGTCAACGGCATCCGTATCAATGCTCCCCAGAAGGGTGTAAACATCTTCCGCAAGGGAAGCGAGATTAGGAAAGTCGTAGTGAAGTAAAAAAAGCCTCTAATAAACAAAATTCCCCAGTCCTCTCCAATGCGAGAAGGCTGGGGATTTGTTTATAGGGGACATTCGCATCCTTCAAACTATCCACTCCCCTCTCTCTTGGGGAAAATTCCAGTTAAGCGAGAGCAATGGGAAAAATGTTTCCCTATTGCCGAGTGTTAGGAACTTCGCCGAAGCAACTGGGATGGTGGTGAGGCTTCATATATCTGCGTTGGCGTTTTCAGCTATCTGCGTTGGCGTTTTCAGCTATCTGCGTTGGTGTTTTCAGATATCTGGGTGGACAATGTCGGATATATGCGTGATTTATACAGAATTCATCTTGCTGAAAAAGGAAAAAAGAGTGAACAGAAAATTAAAGGATAACATTTGGTTTTCTATGAATATTTTTTTGTACATTTGCAGCGATATTTAATCAGAATCACACGAGGATATGAACAGTTTATTTCTACTCCAATTCTGCTGCATGATAGTGACCATCAGTCTTGCATTGCTTGTTGCCCTTTCCCGCTTCTACGTTAAGTGGGTGAACAAGCGTTATGAGAAGTCACGCAAACTCCTCGTGTTATCCATGATATGCCTTTCTGTACACTATTTCTTTCAGATGCGATATGGTCTGCGTGCGTCGGGTGACGATGTGGGCATGTTGGCAAACATCATCTTCTATACTCCTACGGCATTTCTCGTAACCTGCGCCATTGTCAACCTCGAATGCTCACGCCGCAGCACGAGGCGATGTATGTTAGGAGGCTTTGTTGGCTGCTGCATCATCTATGTTGCCGCTGGGATATGGTATATCTGCAACAGGTCAATCCACTTCGGCATAATGCTCTACATTCTCTACGCCCTGTTCATTGCGTGCATTATTCTGTTTATGTTCAGCAGCCATAGAGAGATTCGCTATCGCAGACGCATACTGGAGACCGAGACTGCCGGTGACATGCTCCCTTACATGCGCTACACCTACACTGGCGGCATGTTGCTATTCGCCTGTGCATTCCTTATACTGTTCACCATACTGTCAAGCAAGCTGTTGATGATATTCGGTCTTGTGGCTCTACTTCTGCTGTTCATCTTCGTACTGAGCTTCGTGGCCTTGGGATTCAACATCTTGCCCATTGAGGACGTTCTGGATGACTGCACTCCAGAGATGGCTCCAGACAAGACTCAGGCAGAACTAACAGAACAGGGAAACCTTACCGATCCATCTGAGAAGCGCATTGAGCACATAGAAAAAGCGTTGCAGGAGTGGGCCTCTTCCGGTGGTTTCCGTGACCCTGGCGTAACCCTGGCCTCCCTATCCCACCAGTTGCACATTTTGCGCAGCGACCTTACATACTATTTCGAGCAACACCTTCAGCGCACGTTCCGCGTATGGCTGAGCGACATTCGTTTCCAGGAGGTGCAACGGATGATGATTCAATACCCCGACTACAATAATGATGCAATATCTTCGGAATGCGGTTTCTCCTCACGTGCACACCTGTACAGAATATTCAAACAAAAAACAGGAATGACACCAGGAGAATGGAAAGCAAGCGGGAGTTATCAGGCATTAGGAGATACAGACACACGATGAAATGGGGCTTTTTTAATGTATTACGTCCAATATGCAACATCTTTTACAATGTTTGTACAGTCAGCCATAAAACCTGTACAATAAAGAAAGAGACACCTAAACACTAAGGAAAGAGACACCTAACTACCAGCAAGGGACAGAAACTTTAGAATTTATTTGCTAAATTTGTTGCAAATTATGCTTAAAATCAATATCAAATAAATTCTAATTGATTATGTACAATCTGTTTCATCAGCGAATACCCTCTTCGCCTCCAAAGTCGGGCGGTGGGTATTTCAGACGGGGATGGGCGATGGTCCTGTTCCTTTTGGCATTATTGCCATTTAGCCAGACGGCGCAAGCCGTAGAGACTTCGAATCCATCATTTTATGATTGGAGCGATTTCAATTTCCCAAGCAAGGCTCATGTTAGCTTCCGTATGTACTTCTATAACTACGATGGGAAAAACAGCTGGTTCAAAGGAGACGTGTGGCTTAAGATTAATGACCAGAAAGTCATTAAACTCAACAGCCTTTATTCCAACATCTCCAATCTTGACCAGAATGAGGATGCCGTTAAGGACAAGTCCGACGGAGGAGTTCTTGGACAAGGTTCTTTCAACGCCAATGGCTATAAAGGACGTGTCTCTGTCGCCAGGCTCAATGCCGAGAGCGACAAATGGTCATCCGTAACTGTAGACATCATACTGGAGGAGCTGATATATAACAAGAGCTACAAAGTGACAGCTGAAGGCGAATGGATTTCGAAAGGCATCTCTCAAGGCACCAAATCCGGAAGTAAGACATTCTCCTTCCCAACCGTCGACTGGGCACATCTTAAAGTCAAGCGTACTGCCAACAATGAGGTTGAGTTCTACAGCACAGACCTCAAGGTGGAAACCTATCCCAACTTCGGCAGCAAGAACAACCCGGGAAACTGGCGATATGCCTTACGCTTCTCAAGCATTAACAATACCGATGTTGCTTGGCCAAGCAATACGTACACCATCAAGAAGTATTGGGACAACATAAACATTACTCCTGTAACGGTTAATTCAAGCCTTAAGGACTGTAATTCGGGTATTACCCAAGTCCACGCCACTCTGGAGCTTGACAACTACAAGTCGTTCTGCGTATATCCCTTTATAACTCGCTTTGCACCCAACTACCAGTGCTATCCCAACGGTGGAAGCACAGCATTGACCCAATCGGTATACATCAACCGTAACTACAAACCACACTGGGTGTATGGTTATCCGCGTCCTAATCCCTCTGGCTACGGCAACGGCTCAAGCACGGCAGCCAACGCTATGCGTACGTCGGCCAATCCTTGGACTAAGGACATCACCATCAGCTGGTACCCACAGATATACGATGCATCGCACGTAAACACCGATGGAAAATGGGTTGTATTCCGCAAGGTGAGAGGTGAGTCAGGAGACTACACATCTCTTGGCACCGTCTCTTACTCATCGGGCAAGACCGAGTTTGTTGACAAGACAGACAAGGAGTACGGCAAGGAATATGTATATACCGTAGCTTTCCAGCCTACCGAGTGGGGGAAAACCCTCTCCCAACCATCTGATGCATCCAGCCTGTCCTGCTACGTTTATGGCAAGGTGACAACTGTCAATCCGCTTGAGAAACTCACGGCGACGAACAATCTTGATGCGAAGATTAACATCACCTGCTCGTACAAGAGTTTCGAGAACGCATCAACATCCACAAAATACACCCTGAACCTTTACAGGCGCAAGAAAGGCACTACCGACTGGGGCGAAGTATATAAGAGCCATACTATCAACTCCAACAGCGAGACCAGCTTCACCTTTACCGATGAGGATGTGTCAAATGCCTGCGTGACCTATCAGTACAAGGTAAGTGTTGAGGCACAGGAGATGGTGTTTGAATATGGTGCCGACGGCACTGTAGAAGGCTGTATCGATGGAGCCAGCGGTGTGAAGAGCGTTGTGGCAAGCCGCGGAGCATATAGCGGTACGGTGCGCATCACCTGGGAGGTAAACCAGATTGGTACCGACCTTACTTACTTCAACGTCCAGCGCCGACTGCTTGGCAGTACCAAGGAAGGCGACTTCCAGACCATCTATACCACATCGGGTGTGGCTGAGACATACAGTTACGAGGACAACTCTGCCCAGCCAGGCTCCTACTATGAGTACCGCGTGCAATGTTACCGCAAGTGCCGTGAGACCTCTACCTCCGAGCCTGTGCTCACCTATGGAGCCTCGCAGCAGACCGATGGCTTTGCACTGGCAACCGGCGTTATCAGCGGTCGCGTCACCTATGGCACAGGTACCGCTGTTGATGGAGTGAAGGTTAGTCTTGAGCCAAGTTCAAAAGACGATAACATTCCACTGACACTACATGCTCTGAGAAAGAACTCTGGCTACTCATACGTTAGGTCAAACCAGACTCCAGGAGACATAAAAGAGATGCTTAAGGAGCCTTGGACAATGCAGATGTATTTCAAAGTTGACAATTTCGCAAGCAATAGCACTTTGTTTAAAACACAATATACCCGTGTTGTTATTGACAACAACGGTTGGATTGGTGTCATAGCACCAAAAACAAATAATGGCCAAGCAACCTCATTGCTTCGCAAGTGTTGGCAACTCGAAACCGGAAAGTTCTATAGCATTTCACTCTCCTATGACGGTGACAAGTTGTATACCTTGCGTCTAATAGACGAGAGCGGTAATATGAAGAAAAACGATGCAACTCTTTGGGGTAGTGAGCTCATATACTTGGGCTACACCGATAATCATTTTTCATCAAACGAATGTTACTTCGAATTTGGCTCTAATTATTCAGCCGCCTTTACAGGAGTGATAGACGAGTGCCGTTTCTGGACGAAGGAACTGACCGACGCCATGGTGCTCAACAACTACAACCGTATATTATCAGGCTCGGAGGACGGACTTTATCTGTATTATAAGTTCGACGAGGGAATATCCAGTCAGACCATTGCCTATGACTATTCAAAGAAGGCAGGTGTATCTAACGGCAACCATGGTATCATCTACAACATGAATGTCACCGATGATGTGCCTAGCGAGAACCAGCTTGCCATCTGCGGCATCACCGATGAGAACGGAAGCTACTCCATCAGCGGAATCCCCTTCTCTGGCGACGGTACATCATATACCATCCGTCCGTCGAAGGGCATTCACGAATTCTCGCCCACCAAGGAGACACGCTTCGTCAGCGCACAGTCGCTGGTACATAATGGTGTAGACTTCGAGGACGTAAGTTCATTCCCCGTTAGCGGTACAGTATATTATTATGGTACGAACATTCCTGTAGAGGGCGTGCAGTTCAGCGTTGACGGCAGTCCATGCACCAAGGACGGTGAGTTCATAACCACCAACAGCGACGGTGAGTTCACCATCAGCGTGCCCATAGGCAGCCACTACATCAGCGCAAGCAAGGACGGTCACTCACTTATCAATGCCAACGAGGAGTCGTACAACAACAAGGCTTATTACCCAGGTGTCGCAACAAACGGCAAGGAGATAGTAATAGGCACCAAGGATTTTGTACAGGAACTGACAGGTCTGACCTTCTACGACAACACCCTCGTGCCTATAGCAGGCCGCGTGACAGGTGGTGCCATAGAGAATGACAAGCCTCTTGGCTTGGGACAGTCTGTCAACAACATCGGACGTGCTACCCTCACCCTGAAGTATGGCGAGAAGAAACTCAACATAGCATACAAGAAGGATGGCGCAACATCCTCAATTGAGGATGCAACGGAAAACCGCTACTTCGATGTGCCGGAAGATGCTACATGCTCATCAAAGGCATACGTAGGCTACGGCTCTGACGACAAGGCCGGAAGCCTTATCATCACCACCGACTCCCTGACGGGTGAGTTTGCAGCAATGGTACCACCACTGAACTATACGGTGGCAAAGGTAAGCATCGACAGCAACGATGATATCTTCTGGACAGAGGCCGACATTCTCGATGCCAGCAATCCGCTACAGGAATATACCGACTCAGCAGAGGTGAAGGGCAACATCGAGAAGTTCACGTATGTTGCATCGCTCAAGAAGAGCTACCGCAGCACACCCGTGCTGAACGTTGTTCAGAAAGATGCGGCAGCCGATGGAGCCTTCGGCGAGCAGATGACGGAAGTTACAGCAGCCAATGGCGACAAAGTCAAGGTGCAGCTCTACGACACCAACAAGACTTACAGCTTGCCTACAGAGGAGAACACAGGCTACACCTTCGGCTACCCGGTATTCCTGCAGAATGCAGAGTACGAGTTCGACCTGAGCCTATATGAGCAATATGAGAACCACGACTCTTTTGCAGACGAGAGCCTGCGCAAAACCATCGTTCCACTCAGCGGAACTACCGTAACGTTCAGCAACCAGATGGGTGTGGGCACATCAGTAATCGTCAGCGGAGAGGATGACGGCAAGGTTTACGAGTCAGCAACAACAGAGATAGAGCTTGACGAGAATGGTAAAGGCTCATACTCATGGCGTGCTGCCCTTCCCAACATCATCGCTCCTTACACCCGCACAATGACCGCCACATACAGCATTGAGGGAACAACTCTCAGCTGGGATGGCAGCGGCTTCCAGGGCATCATCCTTGGTGAGCTGACCTCTGGCAACAACTTCGTAACCGCTGGTCCCGACGAAGTAGCTATGATACTCCGTGATCCAGCAGGTTCAGGCTCAAGCGCATACATAGAGGAGGGTCAGAGCACTACTACCACCGTGATGCGCGGAGGACAGATTATCAGCAACAACGAGGTGATGACAAACACCAAGTTCGGATTGAAGACTACAACCATCAGCGGTGGTATTGCAGTTGGTGTCTTAGTTGCCACATCAATTGATGTAGAAAGTAAGTTCGAGATGAAAGCCGGTCTGAAGATTAACGAGGAAGTGCAGATGGGTACCACCAACACACGTACCATCACCACAACGAAGCGTATCTCGACAAGCGACGAGACCGAGTATGTTGGTGCCGTTGGCGATGTATTCATCGGAAGCTCAACCAACTATGTCTTCGGCAACGCCCGTCAGATAGGCATCAATTTGGCAGATGCCGAGTCGGTGCCAGCACTCGACTTGAAGAACGTGATGACAGTAGGTACAAGCTTCAGCACTGAGTTCCTTTACACCCAGAACTACGTGGAGAGCTCCTTGCTGCCCAACTTCGAGAAGCTGCGCAACTCATGCCTTGTACATGTGGACAGTTATGACGGATATGTCAATAATACTGACAAGCCTATTTATATCACCAAACTCAATCCTGGCGACAAGGGCTACGGCTCAAACAACAGCGACAAGAGCGTATGGGGCGATAATGCTTCAGTGAAGGGCGCATTGGAAGGACCTTCCTACAAGATGGTACTGCCTGCCTCGGCTTATAAAGGCGGTACACTTCGCGACGACTACCTTGCCAGCGATACCATTACTTGGTTCAACTCTCAGATAAGTGCTTGGAAACAGGTGCTTGCCAACAATGAAAAGGCAAAGGTTAAGGCAATTGAGAACCGCTCCGACTACCTGCGCGACAACTACTCGTTTGATGCAGGAAGCAGCCTGACCTCATCAACCACGACCACATCATCCAAGGACTTCACCGTTACCAGCAACACTTCAATACTTGCTGTAGTTGGAGGTGCGACAGGGTTCCAAGTAAATAGTACAGGTATAGAGGTGGAGGCTTCGACAGAAACAGGAGGCTCGGTTATGACTTCCGACGGTTCTACAGAAGAAAGCTCCATGGAAGTTGGTTTCACCCTTGCTGAGAGTGGTGATGATGACGCTCTTACTGTTGACGTGCTCAACGCTCCCGACGGCTTCGGTCCAATCTTCTACACCCGTGCCGGTCAGACCAGCTGTCCATACGAGGATGCCGTGGAGACCAAGTATTACCGTCCGGGCTTCGTCATTCAGGAAAAGACCATGCAGATTGAGCAACCAAGAATATCTGCCAAGGAGACAACCATGACTGGCGTACCAAGCGGCAAGCCTGCCACATACACCGTCTACATGCAGAATACCAGCGAGATTGGCGAGGACTGCTGGTTCAACCTCAATGTTGTTGACCAGTCAAATCCTGACGGTGCGGCTGTAACCATGGACGGAAAGAATCTCTCTGGCGGTACCACAGTTCTTCTGAAAGCTGGTGAGACGCTTACCAAGACCATACAGATTTCGCAGACCAATTCTGATGTTTATGACTACGAGGGCATACAGTTGCGCATATCGAGCGTGTGCCAGTCGGACAACAACGGAGTATTCCCGGAGATTGCTGATACTGTAGTCCTTAGCGCACACTTCCAGCAGACAGGAAGCAGCGTAGCACTGAAGGCAGAGGAGAACTCTCTGAACATAGAGACAGGACACCTGCTCCATCTGACCATATCTGACTATGACAAGAACTCACGCGGTCTGAAGTCACTGCGCCTCCAGGCCAAGCAGGAAGGCAACCCGCAATGGACAACCCTGAAGGAATGGGTTGTTGACGAGACAGAGGCTGCCAACGATGTTAACAAAGAGGTATTGCCGGCAGAAGGTACATTCGGGCATGTGCTTGACATGAGTGATGCCAATGTCTTCCCTGACGGACAGTGGAACATACGCGCCATCACCGTAAGCAACTTCGGAGGTAACGAGGTAACGAACTCTTCTGATGTAATCATGCTGAGCAAGGATATGATACGTCCACAGCTTATCACTACCCCAAGCCCAGCCAACGGAGTACTCACAGCAGATGACGAGATTGCCGTGACATTCAACGAGGACATACGCTATGGTGCCCTGACAACAATCGACAACTTCGTTGTAACAGGTGAACTGAACGATGCGACAATTGCTCACGATGTGGCAATGAGCCTCACCGGTGGCGAGGGTGCGAAGACCAGCGCCAGCATGAACCTTGACAAACGCTCGTTCGCTGTCAACATGTGGATGCGCTACAGCAAGCCAGGCGAGATATTCGCACACGGCACTGCTGACAACAACATGAAGGTGGCTGTCAATGACGAGGGCAAGCTGACCATAAACATGGCTGGCAGCAACATCGTCAGCGAAAATGCCCTACAGAAGGACACATGGCAGTATCTGAGCTTCAGCTATAATGCCGACAACAAGACCATCACAGCCAACTACGCATACGACGCATACGACGTGACACTCTTCAACGAGAAGCCTGTTGGCGAATATACAGGTGTGGGAACCATCACCTTGGGTAAGGGACTGACAGGACAGATGCATGATGTATCGCTGTGGAACAACGCACGTCCATGGAGCGAGGCTCAGGGCGAGATGTACGAGAAGAAGACACGCTACAGCGAGGGACTGATGGGCTACTGGCGACTCGACGAGGGTCATGGCACTGCCGCCACAGACTATGCGCGCAGCCGCACACTCACCCTGCCGTCAGCTACAGCATGGTATTTGGCAGGAACCAACTATGCCCTCAACCTTGACGGAGATGCCATAATGGCTATCAACGCTGCTGCTATCGCTGGCGACAACAGCGACAGCTATACCATAGAGATGTGGTTCCGTGCAGACAACAGCCAGAAGGGTAAGGCCAGCATCGTTGGCTACAACAGCAACAACAAGCTTGACATCTATCTCTCTGAGAGCGGACAGCTCCGCATGACTGCCAATGCCAAGGACTATGCGGTATCAAGCAAGGACTACCGCGACAACCAGTGGCACCACCTGGCCTTCAACGTACTGAAGAGCACTTCCGGCTCTGCCACACTCTATGTGGACGGCATCGCAGGCAAGCAGTTCAGTGCAACAGAAGCTCCTGCCCTGCAGACAAGCAAGCTGATTCTTGGTGGACACCTTAATGGTGAGACATTCGACCAACCGTTCAAGGGTGCTATTGATGAAGTACGTGTATGGCACGGTCACCGCACAGCAGATGTTATCAATAATAATATGTACGCGCGAGTAAGCAACGATGCAGAGGGGCTCGTGGCCTACTATCCATTCGAAAAGGCTACGCTCGATGCAGGCAACCAGATGTACACAGACACTACAGCATGTGACCAGAGTACTAAAGCTGCTGGCAACATCATGAAGATAGAAGGCTTGGGCAATGTAGAGTACCTGTCACAGAATACGGCTCCGCTCAAGACCGCTCCTGTCCGTCAGAACGTTGGTTTCAGCTTCACAGGCAGCGACCGCAAGATTCTCATCAAGCTTACAGATAGCCCGCAACGTCTTGAGAACTGCACCGTGAATATTACCGTGCGTGGCGTACGCGACACTCACAACAACCCGTGCAACAGCATCACATGGGATGTTTATGTGCGTCAGAACCAGCTCATCTGGCAGGAATCAGAAATGAGCATCGTTAAGCATGGTGCCGAAAGCGTAGGCTTCGAGGTTGGCATTACCAACAACAGCGGTTCTGCCGAGAACTGGACTATCAGTAACCTGCCATCATGGCTTTCTGTAAGTTCGGGCACTGGTACACTTCCTGCTATCTCCGAGCGTACTCTGAAATTCACTGTTGACCCATCGCTCAGTATCGGCAACTACGAGGCCGTGGTTTACCTCACAGGTTCACTCGGCATCAGCGAGCCGTTGGTAGTGAAGGTTAGCAGCACAAGCCAGACACCTGACTGGAGCGTTAACCCTGCCGACTACGAGTACACGATGAACATCAACGGACAGCTGGTAATTGCTGACCGCATGTCACAGGACGGCAACGACATCATTGCAGCATTCCGTGGCGACCGCTGCGTAGGTGTGGCAAGCCCAACCTACTTCGAGCGTTACGATGCTTACTATGTACTGATGAATGTCTACGGCAACAACGAGGACTTCAACCAGCCACTTACATACAAGGTATTCGATGCCAGCACAGGAAACATTCACCCGGTTGTAAAGGCAAGCATAAAGAATGTAACGACATTCGTTCCTGACGTTGTAATCGGTACGATGAACAATCCTAACATCTGGACTGCTACCAACGAGATTGGACAGGACATCAACCTCGTCAAGGGATGGCAGTGGATAAGCATGTACGTCAACCCAAGCGACAACGATGCCGACGAGGTTCTTGCAGGCATACAGGACAACCTCAGCTCTCTGGTTTCAGAGTATGCTCTGTGGACTCCGATTAGCAGCACGCTCTCAAGCATCAATGTAGGAGAGATGTACAAGGCACAGCTCTCTGCTCCAGCTACTCTCACCGTTTCCGGTCTGCCAGTGGATGTGGCGTCAACTCCGCTGACCATCAAGCCACAGTGGAACTGGATTGGCTACATGGCTCCTGGCTATATCTCGCTCGGAGAGGCATTCGCCGACCTTGATCCCCAGGATGGTGACGTGATTAAGGGACACAAGTCGTTTGCTACATGGAACCAGAACGAGTGGGTAGGTACGCTGACCACCATGGCAGCAGGCGAGGGTTACCAGTACTTCTCTTCCCGCGACAACGCTAAGCAGTTCTGCTACCCGTCATTGCTGTCGGACGGCACAGCTAATGCCAAGGCCATGACAAGTGCTGAGGCTAAGGCATACGCACAGGCTCAGAACGACATCGCGGCAGCACACAGTGGCAACATGACTGTCATAGCTACCGTGCTCGACTTCAACGGCATGGCTCGCAACAATGTTGAGGTACGCGTCATCGACGCAGACAACAACCTGCGCGCAATAAGCCGTGAGGCTGTCGCTGACCGCCACTTCATCACCATCGCTGGTGAGGAGCATGGTGCTGCCCTGAGATTCATCGTCAACATCGACGGTATGGACTACATAGTTCCCGGAGTGATGTTCTACAACGACGATGCAATCATCGGTACCTACAACGAGCCGCTCGTCATAGACCTCAGCTCGCCAACGGGCATCGGCAACATCGCTGCTGACAACGACGGAGATGAGAACACCTATAACCTCGCAGGACAACGCATCGACAACACTATGCGCCGACAGGTGGTTATCAGGGGCAACAAGAAAGTTGTGGTTAGAAAATAGCAGATAGGTTTTGAGGACTAAGGTCGAAGGTCAAAGGACTAAGGACTAAGATTAAAGGTTATGAGGTTATAAGGTTAAAACCTGAAACCTCATAACTTGAAACATAAAGACTTCAAAACCTTCAAGTAAACTATTTGTATACATGTCAACTCGTTAACTAAAAAACATGAGAAAGAAACAATTATTCATAGCACTATCATTGCTCTGCACGGCTGCCCAGCTGCCTGCACAGGGCATCCGCGACCAGTACGGGTCGAAGGCGGAGGCTTGTGAGGTCACAGACTCATACAACTACAGGAAGTCTGACGGATACGTACAGTATGGTCAGATAGGATGGGAGAAGGAGGTCGCTTGGCGCCCTATACTGTATCTCGACAAATATGAGACTGACCACAGAGCGTACAACATAAACTCATTCTTCTACTGCCAGGTGATGAGCGGCAACAAGGTGCTCGATGACTGCGAGATTGTTGCTGTCAACAGCGAAGGACTCATCGTGGGCAACCAGTGTCCAGAACCTAAGCCGCTGAAGGCGCAGAATGCCGACAACACCGCCATCATGGCAATCTTCGGCAGCATGCCAGATGAGGAGATAAAGTTCAAGGTTGTGACAGGCACGGGAACTGACGATGACCCACTGGTGGAGCAATGGGCAGAGGAAACGCACGCCTTCGTACCTAACGGCATCACGGGACTCACCGACGAGGATGGCGACGGAAGGCCAGACACCTGGGCTCCAGTAGTACTGCATATTGGCTCCTCGGACATTCCCAATGGAATAAGGACCATAGATGCCAATGGCAGCACCACCGTTTACAGCATCAACGGCACACGCCTCGATGCTCCAAAGAAGGGTGTGAACATCATCCGAAAGGGTGACAAGAGCAGGAAGGTGGTAGTGAGGTAAATGGTCCTCCCCACCCTCCCTTAAAGGCAGGGAAACTCATCCCCAGCCCTCTCGGATGTGAGAAGGCTGGGGATTTTCTATTGCGGATATTCACATAAAGATATATGCATTGGCGCTTTCGGATATATGTGTGGACTATGACAGATATATGCTGTATATGACTGAATAATCCTAATTCATCTCATTAAAAACAGCAGAAAAGGAAAATACTGGATAATACTTGCTTTACTCTGAATAAAAATTTGTACATTTGCAGACAAATTTGTTAGCATCAAACACCGGACATGAATAATCTATATCTTCTTCAATTCTGCTGCATGATAGTAACCATCTGTCTTGCCTTGCTGATTTTCTTATCACGATATTATGTAAAATGGGTAAACAAGAGGTATGAAAAGTCGCGCAAACTCCTTGGGTTATCAATGATTTGCCTGGCTGTACACTATTACTTCCAGATGCGCTTCGGACTGCGTGCCATGGGAGAAGACGTAGGCATACTGGCAAACATCATCTTCTATACCCCAACAGCATATCTTGTCACCTCGTCCATCATCAACCTTGAATGTTCCCGTTGCAGCACGAGGAGATGGCTACGGGGAGGCATGGCCGGATGCATCGCAGTTCTTTCTACAGCAGGCATCTGGTATATGTTCAGCAAAAGCATACACTTCGGCAAAATGTTACACTTGCTATACATTCTCTACATTATCTGTATGCTGCTATTCATATTGACAAGCTACAAAGAGATACGTTATCGCAGACGAATTATTGAGACAGAGACGGCTGGCGACTTGTTGCCATACACGCGCTATATCTACGCAGGAGGATTACTGCTGATACCATGCGGCTTGCTGATTCTGTTCAGCATACTTTCCAGCAGCCTGTTACAAATATTCGGCACATTGGCACTTCTGTTGCTGTTCATCTTCGTTCTGAGCTTCGTTGCCTTGGGCTTCAACATCGTGCCCAGCGAGAATTATATTGACGACATCACAACACAGAAGTGCCTGGATGGGGATACAGAAAATCTGCCAGAGCAAGACATCAATGACCATCAATCAGACGAACTGATGGCACAGATAGAGAAAACTTTGGAAACATGGGCGGCATCAGGTGGTTTCAAAGATCCAACCGTAACTTTGGGCACTCTGTCGCAGCAATTGCACATCATGCGCAGCGACCTTACCTACTATTTCGAGAAACATATCAAGCTCACCTTCCGAGTATGGCTTAGCGACATTCGTTTTCACGAAGTACAGCGGATGCTCAAGAAGTATCCCGAATACAACAATGATGCCATATCGATGGAATGCGGCTTTTCCTCACGTGCACATCTGTACAGAATATTCAAGCAGAAGACCGGCATGACGCCTGGTGAATGGAAATTAAGCTTGAAAGACAAGGAAAGCGACAACTAAAATAGGGAAAGAGACGACCGCAAACAGAGGAAAGAGACAACTATAAACAGGGAAAGAGACAACTAAAACTACTTCCCTATTTGTATATTGTGGGAAATCGCCTAACTTTGTTGACGTATTTACAGCCAATCTGCTTTTTTATATCTAAAGCAGAAATAAAGCTGTCGCCTGTCATGTGCTACGGACTAAGAAGCAGAGAAAACAAAAGTCCAAAAAACTGACAAAAATACGCAACAGGCTCTGACAGCGGGCACGCAACTCATACTTATACAACCAGGCGAGGTGACAGTATCCACAACTACATAATGGACTGTCTTTGGAGACAGAAGGTCACGCTCCTGGGTAACGGTGGTACCGAACATTGACTCACGGATAGTTACCGACATACTATCAGAACCGTGTAGAGCGATGTCTGTACCACCGTTTATTTGTATATTGACATGTATTAAACAAATCACCCAGTTTTTGGCCATCTCAGACGCAAAGCATTGCATCTGCCAACGCAAAGCTTTGCAATCGTCCACGCAAAGCTTTGCATTTGCCAACGCAAAGCTTTGCATCCGTCAATGCAAACGTTTTTGGGGAAAGGCACGATACATATATAATCTGTTCACGCATTTCAGTTTGCATGCAACAGCAGCGACCAAAGGAAAAATATCGATTTATTTCTTTGCCGTTACGTATGTTTTCACTATCTTTGCATCATATTGGGTATGCGATTGGGAAAACACATACTATTAGAAAAAGCTGCGGCATGTCTGCAAGGATACCAAACAAAAATAGAAATCCACCTTAAACAAATAAAATTTATGAAACAGACAGAAAGAACACTGGTACTGCTCAAGCCATGTACCATCAAGCGCAACCTTATCGGTGAAATCATCTCTATCTTTGAGAAGAAGGGACTGAGAGTTGTAGGACTGAAGATGATGCAGCTTACCGACGAGGTGCTGTCAGAGCACTACTCACATCTGGCAGAGAAACCTTTCTTCCAGAGGGTTAAGGACTCCATGATGGCTACACCCGTTGTTGCCATGTGTCTTGAGGGCGTAAGTGCCATAGAGGTTGTACGCGTAATAACAGGACCCACCAACGGACGTACCAACTGTGTGCCGGGAACTATCCGCGGCATGTACTGCATGAGTTATCAGGAAAACATCGTTCATGCCAGCGACTCGCCCGAGACAGCAGCCGTAGAGCTGAAGAGGTTCTTCAAGGACGAGGAGATATTCGATTTCCCACGCGAGCTCTTCGAGGTATTCTATGCAAACGATGAGTTCTAATAAAAGCTAACTGACAGGGATGCCCTCACAAAGACACTGCATTGCGGGCATCCCTACCGTTTTTCCACAAGACAACATCCACACAACAGCCTGCGAACTTGCTGTCACGTATAATTCTCCCTTCCAAGCACCTGTCGCCTTTTGTACATCACTACTGGGTGATGCGCTTCGACGGGCACCCGATAGAAATGACCATCATGCCTACCGGTTGCATGAAGTGGATGTTCCATCGTGAAAAGCCCTTTGCCGTAAACGGCATATACGAGGCCAGCAACGTTGCCTCCGTATGCGGGCAATACCACGCGGCAGCCAACGTGTCCACATTCGAGCATGCTGACCTCCTGTTTGTATTCTTTCACCCCTATGCCCTGAAAATCATCATGGGCATGCCATGCAACATGTTTTCAAGCACCAACGTCGACATGGACTACCTCGGCATTCCTGAATTCAAGCTGCTCAAGAGAATGGTACTCGACGCAAAAACTGATGATGGCGCCATTGCCATCATCGAGAACTTCATAACACAACGGTTGGCACTAAACAACGACTTCGAGACTATCAAGAGGATGATGGCCGTTTGCAGCGAGATTGATCATCATCCCAGCTCGTCTATTGACACGCTTGCCGACCGGGCCTGCTTGGGAGAGCGGCAGTTCCGCAGGTTCTTCGAGGAATATGTTGGCATGACACCAAAGATGATGATACGCACCAAACGTTGCCTACAGGCGTGCCGTTCCATACAAAGCCTGCAAATAACCGACTTCAAGGATATTGTCTACCGTCTTGGCTTTACTGACCATTCACACCTGAATAAGGAGTTCAAGGCGTTTGCCGGAATGTCGCCGTCAGAATACATGGAGCACATCCGACACATACAGCAGGAAAACTTCCTCAGAGGCTACCGCGCCTACCATAAGTGAACAATGTCCGTTTTTTACAAACGCAGTTTGTTTTTTATCCATAACTTTGCATCCTGTTTTTAATTTGTACAGACATGATGAGAAGATTTATTGTCATTCAGGCTCTTGCCATATCCGCAATTGCCGCTAATGCACAGGCTGCAACAGCAGGCGCATCCGACTCGCTAAAACTTGACACCCTCAATATTCACCAACTGCAGGAGGTTGTCATCAAGGGACAGCTGCCATATACACGTCTGAAAGGCGACGCCATGGTAACACGCATCACTGGCTCTACACTCGAAAAGGCAGGTACGGCACAGGACGTGCTGAGGAAGGTCCCCGGCATAATAAAGAAAGGCGAAGACCTTGAGGTCGTTGGCCGTGGCAAGCCTGTCTATTACATCAACGGACGAAAAGTCTACGACAACGATGAGCTGAAACGACTGCTGAGCGACGAGATTGCAAGTGTTGAGGTCATCACCAACCCTGGTGCCATATACGATGCTACGGTAACTGCCGTTGTTAGAATAAAGACTGTCAGAAGGCAGGGCGACGGCTTCAGCTTCAATACCTTCGCAAAGACCGAACAGAGTCTGCGCACAGGACTCAACGACCCGGAAGCACAAGTAAATGTAAACTACCGACACAAAGGACTCGACGTCTTCGCTTCAGCAAAGGAATGGCAATATCGCACAAACCAATGGAGCGACCTCGGACAGACTACTACCGACATCAGTACAGGGACAGAAATATTCAGATACGAAGGCGTATTGAAGCACCAGTGGCGAGGAATAGGCACACACCTTACAGGCGGTTTCAACTGGCAGATAAACGACAAACACTCTGTAGGAGCAAAGGTTGACTATGCCATATCGACTAAGGTAGACACAAAAGAACGTCTCGCAATGAACAAATACGAACGAGGCACACTAATAGAATCTGTTTGCAGCGACGGACACAACTGGAGCGACAAACCCAACAACACACTCGTCAACGCATACTATAACGGAAGTATAGGGAAACTGACCATCGACTTCAATGCCGACCTTTTCTTCACCAACGACAACACTCATCAGCTGATGAAGGAAACAGCCAACACAACCGACCGTGACATAGAATCTGTGACAACATCCAAGAACAACATGACAGCCACAAAGCTCGTTCTCGCATATCCTATATGGAAAGGCATGCTCAACATCGGTACGGAAGAGACATTCATCGAACGCGACAATACCAACAACAGCCAAGGCACCGGACTGCCCAACTCAACATCTAAAGTCAACGACAAGACTTATGCCGCATTCATACAATATGGTGTAGCACTGAATGCCAAGACACAGGCAAGCCTCGGACTGCGCTACGAACATGCCTACTTCGACTACAAGGACATGCTCAACCCTGCCGACAATATGGAACGCTCTTACGACAACATCTTCCCTTCGGCATCAATATCTACACTGATAGGTAAGACAAGGATAGCTCTCGCCTACTCCAGCAGAACACAACGCCCGTCGCTGGGGCAACTCAACAACTCCATGATGTATCACAACCGCTTCGTAGTCCAACAGGGCAACCCAAAGCTAAAGCCGTCAATTGAGAACAACGTGTCACTTACAACCATGTTCAGCATGTTCACAGTAGGAGCAAGCTACTCACACTACTCTGACCTGATAAGCAACTGGAGCGAACAGATGAATGACGAAGGTATGATTAGAGTGTCGTACAAGAATATCGACAAGCCGCAACAGCAGATAAACATCTTCGCTACAGCCAACAAGACTTGGGGATGCTACACGCCACAATGGACAGCAGCCTTCGTTAAACAATGGCTCACACTTGACCTCGACAACGGGAAACGTACGTTCAACAAACCCATGTGGGTATTCAATGCCAACAACGCCTTCAGACTCAAGAAAGAATGGCAGATTGAACTCAACTCCGAATTCCACAGCAAGGCTAACTACAGCAATGTGGAGCTGACCAACAACTACTGGGCACTCGAAGCCGCCGTACAGAAGTCATTGCTCAAAAACAACGCACTGACACTGCGACTCTCATGGCAAGACATATTCCAGAAAGGAAACAACGACGTCTTCATCGACTACGGAAGCTACAATATACGGCAAACCAATACAATGGACTACAACCGCCTTATCCTCACCCTGCGCTATAGTTTCAACCCGGCACGCAGCAAATACAAGGGCACAGGTGCAGGACAAGATGCACGAAACCGTATCGGAGCAACAGCAAAGTAGACTCGACAGCGGATACTGACAGATGAACCAATTATATTGCGTCAGCAACTCTATAATGCCAGGAGCTGCATGTATGCTATACTTTGGGAGTCATTCTGTTTCAACCTCGATTGGTACGCTATGATACAACATCTTACCACATGTCTCCATGTGAGCCGTGAGTAAACATTCATTCTGCTCAAGCATTGAATTGATCTATAGTTTTTCAACGAACTCCTTCGGAAGGATGAACTCATCTACATATGGCTTGATGGTTTCAACACCACCCTGCATGGTAGGAATGGCGTATGTCTTACCATGCAGACCCACGCCTTCGCCCCATACAGCGCCAAACCTATTGTATGCCAACCGTGCAGCACCGCCACCATGTGCACCTGCCAGATTGCTGCCAAAGACAAATATCTCGTTCTCTCCCAATTCCGAAATCCTTTCGGGGGTGTATGTTCTGTTGTACATTAAAATTGAATTATCAGTTATTGCAATAGCCAAATCTTCTAACCCCCAATCAGGGTGCTGAACGACGAGTTTCAATTGAGCATGATTTAGATTTGTGCGCAGATATGATTCAAACAATGGGACATTGTCTTGCTCCTGTATATATTGTTCTATCCGTGCTTGCTTTTTTCTATCATAATACTGATGCCAAGAATTGGTAGGAGTTGCCCAGTCTATTACAATTCTTTTTTCCAAGTGCTCAAAAGCCTTTATTTGCTCCAAATCTAAAATCACTTCGTCCTTTACTTTTGGATTATCCCTTTTACCATTTATTTTATACACTCCAACGAATCTTGCAGTCTTTTTTCTTCTCCAATGAAAGAAACAAGGTATTTGATGTTCCTCATATTACGGGCTAACTGCTCGCTTTGGTATTGCAAAAAGAGATCTTTGCGATACACGTAAAGAGCGTATATGCTTTTTATATTGGTCGGGAACGGACTACCATTGATAAACAACTTTGTTTGCTCTTCCTCCTTGCCCAGTTTAGTACGGCTATCCGCATGACGAAGCATTTTTATGCAGCGTGGACTCGTGTTGTCAAATGACTTGTTTGTGCAAGTAATGACGCCAAATACTTGACAATATCATCAAATTTTCACTACAAACAATAAAAATTAAGTATATTATGCTTAATTATGAATTATTATTTTGTATCTTTGCCCTTGAACAAGAGAAAATTATCATGGCAAAATTAAATCGGATAAGAATCGTTCTAGCTGAACACGACCTGAACAACAAGTGGTTGGCAGATAAACTAGGAAAGGATCAGGCAACTATTTCCAAGTGGGTCACCAATACCACCCAGCCCAGCCTTGAAGCCCTCATTGCAATAGCCAATGCACTTGAAGTGCCTGTGCAGGAGTTGGTGAGACAGGAAGAATTCAATCAAGAGAAATAAGTCAACTGACGAACGTTTCTGTCCCCCGGGAAACGGGGGAAACGAAGGGGGTTAAGAGCAGAGTCAAGGCTTGTTTTGGCTATGCCTTGCAAGAAGGAAGAAGACGAAGTCAAATGATAACAAAAGACGAAATACAAGAACTGCTGCGTATGTTCTCTTCAGAAGATGACGTCACAAGTTTTGTCACAAGTCTTGTCCCCAGTTTGTCCCCAGTTTGTCCCCAGTTGATGAATAGATTGTAAGAAGACGAATAGAAGTAAAAATAGATACATAATATGAGCAATCAAGACATGACAAATCCGGCTCATGAATCTATTAATTGAGTTTGGCCAGTATTAAGCAACTGAACCAGCAGAGGTGATAGAATCTGTTCATGTTAATGAAATTGTGAAATGATAACACGTAAAGAAGTACGAGTTAAAAAACACAGATTCTTTAACATGATAATAAAAACGAGTTAAGTTTTAACATAAAAGAAAACATAAAGATACAAGATGACGAACGGAACATATACAGGTCAGACAGACTGGCGCATTGGAGGCGTGTCCAAGGCGTATCGTAGCAAGATCGTTCCGCCGTCGTTCGAAGGTCGTAGCAAGGACGTAGAATAGGCGTTCGATAGTCTCTCGATAGGGAAAGAAGACAGTAAGAAGTAAACAAAAGAATAAAAACAAAAATGAAGATATGATTGCATTTATTGATACAGAGGTAAATCCGCAGACGAAGAAGGTGGCGGATTACGGAGCAGTTAGGGAGGATGGTTCCGTGTTGCACTCTCATTCCAAGGCTGACTTCGATGCCTTTGTGTCAAAATGCGATACGTTGTGTGGACATAACATTATCAACTTCGACTTGAAATATACTTCATTGAGGGGTAACCCGACTATTGTTGATACGCTGTTTCTATCGCCTCTACTTTTCCCTAAACGACCGTATCATCATCTGGTAAAAGATGATAAGTTACAGGTGGATGAACTGAATAATCCTGTGAATGATTCGATGAAGGCTCGCGATTTACTGAATGACGAGATGGCGGCTTGGAATCAGTTGACGGATAACAGAAAGGAAATCTACTATTATCTATTGAATGAAACACAGGAGTTCGGAGGGTTCTTCAAGTATATTGGATATTCGCCAAATGTCAATTGGATATCATCATTTTTTTCATCCCAACTTGATTGGAAGCAATTGATTCTAAAGGAGTATGAGGGGAAGGTGTGCAGTCATGCTGACTTTAAGACTTTGGTCAAACAGTATCCTGTTGAGTTGGCATATTGCTTGGCAGTAATCGGTGCTGACGATATCTTTTCTATCACTCCTGCCTGGGTGATACGGAACTATCCACAGGTGGTGAATGTGATGAATATGATGTGCAACACATCTTGTGGTGATTGTGAGTATTGTCATCAGCGTTTAGATGCTCATTACGGGCTAAAAGAGTTCTTTGGCTATGATGAGTTCCGTATCTTCGATGGTGTTCCTATGCAACAGCAGGCTGTGGAATCTGCTATTCGAGGTGAATCTTTGCTAACGATATTTCCTACGGGTGGTGGTAAGAGTCTCACATTCCAACTGCCAGCTTTGATGGCTGGACGGAATACGCATGGGCTAACTGTAGTCATTTCGCCTTTGCAGTCGTTGATGAAGGACCAGGTGGATAATCTTGCTGCTCGTGGTATTAGTGATGCGGTGACCATCAATGGACTGTTAGATCCTATCGAACGTGCTACAGCTATAGAACAGGTGGCAGATGGAACCGCCAATCTGCTATACATCGCGCCAGAAATGTTGCGCAGTAAAACCATCGAGCGATTGTTGATGGGGCGCCATGTTGTTCGTTTTGTGATAGATGAGGCACACTGCTTTTCTGCTTGGGGCCACGATTTCCGTGTGGATTATCTGTACATAGGTGATTTCATTCGCCAGTTGCAGGAAAAGAAACAATCGGAACAGTCCATTCCGGTATCTTGTTTTACAGCGACAGCCAAACAAAAAGTAATCAGTGACATCTGCGACTACTTCAGAGCAAAGTTGGGCTTGGAACTGAAAGTGTTTGCTGCCAATTCAGAGCGTAAGAACTTGCGTTATTCTGTGCTTCATGCTGATACTGCTGATGAGAAATATAACCTACTTCGCTCATTGATTCTTGGGCACAAATGCTCTTCGATAGTATATGTATCACGAACCCGAAGAACTCGCGAATTGGCACAGCATTTAGTCAATGATGGCATTCGAGCTTTGCCATTCAATGGAAAAATGGAGGCTGCCGAGAAGGTGAAAAACCAGAATGCTTTTATGAGTGGTGAGGCTCAAGTGATTGTAGCCACTTCTGCTTTTGGTATGGGAGTTGACAAGAAAGATGTGGGATTGGTAGTACACTACAACATCAGCGACTCGTTGGAGAACTATATACAGGAAGCTGGCCGTGCAGGACGTGATCCACAAATGCAGGCAGAATGCTTTGTACTATATGCTGACAGCGACCTTGATAAACACTTTATACTTCTCAATCAGACGAAGCTCAGTATCAGTGAAATTCAGCAGGTTTGGAAAGCCATTAAGGATCTTACGGCTAAGCGACATAAGGTAAGCTGTTCGCCATTGGATATAGCACGTCAGGCTGGATGGGGTGAAGATGTAGAAGACATCGAGACTCGTGTAAAGGCTGCCATCGCTGCACTTGAGGATGCAGAATTTATACAACGAGGCAGTAACTCCCCTCACGTCTTTGCTACCGGCATTGCTGTGAAGAATATGGATGAGGCACGTCGAAAGTTGACTATCTCTCCACTATTTGATGAGCAATCACGTGAAGAAGCTGCCCGTATCATCAAGTCACTTATCAGTGCACGTGCAACAGCTGAAGGTCGAGGGGCAAAAGCTGAGAGTCGTGTTGACTATTTAGCTGATATCCTTGGAATGAGCAAGGCAACAGTTATCAGGAATATTAACCTGATGCGGCAAGATGGTTTGTTGGCAGATACTCGAGATATGCAAGCCTGGATATCCAAGAGTACTTCTCAACGCAATCTTGACATCATCTTAAAACTAGAACTATTCCTTCTGCAACGATTTGGTGGAGAAGCACAAAGAATCAATTATAAAGAACTGAATGAGGAAGCCCAAAAGAGCGGTCTTACATATTCAAATGTCAAGCGCTTGAGGATGTTGCTCCATTTTCTGTCATTGAAGGGTTATATTCATAAACAGGAACATAGTTTTAGCGATAGCGTGAGTGTACGTCTGCAAGCTTCGCAAGAAGTTACGAAGGCTCGATTCGAACGGCGTATGGATATATGCCGCTTTATTACGGATACGCTCAATGTCAGTCGAGACCCCAATAAAGAAATGGCGCTTGTGAACTTCTCTATTGTAGAGTTGCTTCAACAATATATTTCCAGTCGGCAGGAATCAATGTTTGCCGACCAAGAGAAACCTACAATTGCTGATATTGAGGAAGCGCTGCTTTATCTCACCAAAACGGAACTGATGAAGATTGAAGGTGGGTTCATCGTTATCTATAACACCATGCAGATCGGGCGTATTGCCGACCGTCGTACCAGATATGGTAAGGAGCAGTATCGCTTATTGGATGAATTCTACAAACAACGTATACGCCAGATTCATATTGTGGGTGAATATGCTAACTTGATGGTTCGTGACTATGATGCAGCACTTCGATTCGTGAACGACTACTTTACACTTGATTTCCGCAAGTTCATCAATCAGTATTTCAAAGAAGAACGTCGGGCGCAGATAGATCAGAATATCACTCCTGCCAAATACAACAAACTCTTCGGTGAACTCTCCAACCGCCAATGTGAGATTATCGATGACAAAGAGTCGAAATATATCGTGGTGGCAGCAGGGCCTGGTAGTGGTAAAACGAGAGTCTTGGTTCACAAACTTGCCTCTCTCTTGCTGTTAGAAGACGTGAAGCATGAGCAGTTATTGATGCTTACTTTCTCAAGAGCAGCTGCTACCGAATTCAAAAAACGACTTATTGATTTAGTTGGCAACGCTGCACACTATGTGGAGATTAAGACCTTCCACTCTTATAGTTTTGACCTTATCGGTAAACAAGGAAATCTGGATGAGGCAAAAGATGTGGTAAGGCGTGCTGCAGAGATGATAGAAAATGGTGAGGTGGAAGCATCGAAAATAGCTAAGAGCGTTCTAGTCATTGATGAGGCTCAAGATATGGGACAGGATGATTTCCGTTTGGTTCAGGCTCTGATGCGGCAGAATGAAGAAATGCGAGTCATTGCAGTGGGTGATGATGACCAAAATATCTATGGTTTCCGTGGTTCTGACTCACGATATATGCAATCGATAGTGGAGCAAGAAGGTGCAAAGTTGTACGAGATGACAGATAACTATAGGTCTGCGAAAGCTGTAGTTGATTGTGCCAATCGCTATGTACAGCGGATTCCCGGTCGTCTGAAGCAGACTTCCATCATGTCTGCAACAGGTGAAGAAGGCAAGGTGCTGACCTTGAAATCGTTTTTGAACGCAGAAATAAAAGTAGAGGGAAATACAGCTATTTTGACTCGAACCAATGAAGAAACAATGCAAGTGGCTTACGAGTTGGAGCAGCGAGGTTTACATGCCACAATTGCGCAATCAATGGGAGGCTTCCGTTTTGGGAATCTTGCGGAAGTCCGTTATTTCCTAAAACAACTTGGCAGGAACGAAATATCCATATCAAAAGAAAAGTGGTTAAAAGCGAAACAACGTACACTCGAAACATACGCTTCAAGCACTTGTCTCAGTATTATGCAGCATTTCTTTTCAGACTTTGAGATAACTCATCAATTCTATTATCGCAGCGACTTGCGTGAATACATCTTCGAGTCGAATATTGAGGATTTCATTGCAAATGATGATAAGTCCGTGTTCGTGAGCACTATTCACAAGGCCAAAGGTCGAGAATTCGATAATGTCTACCTCATGTCTGCTATTCCGAATAGAAGAAATGTTGATGATATGCGATCCTATTATGTAGGTCTCACTCGGGCAAAACGGAACCTGTATCTGGTAACCAATCCTCCCACAGAGTATTCTTCTATATCAATTGCATTAAACATGCATGATGTTATCCTTAATTTCTTCAAGGGAAGAAAGGACATTGTGCTTCGTTTAAGAAGTGGTGATAACCTGCAATACAAGGACGGATATTTGCTGAATGAGCAAAGTATCAACATCATTGCGCTATCTGCGTCTGGAAAAGACAAACTAAAGGCATGGACTGATAAGGGCTATGAAGTTACGAGTGCAAAAGTGAGCTATACTTTGGCATGGAAACCTCAAGACTCTGATGTGGAATATGCCGTTTGTTTGGCGAATGTGGTTATATCTAAAAATGGAAATTCCACAGAAGAAATAAGTCTCAATAATACAGCCCTATAAAAGATTAATAATCTGCTAAGATATTAGTTACAGAAAAAATGGTGAATGGGAAAATAGTCCATCTAAGGAATTTTCTTGAGAAACTTGATGTTATCAGGAAACGATATGAGGATATAGAGGTTCGGAAAGACCAGTTCAATATCTTCACAGCAATGTTTGATGAATCAGACGAGGTGAATTTACATTCTCAATTTATCTTCTCAATTTCAAAACAGGCAATGAGTATCGCTATCTAAATGCCTTTCTGAAATGTGTTGATAGCTCTTTCGAATACGACTTGAATTCGTTGGAAATTCATAAGGAGTTACATGATATTGATATCTTGCTGCTGGACAAGTCAACGAAGCGAGCTGTCATTATTGAGAATAAGATCTATGCTTCCGACAGTAATCATGAGAAAGAAGGGCAATTAGAGAAGTACTACAGGATTATCATTGAAAAGGAAAAGATACCTGAAGACAACATCGAAGTGTATTATCTTTCTCTTGACGGGCATGAGCCTTCTACGGAAAGTGTTTCCACAAACAACAAGTATCCAAAGTTGTGCGAGAAGGTCCAGTGCATCTCTTATCCCAATGAAATCGTCAGATGGTTGCAAGGATGTATGCCGTTTGTTTATGACAAACCCTTTCAACGAGAAACAATTATACAATACATTAAATTGATTGATGATATGACAAATAATGTTGATATAGAAGAGAGAGTTGAAATAAAGAAATTGATTGGCGAGTCAAAGAGCAATTTAGAAAGCGCAAAGCTCCTTATTGACAACGTCAAACATTTACATTGGCATACTATAGCTGATTTCTGGAATGGCTTGGTAGTTGTTTTAGAAAAGAATGGCTATGAGGTGTTGCAGAAGCCAACGGAAGAGGACTTTTCAGACATCGCTCATGGAAGCAGTAGAAAGAGGAATAATGCAAGTCTTTCGATTGAAATCAAAACGTCGTTACCCTTTAATATTCAATTGGAAGAATATTCTGATGAATTGTTGTACTTTGGCGTAAGGAATGGTCAGAAGCTACCCAAACAATATGTCAAGGCGTTTGAAACACTTGTGGCAAATAATGAGGATTACGAAGATGATGAGAATTGGTATATATGGAAATATCCATCAATTCCAAAGGACGAAAATATAGATTCCTGGGATATTTATAATGATGCCACCTTCCATCTTATCGATGATAGTTTTCGTCAGCGAATTACTTCTGTAATCATTGATGACATTTCCAAATTCACTAAAGATGTTGAGGATTGCTTAAAAGCAGCGGATAATAATAAATAATGAAACAGAAGAATCACGGGACGGTTCTTTGATCCGCTGAAGATGGCTAATGTGATAATAATGAACGGAATAAAAAACGTTATAGAAATAAAGTTAGACGAGATATGAGCGAAAAGCAGAAATATATTGACTTTGAGGCTTACGAGCGTGTGGCAGAGCCACATAAACGTGAGCGGGTTTCGGCTTGGCGTACTGCAATAGGACTTCAAGACGTAGATGGGCTTCGTGTGTCTGACTATCTGAAGGAAATAGCGGTAAAGCACATTGAGGGTGACATCACCATCGATGAGGTGAGAGAACAGCTACAGTCTTATTATGTGAATAAGACTACGCATGATGCTGACGATGCTGAAAAGGAAGAGGCTGACCGCGTGGCGGCAAACATCACGAAATTGCTGAATGAAAAGTCTTTTTCATTGACTCCTTTAGAGTTTTTGAACATCCATCGTCATCTATTTGATGGAATCTTTAAGCATGCAGGTGAGATTCGTCCCTATGACATCAGTAAAAAGGAATGGGTATTGCAAGGCGATACAGTTGTATATGGTCGTGCAGCAGACATTCATGAAGCATTAAAATATGACATACAGACTGAACGAAATTTCAGTTATAAAGGCTTGACTAAAGATGAGATTATCTCACATGTTGTGGACTTTGTGACTTTATTATGGCAGAACCATCCGTTCCGTGAAGGAAACACGCGAACAACTGCTGTTTTCATTATCAAATATCTCCGTTCCTGTGGCTACAAGGTAAACAATGAATTGTTCGCTGATAATTCCTGGTACTTCCGTAATTCCCTAGTCCGTGCCAATTATAGTAATCCCCAGAAAGGCATAGAACCAGACAAGTCCTTCCTCGTAAAGTTTTTCCGTAATTTGCTGCTCGGTGAAAACAACGAACAGAAGAATCGATATATGCTGATTGGGCATAAGGATGACGAGAACGACACCCATACAAGTACCCATGCAAGTACCCATGTCAGTTCAATCGACATACAACCTTCTTCTTAGAATGTGACGCGTTTGGTATTGGCCATCGGCAAAGAAGAAATGAGTGTGAAGAGCATGATGGAGGCTGTAGGTTTGAAGAACCGTCCGAACTTTATGGATTATTCTCTCACACCAGCAATAAGAGAAGGATTTGTGTGTATGAAGTATCCTGCCAATCCCCATCATCCCCGTCAACGTTATTTGCTGACGATAAAAGGATTGATGTTGTTGGACGGAAATAATAGTTAAGTACTCAATAAATCAAAAGCATTTGTCCGATACTATCCAAAGAATTTGGTAAGTCTCGGACAAATGGTCTTAATAACAGTATTCATTGACTTGACACCAATACTGAACTTGTTCGGAATTTCCGAACATCTTAATATGATGAGAATGATATGAAGTATACCTTCTGTCCGATACTATTAGAAAAATTTGAATATCCTCGGACAAATGGCCAATCAAAAGCAGGTGTTTCCAATTTGGAAATACCTGCTCATTATTATAATACGTATGCGCGCGAGGACTATTTGCTCAGCGACCGTTTAAACCTATTTCTTCTCTTTGTCCTTCTTACGCTTACAAGCGATCTTACTACACTTTGGCAAGCAGTAAATGCTGTCTAATGTCTTGATAACAAAGACATTTCCGAAGATCTCGCACTTTCTTTTGATTTCAATTCCTAAATTTGGCATGTTTTCTACTTTTAAGTTCAACAGAATCTTATATGTATGTTTAAGTATGTATATGTTCAACCTTATCTACCATTTGGTCCTGTACCACATATGTAGCAAAAAAGCCGTAAAAAAGGAATAATAAGCACATAACAAACATGAGCCTACAAAATGCAAATAGCGTGTAACTCACCAGAGCTACACGCTATTTGATAGTGTTTTGTTATGTCTTTACCTATTGGTCTCATTTGACCTCCTCAAATATAAAGTATATTGATAATCAGTTAGTTACTGTTATCAAGATACAAATGATATGCAAATGTAAGTATAAAACCATATAGAAAAAGTACAAATGGACATTACTTTGTATGATAACATCCTTTTCTACAGATTAAGGGTTAACACAATGTTATACTACTGATATTCAGCATATTGAAGCTGTTCTTCCTTGCATTCAACAAAGAGTGTTAAATTATATTAAATCCTACAGGGCAATTATGATTCGTGCAAAGATAATATTTTGCAGTCAAAGGAAGAAAGACTTCTTGAACCACTTCTATGGTTCTATACTTCTGTTTCTGACGTAAGCTGACCCGTACGGTTTTCGGGTTTTAGACGGACATATATACAGTTTACTTTAGGTTAGCATATATATAAGAGCTAACCAAGGTAAACTAAAGTGTTTTTGTCCTGTAGATACTGCACTTTGTGGACTCTTTTCTCCTTTGACTGCAAAAACCTCTTATAGCCTTATCTCCACCTATAACGTCACTTCACACTGCTGTACCATGCAGTCTGCCATGTACCACCCCATCGGGCTTTGATAAGAATTGTGTTGCAAAGGTACCTGTCATGGCGTTCATCCTGCAAGGTCGGTGCCTGTGGTTTGTCCGTGAAATCTCCACGCTCTGATTGTGGCAGAGGTAGTATTTGACGGCAAAACCTTGCATTGATGAGCCATAACACCTTTTGGGGCAACATAATTCTTTAATCAATCCCGATGGTAGTTGGTTCTACATAAGGGAAGAAAATAAAAATTTTATCTTATGGCTAACATTTGCGACACTCAGTACAAGGTGACAGGCTCACGCAAAGCCGTGGCAGACCTTTGGAACACACTCCAAGAGTTGGAGGTGAACAGTAATAATGTGTATCTGTATCTCTTGGCAGAACACTATGGCATTGACTACGAGAAGAAAGGCATCTCGGTGAGAGGACACATCTATTGGGCAGAGTATGAGGAGAACGTGGAAGACGATTATGCCCTCTTGTCCTTTGACACCGAAAGTGCTTGGTCTTCATGCGACTTGTTCTTTGAGGAGGTGAACAAGGCACTTGGCGATGAACTTTCAATCAGTTGGCGAGAGGTTGAGCCAGGTTGCGACATCTTCTATACGCACGATGAGAACGACTTCTTCCCCGAAGAGTGCTACGTCACTGCATACGGAGAACTCTTTGAGGATTGTGAGGGTGCTTACTCCACCTTTGGTGATGCTATCAAGTTGTGGTGTGAGAAGACTGGTGTCTCACAGGACGGAAGAAGCGAACAGAAGATGATTGACTTCATCAATGAATACGAGTATGAGGCAGAGGACACGAATTTCTGCATCAATCCAATCACATTCGGCTAACAAGGAGGAACGGATATGGCAACGATAGACATGGAGCAGTTGGACGGCGTTGTAGGGTGTTTCTGCACCTTGCTTTATCCCCGAAGAGGTCAGACAGAGGGAACGATTGTCGAGGACTTGGGTTGTGAGGTCATTGTCCAGCTCATCAACGGCAAGGAAGTGACGGAGTACAAGGATGATGTTGTCATCTGTGAATAATCAGGAGAGAGTCTGTTGGCTATGTGGCTTGCAGACTCTTTCTTCCTTTGACTGCAAAAACTCTTTTAGGACAATCCTCCAATGAGGTTATGGCTGTTGTAACTGAAATACCTTGGGAGCAAGTTGTGCGGTTTGCTCACTTGCTCCAGTCCTGTTATAGAAGCTATGCATCGACACCTAAGCGCGACACGTCGCCAAAGTCCCTTCGCCATTTTAAGCAACCCGTCACCTTGTTATAGGAATGGTCATTTCGCCTTTTGGTTTTACTCGTCTGTCTTTTGCGACTCTTCCTTGTCGGACACAGAACTTGGTCTTAGCATGATGACAGTGCTATCGCCAATCCTCTGATGTCTGTCCTCTTTTGGCTTGATGCCTCTATTGCTAAGCTGACCCTTAGGCTTGTCGTTCATCGTGCATCAGTGTTCATGCTCCTCACTCTTCTGATGATACAGCTGTAAGGTCGGATTTCCCGCTTCGTTTCTCCAGGCATACAGCCATAGCAGTGCCCCTGTCTGTTGCATACGGATTGCCTCCTTGCTTACAACCTTTGTTCCATTGTTTGGCCCCGTCTTTTTCTGAATTGAGCTATTTGAAAGCCACTTATTTTTACCATGCAAAGGTAGCGTGATGCTGCGAAGGACTTCCTCCTTCTTGTGTGGCCGCTATCGCTGTGACCAATAAAATAGTGCGTAATCTTCCTTTTTCTCCCTTACCGCCAACGACAAAAAGAGTATTGCGAACGATTTTCATGGTGCTTCCCACATGGTGCCACATCCCTGCTTTTGAATGCATGTAAAAATTAAGTTTCACTTTTAAATTCAATTCAAAATGAAAAAGATCGAGAACAACTTCACAGTTTCAGGTTTCGTAGGTAAGGATGCAGAAATCCGTCAGTTCGCAAACGCCAGCGTAGCACGCTTCTCATTGGCAGTAGGCCGTCAGGAGAAGAACGGCGAGGAAACCAACCGCGTATCGGCTTTCATGAATATGGAGGCATGGCGCAAGAACGAGCACACCGAATCATTCGACAAGCTCACCAAGGGCACGTTGCTCACCGTCGAGGGTTTCTTCAAGCCAGAGGAGTGGACAGACAAGGATGGCGTGAAGCACTCCAGAATCATCATGGTTGCAACCAAGTTCTACGAGTGTCCCGACAAGGAGGAGACTCCTGCGGAAGAGCCGGCCAAGCCAGCAACCAAGAAAGGCAAGAAATAGCCTTTCCTCTCCATAACAAGGCGACCTTCGGGTCGCTTTTGTTTTGCTCAGGGACATCAATCTGCTGTTATAGCGTGTGATAATCTTCTCTAATAACAACCATGTGCATTTATTAACCATAACGGCAACGCCGTCTTCCTTTATTCTAACCACTTCGTCCCTCACCATTTGCGAAACGTCACCAAGATGGTTGGCATACAGATATTCCCGGCTGATGGCGACAAAGTCGCTATTAGCCAAGAAAGACAGTATGCCAAGGTCTGAACGCGAGAGGACTGCCATCTATGCCACAAGATGCCGAAGCCGAGGCTTCTGATAATTGTGTCCTTTACTGGCTATCCACTCGCCTTGATATTCAGACCGTCAATCTTGCGACAGCTTCACTACCCACCCACACCTGCTTTACTATTCTTCTTCTCTTTGACTGCAAAATATTTTCTGTTATAAGCGGTGGTTTCGTCCAAGTGCGTTGTATCGCTTCGCCCCACACCTTCAGAACGGCATTACTGTACGGACACCGCACGAATCCCATGTGACAGGCAGCCAACAATGTCACTATCAGAAACTGACACTTCTGATAACTGCCTTTATTGCTGTCTGGCTGTCCCATTATCGGGCTTCGGCAATGTCCGTGTAATGCCATTCTGCCCACCCATACCACCTTTACCACTAATCAACTGTTTTACAATTTCTCTTCTGCTATACAAGAGGCAGTTCTTGTCCACTCAGGCATATTGAATGTGGCAGACATGTCTGCTACGTCCAATCTGCCTCAGTGTCCTGCGGCAAGGACAAGGCACATTTGTCATGCTGACAGGAGTGCCCGATTTGTCCGTTGCGCAACTGTCTCTTCTTGCCTGATATACGTTACTATCTACTTCTAAATTATACTGCTTTGCCCCACGCCTTTGCGAAGCGTTACATGGTCTGTCGTCATACAGACATCCTTGGCTGATGGCAACACGTTGCTATTAGCCAAAGCTGACAGTATGCCGAAGTACCGACGCGAGAGAATTGTCTGTCCGTGCTACAAGCTATCAAGGCTGAAGCTTTGATGACTTGCATCCCGGTCAGCCAACACACTCGCTTTATGTCGGTACAGCAGACCTGCAAACACTTCACTGCCCACCCTTACTGTTTCAATCTTTCTTCTTACCTCTTTATATATAACACATCATTCCTCTTGCAGCCAATATCAATAATCTTCTTCCAATCAGCGCAGTGGTAGGCATATTTCCTGCAAAGTTAGCCGCGTCTGAGACAATCGTCAAATTCTGCTTGAGGTCTTGTGACTGTGAACAATCTTCCTTTTCCTCGGAAAAGAGTATTCTTCACACATAATTTGTCTTTATGTCTTTTCTTGCGGCTTGTGGGAGCAGAAAATATCCCTCCACAGGCTGAAAGGTCTCGAAAGGAGGGAAGAGAAAGAAACGGTTAAGCGAACGCAGAGGGAATTTATTCACTATGCTGAGCGTAAGTTTCTTCAACGTAGTTAAACAAGTCCAGCGACATGGGCGACAAACTTATTTGTATCACTAAAAATAGAAAGGCAATGAAGATTATCATCCTGCATGATGCTGACGCACGCATCGAGTATCTTGACGTAGCCGACCACCTTCTCGGCTCAGACATCGAGGAGTTCCTCACCAGACAGGGCTTCTCAGTGAACAACATCACATGGCTTGTCACATCGGCAGACCATATCCCAGTGGTTTACCACAAGTATGACATCGACTGCAAGACCGGCGAGGCAACCCACACCAAACGAGAGGCAGAACTGCAAGACCTCACTATCCACGGACAACTCCAGGCATTGCAGCACCGGGAGCAGGACGAGCTGAAAGCGGCTCTTCGCAAGTACGGCACGGAGGTGGACGGAGGCTTTGAGGTGCATTTCGAGGGAGAGCAGCCCATCGTGGCAGGTTATCTCTTTGACGAGCCTCGTGACATCGTCATAGACGCAGCACGTTTGGATGCCGACGGAAACTTGTCGCTTCTTGGAGAGGACAAGGAAGTGAGGGATGGACAATACGACATAGAGCCAAGCGACATATTTGGCGGTCAGTTGGACTATGTCACGTCGAGTATAGGTGCATGGATGAAGTAGGAGCATGTATGACCCAGTGCATCGTATATGACGAGACGACCAAGGAGAGCGAGACCTTTTGCTCATTGACCGCAGCCAAGAAGTGGATGCGAGAGCGCATCAAACAGAAGCATGAGGTAAGCGGACAGAAGTACAGAGTCTATTCCGACGGAGAGTTTGTTAATTGCGGCTCTATCAGTCTCACAGGCAGCAACAAGTCTTTTGTCGCCAATACAAGGCAGACGAAGAAAGGATATTAATAACAAGGTAACGGCAAGCCTAACCAACTTGCCACACATATATTGATATGGAAAAGCAAATATTGAGTTTTAATGACTTGCCATCAGCATTGTCATTAGTAATAAACAAGCTGGAGATTTTAGAAGAAAAGTTTTCCACACTAATGACTCAAATTCAGCCCGATAAGGGATTGGAATGGCTTAGTGTTTCCGAATTGAGTGAGTATCTCCCTACCCATCCAGTTGAACACACAATCTATTGTTGGACAAGCAATAAACAAATACCATTCCATAAGAAGGGGAAACGTATCATGTTCCTCAAATCTGAAATTGATGAGTGGATGCAAGATAACAAGAGTAGGTCACGAGCAGAAATTATGAATGAAGCAATAGCTTATGTTCAATCAACAAGAAAAGTCATTTAAATAACAAGGTAACGGCAAGTCTAACCAACTTGCCACTATAACATTTTCACATTATGATTTACACTCACACTATCGGACGCATCGGAGCAAAGGATTGCCGCGTCATCACAGGTACACACGGAACATTCATGGCTGTTGACATCGCAGTGGACGACTACAGTAAGGGCAAGCAAATCACCACTTGGGTAAGGGTGAAGAGCAGCAAGGAGAACCATATCCGTTTGGCTGAATACCTCACCAAGGGTCGTATGGTGCTTGTGGAAGGCACACTGACTTCTTCCATTTGGACAGACCGCAACGGAGAGAACCACATACAGCATAGCATCATAGCTGACTCCATCGCCTTTGTCAATGCAGGGAAGAAGGATGCAACCGACACACCTGCAACAAAGGCACGCAAGGCAGCCAAGGCAGAGGGCGAGGCTCCCGTACCGCCAGCCGATGCACCGCAGGACAAGAGCGAAGACCTTCCCTTCTGAGGGTAGTATCAACTGAGAGTAGTACGTACTAATCGTAGTAAATCCGCTTTTACTATGGTTAGTATGTACTATCAGTAGTAGAATAGTAAAGTAGTATTCACTAATAGTAGTATCATGTTATGACACAGATAATTGCAGTATTAAATCACAAGGGTGGTGTAGGGAAAAGTACGACCGCAGTAAGCCTTGCGGCAGCTCTGCAACTGAGTAAGAAGAACGTCTTGGCTATTGACATGGATGGACAAGCCAACCTCACGGAAGCCTTGGGATTGTCCATCGAGGAAGAACAGACAGTCTATGGCGCAATGTGTGGACAGTACACCTTGCCGTTGGTCAAGTTGCACAACGGCATCACCGTCTCACCCTCATGCCTTGACCTGTCTGCGGCTGAGTTAGAGCTTATCAGCGAGCCGGGACGGGAGCTTATCTTGAAGGGACTTATCACCAAAGCCATCGCCAAAGAGCATTTCGACTACATCATCATCGACTGTCCACCGTCATTGGGCTTGCTGACCTTGAATGCCCTCACCGCAGCCGACTACATCATCATCCCTGTTCAAGCGCAATACCTTGCCATGAGAGGTATGGCAAAGTTGATGGACATCATCCGCATCGTTCAGGAGCGGCTCAACTCCAACCTTAAAGTGGGCGGCATCGTCATCACCCAGTTCGATCGCCGCAAGACGTTGAACCGAAGCGTGAGGGAAATCGTCAATGACAGTTTTCACGAGAAGGTTTTCAAGACCGTCATCCGTGATAATGTGGCTTTGGCAGAAGCACCCATCAACGGCAAGACTATCTTTGAGTATAATCCCAAATCCAATGGTGCCAGTGATTATATGTCTTTGGCAAAAGAAGTGTTAAACTTAAAATAGCATAGCCATGAGCAAGAGCAGTATGTTGAAAGAGGGAATGAAAGGCGGTCTCAACGGACTCCTTTCTTCCACAAAGAAGCCGAGTAAGGAGCAGATAGTCACAGAAACTACACCAGCACCACCTGTGTCTGTTTCTGAGACTACCGAAGTGCCGGTGCATTGCAATTTCCTTATCAACAAGAGCATCCACACGAGGATGAAGTACCTCGCCATCAAGAAAGGGATGTCCTTGCGTGATATTGTCAATGAGGCAATGACAGAATACCTAAAGCGGCATGACACATGAGTGCCGCGCGGTATCATCGCCGAACAGACGATGATACCGCTATCTCTTCTATAAACAGACTTTACTATCCGTAGTATGGTAGTAAAAACTATTCGACTATTATACTATTCGTAGTCGATACTACTTTTAGAAAATACTATCCAACTCATTTTTAGGGCAATAGTTTTCTCTGCTTGTAGGACTGTCTCCATGCTGATAAAAGGCAATGTCGTTCCCTATTACAAGATTTTCTCTTTTTCCCTCATATCAACTATCGTCCTTCCCCATATACAGCTTCGCCCCACGCCATCCCGCCCGTTTCCTCTTTTACATAACAGATTTCTTTTCGCCTGCCTTGCCGCTGCGGATATTGTTTTGCAAAGGTAATGCTGGCGATTGTTCAAACACCAAATCGTCCATTGCATTTGACCGAAAAATCTTCCTCTGCGTGCAGAGCGTATTTTTCGCTCCCGATTTGGCTTTTTGATCGCCATCACTCTTGGAAAGCAAAAAATATCCCTTGGGCAGGCAGGAAAAGCCTCCGAAATAAGGGAAGAAAAAACATAAGAGCAATGGCACACAAGAATGACTATCAAATCCAAAAGCAGTTAGACAAGCCTCAGACTTGGTTCTGCAAATACTATCCCGCACGCATCCGCAATGTGGGTGAGAAGGAGATTGCCGACAGACAATTAGTGTTTGACTTCAAGGACGGAAGAGCCTACGAGGAAGTGGCGCAGCGCACCGCAGAGAATATGCTGACACTCTACGGCAAGGGTTGCGTGAACATCGTCTTCGCCCCCGTTCCAGCATCCACAAGCGAGAGCAACGAACTCCGCTACAAGGCTTTCTGCCACAGGGTGTGTGAATTGACAGGAGCGGAAAACGGCTACGAGCACGTGAGGGTATGCGGAGAGCGTAAGACCATCCACGATAACCGCAAGAACGAGGATGAAGTCCGCAAGGCGAATGTCGTTGAGTTTGATGAGCCGTTCTTCGACAACAAAATGGTGTTGGTCTTTGACGATGTGATAACCAAGGGTCTCAGCTATGCCAAGTATGCCAACCAACTCGAAAGGCTCGGGGCATGTGTTATTGGCGGTATGTTCCTCGCACGCACACATTATAAAGTAAGGTAAAGTATGACAAAGTACGACAAGGCAGTGTCCGTATGCTTCAGCGGACACCGCAGCGTACCTTTCGCCAAGCGGAGGGAGTTGAAGCAATGTCTCAAATCGGAGATAGCCAAGGCGTATGCCGACGGCTACCGGTATTTCTATTGTGGCATGGCAATGGGATTTGACCTGCTGGCGGCAGAAGCCGCCCTTTCGTTGCAATGCGAGTTGAAGGACTTGCAGGTGATAGCCGTTGTGCCGTTCCGTGGTCAGTCTGACCGGTGGAGCAAGGAAGAGCAAGCCAAGTATGATGCCATCCTGCGCATCGTGGATGACGTGGTCGTATTGAGCGAGCAATACTACAATGGCTGCCTTCTGAGGCGCAACGACTATATGGTCAACCGCAGTTCACGTCTCATAGCCTACTTCGATGGCAATCCCAAGGGCGGCACGTTCTACACCGTCAGAGAAGCCAAGAGGCAGGGATTGGACATAGTGAATCTTCATAATAGTGTATAACCCATAAAACAGAAAATGCTTATGGACGATATTGTTGCAATCATCGTTTGCTACTTCGTGTTCGGAGCTTTGGGCAATGTGCTCAGAGCTTTGTTCGGCGGAGAGAGACGAAACGACTTCCGCCGTGACCGCTAAGCGTCTTTAAACCAAGATACGCTGACAGCCATACGTCTGCACCTTACCCCAAAAAGATGCAGCGGATAATTGTGTCCGTAGGCAAGGATATTCAGATTCCTCACCTTAACATTTTGATAAAAATAAAGATACTGCTGCCTATATTTCAAGACAGCAGTATAAACCTTACTCTGCAGGTGCCCATTTGCAACGCACAGGAGAGACGATTGCACCCTCTGCTTTCAGCTGCTTCATGGCTGCATCTACCTCTTTGCGGTCGAGACCGCTGAGTTCTGCGATTTTACCTGCGTTGAGAGGCTGACCAGCCTCTTTCATTGTTGCCAATACTTTTTCTTTTGCGTCCATTGTTTTGATGATTTGATGTTTTGTTTATAATCTTGTTATTAACTCTTGTATTTTGTCTTCCCTTATAATCTTCGGTTGTGCCTTACCTGCCAGAACGAGAATTTTCTTCCCGTTTCTGTAGATGTGCAGCTGTCTGCTTCGTACCACTGCTGTCAAGGTCTCATCATCCTGCATGGCTTGCCATATAGGATAATACACACCTTCTGGTTCAAACAACTTCTTCTGAAGGTGTGAGCACATGTTGGTTGTATCTATTGTCATATCGTTACGTCATATCATTAACATGATTCTGCCAGCTTCTTTTGTGAACATTTCAGGGAAACGGCAGATTGTTGCATACACCTGCTTGCTTGTCACAGGCTGACCGTCCTTTCTCAGGTGCAGCCTATGACGATTGATGGCATCGGCAATCTGGTCGGTTGTCATGCCGCCATTTCGCTTTACCATCACATATACTATGGCTTCTTCTATCTTCATCCTTTATTCATCTGTTTTTCAATCCATGCCATCAATACGGCAACAGCATATTCCTGTTCTTCCTTGGTCAGTGCCCTGCCTGCTGAGATGTGATGCCACTTGAAGAAGCATCCCCGGCAACAACAGCCAGTGGCATGTTGAGCCAGGAAAACAGGATGCCCACGCATGGGAGTCTGCTTGCCGTCGTTCGGTATGACAGCCGGAGCAAGTCTTTTTGCCACAAAGTCCTCTGCGTGTTTTCGTATCGTCGGCAATCCCTTTTCCATTACATACTCCCTGTCTTGCTTGGACAGATGGAACCGGCTGCGAAAATCAGACTTTGCCAATCTCTCAAAGAGATTCGTCAGGTCATACTCTTTCTTATCACCAGGAACGCTTTCTTGCGGCTCTTCCTCTTGGAACAACGATGGATATATGTATTTCTGTGACATCATTATCTGTTGCTTCTGATTTCTAATGTTATATCCATATATGACCGCTTGCCGTCTATATAGTCTGCATAGAGTATTTCTTCGCTTCTGCCTTTCAGAATATGGCACTTACCGCACAGCTCACAGTTGTGCAGACATCTCCATTCATTCAGAACGTAATCCAAACGTTCCTCTCGTGTAGATGATTCAATAGAGGGTGTGCTCATAATCAGTGTCTCCCACAGCGTGGTCAATCAGTGCCTGAAACTCTTCTTCCGTATAGTCTTCTTCCCAACCATACGTTACGTCCTTTATGCCCAAAGTAAACCCTAATGCCTCAGAATAGGATATGCCAATTTCAGCTGCAAGGTCTCTTGCCGCTTGAAAAATCTGCTCTTCTTTGCTTAAGGGCAGTTGTTTCGCTTTCTTATGTTTTTTCTTTGGTTTCCCCATTTGAGTATATTCGTTTAATAATCAGCGTTGATGGGCATCTTGAAATTCCTGTATTTCTTTCGGAGTTCCTCATTTTGCGCCTTCATTTCCTCATACATATCATTCAGTGCGTCAGGAAATCCCCATCCACAAGGGCTTGCCCAACGAAGGCATTGCTTGATTCGGGAATCATACTTGTCCCAAAGGTCATAAAGCACGATGTGGCGCAATGTCTTGTCGAAATTACTCTCAACAGAATCATAGAATTGCTCCCACATGTCTCCATAGTCATAAGTGAACTGACAGGCATTCTCCATATAGAACACCATCAATTCTGCGACTGAATCTTCCGAAGGCTTCAGTTTCTTGAAGTCGGACAATGCCTTGCGGCACACTGAGAAGCGTGTCTTTGGCTCTCTGTTTCTGCTCGGATAGAACTCTTCCCGTATGATGTGCTTATACTCTTCCAGCTTCTGGCCCTCATTCGGCTCTGCATAGAAGTCAAGATATTCCTTTGCCTCTTTCCGTGCAGAATAAAGTTCCAATACCATTTTTATTATTTCACTCTTGTCCATGGACATGAGGACAGACTTTAATTTAGATTTTGACATTTCTGCTCTTTTATCTTAAAAACGGGTCAATCGTTGCCAGCAACTCTGATTTCTGCATCACACCGCTCGTCCTCCACAACACTTCGCCGCGTCTGAACAGCATCAATGTGGGCACAGACTGTATGCCATACTGACTTGCAGTCACCCCATACTTGTCCACATCTACCTTGATGATGCGGATTCTGTCACCCAACACTTCCTTCACCTGCTCAAGGATGGGGTGCATCATCTTGCATGGCTGGCACCAGGTGGCGAAGAAATCGACCAAGACAAGTTGGTCACTTGATATAACGTCTTTGAATGTTTCCATTACGATTTTCTGTAAAATTATGCTATTTTCTTTCCTGTTATCTTACAATACTGCCCTGCAAATGTTAAAATCGAGAAGAATTCAATGAAAAACCTTCGTTATTTCAAAGAATATTCGTACCTTTGCAGCGCTCATCTATAGATAGAAGGAGTTTCGAGACCCGGTTGCCTTTGATGCAATTCGGGTCTTGCGTTTTATAGTGGTGTCTGCAATCTCTTTTTCATCTTCTTTTCCAAAGCCTTTAGTCCATACTCTTTGTTAAGATGGTATGCTGTCAACAGATAGAATCCGTTGCTACGTTGTTGTTCCAAGACAATAACATACTTTTCCACTTTATCATAGATGTATGTTTTCTTGACCTTACGCTTTTTGCCGTCCCTCTCTTCTATGGTAAATACATCCAGATTGTCTGGTGTCAATTCTCTCACATGGTGATTTATCCAATGAAGCCTTTGTGAACGAGCCATCTCGAATACTCGCTTTGGATAAGTCGTACCGTCTTCGTTCTCAACCATGATTTCTTCACAGGTAAGATGCTTGAACAATCTTGCCATGTCAATCTCGCCATCTGTCTTTATAGGATAGATGCGCCACCCTCTGAATGAGAATTGACAGTTATCTTCTATATCACGCTTGAATATTGCATGAAGATCATGCTCTCTTTCTCGTTCACTGAGATATGCCAGTTCCAGCAGCTCAGGGTATTTCTTGATAATATTCAAACTGCTCATTGGCTATTTCAGTGCGATAAAAAACAAATTAAACTTCTTTCTAAATTTGGGAGTTGTGGTGTTGAGACTGATATTACTGTGTTTTTTTATCTTTTCAATCAGCTTCATTTTGGCTCTCACCCTTCCTTCAACTTCTCCCTTTTCATATCTAAGGTTGTAGTTGATGGCTCCCATTAGAACATCTGCCAATTGGATGAAGACACTTTCGTGTGAACGTATAAACTGAAACCTGCCAATGGAAGAGTTGTATTCCATTATTTTTCTGAGCCTCTCCAGCTTATCGCTACTGCATGTGTCCTTGATATCCATATATATGTTATATGTATAATCCATGTCCATCTTGTGATGCAGCAATTGGTAGTACATGCGAAAGTAGAAATCATTAAACGTATAGTCTTCTCGTTTCTCGTCAATCTGACTCTTGTCAACAACCACAGCCCTAAATTCCATGTCATTCATAAAGAACCAGTCTATAAGCTCTGCATAGACTTTATACGTGGCCTCGTGGACATTTGTCCATTTCAGCTCATCACTATAGCCGTGCTTCTTCTTAATATCTTTTATGGCATCTTTTGCCATGCGGATTTGTGTGTATGCTATACTTGTACATCCCAAAAGCATGTAGGGATGACCGTCATGCACCATGTGGGTGCTTTCATCACAGTAGATGTTGAATGTCTTATTCATTGTATCTGTTTTTTGTTTATTCTTTATTCCTTTTCTTCAGCGGTCCACTATGAGGTCCACGGTTCAGCGTCACACCATGCTTGTTGAGTATGCGGAACACGGAACTTCGGCTTGTGAAGCCGCTGATGGCAAAGATGTCATCTATGCTGTGCCCCTCGTTGTACATGTTCACGATATTCTTCTCACGCTCCAGTTTCGACAGTGCCCTTTCAGACTTCTTGGGCGGCCGGATATTCTGTTGCAGATGGATGATGTGTGCCGATGCCTTGCGCAGCACGGCACACTCCTCAGAGAGTGACCCGAACATACGGATGACCTGTGAGGGCTTGGTGTCGGGGAAAAGTTCGTCAAACGTATCGATGCGGTCTTGGATGGAGATGATGCGAACCACCTTCACACGGCAGTATTCTATGAATGTAGCCAGTTCACGGGTGCCACGCAGTGCGTTACTGAACCTCGACACCACCAGCTCGTCGCCGCGCTCCAGACTCGATATGAGCTGCTTCCACATCGGGCGCAGCCTCTCGTGTTCGGACAGTTCCTCTATCACCTGAACACAGCCGTATTGCTGCATCCAAGCCTTGTCTTCTGCATACTCTTCGCCATTGGTGGCGATAAAGATGTAACCTACTTTTGCCATACTGTTGTACGCTATTAAATGAAATCAAGTGCAAAGGTACACTATTTTTCCGAGAAACAATCATACTTGAACGAAAAATCATACTTAAACACGATAATTTGCCATTTTCTTTTCACTTGATTTCATTGAAAATCATACTCGCAAGTATGATACACAAATAAGATTAAACTTACTGTCATTCTTGCAAATATATCGCTGAAACGCATTAACTTTGCACCGTCAATTTCAAAATCAGACTCAAAATAATGACAACAATGAAATATGAAACCCAACTTTTCGGAGGACAAACCAACCTCCATTGCATGAAGCAAATATTGCATAATGCAAAATCAAACTCGCATGGCTGTATCAGACTTGCCATTTGTATTGCCACTGCGTTTGCCGTAGTCATGCTGACAGCATGTTCAGACGGAAACGGCACGAAGTCGTTCCATTCGAGCGATGAAGCCATCAGAGAGTATCATGGCTTTCTGACCACTCTTCGACAGAACGGCAAGGTCTCAATTCAGACATTAGTTAAGATTGTCAACGAATGGCGCGTGTTGGACGATTCCGTGACATCGTGCATCTCACGTGACACTGTCAGGAAAGCCCACTCATACCCGTTCACGGTATATCATGAGTTGAACGACTCCATCCACATCGAGCTGTGCCGTATGGCGATGTCTAAGCAACGCACCTTTCACGACCTGCTCTATCTCAGAGAACAGACCTCTTCCCATGTTGGTGATGAGGAACTACAGCAAGCCGTGAAGGAAGCACAGCCATTCTTCGCTTCCTTGGATAGCCTGCCTATATATAATAAAGGTGGTAAACAGGCGGTACTGAAGCGTTACCTGCTGTTCCTGCAAAAATCCGCCAAGCAAGGCATTCACGGCAAGGAAGACCTGCTCGCTTTCATCAAGGAAGAGCATTTGTATTTCAAATCCTTCCTGCAATACCTGCCGGATTTTGCTGACGATGACATCGGTGACATCAGACGAAACACCGAACACTGCTGTCGGGAGATACTCCGTGCCGCCGACCGCAAGGATTTGTCCCACAAGGATGCAATGATATACCTCTCCATGCGCACCAACCACCGTCTGCTGCGCAACGCACAAGCGGCTATCGAGGATCTGAATAGTGGCAGGGTAAAGGACGAGCACACCATGCACGCCTACCTCCTGATGATGATGCAGCCGTTCATGACGATGGATGACCTTTCCGTGAGCGTGCTCTCCGACAAGGACAAGGCAGACCTCTACAAAATAGCCGATGCGCTCCCCAAGGAGATGGACGGTCTGGCCAAGAAACTGCACCTCGACAAGCAACGCCTGTCGGATATGCCCATGCTCATGATGAAGATTTATGTCACAAGATTATAAACACCCCAAACAGAGAATACGATTATGTTAGAACAGTTTTGCGATGATTTCCTTGCCGTCGTGCCTTTGCAGTTGCCAGAACTGCTGGACAAGCGCAAGATGGAGAAGCCTGTCAAGTATGACGATTACGTGCTTCTTACTTTCCAGTTGAACACCCCTTTCACGATAGAGGAGGTGATGGATATGCTCGAAGACGAGATGGAAATGATAATCCTCTATCACCACATTCCAAGCCGTCATACGGAGTTCGGACACAGCTGCTGTGCCTATTCCAACCCTTCTTTCGGACGGATGTTCAAGGTCAACGGCTCCACAGATGAGCGTGGCATGGTCAGCCAGATAAAAGTGACCATCTATGACTCGCTGGAGCACATGTCGGCAGATGTATGCCTCGACCTCAGTCTGCATTGCAAGAACGGGTTCTTCAAATACATGAAGCCCAAGGAGGAAGTCCTGCTCGACTTCATTTGAAAGTTACATTTGCCAGATGACAGTCCTGTTCTACCGCAACAACGCTCCATTCTGTTGTCCACAACAAAGGCCAAAGTCATGCCACAAGCTCCCGACCATCTGATGAAGGAAACGCTTTACATGAAGATTATCCATCTTCTCGACCGTCACCGCACATGGCTGGAGATTGAGAGCATCGCCACTGTCCGCAACCACACGATAGTCAGGAACGGCAGAATGACCGACATCCTCAGCCGTGTGCTTGTGGTCAAGGCCATCCACCATCATTTCCCCTACACGAGAGGGCAAGTGTGGCAGATAGCCGAGTACGACTTGGAACAGGCTATCAAGAGCCTTCGGACAACCGACGGAGCTTTCCGTCAGAGAATAATCAAGGGAGAACTGACACTGGAGGATGTGGAGCGTATCATATCCACTGCCACACACGGTGTCGTCCAGCCCGACCTGAGTCCACTTCCATTATTCACATGCTATACATATTATGACAAGTAAGATACTGTTTCTCATCCTGATGTCAGCGTTCTTCTTTGTGACGATGATTCTGCACAGAAGCCGCAGACAGTTTATGACACGGTTCTATCTGCGCATGACCGCGCTTGTGACAGCAAGGAAGCTCTACCGGTTGATGCTGCTCATCCTGCTGTACGTGTTCCACTTCCTCTACCTCTGTGTACACTATAACGACATAGGCGTAGTGGCTTCCACCATAGCGTTTGCCATATTCTTTGTCTTTATGGATGTGGAGAGGTGGCTACAGCGTCTGCACGAGGAGCGGACACCCTTCTGCATCGCCGCGTTGGCGGCAGTGGTGTTTGTCTTCACTCCTCATCTGTTCACGCTTGCTGTCACCATCTCCTTTGTCCTTCTGGCATCACTGTTCTATCCCTCGCGCATAGTCATATCGCTGTGGAAGAACAAGGCTGACCGCAAGATGCTCCTCGAAGACACAGAAATGCTCATCATATACTACTATTAAGTATCACCTGTATCATGCCGTTCCTTTTGTATAATGGAGCTGGCGACAAACAACAGTATTCACCAAACAGATTATTGAAATGAAGAAACAGAAACATAGAACGAGTTCCGGCAAGATGTCTGAACGGATGTCCCTGTTGGAGTTCTTGAAAGAGAGGTCCGGGATAAGGCTGTCGAAGCTCGAAGCCTACCTTGACCTTGTAGACAAGGCTTCTGTACAGTACATCCCCAAGGATCTGTGCAAGCAGGAGTTCAGCCTGTCCAACGGGCAGTTTGTAATCACCATTACCGAACTGGCAGGATGCTGGCATTGGCACCGCGCCACTGTCCGCACCTTCATCGAGCAGTTGGAGAAGATGAACCAGATTTCCGTCACCCGTCTCACGAAGAGCCAAATCATCACCATCCCGATGTTGGCTGAGACACCTGCCGTTTCTCCGATTGACGCAGCCTTGGATGTGTTCCGCCAGAAGATGTGTACCGCATTGGACGAATGGCGAAGCGGCAAGATGTCCGCATCGGCTTGCGCCTCGGAATGTGAACAACTCTACGAAGATGCAACAGAGGAAGTAGCCATTATCTTGCAGAAAGCCGACAATGGCAATTCAATTGGCAAGGTGCCATGCGGAAGAAACATTCCCGAATCTGTAGGACACGCCTTTTGTATGACTGCACTCACAGCTGTCTGCGAAGCCACCTTCCATCAGGTGCTTTCGCAGGAAACAGATAACGCCCTCGTTACCTCCCTTCTTCCCTTCTTTTACAAAGACCTGGGAGGAGACTGGCTCTCATTCATCGAGGCGGCAAAGGCAATATCAGAATTGGCATTGGATGGCAGCTCACCAGCCTTGCATCAGGAAAGCGCAGCCATCAAGTCACAGTTTCAGTCACTCTGCCGACCGTTCCTTGCCATTGTAGCCAACCAAGAGGGCTCCTGTCCATCAAAAGGCTGTATTAACCTCTAATAATCACCGTACAACGCTTCTTCTTTTCTACTGGCACAGTGTTTACACGTCTGCCATTGCTGTAAAATAATCGGGCTTGCCCGTTGGTCGGAAATGAGGGAATTTGGGTAGCCTAATACCCCTCTTGGTCTCCGACCATCGGGAGGCTGTCCTTACAAGCAGCAAGCTGGAGACAGGAGAGTTGTACACACATAAAAGGAAATAGGTTATGGCAACACCAAAACAGGTTATGGATTTCCGACCATCTAAGGGAATCACCACAGCACAGAGCAACGAGCACCAACGCCGTTGGACGGAAAAGGGTTGGGGATCCGCTGAATCAACAGGCAACTACGACCGCAGCCGTGAGCGGCTCAACTTCGAGGTTCGGGGCGGCAAGGTTTGTCCTATAGACAAGAGCCGAAGCATCCCGGAGCGCATGGCAGACATCCTGCGGAGCCGTGGAATCAAAGACCCCAACGAGGGACTGGCAGAGCCACGCTTCCGCACAGTGGTCAATTTCATCTTCGGAGGCTCACGAGAACGTATGACAGAATTGGCATTCGGTGACCAGAAGGTGAATCTCACTCACGGAGCGGACAATTCGCATCTAACCCGATGCAAGGACATTGAGGAATGGGCAAAGGATGTTTACCGCTTTGTTGCGGACAAATACGGTGAGGAGAACATCGTCGCTTTCATCTTACACTTGGACGAAACCAATCCGCACGTTCACTGCACCCTCTTGCCAATCAAGGACGGCAAGTTTGCATACAAACAGATATTCGCCGGAAAGGACAAGTACGAGTTTTCTGCCAGGATGAAAGCCCTGCACAGCGAATTTGCCGATGTCAACAAGCGTTGGGGCATGGAGCGCGGAACTTCCGTCTCAGAGACGGGAGCACGCCACCGCACCACCGAAGAATACCGCCGCCAGCTGTCAGAACAGTGCACCACCATTGAGCAGTCCGTCGCCACCCATCAGCGGACACTCGCCTCGCTCCAATCGGACATCCGTCTGGCAGAGCGGAGAGTAAAAGGACTCACCTCAATGGTCAACAACCTCTTGCAGGAGAAGGCTGAGAAGGAGGCGGCACTTGCTGAATTGCATCGGCAGATTCTTGCAGGTCACGACAATCCTGATGCTCTCCGTCAGCAAGTCCAAGAGCTGGAGCAGGAACTGTCCGCTATCCAGTCGAAACTGGACGACAAGCAGGAGAAGCTCTCAGAGGCTGACCGCAAGCTCGATGCCCTGCGTGAGGAGATGACCGCCATGAAGGAGCGCACGGAGGAGTTGCGGCAGGAGGCACACAGATATTCCGATACTATCCGACAAGGTGCGGACACCGTTCTCAGAAATGCCCTTCTCGAAAACATGGTCAGCGAGTTCTCCGAACGTGTGGCACGGCTTTCCAATGAGGGCAAGGACGTGTTTGACGGTTCCCTGCTTCAGGCCTTTGCGGAGAATGGAACGGAGGTGATGTACTGTGCCACGCTTCTATTCCTCGGCTACGTCGATGATGCCACCACCTTTGCCGAAGGTCATGGCGGTGGCGGCAGTTCGTCCGACCTCAAATGGGGACGTGACGATGACGAGGATGAACGCGCTTGGGCACGCCGTTGCATGATGAAAGCTGCACGCATGATGCGCCCCTCTTCCGGCAAAAGGAAGAAACGATAAGCGGCACTGTCACGTATCACCTGTTATAGTATTCACCAGATTAAATTGAACAACATGAGAAAAATACTTATTCTATCCCTTGGCTTCGCCCTTTCATTGGGTGCGCAAGCCAAAGACTATCACCGCACGGCGGACACCACCACCGTTGTATGCAGACTTTCGGCAGACGGTATGCTTCGTCCGCTTAAACCTTCCTACATGAAAGGGGCATTGGTAGCTTCGCCATGGACGGACAACTGGTTTGTCCAAGCGGCAGGAGGAACTACGGTCTTCCTCGGCAAACCGCTCGGATGCAACGACCTATTCGGTCGCATGAAACCGGCATTCTCCGTGTCGATCGGCAAATGGTTCACACCTTCCGTCGGCGGTCGTCTGAACTATGGCGGTATGCAGTTCAACGACTGCAACAACTCCTCGCAGGACTACCAGTACCTGCGTGCTGATTTCATGTGGAATGTCCTCGGCAACCTCTACAAGGACGATGTACACACTCTTGCCAGATGGAGTGTCATTCCATACGTGGGCGTGGGTATGCTGCACAACAAGGTGAATGCCCACAAGCCCTTTGCCATTTCCTACGGCATACAGGGGCAGTATCATCTCTCCCCACGCATTGCTGTTACGGCAGAGATAGGCAACATGACCACCATGCAGGATTTTGACGGCTATGGCAAGGCACACCGCCTTGGCGACCATCTGCTGTCCGCATCCCTCGGCCTCTCTGTCCGCATCGGCAAGACTGGCTGGAAGCGAGTGATAGACGCTCGCCCGTACATCGCACAGAACGAATGGCTTTCGGCATACGCCTCATCCCTTTCTGACAGCAACAGCCGCTATCACGCCCAGCACGATCGAGATTGTCAGACTCTGGAGCAGCTGCGCAAGATTCTTGCCATCGAGGGACTTCTGGACAAGTACGGCCACCTCTTTTCTGACGATGCCGCTTCTTCCGTCACAAATGGCTATCCTCGAAACGACTACAGCGGTCTCAACTCGCTGCGTGCAAGAATGAGAGACAAGTATGGTAATGGTCAAAAGACAAAGGTCATGGAGTCCGCCTCTTGTACAGAAGAATATGGCAATGCTGAAGGTGAGCCGGAAGACGATTACCTATCGCTCATCCACTCAGGAAAGGCTTGCATAGGTGCGCCCATCTATTTCTTCTTTGAACTTGGCACTGACAGGTTGCTCAACAGGTCACAGCTCGTCAATCTCGACGAAGTAGCACGCATCGCCAAGAAATATGGCTTGAAAGTTAAGGTCATCGGCGCTGCCGACAGTGCCACAGGCAGTGAAGCCATCAATGATAACCTCAGCCGTTCCCGTGCCAGATTCATTGCAGAGGAACTGATGAAACGTGGTATGGAAAATGGCACCATCTCTCAGATTTTCGATGGCGGCATTGACGATTCCTCGCCCAATGAGGCGAACCGCCATACCAGAATCCTGCTGTATCTATAGCCAGACATACAGCTCCGAACAAGAGCACTAAAACTTTTTTTTCATTGATAAATTTTAGAAAGGGAGGGCTTGTCCGTGATGGATAGGCCCTCCCTTAATCATATATGTATTAACGCATATTCTATGCGCATATCTTTTTTTTATCCGTGTTTCTCAGTACTTGACCAGTCAAGCAGGAAGTCATATATACTCATTATCTGTATGCCGTTTTCGTCGCTCCACTGCTTGGTATGTTCTCCCACGATCAGCAGTTTGCGGAAAGAGTCATCTACAAGACGCAACGACCGTTTCTCCTGTTCCATCTTTTCTGCATCGGGCATACGCCACGCCGACTGGATGTAGATCCGCTCGCTCCCTTTGTTGCAGACAAAATCCACTTCCAATGTCACCCTCTGCTGCTTTCCTTCCGTATTCCTCACTCGATGATAGACGTTACCCACATCCACGAGCCATCCTCGCATACGCATCTCATTGTAGATGACGTTCTCCATGATATGTGTCGGCTCGCTCTGACGGAACGACAGAATAGCATTCCTCAGACCTACGTCCTGATAATAATACTTGGACAACGAACCTATGTATTTCCGTCCTTTGATGTCGAACCTTTCGGATTTTTCGATAAGGAAAGCATCCTGCATATATTCCAGATAAGCCGACACTGTCTTGTCGGTTATGCTCTGCACATTGCTTACGGACTTGAACGTATTGGCTATATTCAGTGCATTGACAGGTGCTCCTATACTGGATGCTACGGTCTTCGACAATTCTTCAAATTCAGGTCTCAGTTCTATGTTGTTCCGCTCGTAGATGTCACGTAGATATACCGTGCGATAAAGGCGACGCAGGAAATCAGCCTTCTTCTCATCCCCAACCTGTGTAAGTAGTTGCGGCAAACCTCCGTACAGTCTGTATTCAGCCCAACCGTCTTCTTTCGAACCATCATACACCGTCATGAACTCCTTGAAGGATAGTGGCCACACATGTATCTCGTCACCTCTGCCTCGGAATTCCGTCACCAGGTCAGAGGACAGGAAACGCGAGTTGGAGCCTGTGACATACACATCCGCCCCTTCGGTAACTGACAAGGAAGAGAGCACCTCTACAAAGTCTTCCACCTCCTGCACCTCGTCGATGATGATATAATAAGTCTCATAGTCAATCATCATCTTTTCCACCCAGTCCAACAGGTAGTCCGGGTTCTTGAACTCTCTGTTCTTCCTACTCTCCATGTCGATGACGAGAATATGGTCTTCTCTCACGCCCTCATCCAATAGATGCTGATGAAAGAGTTTCTTCAGAAGGAACGACTTGCCTGAACGTCGCAATCCTGTGATTATCTTTATGAGCCCGTTGTTCTTTGAACGGCTCAACTGTTCTATGTATCTATATCTGTTTACTATCATATTTTACGAAAAACTGTCACTTGTGACACTTTTTCGGAGGCAAAGTTATATATTTTATCCTAAATCAAAGAAAGAAATAAAGAAAAATGCACTAAAAATCAATGATTTTCCTGTTTTGTAGTGTCTATTCCACTTGCCGATGCCCATTTTTCTTTGCAAAGTTACTGCCCGGGCGAATGGTCAAGTACCGCCATGCTAACAGGCAGAGGACTGAACGACAGCTTTCCGCAAATCAAAGATTTGGGTATTTCATTAACTCCTCCGTCTGTTTTCTTGCCTTATCGCCCTCATTCCGCAGTCTTTTGATGCACGAAAAATCAGTTCCCGACAAGAGGAGCCGAAAGGCTTCAAAAGGAGGGAAGAAAAACAAGTTGAACAAATAATTTCTTTGCGTATGGAATTACACAGATTATCAGAAAACGAGCAGGCATTTGTCGAGTGCTTCTCACGGTTCGTAAACGGTCAGATGGGGTCAGCCGCCAAGGTAGGCAATGCCCTTGCAGATGACCATCGCTATCTTATCAACGAAAAGGGCAAGGTGGTGTTTGCCTTCTTGGAACGCCTTGCCAACGACTATCAAAAAGGTCGTTATGACCAGCGTGACGAGTGGGTGTGCCGATTGGCAGCAGAGGCCATCGAACACCTTGTAGAGAACAGAATGTATTACAGAACACTTAACAACGATTGACTATGGCAAGCAGATTGATTACACCCGTATTGGAGGAGATACTGAAATCCTATCCTCTGTATTCACAGGACGGCAAAGGCAAGGATGCCGTTTGTGTGGCAATATTCTTCATCGGACACGTCCGTTGGTTCGTACTTGAAGGACAGCCGGAAGGTAACGACACCACGTTGTTCACCATCGTATGCGGTCTGCATGAAACGGAGTATGGCTATACCTCCGTCAATGAAATGGAGAGCGTAAAGGTGGATGGCTCCAAATATGGAGTGGACGAGATATTTCAAGTGGAGCAGTTGGACGGCTTCAAGCCGGTGAAACTGAAGAGCATTCCAGACGAGGATTTACAAGCATTCCTTCATAATATGGAATGACCCCAAATTAAATCAGCCGCAGGGACATTACTCCTTGCGGCTGACTATTGTTAGTACCTACTATGAGTAGTAAAGCCTACGATTAGTATATACTACGATACTACTCTCATCTTCGGAAAGCGGACTTGGCAACGTGCTCCTCTTGTACCTCTTCCTTCTGGTACTCCTCCATGTCAAGCAGTTGCTCATACGCAGAGCTGATGTTTGCGTCCATAGAATGGTTGTGGCTGAAAGGGAAGGTATGCTTCACAGAGAGTCCTGCATTGGTCACAGTCCCCACATCCAGGCTATCCTTATCCTTGTTATATTGCAGGTTCAGCAAACCACCATTCGGCATTTGGAATATCGGCATTTTTCGCTGCGCCAATTCCGAAAACTCTTCGGCGGTCATCTCCCTCGCCACAGCCTTCACGTCCTCACTGGCACGTCCTATGCCATAGCGAGTGATATGGTCACGCACTTCTTGCTCCGTATGCTTCAGGAACACCTCATACGTACCGCCGACACTCCCGTTATAGACCACTGCAAAGTCCTTGTCCTCTATTAGCAGGTCATCGCCTCTGTTCTGGCACGGCTTCCTGTAGGTCTGCTCCTCGTCCATGCCGTTCCCGTCATAGTATTCCTTGGCAAGCGTCAGCAGTCCTTGATAGTCACCTTTCTCCTTTAGCTTATCCAGTTCCGATGTGTCATCCGTTGATTGGAGATAGGCGATGGAGGCATAATAGACGTTTTCTTTCGATTGTGAAGGCTCTGTCAGGCTTTTGTACTGGGCAAAAGCCTCCTGATAATTGGTGTCAAGGTCTTTGCCGTGGTCGTAAGGAACAGAGAGTTTCACTTCCAGACCGTTACTCGTCGGCACAGCAATCTTTACAGAGTCCTCCTTCTCATGATGCTGGATATATACAGCAGAACCATTATATGCCAAGACTGCATGGTCGCCGTCATCTATGGATAGATAACTTTTCCCTTGCCCGTTTTCCTGCTCAGCCTTTTTCTCCTGGTCTATCTCCATAGCAATCTTGTCGATATGCTGCGTGAGCATTGAGGTAGCTTTTTTCACATCGAGTAGCGTGGTCTTGATGAACTGCGGCGACTCCTTCAGCGAATCCAGCCAAGACTTCAAATAGGCAGCCGAATCTCCTTTCAGATGCTTTGTCATGCCATACCGCTGAGCGGTCAGCGCAGCCGTCAGTTCTGCCACCAGTTCCTCGCGTGCATACTCTGCCGAGCCGAAGGTAGCGGGCTTGATGCGGTCTAACTGTCCCTCCGCACCCGTGGAGTGTCCCATCTCGTGGAAAAGGTTCGAGTAGAAAGACTCCCCATCCTTGAACTGCCTTTTCTCAGGCATCACAATCTCATTCTTGCTGATGGAGAAATAGGCGGAATCACCGAACATCGGTTTGATGGGACATATCCAACGGTTGTCCGCTATCATCCTATCCACGGGTTCAAAGGCAAACTGCTCGTCCTTCTCTACCTTGGGCATCGAGTATTCCTGTTCCAGTTTCTCCCAAAACTCTGGTCTGACCTCCTTCAGGTTGGTCTGCGCCACATTGAAGACATGGTAAGTCTGAAGCTTTGGATATACATTGTACTTTTCGCGCTCTTCCTGAGAGAGCAGTTTGTAGTCCTCCCACTTGATGTGTTCCTTTGTTTCCTTATTGACCACCGTAAACGTGGTGAGCATCACGGGGAAAGAATGCTCACCTTTCAGTACTGACACACGGGGCTTCTGTTCCTCGTCTTTCTTGCCAGTTTTGTTAAACTGCTGTATGCGGTCGAAGGTACAGAAGCGAGGAATCTTGTAACCCTCCTTCTCGCAATGCAGGAGCAACATCATAGCGTTCATGCCATTATATTCTCGTCCGTTCAGGTTTTTCGGCCATTGCAACGCACCTTCAGTAAACCAGGGCTTTTTCCATCCGTCTTTGCCCGACAGCGACTGAATACGCTCAATCATCATATCGGCAAACAGGTCGAGTGCCTTGTCTTCGGCACTCGGACCTTCCTTAGCATAAGGCTTTCCCATAGTCAATTAACCATTATAGGGCTGCGGAACATATTCGCTCATTTCAGACACTCGGCAGGAGAAGTCCAGTTTGTCATTGAAGACACTGACAGACAATGCCCCTTTGATGTTCGCTTTCACGCCTGGTTGCAGCCATGCCTCGCATTTGCCATCGAATAGGAAGAAACTTACCCAGATGTATTCAAATCCGTCCTGTACTTTCTCTGCGCTGAAAGCGGAGAACTGGCAGTACGGCACACCATTCTTGTCCGTCTTGTCCTCAATGCTCTTGCCCACCTTGCCGCGGAACTCCATCACGCCCTTGATGCAGTCCTCTGCCTCGTCAGGCTGGTGGCTGATGCTGCTTGCCGACAGGTTGAAATAAAGGACATCGCCCCATTTTCTTGGTACCAATACACCGGCTACCTCAATGCGTTCGCCGATGTTGCAGCTGCCCACCTCCGTCAGTGTCCCATCTTTGATGACCGACACCTCGATGGTCTTGTTAATCCCGCTCTTCGCTGGAATGACTACGTTCATGGCAAAGCTCACGAATGCCTTGCCCTCCTTGTTCGTGCGGCAGGTCGCAGCCTTGCTGACCGTTCCGCACACTGTTACATTACATTTGATCATTGCTCGATACTATTTGAATTATACATATCCATCGTCCAAGTGAAATGTCTTAGCAATGACAATAATCTCTTTTCAATCATCATATACTAGCGCACGTATCAGTTCATAGACTATCCACGCTGCTATGATAAGTTGGAAGCCGAGATAGATGATGGCCACGGTCTGACCGAAAAGCCATTGGGTAAGCATGAAGTGTCCTGCCACAGCTACCATACCCACCAGCAATGTACACAGATGACTTGCTATCCTTTTCATTTCCTTTGCAGATTTTGTTGTTGACTCTCAGCCTCCATCCCTTGCTCGAAGTTCTGCGAAGCCTGCTGTGTCGCCACGATGCCTGTCACCATTCCCGCAATCTTCGTCCGTTTGCTTTCTTCCGACAGATTGGCATTGCCCAAAATGAGCGACAGGCGGTTCATCTCCGAGGAGGTCAGTTCACGGTCAATCTTCACCGTACCGCTCTCTGCATGAAGCACAGTCTTGCCGTTCTCACCCACAGTAATGGTGCATTGCCTCATGCCTGGAACAAGCGAGGTCAAATCTACGAGCCGGTTGGCTGCCATGGCAGAGATAAGTCCTTTTTGTCGTTCCTCATCATTGCTGTCAATCTGCGCTGCCAACATCATCAGCGACATGAAGGTGGTCATCGCCATGTCGAGTATAGGGTCATTCGTTCCCGAAATGCCCACGCCGCTGTCCTCCGAGGAAAGGATTTTCTTCATCCAGTCCTCCGACGAAACCTTCTGCTCCTGTGGCGCATTGCTCTTGTATTTTGCCAACAGGTCATTGCCGTTATGCAGGGCCTGTAGCTTGATGTTGCCTTTCTGTCCGATTTCTGCCAGATAAGCGGCTGGATCCATATCCCTTTTTGAGCCGTCAGCCGATACACTCTTCACTCCGAAATGCAGATGCTCGCCAGTGGTTCTGGTGCCGGTATTTCCCGACACCCCCAACTTCTGACTGGCATTAACCACGTCACCTACCTTTACTGCTATGTCAGACAGATGCAGGTAGGAGCATTGCACCTTGCTGCCATCCTCACGGCTGTATTCCACGGTGACGGATTTCCCTCCTGCCGTGTTCGCATTATGGTTCACCGCCACCACCTTGCCGCCGTTCTCCGTGGCCAACACCGCCTCATGGTTCGTCTTGATGTCAATGCCCTTGTGCATCTGCTGCTTGGTGGCATCCATCGGATCCTGGCGATTGCCGAAAGGCGAGGTGATGAAGAGAAACTCCTCTCGCTCCACAGGAAAGGAATACCCGGCAGACTGCGGTACATGGGCAGCAGGCATTTCTCTACGAGGATTATTCTCCACCCCGAACGACCGACCTTCTGCCCGCATCTCAGCCATCACCTCACTGTCATACTTGTCCAGTCCGTTGGCTTCAATGATGCGCTGCAGACTTGCAGCATAACCGCCGCCCGTGGCATAGCCGGCACGCTCAATGCCCTTCGTCCATCCCTTGTAGTCGTCAGGCGACAGCGTGAAGCACTGCGCATAACGCTTGTTCTGCTTCAGGAACTGCGAGTGATGCTCATAACTGTCACCCACGCTTTTGTACTTACAGAATTTCTCGTTGGGCCTATCATCCGTATAGACTCCATACTCTCCGCCATTCTTCAACCACGATGCCGTAGCCTTGATGCCAAAGTGGTTGTTGCATTCGCGCGACAGTTGGCTCTGTCCGTTGCTGCTCTCCAGTATGGCTTGCGCCAAGATGACGGAGGCAGGAATCCCATACATCCGCATCTGTTCTTTGGCTTCCTCCGCATATTGTGCGGCATACGCTGCGTTCTTTCCCATAAGCCTATCTCCTTAGACTGGTGTGTTGTTCTGTTTCTTGACTTTCCTGTGCCATCTGCTTTCCTGTCTCTTTTCCAGGTGACACCATCTCCGTAATTCCACGCTTCGATGATGTTGTCTGCTTCGGCATTTCCAACTGGTCACAGATGGCCACCCGTTCACCAGCACGAATGAGCTTCGGCAGATAGGTGTCGAGGGCATGATATGGGAATCCTGCCATTGCCAACGGCTTGCCTTCATCATCCTTGCGCCCATTGCTCTTTGTCAGCGTAATACCCAATATTTTGGATGCCTTCACCGCATCATCCTTGTAGGTCTCATAGAAGTCACCGCAGCGAAACAAAAGAATGGCATCAGGATGCTTCTTCTTCAAGTCAAGATATTGTTGGACAAGGGGAGAGACAGCAGCCTTGACAGCCTTTTCATCCTTCTTTTCTTCTTTCTTTTCCTCTTGTTTCTTCTCTTCCCTTTGTTCAGAGCTTTTATCTTCCTTAAGTACCACTTCCTTCTGTTCATCATGCTTATCGACAATTGCCGTCTCCGCTTGCTTCACCTCCGTCGCTTCTTCCTGCTTCTCTTGTGTACTTTGCTCGACATTGTTGTCTTTCTGCAATACATCAGCAAACAGCGAGGCGGCAAGGTTCTGCTTGTAGGAATCCCTGTCAGGAGCCACCCACAATCGTTGCCATTGTGACGGACTGACACTTCTCGGCTGCAACTTCTTGCCGTCAATAGTGGCTGCACACAGGCATTCGCCCGATTTGGCACGGAATACTGCCACACGCTGGATGCGGTTCAAATCAACCTCCTGCTCATTACCTCCGAAGATGTCCACCTTCAGGTCGGGTTTCGCCTCTGCCATAGCATAATACTTCTGTGCCAGTTCCTCACGCACACGCTCGATGTTGTCCATCGACTGCTTCAAGGTGGTGAAGAAATGATTGAGGTCTCCTTTGTCGGGATAGACGGCAAAGCCCTCCTTACCTTCGGGCTTGATGTACAATGCCCACCGCTCCTTGTCATCCTTTACCAACTGCACATTGTCGAAACCGATGTCACGGCTGTGGGTTACGGCCTCAGAAGCATCCAACGAGGATAGGTCTTCGATAGACCAGTTGCGCAGTCTTGATACCGTGATTTTCTTGTCGGCGAAATAACTGTCGTCGGGACGGAAGCCCAAGGCTCCGTCGGGATTGTAGAAACGCACGTTGTCATAACCCTCTTTCTGCAAGGCATTGGTGAAGCGTTGCTTGTTCATGCCCTTGATCTCGTTGTTCACCTCCAACGATGCACCCTGTGGCAGCACCACATCGGCGGTCTTGCTGGCATCATCACGCACGATGACCACAGTACGCTGCTCCTCGTTGGGATGCTGCTTGATTTCGTCTGCTACGAAGTAGTGGTTGGGCAACTGCACCTGTATCTGCGCCGTCTCTCGCTGATGCTGGTCGGTGGCATACTCCACCTTTTCACCCAGTTCGGCTTTCTTCAACACCTTCAGCGCACCGTTCACCTCACTCTCGATGGCATCAATCAGACAAGGGTCTTCCTTCAGTTCCCTCGTCCAATAGTCCACCATGCTAAGGCTGTCCTTTGACAGACGGGCAGGCAGTCCCAGTTCGAGCATCTTCACGCCCGAAGCTATCTCAGTGATGAGTCGTTCCTTCTTCACGGCATCCTCCGACGGGGCTTTGCCGTTCTTCATGACCATGCCCTCACGTGCCAACCGCTGCTGATGACCGGTGGCAGACACCAACTGACGCATCATCTCCTGTACATAGTCATTGTAGTGCTCGAAGTCACGCTGCCGTGGCAGGTAGATGACATCCTTCTCGGTGTCGTAGTGCGCCACACCCGTGCCGTCCTGACGTACATTCACGAGGTTGTCCTTCATCTTCTGAAGGAATCCGTTGACGCACCCATGCAGCTGCTTGTCCTCCTTGTCGCCATAACCTCTATCCTCCACCGTGCCATCCTTCTTCAATGCCGTAGTGTAGGCTGTTTCGTTAGCCATAGGCAGTAGCGTCTGGTCGATATTGAACAGCACACGGATCTCACGGTTTTTCACTCCCTTGTACTGCTGTTTGTCCTGTTCCGACAGTTCTGCGTATGCCTCCTTGGTGATGACATCGTCGGGATTGTTGCGGTTGACGTACTTATTCCAATTGTAATACAGGAACGGCACACCTTTCTCATGCTCCCTCACGCTCTCACCCCGTGCCTTCGCTTCGGAGAACTGCGTAAACAGATTGCTCTTGCAACCCTTGGCATCGGAGTCAAGGGCAAGGACAAGGGCATTGAACGGACTGACCGAAAAGCCCTTGGGATAGAGCTTCGGATAGAGTTTGCCGCTTGCATTCAACCAATGTCCCTTGGCATCCACCGCACTCGTCAGTGCCTCAGTGAGCAGCGACACCTGCTTCTCCGCCGTCCGCTTCTCAAATTCTGATTTCTCTTTCATGCTTTTATCTTTTTGTTTATCTCAATCACATTCTATAATTGGCTTACCAAGCCACCGTTCCCGACAATTTTGTTGTCGGGCTTCACTGTATTCCCCTCGGTCGCACCACGCTCTCCCGTGCCTGCTCTTCGTACTGCATTGCTGCCATCTGTCGCATCTGGTCGTTCTTGGCAAGTATGGCGTTAGCCAATGTATTCAGCGGCAATGCCCCCGACTGATGCGCCCCAATCACACTGTCAGGCAGTTGAATGGTACAAGGCACATGGTCAATGTTGGCAACGAGACACCGCCCTTGCAGCATCGGGTTGCTGATACGAGGATTGAGTGGTTCATCAGGATATTGGCGGTACTGAATGCGAGATGCAGCAGGACTAACTGTAGGTGCAATGCCTTCCTGCTGTTTCCTGCCCAGCACCTCATGTCCCGCTTTGTTGAGCAGATTGGCACCTCCCATACCCATCAACAGCATCTTCAGTATAGGATTCTTCACGAACATTCCAGCCACGATAGAGGCCAAAGGAAGGAGGCTATTGTCCATATTCAGCGATTTTGTCTTGCCAGTGAACAGTCCCACCAGTACATCGGGCAGCATCGCCAACACATAACCAAGGTTCTTGCCGATGTCTGAAAAGCCGTTCAGTCCAAAACTCTGCAACAGCCCGTCCCATCCATTTTCGTTTGTTTGTAAGGCTGTTTCCTCCTGCTGGACTACAGATGGTGTTGCCTCTTCAGTCGATGAATCAGGAGTTTCTTTCGGTTCTGCCTTCTTCTCCTTCTCAGCCTCTGCATCCAGTCTCGCCTTAACCTCCAGATACTCGTCTTCCTGTCCAGGCGCAACTATCAAGGGCACATCCTTGTACTTGCCTGTACGTTTGGTTGCTTCGTTTCTCTGAGGGTCAAGGAACGTACCTTTGTTCCAAGGAAAAGAGGTCTGCTCGGTTTGTTTCGTCCAATCCATAAAAGTGATATTGCTCGTGGGAATCTTGTTCTTGAAATGGCTGTTGGTAGCCTTGATATAGCTGTTCTCGTGGTTCTTGATGACTTTTGCCTGTTTGCGGAATGAGGCGAAGACGTTGGTGCCCGTACCGAAAACTCCCTTGCTGATACACTCCTCGACACAGACCTCTTGGCTGCTACCTTTCTTGCTTAGGTGCTCCATGCCGACATTCATCACCATATCGATACCGACAAACTTGGCGAAGGTTGCCCATGAGCCAATCCCTCCCATGGCCACGACATCGGCACCCGCTCCGGCTGCCCATCCCGCTGCCTTCTCTGTTCGAGAGGGCTTATAGGCTGCCTCTCCTTTGGCTTCTATCTCTGCGGCAAGGGGTGACTTGTTCAGTTCGTAGGGCAGACCGAACAGACTGCTTTGTGCCGCCTTGCGGATGATATAGTCGGCAGAAGATGTTGGCATACGGTCTTTCACCATTTTTTCTATCATCAGCTGCTCCATGCGGTGATCGATATAGGCGTATGCCAAATCACAACCGAGTTGTTTAGAGAGTGCATCGTACCGCTCTCGTCCTATCTCCGTCACCACCGCCTTGCGCCATTCCTCAGCCATCACGGCAAGGTCACGCTGCATATCCTTGTTGCCGACAATAGCCTCCTTGCACATCGCCAGATAGTCTTCGGTGGTCTTGCTGTTCCACTTGCCTGTAATCTTCAGCGTGGCGTATGGGTCATCACCAGGCATATTGGCAGTGGCCAATGAGCGTAGGATGCCAGCCGTACTGTTGGAGTAGGCTCGCATCTCGTCTGCCTGTCTGTTGGACAAGTCCCGTTGCACCCTGCCCATCACGGGGGCAAGGTGACACCCGAAGTAGTCGCCCATCAGACGCTCTATCTCTGCGAATCGCTGACTGTTCTTAACTGCCATATACCTTGTTTATATATTATACTGCTGTAATATCTGTTCCTTTGTCTGCTCGATGGCATTGTGATATATCTCCATCTGCTTAGGATAGTGTTCCTCCAACCATGCGTCCTTGTCCACTTGGCAGTGGATGAACTGCACGGCCATACGTTCCTCAATCTCCACGGAGGGTTCCCCCTCTTCCTTACCATTGAACCATGCCTTTGTCCACCATCTCACGCCAGCCCGGTCGGGATAGACGCTCACTATCCTCGGAATGTCGAAGCTCTGGATATCCACGTCCAAGTCGGCAAGAGGGTCGATGATGCCGTCATGCGTCAGGGCTTGCTCTTGGAGTTTTTTTTTAACACCTCGTCCATCGTGGAGAGATATACCTGATGTCGCATGGCAAGATAGTTGAGAAAGTCGGCAATGAGCAGGTTCTGCACCTTAGTCGCCAAAGGCATACAGCGGTTGCCGATGCCCAAGGGATTAGCCATGCTCGGCATGGTCTCGTAGAAATAATGCTTGCTCGCTCCCAACGAGAAGATGTTTCTCAACGACTGCTCCGTATGTTCGGGCAGAGAGTATGCTCCTTGTTGAAGGTCCTCGAAGTAGGAGGGAAGGAAGCGGAGCATCAATGCCTCTATCTCCTGACGGTCGGTGTCGTAGGGTGAAGGGATGTTCATGTCCAGTTCATTGATGCCCATTTGGGAATTGTGCTCCAATGCCTTGATATTGCCGTAGAGCATGGTGAGGAACTCCAACGGATTGATTTCCTCTCCGTCAAACCTCACCTCCATGTGCAGCAGGTCGCCACTGATGGCGATGGTCTGACCGGCCTTGACGCTTTGGGAGAAGTTGGCGAAGACATTGGAGAGATGCCTGTAAGTCACTTCGTATTTGCCGTAGCGGATGGTCTGGTAGATGCCATGCTCCGCGTCCGACCCAATGGCAGAGACGGTTCCCGTTGCCACCGCCGACAGCAGGTAATGGTTCACTGAGAAGTCTATGCCGTGATGGAAGAATGTTTCTCCCGTCACGGGATTTTTCTGCTCTCCGTAACCCAAGGACATCTGCACGTCCTGCTTTATAGGCTCCTCAAACGGCATACAGTAGCCGCTCGATGAGCGCAGTATCATTTCTTCTGTATATCTCATATCACTGTATATTGGTTATCGTTTCATCCCTCTGCTTTGGGTCTCTGCTTCTTTCATGTTCTGCCCATGTGAAGACGTACCGCCTCTGTTAGGCAGAGTTTGCGCCACCTTAGAATTGTTCCCGATGATCATCGCTCCAAGCAGGGCACCCGCAATCTTGCTCATCCAACCAAAGCGTCCGAATACCATGAAGGCGGCAGCCACCAGTCCGACGATGCTCATACCCGACACGTTGCCCTTGCCGATATTGCCAAAGAGATTGCCTATCATGTCGCATCCTACGCCTCCGAACATATTCCTAAAGAAATCACTGATGCCGCTGAACTGGGTGTCCATCTTTCCGGCTACAGTGTTCACCGCATCAACGGCTTCACCAGCCTTGCCCGTCAGACGTTGCACATCGTTGGCGGTTTGTGCCACCGCTTCCGTGGCATTCTCGCCGATGACAGCATCACCTACGATGCGTGCCACGCTCTTGTCTGTGGTCAGCTTCTCCCATGTCACATAGCCTGCGGCACTACCCACTGCGGCCGTCTGCATAGCCTTGCCGGCTCCCATAAGGGTGCGTTGCGGGTGGAGTGCCGCACTGCCTAAGGTCTTTCCAGTTACTCCGATGACATGGCCAGTACCTCGTGCCGCCTTGCCACCATATTTCAATAATGAACTCCAAAATCCCATATCTTATCGTTTTTTAATCACGGTTTGACTTCGTCTTCTTCTGTCACGACTCGGCATAGCTCGAACAAGTTCGGCTCTGCTCTCGCTGCTCCATCAGTTTACGTTCTTGCCCACCTGCTTCCACCGCCTCTTGGCAGCCGCTGCTATCTCGGCTTTGTTCGCTTTGGTGGGTCTTGCCCCTTCGTCTATCTCCATCCAAACATCGCCCATGGTGGTGTATTTCACCGCCCTCGTCAGTCGCTTCAACTGCTTGTTCATCTTCTTCAGTTTGGGTCGGATGCCGAAGACTATCTCCACACGCTCCTTCTCGGTCATCTTGTTGCCCGACAGGCATACCGTGCGTATGTCATTAACTATCTCGATGCTGTTCATAATCAGCTCGCGGTATATCTTGTTGCGCTTGGCTGACAGGGCTACGGCAAGTCCGTTGGCAGGATGGGCATCCAACTGCGCCACCAATCCACCCATATTGTCCACCAACTGACCTATCTCGTGATAGAAACCATATATCTGTGCGGCATAGCTGACGATGGAACGGAAGGAGTCCAGATAGTTGTTGAACTCCCGCTGCAGGTCGGTAGTGGCTTCCACTTCCTCCTTGGTCCAGATATGGCCGGTGGATTGTAGCAGCATCACTTTCTCCTGATTCTTCAGTTCTTTCTCCGCCTTGTTGGTGTACATCAGAATCATCCCCGCAAGAGTCGGGTCGTTCTGCGCCCGCACTCCTGCAAAAGATGATATAAACATAAAAATGGCAATTGATATGAAATACTTCATGACTGATTCCTTTATCGTTAATCACTGATGGTCATACGTCCTGCTCTGCGCCATCTGCTAAGGGCTTGGGTGGCTATCTCTCCATTGCTTCGGTCTATCATCCCTGCCGTCACGCCGTTCCACACATCGGTCATGGTGTAATATCGTATAGACAGATAAAGACGATGCAGCTTCTTGCTGAAGGCACTCAGCTTGTCGTTCAGTGCCCACAGCGTCTTGCTCCTTTCCGCACCAGTCAGCATGTTCTCTTTGCCTCCTTTGGCGACTGCATCTTTCAGCAGTGTGAAGACGGACACCAATTCCGTGGCGGTCTCCATATACAGGTTGTTCATCGAGAGGGTGGCAACGATGCCTTGCGGATTATTGTTGATGGCCTTGCGCATCTTACACAAGGTGATGAATATCTTCACTCCATCGTCGTACAGATAGGTACAGGCTTTGAGGGAAGAGGCATAACCACTGGCGGTTTTCAGATAACTGTTGTACTTCTTCTCCCATTCGTGTATCTTGGTGAACTCTGCGGCGATGGTATTCTGCAACAGGGCAGTCTTGGTCTGACCTTTGATTTCCTTCTCTATCTCACCGTTGATGGCTTCGTTGCCCTCTGCTAATGCCATCCATTCCAAAGGGTTGGCAGTCACAATCTGTGCATGGGCTGACGGCACGCTCAGTACCAATGCCACGACAATGAACCAAATCTTATCTATTCGTAATCTCATATACGCCCTTTCTTCGTTTGTTCGTTTCTACTCTTGTTCGTATCACACTCACCACGTCATAGCTGTTGCTGATGCCGGTCATTTCCAGTTTCGGTGTCGTTCTATCCATCGACAACACGGTCACGCTTTTCAGTCCGCATAACTGTTGTATCAATGTCTGATGCTCGGCAAAGTCCACCACTCGGTACAACTCCATGTAGTTCACGCTCCGCTGAAACACTCCGTGCTCACAGATGAGTTGCTCGCTCCCGATATGGTAGCGGATACTCCTCAGATAGATGAATCGGTAGAGTAAACAGAGGGAGAACAGGAGGCTGAAGACAAGCAACAGGGTACTATATGCACAACCGGGCAATCCTCCGATTAGGAGCATTGCCACGCACAACAGCAACAGAGGCAGTTCGTTGATGAAAAACTGTCCGATGCTGGGGCACAAGGTGATGATGCTATTATCTTCTTGTCTCATACGCTTCTATGATATGTGTTCTTTTCTTCTTTTTCCCTTTGTTTCTCTGCCTTGCCGGCTGCGATAAACTCGGCATAGTCGAAGGTATCTGGTTCGCCCTTGGCAATCAGTTCTGCTGATTTCTTGTTGAGCAGCGCATCGTTCCAGTCCTTGTAGCAACCCAATGGATGATAGGCTTGCACATGCTCGTGACGGAAGCCCATCTCTGCTGCCACCTTCCTGAAGTTTGCAACAAACTGCCGCCCTGCATCGTCCTTGTCAAAACCCAAATAGTGCCGTGCGTTGGGAGTAACGGACAGAAGTCCTCGCATCTGTCCCTCGGTGGGTGTGCCGCCCGTAGATACATACACCATCTTTACAGGATTTATCTGATACTCTGCCATGGCATCGTAGGCACTCTCAAACCATACAATTTCGCTTGCTTTATCCAACGGCTCGCCCGTGAGGTTGGCAATCCACAGTCCTTCACTGCTGTTGCTTCCTTCTGCCTTGCCCTTGTAACCGCCGCTACCGTCCATCTTCGGTCGTCCTCGTTCCTCAAAGCCCACGGTCTTGTCGGGCTCTTGGGGCAGGACAAGCGGAAAAGCAAGATTGGCAAAGGTGAACCCATCCGTACGATGCTTGGTTGCCAAACAGAAATGCCGATGGAAGGCGTACTGAGTATAGAGGTCGATGCCACGATACTTGAAATAGGGATAATACTTCTTCTGCGTCTCCCTGTCTTGTGGATTGAACTTATGGAAGTCGTAATCATTCAGGTTGAATGGTTTGATGTTCTTCTTGGGCTCAGCAATCTTTGATGGTCTGTCCTCAATGGGTTGGTTGAGCAGTCGGTTACAGACGAGGTTGACAAGTCGGTCTGGTGACATACCTGCCTTGTTCTCAGAAAACATTTCGGGGTGCTCTTTGATGAACGAAATAACGTTATACACCTTCTGCTGCGGCGGTTGGAAGCAGCACTTTCCGTTCTGCGTGACAATGAACTTATCACCACGCACCCGTCTGCCTTCACTGTCAGTACGCACATATGAAGGATAACGCAAGCCATCCCTCTTATTCAGATGATACCCTGCGTCCACCAGCACTTCCTGTATGCTCAACCTATCCAGAAAGTCATCGTATGTCAACTCGTTCGTTTTCCCTTTTTCCGCCATATTATCTTCCTGTTTTGTTGTCCTTCATTGTCAATGTTGTCGTAGAAAGATCCACCGTTGGCTTCGCCTTCCTACGTCACGACTCGGCAGAATCCAAGCGAGCTGGCTTCTGCTCTCGCTGCTCCGTCGGTTCCCGAAAGTTTTGCTTTCGGGCTAATATCCTCGTCTAATCTCCGTGGCAACATGATTGGCTTCTGCCTCAAAGTATCTTGCAGCAATCTCCTGTGGCGAATCCACACCAGGCTTGAAGTAAGGACGTGGACCGCTATGATGCTCCGCATAAAGCTCCGGGGCAGGATGGTGATGATGGTTCATGTCATGCGCCACCTCAGCTGTAACGACTGCTCCTGCCGTCAATGCCGCCAGTATCTTCGTACCCAGTCCGGTATTGGCTTCGGGACGTGTCTTCATATCCACCTCATTGAACACCTTCGAGAATAGTTTCATGCGATGGTAGTCATCCACCGCCAAGAACTTGTCATAGTCCTTCTGCTTGATTTCATGCGTGATGGCTTCACCGTTGATGATGGCGGTCATGCGATACTTGTCTTCGCCTTTCTTATCTCCCTCTGTTGGAGGAACTTTCTCCACCGCGATGTCGCCGATTTCTACTTCACGCCCGTGCGCTCCCTCACGATACCAGCCTTTGTTCTCATTAAGCAAGGCAAGGTCTTCACCTCTCACCATGGCATCGCCTTGCAATACGTCCCGTCTGACAGTTTCTTCCTCTTCCAATGGAAGCAGCCGTTCCTCGTCTTGTTGTTGTCGCTGCAGTAAGTCTTGCTCCACTTCAGGATGCAGATGCAGGTCGATGCGCTCCTTGCTATTCAGTGTGTCCATCAGGATTCTGTCGGCAAAGTCGTCCTTGATGATGCCATTCAGCAGCTCCAAGCGTTGAACCACTGGTACTTCCTTGATGGAGTTGGAGGTAAGTTTCTTCAGTTCCTCTTCCGTCAGGTCATACACCATGTCGGCGTTTACACTGTTCGATTGGATGGTCAGCGTCTTCGCATTCTCATTAATGATGATGCCATGCGAAGTTAAGCATTCCTGCCACTTCTCATTGGTAAAATAGACAGGCGAGGTTATCAATTCCTTATATGGCTTGGCTGGTTCCGTGCTTCTCGGACGGCTGATCGAGGGTGTGATTACAGCCTCTAAATCCTTCAGCACATCCTGTTGCTGTGGGCTATAACTCTGTTGCTGCCCCTTATAGTAGAACCCGTAACCGCCGCTCTGTAACTCGCCCGGCTTCATCCTGCCGTCCCAACGTTCAGGAACAATCGGTGCTTCAGGAAAGAAAAGTCGTCCTCCAACTCTGCGAAGATGAAATCCTTCCTGACTGCGTGGTGTCCAACCTAAGAAGGGTGGTGGCATTCCGATGCGCCCCATCCGTCCATACTCGCCGATACCAACACGATAGCCGTGCAGCCCCATAGCCACACGTCCGTTGGCATTACGTGCATGGACGAAGTTCTTGGGCATATAGAAGTCGTTGCCCACAATACTCGTGAAGGTATTGTAGGCTAACTTGTTGGCATGATTCGTACCCCAGTCGGTCAGAGCCAACATCTGCTTCTCGGTGATGTTATAGGTGAGCAGCGGACTGTCGTGACCTTGCACCACAAGCTGATAGCCGCTGCCATTGCTCACCACATGTGCCTGCATACCATTGCGCATGAGCAGGTCACGCATCTCTGGTTGCAGGTCCATCTGTTGGGGATTCGTATTCTTTCTTATCGCCATACTTATTCTTCACTCTTCATTTATCAAGCTTCTCCGTTCTCTATCGCCTTTTCCAGTTCCTCATCCTTGTGATGTACAAACTGCTCCGCACTCTCTTCACAAATGCAGAGTCCGTTCTTCAGACAATAGCTTTCGTATTCTTCCTGCCATTCAGCAGAATGATGGTTGACATACTCCAACCAACCGTACTCGCCGCTTTGCATCTTCTCTACGAGCACATCCTCTGGATAATATTTGTTTGCTGCCATATACTTATTATATTATGTGTAGATTATTTGTGCATGGAAAAAGAGGCGCGGTTGCGTTCTCCATTCTTCTTCTGTTCATTCCATAATTCTTCTGTATATTCCTCTTCAGGCACATAGTCAAGATTTCCGTCATTGTCCATGACCCAACAGCCGTAACACCCAAAGGTGTACTTGTCCCACTCTCGCTTGGTGTTCTCCTTCCACTTCTGACTGTCGCCTTGATTAATCCTTATTCCGGTCTTGTCGTTCAGGTCAATACCCACCGTCACCTGTTCATCCTCCATGATGAGCGTGAGCGGCTCACCCTTCTGCATAACTGTCAGTTCTGCCGAACTCAGGTTCAGCTCATCCTTCAGCACTTCCAAGTTGCGCCCGATGACAGGCGTAGGCACGGACATCACCTGATTGGTCTCCGTGTCAATCTGCACAAAAGCCTTGCTGCTTCTGCCTTCCGCATCCTTCACGTCGGCAAGGATAGCCTTTCCAGCCTGCAAGTCCTCCTGCTGTTCCTGAGTAAAAGCCTCCAACGGTGACTTCTCCAACTGCGGATAGAACACCACATCCACCTTGCCGTCCTCCATACGGACTAACGCAAATCGGGTGCGGCTCTTCAACGTCTCGCCCTCATCATTAGTCACCTGAATGGGCAGCAACGGCGAACGTCGTCCCTGACCAATATCTTCCAATGCCCACAAGGGCAGGTCTTCAATCTTTTCCTGTGTGAGACCAAAACGAGCCAGTGTCTGATAAGGCACCTCGCTCTCTTCAAATCGTACTTGCTTCATACTTTATCTTTGAATTTAAAATTAAACTCATGCAAAGTTATATACCTATTCAGAGACAAGCAGAATTACATAAGATAATGCGTGCTATTTTTGACGATTATTATTATTTGAGTTTGATTTCTGCTCAAAAATCAAACTCGATTGCTATATTATGTTACAATCTTCTTGTCTTCCCTTTGTTCATTATGCCAGTCCAATAATTGCTTGTTAACTTTGCACCATGAAACGATTTCTACTCATCACAATAGCAGCAATATTCTGTTCATCAGCGACAGTATTCGCCCAGTTCAACACCGTCACGCAGACCAACGCACACCGCAAGGCTATGCCAAAAACGACGCAGTCCACAACACCCGAGCAACAGCCCCCGTGCTCGACGCATCAGCGGAGAGACTCTCTTACCTTTACCCAAATACAAACCCAAACGGAGCAGACCGACCGCCTCCTGGCACTTGTCAGTCCACTCCGTCACATATCTGTCACCAGCCCTTTCGGCTATCGCAGAGACCCATTCATTAAAAGAAAAACCACACACAACGGACTTGATTTGAAGGCAAACTACGAACCTGCATACGCCATGATGCACGGCGAAGTCATCAAGGTAGGCAAGGACAAACGTTCAGGCCTCTATGTCACCCTCCGTCACGGCGACTTCACCGTCAGCTATTGCCACCTCTCTCAGGCCCTCGTTACCCAAGGCTCCCATGTCCGTCCCGGCACCATCATCGCCCTGACAGGAAACAGTGGACGTAGCACTGGCCCACATCTTCATTTGACACTAAAAAAGGATGGCAAAAACATCAATCCTGCCATCCTGCTTAATCTCATTAAGCAAACATCTATGAGCAATATGTTTGCCGAGAACACTGCCAATCCTGAAACCTAATCAATCCTTTGACCTTTACCATTCAGTATCACACCATCTTCGCCATTGTCCTTACAAAGGTATATGTCATAACCTATTGCCTGGATGCTACAGTATGAAGGAGGTGTGATGACCTTGCCGTCTGCGCTCATCAGTCCATACCATCCGCTCTCTGCCTCATAGCGTCGGCATCTTGCCATCTTTTCAACCGGCAACGGCTCTATGTTCTCCGTCTCACTGGTGAGTGTGCCTTCCTCATTGTAATTCTTAGAGGTGGAGTAGCGTAACTCATCAGATTCGTAGGTCATATAACTTACGTCATTGATATAGAAGTCATTTATTATCTTACCGCTATGGTCATAACGTTGAATGATGTGGTTGCTGAGAGTAACACTGATATATTCGCTGCTTACCCAAATTTGACCTTTCGTGAACGGAATGACCGTATTCAGCGTGCTGTCCAATACGCTCTTGCCTTCTCCGTTATCAATAATCCAGAAGCTTTTGGAAGATTCGATGGAGAAATAATCAGGCTTCAACACCCACTTGCCCTGCTTGTCCAGCAGTCCGAAACGGTCACGGCGTTCATTGTGTACAATACAGCGGTTGTTGTGGAACACATAACCCTCTGCTCCCGGTATATAAGGAATCTGTGGGTCTATCACCACCTTACCCGATGCATCAATAAACTTGATCCACCCTCCGTCATCCACCGAAGCCAGTCCGTCGGAAAATATCCAGGCATGATCGTACTTCGGCTCAATGACAGATTTGCCGGTGAACATATTGAAATATCCGCGCTTCTTGCCGTCACTATAGCAAATAAGTGAGTCCATGCCCAGTGGCTTTGCTATCCACCTGATTCCCGTAATGGTCTTCTTGCCGTCAGCAGTCTTCAGGAAACCGTCTTCATCGTAGTAGGTGTAATAGGTGACATTGCGGGAGATGTACTGCGTGTCGTAATACGAGTCATCAAAATGCTTGTTTACCTCCAACCGATAGCATGCAGTACGACAGAAATCCCAACCTGCGGCTATGGCAAGCAACAGCATCAGAAAGGCAAAACAGCTACCTACCGTGCGACGGAGAATCTTGCCATACTTGGAGTCATCCCTCATGCCCAATATTACCGTAAACCAGTTGGCGATGCCGGCAAGGAGAGCGGTTAACCCATGCCAGAACAGGACGAAAGCTCTTTTCATTGATGTTATCTTTGTTCTCATTTTCCTTCCTCCTCATCAAAAGCTTCGTCTGCCATACTGGTATATAGATTGTGCCGCTCCTCTGCCGACATGGGTGCAGCGCATCCGTCAGCCTCCTGCATCTTCATGCACGAGAGACGTGAGTAGAAATTCATGCGCGTACTGGTGTCCTTGTCCATCGAGGCACGTGTGCCCTCGTGGCTATAGGCAAAGTTGCGTGAGTTGCGTATGGAGAGGTTCATCGCCACCTCCACGGAATCCTGGTTTGCACCCATATAGGTGAATGTCCATCCCTCACCACGCAGACGCTCCACAAGTTCCTTGATGGTCTTGCCGTTGTACTCGTGCGAGGCATTCTCCATGCCGTCGGTGATGATGGTCACAACCACCACGCTGTCCTCAATCTCCTTGACATGCTTGCGCATAGCGGTGAGCGTAATGCCCATGGCATCATACAACGGTGTGGTGCAGCAGGGCTGGAAATCCTCCATCTTCAGCGGATGGGCATCCGCCACAGGCGTTTTGTCAAACACGTGCTTCGTCTCACAGCTACAGAATGTGACCAATGTCACAAAATGGTCTTGTGTCTCTTCAAACTTCTCCTGAGCCTTCTTGATACCTGCCAAGGTCTCGTTGAAACCTTCCACGGCAGCCTGACGAATACATTCCATCGAACCGCTACGGTCGAGGATAATCACATTGAAGACTTTAGTCTTTGTGATATTCATTTCTTTCTGTTCCATAATTATTATTGAATTGGTTTTGATTCGTTCTTTTGTTTGTTACTCACTTCTGTATTCTTCGATGTCTTTGAACTCATTGACTGCGGCAGAGCCATATTCTTGTACGAGATAGTCATACTTGTCTACCGGAATTCCTCTGCTAAATATGTTTTTCTTATGATTCAGAAACGCTCTGATGTCTGTCTTCAACTGCCAAAGCACATAGTTTGAACAGCTGAGTGGAGTCGCAGTGAATATGAAGTATGTTACGATGAATGAGATTGGAATCCAACGCAGGTTGTTACCTTTACGCACTATAAGGTAAATACACACCGCATAAGACCATAGGTTAAGGAGCACGATATAGCAACGTTGAATCGTTACTCCATAGTCAATGATTCGTCGCCCGATGGCTATCGTAATCAACAGCTGCAAAGGCAGAAGCAACAACGGAATATGCGAATGAATGCTTTTCCATGTCTTGCCAGTCTCATTGACCTTTGTATTGGCAACAATGATATAGCATAGTAATCCAAATCCCGTAAGAGTACAGCATATCAGCGAGATATATCCACGAGGCAGCTCGAAGGAGAATAGGATAATCAGCATATAAAGATACATTACGAGAATCGCATAGGCGAATAATCCTAACAGACACTTGTGATAGTCCTGAAATTCAGATACTTTTTCTTTGATTGATGTAAGCTTCTTGCCTGTAGGTTCCCGACGCAGGAAATCAAACATGCAGAACACGAAGGGAAGTATAAGTCCAATAACCTTTAATAGGAGAGTTGGGCATTTTAAATCTGTCATAAGACTGAGCGGTACGTACAACAGACAGAATGCTATCACCAAACACATAGACACTCCTGCAGCACTACATACAGCTATAAGGAGATCAAGGAACAACTTCTTGGTATTGTTCCACAGAATCTGGTCTTTGCATTTGCCTATCACAGGAAACAGGGCTACGGAGGCTATTGAGGTCAGTACCAGAGCATACGGGGTTGATACATGGAGAATGTGAATACTGTCCTGCCAGTATATATACGCCCACTCTGATACGAGAAATACCTGCGTTGCTATATTCCACATCTTTGCTTTCCGTTTATCCTCAACTATAGAGGCAAGTTTCGTCATGCCTGTTGAAGCAAACATTGCAGATGCAAGGAACACCATGGTAATCTCGAACGTAGATATTGAGATGTTCCAGTGGTATTCGGTTTTCAGCATACTGGCAAACCAGCACAAAGCGAACAGCAATACATATACCACGGAAAGAGGGAAACGCTTGCATGGTTTTGCAAGGATCAAGACCTTCCAAAACTTTGTAGATGAGAATATTCGTGTCATAATTTCATATCTGATAAGATTTACATTAATTCAGCTTTTGCCTTGTAATATGTAGAACGCACCATGCCGAGGATGCCCAGTACATGCTCCACGTTGCTCTTCAGGCTCTCCATGTCGGTATAGAAGAACTCGCAGCTGGCTGACACGCTTTTCAATGTCTGGTCAATATACACCTTGGCAAGCTTTACTTCACGACTCACCTTGTTGCAGACAGCCAGTGTGAGGGTTTCCTCTCCTTCGTTCACTTCGGAGAACTGGGGCAGAATAGCCGAAATATACTGCTCTTCCTCCTGACCCGTCAAAAAGAAGATGCTTTTCATCTGGAAGCGGACGCAAATGTCACCGTCATCATCCACATGAGGCTTGTAACCGAGGCCCTCGATAGCCTCTAATATCATTTCTTTCTTTGTCATAGTCTTTCCCTCCTGTTTATTCGATATCTTCATCATCTGCAATTTCCTCTGTAACAATCTCCTCAGCACTTTCAATAGTGTCATCAGCGGAGGAATCGTTTGCCATCGTTTCCTCAATCTCTGCCATCGCCTTGCGAGCAAAGACAAGTCCTGCCTCCAAGTGAAGTATCATGCGTGAGATTACCGTCATCAGGTCTTCCTCGCCAAACAGTTCACGCTCATAGAACAACCAGACGCTGTTCCCAAGCATATAGGTCTTGACATACTTCAACGTGGAGTTGATCTTCTCCAACAAGGCGCAAATCTGCAACATCCTGTCTTCCTCCACCTCAATAATGCCAGGAAGTGCAATGTTGAGAAACTCTTCATCGTTCTCATTGTACATGTACAGCAGGTTCAATCCCTCGTAGTTGAAACAGTAACCCATGTCTTCCTCTTCTTCTAACTTGAAACCCAAGTCTCTGAATGTTTCCAAAATCTTCTCTTTCATAAATTCTCAATTTATAGACTGTAGGCTTCGCCTCGGCATAAAGCAAGCTTTCTGCTCTCGGCTTGCACTACAGTTCATATCTTTCTTATTTTGATTATTATTCATCTAAAACCTATAGTGGCGTGGCGACAGCCCTCATCCTTTGGAGAGAACTCACTCCTCACTCGCTCGTATTCCCGCAGGTCTCTGCCACTGACAGAAGGACGCTTCTTGGAAATGACTTCTTCGAGCAGAGTCTGGCTGATAAGCTGGTACTCGTCTGTGCAGCCCTTGATAGTGGCATTGAACATCTTTCTTGCCGCCGACCTCACTATGTAACTGATGTCGCTGCAGTTATAGCCCTCTGTCAGCTCTGCCAGTCGGTTGATGTCAATCCCCCCATCCGAGGGAAGTTTAGAGAGTGCCAACGAGAACAGACTCTTGCGGGCTTCCTTGTCGGGCATGTCTATATATACCATCTCGTCGATACGTCCTGTCCGTAGCACAGCCTTGTCGATGCGTTCGGGATGGTTGGTGGCAGCAAGGACATAGACACCACGTTCGGAGGCATTGTTAAGCATACAGAGAAACTCGTTGACCTCACTGTCATAGTGTTGGTTTGCCTCGTCCCCGGAACGTTTCGGCACCATGGCATCAAACTCATCGAAGAACAGCAGTGTGGGAGCTTTTTTCTCTGCGTCTTTGAATACTTCGCCTATCTTCTGCTGTGTTCCGTGTACCCAAGTACAGGCGAGGTCGTCAGGCACGATCTTCATGAAGTTGATGCCTATCTCCTCGGCCATCTTCTCGGCGAAGAACGTCTTGCCGCAACCAGCAGGACCATAAAAGAGCATGGAGGGTGGCTTGATGCCATACACCTCGGCGCACTTGCGGTTCTTCAGAACGTTGATGAAACCTTCTGTCACGAACTCCTTCAGCTCATTCATGCCCGCAATGTCTCCAAACCCATGCCCTTTGACTTTCTTCTCTGCCACAGGCTTGTGCTCAGCCTCTTTTGCGGGGGCTGTCTTCTGTTCTGTTACCGGCTGTCCTCCGCATATGCGGCGTAACCAGTCTTTCTCGGCTTCTGATGTCTGCATTTTTCAATCCTCCACTGTTTTGTTTTACTTCTATGATAAGAGAGTGGCATTTGTAACCATTGTCTATCATCTAACACTACTTTCTACCGAAAAAAATATCCCTTTGGTCTATTGTGCCTGTTTGCCACATTAGCCAAAGGGATATTATCATTGCATTCATGCAATCTTCAATCTTCAGGCTTTGGTGGCTGTAGTTTCCACTGCTCTACCAATCGTTTACAACCTTTTTCAATGTGTTTAGCCACACGACGATATACAGCTGCAGTCTGATAATGAGGGTCTTCCACATTACCATCTTCATCCAATGCCATCTTATTGAACAGAACTATTCGGTTCCAATGGCTATAGTCCAATACTCGTGTTATGGCATCATGGTGACGCTCGTCAAACACAATGATTGCATCAGCAGTCATTAGTTTTTCACGTGTCATAACCGTGGTAGTACCGCATAAATCATAGCCCAATTCCTTCGCCACATCCACCATCGCAGCATCACGAGGATTCTCGCCCCAGTCCAATGTGCCCAATGAAAATACTTCGATGCCATTCATTCCGGCATCTGCCAAGAGTTTCTTCGTCACACTTTCTGCGAATGGTGACCTACAGGCATTGCCTGTACATACAAAGCAAATCTTATAGTTCATGTTCATTCGAAATTACGGTTTACATCAAACAAATGCTTTTTACGTCTGAGAAACTCTGCCTCATAGTCAGCTGGCAGCCCCAGCATGGCAAGCTCGTTGGGAGTGATAGCCTTGATAATGCTGTTGAGCCTTGCGGCAATGTCATTGCAGCGGAACTCCTTTTTCTCCACATAGCGATGCCCTCTCATCTCCGGCACCTCTTCGAACGGCACGGAAGGGTGCATCACATAGTAAAGTGCGATTGCAATGTCTGTGCGGTGTCTGCCCATGGCACAGGCAATATAGAAGCTACCCTTGTCCATCAGTTCGAACAGCAGCGGAAGTGAGCTGATAATCTGGTGAACGTCCGTATTCCTGCTGTCGATGGGCAGACTGTGGTATTCAAGTCCTGCATCTGCTACATTGCGGTCGTAGCGATCGGTGTGGTCTGCTGTGCGGAGGTCGATGATGACCTTTACACCGGCATCACGCACCTTTGCCAACAGCCAGTTGCTGCCACGTCCCGACATTGTTCTGCCTCTCACTCCTTTGTCATACACAGGGGCAAGGTCAACAATAGGGTACCGCTTCAATGCCTCATACAAAGCATTGGGCTTATTGACCAATGAAAGTTTGTTCACATCATATTGGTTCTCTTGGACAACCTTGTTTTGGGCATTCTTTCCCACATGCCATCCATCGCACCATGCGCACTTATAGACAGAGAAATGTACACCATGCTTTTCGCTCATTGCCTTGGCTGCCTTCATTGCAACAGCTTTCGTGGGGTAAGACATCTTAGGCTTACCGCTTCCGCGTGCTATATGGCTGTATCTGCTAAAAATGCCGAAGGCGTTGTGCGTCACGAAGATGTTTCTCCAAGCACCTTTGCGAGTCAACTGGTCATATATGGATAAAAACAGATTCTTGATCCTCATCTCATTAATCCTCATATATAGTAAAAATTCTTGTAATTGAATGTGGTCAAGGGTGAGTGGACATCATCCATTGCCAACATCCGTTTAGGTATCTCGCTCAGGGGGATTCTTTCATCAAGTAATGTCCTCAGCCTACGGGCCAATTTCACATTCTCACGGTCAAGTTCCTCCTGTGTTGTCTCTACCTGACATAATAGAGCCTCACTTAGTTCAGAAACTATCATCCCCGAAAACAAACCATGCAAGCCTTCTGCACGGGCAAACTGGTCGGCATTGCACCATACAGCTACTATGTTGCATCCATGCCTCCGAAGATGATATGCGTGGGGATGCCCCACAATTATCTTATCAAATCCCTCCTTGCTGTCATCTTTGCGGAAAAATAGACCTTTGTCTGAGCCATGTCCCAGAAACATGATACGCTCCTGCGTAGAGACATAATGCAACAGATGCCCCATCTCTTTTGTTGAACGGCAGTCGGCAACCACTTGTGCTTCCAGCCCGTCATATAGGGATGAAAGCATCGCCGTGGTTTTGTCTTTTGGATGTATCACTAACATGTTTTTTTACTTATTATTTCTCCTGTAAAAGCCATTATAGCTTCCAGTGCTTGGATTCCATATATTTCTTACATTTGTCGCAGAATACGTTTGTTTTGCGGAAAGGATTACCACCTTTGGCATTCTGCATCATACATTTTATATCAGGACAATGCCGCAAGCCTTGGGCATGACCTAATTCGTGGAGCATTACGCTAAACAACTGCCCGTTGCCATGAGGACGATAGGACGAGAATACCGCCACACCTGTCCCTATACCGCTGGCAAGTCCCATAATTCCACTATGGGCACGACCTCTGAAATTATCAAGTCCGATATCCGCCTGCGTAAGTCCAACGACAATAGTTGAATCAGACTTATAATGACATAGCACCTTGTTCAGTACATCAGCCCTATATCGTTTGTGGTCATTCCTTTCAGTAGTAAGGGCAGAGTCGGGCAAGTGGATATTACCGACCATCCTGCATTTGGGATAATGAACTCTTAGAGAATCCATCATGGCACGCTGTAAATTTTCATTGACTGCGCCCAACGTATATACACAGACAACAGGCACAGCAGATTTCTGTTCTGTTGTCGTAGATACAGGGGTGCTCTTCTTGCAGCTTCCCATTAGCAGGAATAGCGCGCACAGCAATATAGATTCAAATATTCTGTTGTTCATTTTGCGACACATCTATAAATAAGCGGTACAAGAACGTCTTCTATTACCCTGTCATCCATACGGTGCTCGCCACTGAAATGGATTACTTGATTATAGTATTGCAGGAACAAAGATTCTCCATTCACCTGCTGGTCGTTGTCGGCAAACATTCCCCATACCCGCTTGCGGTCGGCCTCGGTAATCCCATCAAACTGATGCTTTTCCATCTCCGCATGGTGGCAGATGATTTCTGAAGTAATCTCGAAATGGGCGGTGCCATCCTTTCTCGGCTTGAAGTATTCATGTGTGCCAACCGTGAGCATCTTGCTCTTCTTCGACATCTCGAAAGCGGGATTCACACAGATTCGGTTATAGCCACGCATCTGCTGCGCATACATGCCTCCCATGCTGGTGCCGACAACAACATCTGGCACTTCGTTCATACACAGTCCTCGCAAGAAGGGCAGAGCCTCTACAGGGTCAACGGGTATGTCAGGAGCAACGACATCAAAGTCTGGCAACAACTCTCGTAGAGTCTTTACCGTTCCGCTTGCCGCTGATGAGCCGAAGCCATGAAGATACATGAGTTTCTTCCTTCGGATAGACTTCTCCTCCAGTTCCTTTGTCTTATCCCGAAGATCATAACTATCGCGCAAATCCATCAGGATGCCGCAGAACTCTGAAGGCGTGAGTATTGTCTTGTATGAACTCGGCTCACCGCTTGTGTGAACGAGTGTGATTCCACGAGTCTGCATCAGTGCGGCACGGAATCGTTCGCTCTGTTCAAACATTGCTTGATAGGCTCGGCGAATGAGTTTCTGATACTCTTCACTTTGGCGGTCTATTGCCTGCCCCTTCCACCATACGATCTGGTCAGTCTGCCAAGAAGTGACGCTCATCTTCCGAGCATTGCCGCCCCTCATGCTGCATATTTGCCGCTGCTTGTCAAGTTCCTTCCTCTTCAGAGATTGCAGGAAGCCCTCCATACTGCCGCATACCATTCCGTCAAGACGGAAACCGTTACTGCACAAATTGCTGAGCACATTGGAGGGGTACAAACCATTAGAACGTATATCCAGCGTGTTTGTCTCTGGATTATACATATCCTTCAGTTCGTGCCCATTCCGTGTGGTTGCCATATAATTATCTTCCATTTTTCAGCCAATTTACTTCTTTATGTAATATGAGAGTAGGTAGTAACCTTACATCTGTCACATATAGTCCAATGTCTTCTTATCTGATGAGCCGCCATAAAATGCATCCAACACTTCTTGGAATATGTCATCTGGTGAGACAGCATCGAAGAGTGTCATACAGGAGCGAACCTTTACAGCATCTATATCGCCAAGAATATCTACCGCCGACACTCCACGGTGTTGTAGCAGTGCCATGGTAATCTCCCTCAGCCTTGTGCCCAGTATGGGATGTTCATAGTAAGCCTTCGCCTCGTCGTACCCGCTGATGCCGTAATACTTGGCATTAGCGCTATGCCCCAATACAGCCAACTGCGGAAAGATGAACCATATCCAGTGAGTACGTTTGCGTCCGTCTGTAATTTCCCGCAGAGCATTCTCGTAGTTGTATTTATGCGCAGTCAAAAATCGTTCAAGATAGTAATTACGTTTGCCCTCTGGTGAAATATTTTCCACAAACTCCATCGGAAGGATGATATTTTCCACATCAATGGAATCTGCAAAGAGTGGAGCAATCTCCTCATCGCGAAATCCTGCTATACCGCAACCTATCCGCGTAACCAGAAACATGCGTTCTGGGTGCTCCTTGGCAAAACGGATGAATGCATCTACGTAGGGTTTGATGGTATCAACACCACCTTGCATGGTAGGTATGGCGTATGTCTGACCATGAAGACCAACACCTTCGCCCCATACGACACCAAACCGTTCGTAAGCAAACCGTGCAGCTCCGCCTCCATGTGCGCCTGCCAGATTGCTGCCAAACACAAATATTTCATTCTCTTTCAATTCCGAAATCCTATCGGAGGTGTATGCTCTGTTGTACATAAATTCCTATTATAATTTAAAACTCCAATCTAAATCCCTTCTGCTTCAGCTCCTCATATTTCGCCCTGTTGAAGCGGAAGAGAAAGGCTTCTTTCTTCTGCGACGGATTTACAGTTTCGTCCGTCTGTTCCAGCATTTCCAGCCGCTTCATCTTGTTGTAGAAGTTACGGCGGTCGAATCGCACGTCCAGTATGGCCTCGTAAAGGTTCTGCAATTCCTTGATGGTAAACTCTTCGGGTAACAGTTCAAAGCCAATTGGTTCAAAGTGTATCTGCTGACGCAATGCCTGTTCAGCTTTTCGGAGTATCTGGTCGTGGTCGAAAGCCAACTTCGGAACTTCGTCCAAAGCAAACCATCGTGCATCAGCAGCATCATCGCCACCCTTCACTTCCTGCATCCTCACCAAAGCATAGTAGGCAATGGTGATTACACGCTCACGAGGGTCACGCAGTGGAGCAGTGAAGGTATGGAACTGACGGATGTATGCACCCTCCAATCCTGTCTCTTCCTGCAATTCACGCAACGCACCCTCCTCGGCACTCTCGTCCATCTTCATAAATCCACCGGGGAAGGCCCATCGCCCCTTGTAAGGTTCGACGCCTCGCTGCACTAAAAGGACCTTCAACTTTGTACGGTCAAATCCGAAGATGACACAGTCGGTCGTTACACTCGGATGAGGGTACTTATAGCAGTATTTCAACTCTTCGTCTGTCTTGTTTATCTTATCCATATACCTATTGCGTTAAATTTACGCCACAAAGGTAATGTGTTTATTTTGAACAACAAAACGTTTTGCGTAAAATTTACACAGAACAGACATTTTTCTATCGAAACTACCACTATTCACTGTTTTTTCATCATCTTTTCCCTTATTTCACATGCCAATATCGATTATTGCATCCGCATTTTCTTGCGACGGATCATAGTTATCCCATTCCTCATCGGTCATCAAATCTATTTCGCTTGGGATGTTTCTGACATCAAACCAAGAGATTTGGTTTTGACCGCAGAGAATATATATTTCTCCGTCATCATATTGCCTTGCACCATATACAGGTCCTCTCACAATACATTCAGTAACCAACATATTGTCCCTGACTGCTGAAATCCGTGCAGAGTCATCTGCTAATTGCAGCCAATAGTAAGCCGTGTTGTTTATCGTGGCTATACTGTCACCCCATTCAGAAGTTTTCTCTTCCTGCTGGTTTCTGTCACCACAACCTATAAGGCTGATGAAAGCAATGAAAAGCATTATCAGTTTCTTCATCTTGCTTCGAATTAACCTATTATTTCAATAATGTTTCTATTCTCTTTGCCAACTCATCCAACTCCTCATGTTGTGGTGTACTTTGTCTTGCGGTCTTCAGGTCAATATTGTATAATACCGTGCTGTCACGCTTCACGTCATAGGAGTAATGGAGTACATGAAAGGTGTCACCATAGCGCACAATAGAGTCGGTTGCAAACTCTCCCGAATGAAGAGTCACCGAGTCTTCCGAAATATACGGATGATCTGAGTAATCATAGTATGAGGTAATTCCGTTTCTCGTCATCTTGACGTGAGAAAGAGGAATCTCTGCCTTGAACTTATTGGTAACACGTATTTCCAACCTGTCTCTGTGACCATAAGCATTCCTGTCACAATACTTATCAAGTATTTGACAGATACTGTCCTGTAGATTCAGGTCGCTGACATTTGATGTCATCATTTTGTTTTGATATACATTATACAAAGTATAGCATCCGTTGTTTCTTAGCTCATAGATTCCCAATGGACGATTGCGTGAATTATGAATGATGTTGTCATATATAGGCTCGATAAGTATGCCGTATCTGTCCCGCAAGCCGACCTTGTCCGTATTAGTGTCCTTGATATAGAAAACACCTCTCAATGGCTCCAACGTATATAACCCTCGGCGGCCATATTCTATACAGGCGTATTGATTATAACCAATTGCCAAAGTTGGGAGAAAAATTCCCAGATAGATGGTAGCCAATATGCTTATTTGTACCAATCCTTGCTTGCCAAAAGTGCGCCAACAAACGTAAGCAACCATTGCTATACTGACAACGAGCATCCACACGCGCCACATCCCCGCATAGCGTTGGGCATAGAAGAATACTACCATGGCAGCTACCGTCATCCATAGTTTGCCAACCATAAGATTCTTATCAGATGTACCTATGCAAGAGGTTATGTGTCTATTTATCAGATATAAGCTAAGAGGCGGCAAGACGATGCAGGCAAAACGGCACACCCTCATATCCATGGCAAGTCCTGCATATAACGCACAGACGGCAATCAGCATCAGCTGGCAATATTTCATAGCTCCCTTGTCCTTCCACATGATTGCTCCCAAGGCATCCTTCCATGTCAAGGTGGATACAGTCAATGTCTTTCTGCAGAGCCCGACAATATACACAGCCAAAGGCCCCAAGAACAGCCATGCCAACAGTAAGCATTTAATAATGGTATGCGTCAAATGATCATTGTTTATGCACATGACGACAAACGGCAAATCTGCGAAATCACCGGTCGTAATCATTACTTGCCCCACAAAAGACAGCAAAGCGAATAAAGCCGAGAAAATAGTCAATGACATCCAGCTTCGTTTCTCTCTTCGGTAAAGGGAGAAGGAGAGAATGATTCTCATCACGACTGTGACAACCATAAGAAAATGAGCTGGCAATGACCACCAACTACAGTTTGCCAATGCAATGAATAACCATAAGGAACAGACGGCCAAATCAAGCCAAAATATCTTTTGTCTCATATTATTTATCAGATTTACTTTTTATTTAACCACTCAATCAGTTCGTTCACCTTATCTGACACCATTGCTGGCGATGCCGGCAGCTTATGCTTTCTCTGCACGACCATGCTGACAGCATACTTTGGCTTGTCGGCAGGGAAACAGCCTACAAACGTGAAGGTCTGCTCCGTTCCGTCATCAGCCACGTTATACACTCCTGCCAGTTCCACATCCTTCGGTGCACGCTTATGTTGTATGCCCCCTTTCTTGAACATCCCGATGGCAATTGCACGGATATTGCCACGTCTTTCCGCAGAGACGTTCACGGAATCCAAATGGAAGATATTGTTGAATACCATAGCCAGTTCCATCGCATTGGTGTTCTTCGTCTGGTCAGTGGCATACTTCCAATAATCCATACCGTCAGGTAGGGTCATCATGGCATGATACATCCCAATTCTCGACTTGTTGAGCAGAGCCTGTCGGTATGTCAACACCTCGTAACCACCTTTGCGCCAATTATGGTCTCTTATTTGCACGCTGTCGTTCAATACAAGAATACCATGTCCTGTATCGACGCTGTCCTCCAAAGATGTTTTTGATTGGGCGAGGCAATCCGCCGCCACAAATGGCATATATGTTTCCGAACTGCACAACCTTTTGAGAAGAGGTGCATACACGATGTCACCCTCTACATTTTCCAACGCTCCCCATGCCAATACATCAGATGTCCTTGCGTCAATGACCGCCACCTGTCCTTGGATTCCATCAATAGCCGCCATGCAATCACTCAGCACGTCATAGCTCCGCACCAAAATCAATGAGTCTATGGCAGGGAATTCCTCATGTTTACCCACGAGTCTTGGATTGTCGGCAAACGCTTCCATTTTCGTATTGTCATTCATATTGATGCCGATTTTTCCACATTGCAGCCCTTTCTCATAGTAGAAGTAGCAGAAGCACATACCGTTTTCTGGTTGGAAATAATGGGAATACTCGATATAGTCCATATCCACAGCAGTGACACTGTCGTTCTTCTCACGGTCATAGATACCATACTTCCCATTCATGGAGACGATGACGTAACGTGCCTGGATCAAACTGTCCATCCTAGCCTTGTCTTCTTCAGAATCATAATCCGATTTAAACTCTTCGGCAAGTGCCACGGAATCCACTTCGACGGAATCAACCCAGACCGAATCCACCACCTCCTGTGCACAGACATCCGCTCCAATCACCGAGAGGAGCAATGCCAAAACCATTGTCATTCTTTTACCCAATCTCATAATCATTATCTTTCTTTAATCTTCAGCTTCTTCACTTTCTTTATCCTCCTTATCGTCACGACCGGATAAGTAGGTGTGCTTCTCTATCATTGCTTCATTGCCAAACATATTCTGTCCGAAGCGGTTGATGTTCACCCTGCCACCAACTGCTGCTGCACAGTTCATGGCAAAAACATCATTAGGATTTTTCTCAATCCTCTTCAGACAGGTCAGATAGCATTTCTTGCGCATATCGTTGTAGATGCTGTTGGGTATGGAGGAATCACGGGATATTCCGCCATAGCAATATTGATACAGACATCGCCAGATAATCCAGATATTGTTAAGACAAGGATTGTATTTGCCACTGTTCATTAGCTTCTCTGCCACAGCCACAATCCACTCGTTTTCAAGTTCTGCTTCTGGACTGTCTGCCCAATTCAGGAACAACGAGCATTGTTCGTCAAAAGTGGAGCAGTCATTCAGACTGTGCAGCATCATTTCCACTCTCTTGTCCGCTTCAACCTTCCTGTAAAGTTCCAGTGTAGGCTTTGTCGCATCTGCCAGTTCCTTGGTCATCGCGTTCAAGGAATCAACAAACTTCTCCTCGTCCGTAAAATACTTATACGACTTGGCTTCAATCTTGTTGCCAAAAGTGACCAACAGATCCATCGAATGTTCTTCTTCTCCCCATTCTTCTGGAGTACGCTTCATCATAATGACTATGCTGTCCTTGTAGGTCTTGGCAGCCTGGCAGAGTTCCTTGTCCCTAATGCAATCCTCGCTAATAGCTTTGATGCCATCAACAACGTCTTTTTCTTCAGCGAGTTCAAAACCATCGCATCCTCGCAGCCACAGCTCATGATTGCTCCATACATTGAAAGCCAATAGGCAAGAGTTGTAGAACACCTCTGCATTGGAAAGAAACGGATGATTGCTTATGGCATATTCTGGCAATTGCAGGGCGAATGCCGTATCATTCACAATCTCGTATTCGAGAACATTGTCTGCCGCATCCTGTCCATAGAAGGCAGCAAAGAGGTCAAAGTCCGTGCTGTCTTCCTTCGCACTTGCGTATTTGTCATAAATCTTGATTATGTCTTTGAGACTGACGGCATCATCATTCTCAAAGCATCCACGATACAGGGTTCCCATTTCTTTCTTGCAGCCACTCATTGTCATCAACAATATCATGGCAATAATACCAAACCATTTCATACTATCTGTCCTATTTTATTCTTTTACCTCAATCAATACTGCCGTATAGTTGTCATCGCCCTGCTTTTCGCACATGAAATCATAGATATCAAGGATGTCGGCAAGCGGCTTTTCATCCATCATCCTTGCCAACAGAATGTCGGGTGCCATGCTTTTGTATAAGCCGTCGGAGCAAAGCAAGATCCTGTCACCTGCTTTTAGTTTGAACTGCGCGATATCAGGGACATCTGCCTCATGATGATAGGAGAAGAAGCAACGGTCAATAACCTCCCAGCCATAATCCAAACGCACATGGTCTTTCGTCTGGTAGAGCAGCCCCTCATCAAGACGCTGCAAATAGCATCTGCTGTCACCTACATGGACAATGGTCACGGTGTCGCCATCAATGCTTGCCATCACCATCGTCGTTCCCATTTGGCAATGGTTTAACGAGTTGGCTTTCTTGTCAAGTGCCCTCATGGCATGGGCACAGGCCTTCTTCACCATTTTCTCATTGTCAGGCTCGTCCGTATGTTTTTTCCAGTAATCCACGATAGCGTCTGAAACGGTCTCGCTTGCCACTTCTCCCATGGCGTGACCTCCCATGCCATCGCAGACCACTGCCAGCCAATGGTTGCTGTTTTCACTATTTACGATACGGAAAGCATCCTCATTGTTGCGACGCTTTCCCGTTTCACTTATTGTTGCGTAATGTATCTTCATGTTATTGCATTCTTATCCAATGTCAATTACACTCATCTATCCTTATTCATAGTTCTGTTCATACAGCTCCAGGATTCTATCTTTAATCGTTTTCACATTCTCTTCTTTCTTTATATCCTCAGGGAATGCTGACGTGGTAAATACCATGTCAAAGCAAATATCTCCAAGCGATTCTTCTTCTTTTGTTCTGATAGTAGTCGCAAGCATCATGGTATCTTCAACAACCATGACATAAAAGTTCACCCCTGTTATCGGGGCACGAAATTGTTCCATGTTAATCTCCAAGGGACCATGGACACCTTCCTCATTCCCCATTTCTGAAAGGTTTTCGGGTGTAAGAATCTCTGTTAATGTTTCTACCACCAAAGGTGTCACGGCTTCAAGCCACTTTCCCAAAGCCTCAGTTAATTCTTTTTCCATAATGTTGCTATTTTATATTGTTATTCAATGTCAATTCTCGAAACCTCATCCACGTTTCTGATTGCCGAAATGGACTCCATAGCCATCTCCAACTCTCTTACCGAATGGACTGCGAAATCAACAGAAGTCTCAACGATGCGGTCAACGGTCACAGTATTGAGCCGTGAAATAGAGAGGTTCTGCTTCTCGGTGATACATGCCACCACATCGCTCAACAGGTGATAGCGGTCAATGCCACGGATGCAGATACGGACGGGGAATAGGAACCCCTCCTGTTCCTCTAAGTTGACGGCAACGATGGAGTCGCCTTGTTCCGAAGCCATTCGGATGGCATTTGGGCAGTTGCGTTTGTGCAGCGTGACAACTCCGTCAGCACCCTTAAATCCTATCACCTCGTCGCCTGGCAACGGATGGCAACATGAGCAACGGACGTATGGCATCTTTTCCTTGTTAGCAAAATGACTGCGGAGAGTTCGCTTTGCCTTGTAGGTCAATACATGTTTCAGCCATCCTTCTTCGGGCAGGGCATTTTCGTCTGTCCCTATCTCTACGCAGTCACCTCGACGCAGCACGGTCTTCACCGAACAGAGTCTACCATTGATGCGGGCATACTCAGCATGTAGTCCCACCTCGCTGTGAATCTCAAAGGCAAAGTCCAGTGCAGTAGCATCCTTTGGCAGGATGACACCTTTGCCATGAGGCGTGAACACCATGATGTCATCATTGTAGAACGATGCCGTCACTCCGTCCATATAGTCCATCTCGTGGCTGTGATACGCCACATCCTTCAGCACGTCCTTGAACTTCTTAAGCCAAGCCTTCACATTATCCTCCGTTCTCTCAGCCGTACAACCAAGACGAGAGTTTCTGACCATACGCTCAGACGAGATATGAATCTCCTCCCAACCGCCTTGGTCGTTGAGCAGCTTCACATGGAAGCTCTGATAACCGTTCTCCTTGGGAGCATTGATATAGTTGGCCACACTGCCAGGACGCTCCTTGAAATAGTCAGACAGAACGGCATAGATATACAGGCTCTGTTTCTTCTCCTCTTGCAGATCCTTCGCGTCATAGATGATGCGGATATAGTGTTTGCCATCTACATGGTGGAAGTCACACCCCTTAGAACGCATCTTGCGCCAGATGCTATAGGGCATACGATAGCGCAGCTCTATCCTTGCCTTGATGCCATTGTCTTCCAGCAGTTCACTCACCTTTGAAATGAATCCTTCAAGATTCTTCTCGTCTGCCAATTTCAGCTCTTCCACCATCCCTTCTATCTGCTCATACTCACGAGGGCAGCGATAATGGAATGACAGGTTTTCCAACTCGGTCTTCACATGATACAGCCCAAGACGGTTGGCAAGCGGAGCATAGAAATAGTCTGTTTCACCTGCGATTTTCATCTGCTTGTCAGGACGCATACTTGCCAATGTGCGCATATTATGCAGACGATCGGCAAGCTTCACCAAGATAGCACGCACATCATACTGTACCGATGCCAGGATCTGGCGGTAGTTATCCACTTGCTTCGAATTGTCATACTTCTCCTTTTTCTGCTTGGTCACGACACCCACGAGGAAGGCCACGTCCTCCCCGAAACGGTCTTGGATGTCCTCGATGGTATATTTGGTATCTTCCACCACGTCATGCAGGAATGCCGCCATCACGGGATTGGCACCAAGTTCCAGTTCCTCAGCTACAATACGTGCCACGGCAATCGGATGAATGATATAAGGTTCACCCGTCTTGCGTTTCTGCTCCTTGTGTGCCTCGGCAGCCAGTTCGTATGCGTTACGGACAAGCTGCATCTGCTTGTCATCCACTCGTTGAGCCAACATCTTGAAGATGCTCTCAACACCAGCCTCCATCGTGTTACGGTCATTTCTCTGCATAATTCTACTCTTTTTTGTTAGACAATTCCTTTTCTTCAGCCAGTTTGCGATAATCAACATTCTTGTCTTTCTCGCTTGGAAGACGAAACTTCCCCACTACTTTGCCTTCTTTATTGATATAGCCGTAGATTTCCACTTCAATGTCACTCGTCATGCCAAATCCATCGTCGTCCATCCAATAACGGCCATCAGGATTGATTTGCCATCTCACTCGTGCAACACCATTGCGGAAGCCCTCGACGAAGGTAGGGTACATGGCAAACTGCACTCTTGCGTTCTCCTGAATGTCCTCAGACAGCTTTTTCAAGGTGCTCCATTCAATATCCTCTTCTTCCACGGTCAGCAGATACTGACTGTGACTCATGAACTCAAAGGCGGTCTTTATGTTATGGTTCAGAATGTAACGTGGCTTCCACCAACCATTGATGAGCTGATAGACAACACCCATTCCTTCACCCAGTTCTCCCGTTTTATAAAGGTTTTCAGACAGTTTCTTTTCTGTCAGTTTCTTGTATAATGCTTCCTCCAAGGTCTCACCAGGGGCAAGCTTCTTCAGTAATCTATTCAATCCCATATCTTCGTTTTTTAAGTTCTACAATCAGAAATAACCTTTTAACATAAGGGAAGGGGAAATCATGGATGTTCTATCTTCTTACTTCACATATAGTTCCAATTCTTGACGCATATCATCCAACTGATGGTCTATGTCTTCTAACACCCTGCGTTCAAAAGATGCCTTGCGCCTGTTTCTTACAGGGACATACAGTGTCTGCATGATGACGAATGACAGAATGGGATAGAACACCTGCTCGACAACACTCATTTCCGTTTCTATATGCAGCACATAGCCAAGCAAAGAAGTCAATGCCACGAAAAGGAAATACACCCAACCATTTGATGGCTTCTTGTTCTTGATGGGTTCAAGGATAGACATGGTGTCCGTTTTTATAGAAAACCTTGCGGCTTCTTCCGGCCTGGTCTCCTTAAAAGCCTTGAACCATACGCCACGTGCCAACACGCCCCGTTGCCATTTGGCAGTCTCTTCGTGTAGCTTGGCGGTAAGCTGCAGGGCATCTACCTTTCCTCCTGCCGCCATCTGTCTTTTAGCCTCAGATAGCACGACATCCCTTATGCCGTGCCACTGGGCGTTAAACAGTATAAGCAATTCCGTATCCATACCTTAATATTATATAGTTGCCAATGCCTCCGTGTAAGGAGTTCCAAACACATCTTCATGACAGGCTCTGATTTCCTGCGCCAATGCCTCGATGATGTGGTCAGTACGTTCCTTCTCTTGTCCTGCATTGAAAGCATTGTCACGCATGTTCCGCTCTATTTCAGCAAGTCGGTTCCGCTCGTCTGCCAGTCTCTGACGGGCATCGCCGCATTTGGCATCCTTCACCTCGTTCACCTTGATGGCAATGTTCACATTCATGTCGTGCAGACGGTCGTCCAACTTGTTGTGGATTTCCTTCAGGGCAACATTCTTGCTTTCCGTGAGCATACGGTCCACCATCTCGTTCTTGCCGTTCTTTATCTGCATCCATTCGATGAGGGCGCATATCACGATGCCCCAACCGCCAGTCACAATCTGAATGACCAACCACTGCCATACTCCGTTGAACACAGCCTTACGGATGAACTCCATCCATGCCGTGCGTCCACCGGCACAGTTCTTAATGATGGCACTGGCATCTCCCACACAATAGGAAATGATGGCTTGCAGCCAGTCCTGGTCCTTGCCTTTGCCCATCTGTGGCATTTCTGTCAGCACATTGCCAAGCTGTGAGAACAGCCCCGACACGTTGTTGAGATTGATGTTCACCGACTGCTCAGCCTCTCTGATAGCATTGTCGAGCACTGCACGGTTGTTATCCATAAACTGGTCAATCTTGCCGGCTATATGGTCGGCGATGATTTCAGAGAAAGGCTGCAACAGTCGCTTGATGTCTTCTTCTCTGGCTTCCTTCGACTTGAACACATTGATATTGCTCAACGCCAATGAGAGATAGTCCCTCATGCCAAAGCGTATTTTCTCATGCAGTGTCTCCAGATCCACCTCCCATGTACTATCGACACTATCCACGGCATTGCGAATTAGCATCGCCAAAGTGTTTTGCAGTTTCAAGGTGCAGTTGTCAAATGAGGTCTCTGTTGCGCTCAGACCCGTTTCTATCTCACCGATAATACGCAGACATTCATCCTGCTTTTCGGCACTGAGCTGACCGTTACGCTCATAGATGGCTCTGTCCTCACGAACCTTTTCCACAGCATCGTTATAAGTGTCGAGCATCGTGCGGAACACCTTCCTGTATTGTGCAGTGCAACGCTCATCGGTAGTCAGAAATTCCTGCAGGGCTTGCTCAAATGGCAGGAACTGGCTGCGTTGCATCTTCAGCTCCGCCTTCTGTTTGTCTATCGCCACGTCTCGCTGCAAGTCCTCGTCGAAAGTCATTCCCCTGCGGGCATCAAGAGCCAATAAGGCAGACAGTCCGAACACACGCTTCTTCATCAACACCTCGTCAATGCTTCCGTCTGCCTTGGTGAAACAGGCTTTCACGTCATTGCGAACCCGCTCCATCGCCTGCTCACGCTGCACATCAGATGCTATGTTGTCTATCTTGTTGAGCACGAAGAACACGTTGCCTGGATTACCCTTGAAATGTTCCTGAAAGTATTCGCGGTCAGCCTCCGCAAAACCACGCTCGCCACACAGATAGACAATAGCCTGTGCCTTGGCGGCTATGTCGAGGGCAAGCTCTGTCGCCACAGCCTTGTCCTCCAATCCCGGACTATCGACTATGTTCACACCATCTGCCATCAGTGGCAACGAGCAGCGGACAATGGAATATGCCACATCCTTGAAGCGTGCCACGCTGCCCGTCTGCGCAAATTCCTCATTGTCGGCATTCGTATATTGATATGTAGCGACAAATTCCTGTTTGCTGACATGTTCCACACGTCCTGCCGTTACACTGCCGTCTGCATTTACAGTGTCCTTGAAATGAATCTCCACGTCATCCTCATCGCAGCCATACTGGATGAAGGTGAGAATGGCTGTGCTTGGCAGAGCCGACTCAGGCAAGATGCGGCTTCCTAACAAGGCATTTACAAGGGTACTCTTGCCCGAAGTGAATGTACCCATGATGACCACACGGAACAGACCATCGGTAATAGTCCGTACTTCCTCCAAACAGCGGTCACGTTGCAAGGTCAACCCAAGTCCCGTTTCCATGCCGTTCAGACTCTGTCGCTCGCCAACCAATGCTGCCGCATGGTTGAGAGCTGATACCAATCTTGTATTCTTCTTATTCATATTAGTCGTATTTTGTTTATTTCCAGATTGAGGTGTCCGTAATAAGGCAAGCATTTGCGCAAGCAAACGACCAAGCTTCGAAGAAATCTTTGATGATTCTTTCCAGACTCTTACTGTTGAATTCATTTGACTCATTGATATTATACCATGGTGAATACACATACGACAGCCCATCGTTCCAATCGCCATTATATTCCTTGTGGAAACTTCTTACGACATCCAACATTATGTCAAATTCGCTTTGTGACAATTCCCCTTGAAGTCCCATGACGGTTTGCAAGATGCAAAAAGCACCTTCCTTTTCATCCATATCGAGGAAATATTCCATCGAGTTGTATTTGACGATGTAAAGACCACAAGAGTCTTTCTTCATCTCTGCTCCAAGCTCAGAAAAAGCCTTCTTCAGTTTATATCGAACTGTCGTTTTACCCATAACGATTATGATTATCTTAGACTAACCAATATCTCCAAGCCGTCTTCATGGATTTGTATGCCGTCAAGTTGTGCATATTCCATAATTTGCCGAATCTCTTTAACATGATCAGGGAAAAGATTGATTCTTTTGTCTTCGGGCTTGATTTCTATTCCGTGTGGCAGTTTGTTGTCAAGGTGTTCCACAGCACCGGCAATCAACATTGCCATGCCTGTCCCACATTCGTATGACAAGCACACAACATCCTTGCGCATAGCTTCAATGTGGATTTGAAGCACCATAGGTGGAATGAAACGACCCAATTGGCAAGATACTTCGAGTGTCTTGTCATCGATGCGTTTCAACTGTGGACGAATCATATAGTGCTTTTCCACATAGTTCGCCACTTCTTCATAATGCACTTTTATGTTCATAAATTCATCGTTTTATAGTTTTTCAAACGCAAATACTGTCATGCTCCGGGAGTTTGTAATCTCATCCGCTTCTTGAACACCCCAGTTAATTTCAACATCCTCTTCAGCAAGACGTGATAGACATTCGTTCATTCCTCCCAGCTCATCCATCATCAGAGGCTGGTCTTTTTTGTAGGATATGATGATTATCACGCTTGAAAGCGTATTATTGATATTCTTCTTTATCTCATCAATGGCCTTGACCGACATTTCTGATATGCCGAGCGGTTCATCCACTTTTACTGCTACAGCAGGCTTGCTTTTCCACGCTTTCATCTCAAAATCGTTCCAGTCGAGCCTTATCATCCCGTCTCTCAAAGCTACCTCATATATATAGGTCTTTGCTATTTCCCATTCTCGTGTTATTACTTGAACCATAATTATTCTGTTTTGAATGCAAAATTAATACTATTTGTAACCCGTAAGTCTCAAAATCATTGATTTACATAGCTTTATTCTTCTCCTTCTATGTCTAATGATGCAATCTTCTGTAAAAGTTCATCATCACAGATTGTCTTGTTGCCGCATTGTTCAATCACTTCTTCCCTGAATTTGTCTCCATTGACATATTCCTGCAACTCCTCGATAGTCTTGCAAGCGATTAGGAAAACAGAAATATCATGTGGCTTCTCATTGTTTCCTCTGTCTATCGTTATTGTGACAGCTAAGGAGAACAGGGAAGGTTCCATATCCATCCGCATGATAATTATTCCCATTTTCTTTACGACCTGTTTCTCTGGCAGAACGTTCATCGAAGCGTATGCCACTCCGTCAAATGGAAGCAGTTCCCTTACACACTTTAAAAACTCCTCGTCATGAATCACTTGATTGACGAAACCGGCAAATTTCTCGATGTTATCTGTGAGAAAAGCCTTAACCCTGTTAGTTGAAATAATTTCTTTATCCATATTGTTTATTTTACTTATAATAAAGATGTGGAAAGTGCTGGCGTTCTATCAATGTAGAACGCCAAGCACCTTTCTGTCATGCGTTGTTTTTCCACCATTCACGGATAGCGGCATTGAACTTCTTGTTCAGGCGTGAATAGCGGGTGTCCAACCACGCACGTGCTCTTCCGCAACGTTCTGCCACTTCAACGGGTGCTGTGTTTTCAATGAAGCGCAAACGCCATATAAGTTTGTCCTCGTCAGACCATTGCAGTTTTTCAGAGAAGCGGTAAAGGAAGTCCACGACCTTGTCATTGATTTCTTCCTTGTCAAGATTGACACCGAAGACATCTGCCAAAGGACTGGCATCACTCTTTCCTTCCTGCCATTTCACAAACTCCTTGATAAACTCTTCCGATACCTCGACATTGCGCGGAGTCTTGTCCCTCAATACCAACTCCTCATAATAGCTGTCACCGCGGATCAGTTTGTCTTTCAAAGCCATTTCTGCCTTCTTGATTTCTGAGCGTAATGATTCTGCTTCCAGTTTAAAGTCCTTTGCCATCTTCTTTTCGTTCTTGCGTTCAACGTAGGATGCCATCAGGAGATTCTTATACATTCCCTCAGGCATAAGGTCTGTAATGATGAGTTCCCACACATCAGGCGAGATGGAGGTGCCGAGCAAGCGAGTATTACCCGAAGTGCGCTCACGGCTCACATTGATGACCTTCATGTCTTCCAGTACTCTCATGACTTCATGGCGTGAAACTTGTTCAAGCCAGCAGAAGAAGCTGCTCTTTTTTGCATAGTTATCCAATACGCTCCATGTTCCATTATCCCATAAATGGGTATAGACAATATTACCAAACTCCTCGACACTCACCTCATAGTGATATGTCTGCTTGATCTGTGCGATAATCTTGGAACGGAAACGGCTGATGTTGCATTCGTTGTTATTCTTACCATAGAAAAACTTCTGGGCGAACAGTTGGTCTCCAGACTTCAAACGGTTGATAATACGTTCTGCCTCCGTCGCATTAGCATAGTTCCATACCACTTCGCGTGTTACAACACCATAGTACTTACGTTCCTCTTTTTCATCAGAGAAAGTCAGCTTATCTTCCTCTATACGAGCAAGAACCAGCTCCGCAAGTTGCTCATCTGTCACATCGAGTGACTTCTTACGGTCTTCAATCTCCATACGGACAACGACAAGCAGACCCATGATAAAGTCCTTGACAGCTTGTCCGATACCAGGAGTCTTTACTCCGTTGCTTGTTGCGCCTTTGAGGGTTGCGCTACCTGTTGTTTCATTCTTCTTCATATCTGTCAAATCTTTAAGTTTATGCATACGAAAACCGACCTCTGCAATGTTAAATTTCATTGCAAAGGTCGGCAGATTTTGACAGAATGAAGGTGCTTTGTAATGTGCCTCTTATATCAAATTATTCCCCACTGAAAATCAGGTTGTTATCGTAATATGTTAATCGAATTTAACACTAAATCATTGTCATTATCTCATCGGGCAGTTTGATATGGTCTGGCAAGACTGCAAGATGCGATGCTATATCACGGAGAAGGAATGGTTCTGCAGGTTCTTGCATCCTCTCGCAGGTGCCTCCTATGTCGTCACGGATGCTTTTCAGCACGGTATATAACCCCTTTTGCTGCACTTCGTTATTGGCGTTATAGTTCTTCATCATGTCAATAAAGAATTGCTCACCATTTATTCCATATACGATATTGTACAGTTTGCCAAACAACTCTTTATATTGTATCAGATTCAGCGTGTCAACCTTGTCGCCATTCTTTTTTCTGTCCAACAGATATATCAGGTAGAGGATGCAACCGTTCTTTCTGCTGAAGTGAACTTGCAACGCCTCTTCATCTCTAACAAGAAAGAGACGATAATATCCATCGTTCTTTCTGTTTACGTCTATTTTTTTTACTTTTCGTACTTCTAAATCCATGGTAGATACCTCTGCCATTCGTCGCGGGTTGATGTAGTTGTTAATCTTCTCCTGCAACTTGGGTGATTGTTTGAGGAAGAGCATACGCAAAGTGACAGGGTCAATGATACTGATGACGAAGTCAAGCTCTGCCGCAACCTTAGGGTCATGGGTCTTGTGGTATATCTTAAGGTTGTCCAAGAAACGGGAATACATCTCCATCCTTTGTTGGTGGGTAATAACACCTTTAACCTCCAACCGTTCCTTCAGAGCGGCAGTTGATGCTGCCATACCAAAGGATGGTTGCATCGCATTGTCAGCCAATCCTGCAAGATACTTGTATTGGAATGCCTCGTCATTAATGGCATTCTTAGCAAGTTCTATGAACTCGTCCGTATTGTCTTTCGCAAAAGCCTTTATGGCTTCTCCAATGTCATGTTTGGTGATGCGTTCTGCAGCATACATCATCATGAGAAGGTCACTAAGCAGATTATCTTCGCTTGTCTTGGCAACGATGAAATTCTTCCCACTATCCGCATGATTTTTTAATTGTATCACGAAATTATCGCCATACTGCTCAATGCGCTCCTTGATCTTGGGATGGTTCTTCAGTTCTACATGCTGTATTACCTCCAAGTCATAGTCGTTGAAATATACCTTGTTCTGTTCCTGTATTTTGGCATTATACTCTTCCATCAACGACACAGCCTTTTTCGCAAATGAGGATTCCTCGTCTGCTATCAGGTATATACAATTATCGAGGAACTGTCCGACCGAACAGTTTTCTTTGATGAGCTTGCCAATACAAGGCTCATCCATGGGGGATTTATCAATTATTCTCATTGTCTTTATCTTTTTGTTTTCTATGTTTCATTACTACTTGCTTAATCAAGTTGCTATCTGGCAGGTCTTCAATCCTGACAGGCTGCGGTGGGGGAGGTGAAGGTAATTCAAGTTCGTATGCCATCTTTCGATAATCGCTTTCTAACGTGTCGTAGTGGGTATAAACGAAAAACGGCATGTATCTTATCACGATGTCCATAATCGTGTTGCCATCCACTCTCATCCGTTCCAGATTTTGACGGCCACATTCTACAATTTCCTTCCTCAACTTGCCATCGGGATGTGTAAGGCTGTATTTCTGTCTTGACAATGCGTATTTGAATTTGCCTGTTGTCAATAGATGTCTTGCCGCATATAATCCGGCTGTCATGTCCGCTGCAAGTTCCTGAATCCATCGTTCGCTGCAGAACAGAGAAAAGCGGTAATGAAAGAGCATTTGGTGTGCCATCTCATGAACGAAACACAAGGTGAAGGCATCATTGTTGTTGATACCTGTCTTTTTCAGCATTTCCATATTATAAGACAATTCGCATTTGTCGGCATTGTCACCCAACAGCACCTCGGCAAACGTCTCGCACTTACTGCTTATCTCTGGTGTCGGCATATTGAAGAACTCTGCTACGTTAGTCACAATAGCAACTATATCCTCTTCAGTGACATCCTCTCTGTCCTTGAAAAGGGCTTCAAACAGATTGCATTCATGGCGACGTTGGAATTTCCACCATTCAGCCATGTGTTCATAGACCTCTTGTGTTACCATATTTCGTATTTATCCCAATTTTGCACGTTCTTTTTCCACTGTATTTTGCAGATCTTTCATCTTTTCTTTCCATGTAGTAAATAAGAGATTCAAACTCTGCATTTTCTCATTGGAAAAATCTGCTATGTCATTGAGAGTCTTCTGATATAGATTATTTATCATGTATGACCAAACCAGTATGGAAGAGTTGTTCTTGTCGTTGACAGCCTTCAACTCATTGCTACATTCCTCTAACTTTGTTTGAATTTTCAAGTTGCTTCTTCTATTGGGCATCTTTATATTAACTAAGGTGTCTATCACCAATCGTGGATCTTCCTTGACAAGGTCTATGTCTGGCAATTGGCTTTCAATATCCTCAATTTGAGCCTCATATTCTTTTATTATATCATCATATTTGTTGGCTGAATACCATATTGATTTCTTTAAGTTGTTGACACCAAGTTTCATTTCTGCCACTTCATTAAGGATGAAACTATAAATAGATATCGCAATCTGCTCAGCCACAGAAGACGTATCTGTAACAGGAACATTCTCAATAATCTCAGCACTATGAAACTCTTCTTTTTTCTCATCTGCAAAGTTTCGTATAGCAGACAGGGTTTCCCTACTTTTTTTATCAGTCTCTTCCTTCATGATATAGTATTCCTTCTCATAAGCTTCTATAGCATTATTAAGTGGTATCTGTTTAATCTTATTGGTTGCGAATCGTCCAGCTAAAGCACCTCCAATGCCCCCCAATAATGCGCCTATACCTGCTCCTAATGGTCCCAAAAAACATCCTCCTGCAAGAGCGCCACCCTTAGCTCCTGCAATTGCACCAACACCTGCTCCGGCGGCATCCAACGCTATATTTTTCAATGAAGTAATATAGTCCGTTTTATCTTCTGTAAGCAATTGATATTCTCTAAATGAAGAGATGGCTATTGTAACAACAGGTATGTGACCTGTAATGTCAAAATCAGAAGCATTCGTAAAATCATCAATACATTGACTTGCTTCCAATGCTGTATTCATATCGTTTCCCATAGAAGTGATGGAATGAGCCAATTCACGTGTTGCGTCATTTACTCCTAATGCTTCCATGGCACCCGATTTTAACGGAGTTAAAGCTGCACTAGCAATATTGTGGTGCGATACTTCATGCATCATTGATGCCATCTGCATCTTTCCTAAGTGTTGCATCCCATAACAAAACCTTTGAAGACCATCGGCTGAAAAAAAAGAGGATGCATTATCCTTGATTGCAGAAATGGCATCACCAAACACAGCATGACCTAAATTCGGAGGCAATACTTCTGCAATGGAATGTAGAGACTGACCTATTTGCGATGAAGGTATAACAGATAGTATAAACTGTTCTGTGCCAACTGTAGCTAAAGAATGTTCTTCAAAGAACTTAGATAGTTTATTCAGGGATGACTCAGAGTCATCACAAGAAGAAACATATTCAGGAGTTGGAATATCGAGCTGTTCAATATTATTGCGAATCTCTTCGATATTCTCCTGTAATTCATCAATACGGTCAAATTCATCCTCTAAATTTGATGTATCAATCACATCGATTGAGTCATCTGCATCCATAATAGTGTTGACTTTATCCTCGAATTTCCTTTTTGAACGAAGACAAGCCAAACCAACTCCTATTGCTATTACTACTATTGAGCTAATTATTAATATCATATGCAAAACATCTTAAAACCTATAATACTTTCGCTGCAGATTCTGTATTTCATAGAGATTCTGGTTTCTGAATGCCATAAACTCATTAACCAAATTTTGGATGGTCAATGGTATTCCGCGACGATGCATTTCTGGAGCAACATAACGACCATGTCTGATAAACATGGCTCTGAGAGTCCCTTCAGGATGGCTTGGGCTGCCGTTGGTCAGCAGCAATCCCATAGCCACTTTCTCTATAGAAGACATATTCCATAATCCTGCTCTGCATCCCATAAAGAAGTCAGGACATAGTTCCGACTCCCATTGTCCGTTAGCCACACCAGGGAATTGGGTGTTTTGAAGGACACGGTGGCCGCATTCATGAGTCATTACCAGTGAGAAGGCCTCCTTGTTGGTGACATTCATATTGATAAGCTGCTGCATATTGAAACACAGCACGTCATCGTAATAACTCCCCCTGTCCCAATTCATAAACATGGTCTGCCCGTTTTGGGCATTTGTGAGGTCTTGTATCATCCTCGGCATCGGAATGTTGAAGAAATCACAAGCCGACTTGATAGCATCGTTGATGTCAGCATCACTCAACCCAAATCGGTTGAAACGTTGCTGGCATCGCTTCAAGAAGTCTTCCATTGAAGGTCTCTGAAGAAACTGGAATGCAGGATTATCGAATATGTTTGCCATAATGGTATTCAATGAAAATTCATACTATAGCGCAAGATTCAATGCCTGTTTGGCATTTTTGAGGTCGATATTCGCGCTGTGAATCTTGCTCTGCGTATCATGTATCTTGTTACATGTTGCCCGGTATTCATCAACACTATTTTCTCTGCCTCTCAAAGCTCTTTCCTTGTATTCCAGCAGTTCTAACTCGTGCTTCAACCTGCGCACTCTGTCTTCACAGTCCTCCACTCGGTGCCGACGTTCCGCAATCTCAGATGCCGTATATGTTATTCCATGGAATGCAGAACCATCCGTAGTATCGCTATCACCCGATTGTGATACAATTCCTACGCTACCAGTAGTTTCTCCACTTGTACCATGGTATGCATTGGTTTGTACCTGTTGCAGGGCAATCTCATTCACGATGGCTTCCTGCTTGAAAATCTCGCTTGCATCTTCCTGAACGTGGTCATTCAATCTTGCAAGAATATTCTCTGCTGTCACAGGTATTCCGTGAGATTTTAGGTCTTCACCTATCTCCTTGCCAATCTCTATATACTTCAAACGAAGTTCACCATTAGGATGCGTCGGGCTGGGCGTTTCGCGCCCTAATGATTCCTCAACAGCTGTTGTGTCAATACCCTCTATCGCAGCCCGAACACCCATAAATGCATCACAGGAGAGTTCCTCCTGCCAATTACTAAGTTGATGCGTATTGCTCAGGTATTGCAACATGCAATGAGCCACTTCATGTGTGCAAATCAGTGATAGCGATTGCTCATCATGAATACCCAAATTCAACATCTGTTCACGACTGAAACCGAGAACATCATCATTCAGGGTTGTGGGGTCATGCGTGTAAACTCCTGTACTTTGATCCATTCTGACTTCAAGGTCATTCATCTGCATAAAGCCGCACGCATCGTGTACAGCATTCTGTATTACATCATCTGGCAGGTTGTACTCGTGAGCCAAATTGTGGAAATGCCCAAGGGCATCAGTATATACCGCATGATTGAAATCAAACGTCGGGTGGTAAACGGTAGTATCAAAATGTGCGTCCATTATATTACTTTGTTTGAGGTGAAAAACTTATTATTATATAATCGTCGGCAATCTTGTCAAGCATTTGGGTGAGATTCACCATTTTGCTCTCAATGAATTGCTTGTCTTCATCAGAGATAGAGTCATGTATGATGTCTTCTTTAAAAAAGATGTAATCAATCCATTTGACAAGGGAAGCATTACAATATTCAAGTATTCTTTTTTCCACACTGTCCTTGATATAGGAGTCCTTCCAGAAATCCACTTTGACATCGTTTGCTTTTGACTTGACATAATCTTTCAGACGCATATAACATTCATCAAAGGCATGTGCTTTCTCCTCACTGTCAAAACGAAGCAAATCGTTTTCCTGATGGGCAGATAAGGTCTTGTTTAATACACTTGCAATAGTCTCTTCTCTATATTGATTGCCTTTATTATCAATAACTCCTAATATATCTGTTGCCTTTTGGTCAAAGATCCCAAAAACCTGTTCTTTGAACATTGGACGAACCCAATTCCTTCTGTCGGTAGTCTCGTCCGTCTCTTGGCGACACCGTTCTATAAGGTTGTCGCAGATGTCAAGACACTCGGTTGATAGCGAATGTTTCGCTTTATCTGTGATAGGCTCTGCCATAATGAATGTATGAGCTTCATCACAGGAGTTGGTTCTGTTGTCCGTATTTAGGCTCTCAACACTGTTCCGATACAGACTTTCAAGGGATATGCAGTAATGAAGCCCGCTGATGAATCCTTCTGATACGCTCATCTCTTTTTTGTGATTCATTACATATTTGAGGAAAGTCACCAATTTGTCCAGTTCGTAGGATGGAAGCCCAATCTTTTGATCCACAAGTGCATTCTCACCAAGGAACTGACAACATACCACCTTGAATGCGTCATCACTTTTCCCAAATCGGTCAATGACAGCGCAATACGACAGCACGGCATCAAAGTCCAATATCAACTGGACTTGACTATTACTGAGGCTGCTCTTCAACATGGCTACATATTGCTCATACATATTCTGTACGGTTGCGTGGTCAACGTCATAACGCATAGACAGTAATTGTGGGAGCAATGGTATCACACTATATCTGCACCACATATATTGGTCATCCATATAACCGATGATACCCTCCAGCATATCAACGAGTTCCGATACAAGCTGTTCGATATCTACATTCACATAATCGTCATTCTGATGGTATTGGTAATGCGTCCCCTCTAATGACAATCTGATTTCACGGCAGTAGCTATTGCTTGCATCCATTCCGGTAACGCACCAATGGGTCATCTCTATCTGGAGACCTCTTTTTGTCAGTACAGGTGAAAAGATTATCGTTGGCACATTTTGCGTTGAAGCATGAATATTGGCACATTGAGCACTGTCCGCAGGGTCTTTGTCATCTTTCCATGCGTCCTGATAGAAAAGGACAGGGTGACTGCTGGCTTTGTTCCATGACTTGGCGAATCTGATGGACAGTTCGTCTTCAACGACCTTCCAAATCTTATTCTGGAAGTTACGGTCTCTGCATGGACCCATAATCACGTTGATGGGAACAATGCTTTCCACATCGTCAGTTTCGTAACCGAAAAGGTTGTCGTCTCTCATTACCAAAGGCATGACTGCTAAAGGCCATTTTTCCAAGGATGCCAGTTCGGCAATTGTTTGCAGGTTCTGCTTGTGCATCTCCTGCATGACGTTCTTTCTTTCTATGCGTTCCTCTTCTATAATCTGCCTTCTCGCATCTGCCATGGCATGAAACTGTTCCATGGCCACCTCAAAATTCTTCTCCATAACGGCACGCTGATATGCCTCTTGCTTCTCTTGGATGGTCTTGGCGTTCTTTTCGTTCCTCCAGGCATTGTATGCTTGTATGCCAAACGATACTGCTCCTATTGTTGCACCTGCTATAATCATGATTCAATCGTCTTATCAAGTTTCTTAATTTCTTCTTCATCGATAATCATGGTATCGATATTGCTCTGGCTTTGGATGATGAGTCCACGATATTTTGTGGTCAACATATTCCAGACAAGTTCATCCTCTTGCAGCAAACCTTTTATCTTATAAAGAGAGTCTGCTGGTGAATGATGAAGCATCAGTCGATAACAGTCATCAATGTATGCTGCAGCAGCAATCATCAGGGTTCTCATTCTTTCAGGGTTCTCTGCTATTTTGGACATCGGCACCCTAAATGTCTTGTCCATAATCATGTGACTCTGTCCTAACTGATAACCCCATGTCGCGGTTTCTATTGAGAGAATGTCACCTCGCTGAACAGGATAGATGATAACTGTTGGCAGACCTTGCATGATGTAATGCAAGTTCATGGTGTCTGCCATGGCACTTACGCAGTCACATTCCCAGCCTCTCATCCAGATGGAATCCAAACCAAGATTATAATGCAACAAGAAATCCTCTTTAAACTCATCACAGAAGTCTGCGTATGCGCCCTTCTTGTCCATGCTCTTTGCTGTCAACGGTGTACGTGCAACCATCAATTTTAGCCTTGGAACGCCGATGTTATCCGTGGAAGGATGTAGCATCTCTTCTAATACAGCGTTGATTTGCGGACGAAAATGCGTGTTCCAAGACTTCTCACAGAAACGTCTGAACTCTTCTTCCTGTTGACGGTCACGGCACGACTGAAGGGCTGCCTCTCTTTGGTTTTTCATACCAAGGTCATGACACTCATGGAGGAATTCAATTTCAGCCTGCATTTTCCTGTCACCAAACTCATTGCGAATCTGGTTTAGTTCCTCTTGGAAACTGATAGCTCTGGCATTATGCTCAGCAGCAGTTCTGCGGGATTTCCAGCCAGCATATACCATTCCTGCCATTTGACCGGCGAAATATCCCGAAATTACCCTCTCACCAGCAGGCATGGCTTCTACTGCTTGACCAATACCTGCCGCTGAAGGCAATGTAAATCCTAATTGCTCGTATGGTGTCATCTTCGTATTTCTTTATGTGAATATATATATTATCAATCTATCACCACATCATCGTCATCCCACATTGGTGTGGTTGGCTTACGTGGCTTGTTTACTGGTCCCTGAGTGTTGAACTGGGGAGGAGTCTGCACAGGCTGCTCACGCCATCCGTCATTGTATGAAGTAGGGTTATTCCAGTTGTTGTTAGAAGGTGCATCGCTTGCTATGGCAGGTTGCATACCACCAAACCACTGATTGAGGATGGCATTTACCTGTGCATCGATTTGCGGGGTGACACGCGATTTCACCCTATTATATGCCAATGCAAGTGCGGCACCATTGTCAATAAAGCCAAGAATGCCAAAGTTCTCTGTGCTTATCAAGTCTTCTGGAAGAAGTTGATAGGCAAGGGCTGCCACTATGATAGTCTTGTCCAATCCTGGAGTGTCAGGTGACTTCAACACGTAATACAACTCTAAGACGGTACGTGTTCCTTCAATGCCAGCGGTTTTTGCATACTTTTGTATGTACTGCCACAATTGTTCGCTTCCTCCAAATAATCTTAGTATCTTGTCCATATCCCCTTTCTTTATATGTTAATGTCTTCTTTTGTTATTATCACGAGTTGCTCGTTGTCTATTGTGTCCATCTTAGCCAGTCTATTGGCTTGGTTCTGGATTATCTTCTCAAAGATGTTCCTGCAATATCTTGCATTGCCGAAATGCTTGTCCTTATGACGCACAGCTTGCTCGATTCTCGCTTGCAGTACTTCAAGTGCATCCCGCTTAATCTTATAATGAGACTTTCTTAGGTTGAACTTGAATATCTTCACTAATTCCTCAACAGAGTAGTCATCAAACTGGATATATCTGTTGAATCGCGATTGGAGGCCGGGATTTGACTCGATGAATCCTTTTATCTCGTCCGTATATCCAGCAAGGATAACCACAAGTCTGTCTCTGTCATCTTCCATACGTTTCAGCAACGTTGCAATGGCTTCCGCCCCAAAGTCATTTTCTCCACCTACAAGTGTATATGCCTCGTCGATGAACAGCACTCCATCCAGCGCATCATCAATGACCTTGTTTGTTTTAACTGCTGTCTGTCCCACATACTCTGCAACTAACTTACTGCGGTCAACCTCTACAAGATGTCCTTTCTGCAGCACACCCAGTTCTTTGTAAATACCTGCCACTATTCTGGCTACGGTTGTTTTGCCTGTACCGGGATTGCCTGTGAAAACGCAGTGGTAGGACACAGAAGTGGTTGGTAGCCCACTCTGTTCCCTCATTTTCTGAATACGGAGCAGGTTTCGAAGAGAGTCTATGTCTGTTTTGACACGTTCCAGCCCAATCAGATTATTCAACTCCTGCTCGTAATCAGTGTTGTCTGCAATTCCATTGGAAGCAGAGGACTGTGATGGTTGATTTTGCGGCTGAGAGTATTCAGCATAAGCGTCCCTTGCCCAAAGGCAGTTGCATTGGGCTGCATTCTTCAGCCAACCCAAACCATGTTCCCGGTTTGGTTGTACTATCTTGCCCTCACACAGCATGATTCCTAGTGCGGTTTGGGCAAACACGTCACCATGACGAGCTGCTTCTATAATCTGATTAAATGCTTCCTGTGTCATAATAAACATATTTTAGTCCCAAAACTTAAAGCCGAGTTTTCGACCTTCTCGTTCCCATTTCTCATCATCTTTCTTGAAGTCATCCAACATCTTTTCTGTACTGTTGATGAAGTCATCCGTATCATCAAGCAGTGCTTGGGTCTTCAATCGGAGAGCGATTCGGCTTTTCACATAATTTTCTTCGCTGCTTGATGCCCCAATGGCTCGCATTACTTTCTTTAGGCAACTATTGGAAGAATCCAACTTAATGCCACTGTTTTCTATTTTACGATCCAACTCTTGTTGTCTCGAAGTTAGGTCATACCATCCCATAACATTCCGTATTAAAATCCTATTACCACTATAAGCTCAAATTGGTCATTTTGCAAATTGTCCATTGTAGATATTCCCCATTTGCATTCCAATTCTTCGCCCAGTTTGTCTATTACCTCATGGATGTCATTTATATTCTCCATGAAACAATTATCTTGTGGAAGTCGAATGACGAATAGCAATCCTTTTACCTGTTTGCTGTCGTTTCTCTCAATAATTGAGGAGATGGCGTTATCGAGCATAACGCCAATCTCTTCGATCTTCCCAGAAACCTTTTCTGCGTCAATATCGCCGACATTAGCCTTGAAACTATCAACATCGTTTTGGTCAATGTTAATGAATCCCTGACTACTTACGATTTCAGCCAAAAGGCTATTTACTCTTTCTGTTTTCATTGTCTATAGAATTAAATTATCATTGTTCTATGAAGACTGTCCACTGCCTTGTCCAGTTCTTCGTTAGCTTTTTCTGAGTCGTGATTAGCCATTGCATATATGCCCTTGGCTGTATGATAAAGAGATCCAATCAGTCCCATAACTTTCACTATTTGATTAAAAATTCCTGTTTTCGCATGTAAAGATAGTAACAATTCTTATTGCATGTAGTAGAGTTATACTCCCTTACATCCAATTCATTTTGTCTCACAAATTTATTGTGTAAAGAAGTGTAACTCTACTGCAATTGCAACGTTACATTTTCTTGTCCTTGGACTGATTCACCTTTTCATCAATCCATTTTGCTGCTTCGCCAGCGGCTTTGAAAGCCTGCCCGCTAAGGAGATAATATCCTCCCATTATTGCCAATACTGTTCCCATAATACTAATCATCAAGTAATTTACCTATGCACCAACCAATCCCTGCACCGATAGCTCCGCCAACAGCAATTGCACCTACAATGGGGGCGGCAGCAACCACCAATCCACCTACTGCTGTTCCCACGGCACTGGCTCCAGAAGCAACAGCTCCAATACCAGAGGCTACCGTTGAGCCTGCTGATGTTACAGCAGCTCCAACACTGCCCAGGCCAATTGCGGATGCTGCACTTCCTATACCAGAGGCAGTCGAATTGATAGAGTTAGTGAATGCATTGACTGCGTTATTGCTTGCATTGGAGATCGAACTGCCAATAGAGTTAGCACCAATTGCTGACAAAGCAGCACCTGAACTTGCGCCTACAGTTGCACCTGCGGTTCCTACGATTGCGTTGTAGCCTAAGCTACCGGGTCTTGGAGGTCTCATAATACTTTCGTTTTAAATTGTTATTCTTTTTGTTTTCTGTACTGCAAAATTACATGATTTTCTGCTACAGACAATAGGTGCACATTCACTTACACGACATTTGTTAAATGCAAAATCAGGAAGTGTGTAACTTAATGTACTCACTCCCTGATTTTGACTATTTCTTGGATGAACTTACATGAAAGTTCCCCAATCGGGATGTTCTTTTATGGGTACTCCATTGACTGATACTCTGTCAGGTGAGACAATGGTAGTAATGTAATCACCAGTACCAATCTGGATTTCTCCAATCAGTCTGCTGCCAACGACATCCTCAATAGCATTCCTTATTTCAGATATTCTATTCACTACGTTAGGATAGAGGGGACTGCGATGTGTTATCGTTTGACAATTGGACAGATGTGAGCAAATCCATTCATATTGTTCTTGAAGCCTATCTTGTTCTTCAGCATTCAGAGTGTTGAAGACCTTTTTCATAGGCAATCCTTTCTTGTCACCAAAGAAAGATCTGCACAATATCATAATATAGATGGCCGTCTTGCCAATAGCCAGTGGCAACTTGTAGTCATTGATAAACACAGCACGTAGATTCGTGCTTATATTGATGTTGTACTGTTGTGGATTGTTTTTTGCCAACGCCACCATCCTAAAGAAGGCTTTATGAATGCCATGGTACAACAACTTATCCTTCGCAGGATTAAAATCAATGTGGAAGTTAAAGGTTACAAACTTATTGAAGTCATGTATCAAATCTCCCACTACGTTGACCACCTTTTCCTCTCCAATATTGATTTTTAAGAAGTTGGCATTTGTCTCATAGACGAGACCCTTATCAGATATATTCTTGCCAATGACACTCGAACGGCCAAGCATCACCATCAAAGAGGGACGGGCACAAATGATGTCAAAGCCCAGCTTTTCATTCAAGTAGTCTTTAACGAAACTCTTGGTGTCCATCTGCATGATGTTGTTATAGACATCCTCCACCTTGTCTTCTGGTATATCGGGGAAGATATACATAGACATAGCTTTGAACATCTCCAATCCCTTTTTCTTATATTGTTCTACAATCTTAGGGATATAGATAAACTGGAAGCCGATGCTTGCGAGCAGATTGACAATCAAGTCATAGTTTTGCTCTACTTCAAGGCTTTTGCTGCTTGCATTGTTGTCAACATACAACACAAAGCGTTTACCTATGAAGATGTCAGTAAGTTTGAATGACTGAATATCATATTTGGTGTATGTCGCATTGTTCTTTTTGAGGAAATAGTCTATTGCCAACAGCAAGATAGCCTCCGCTGGAGCACAGAAGCCATCACTGCTTGCAGTCTCACTGACAATGTTTGCTGCCTTTTCTGCTTGTCTTCGCCGTTGGTCGGCATGAACTTTTCTGATGACTTCATTGTCGTTGTTGTCATCCGAGGGTTGCGTCAACAATTTGATTGCCTTTGCAAACGTCAGTTCTTGTGCCTGGTGGAAGAGAATACGGTTGTTCTCCTCACCAAACAGTTTGGCAAACTTGACCACTTCTTCATCGTCGATAATCTTGTCTGCCATAATAAGGTCATAGACTATGCGAGCCAAAGCTATTCGCTGGTCTTTCCCCAAATCTTTAATGCGACTGTCCATATCTTCTATGTTTTAATTCTGTTTATTATAAATCGTTTTATATCAGCAATGATAAGCACAGGCGATGTGATTAGCAGTAGCCATCCCCAGTCTCTTAAAGAAAGAGGAGACACACTAAACATTTCTCTCCCAAAAGTGACAATAATTATTTGTCCCACCAAAATCACCAATGCAATATATATAAAACTTGGGCTAAAAGATGTCTTCACTTCCTCGTCCTTCTTGAACACTCCACATATATCCTGTATCAAACTGCGAGAGGTCTTGAAATACTTCGCATTAAACAGATTCCAGAATTGCAGGAGTACAAAGAAGGTGAAGAACACACTCAACTCATACGGACTTAGATGTTGCTTTGTCTTGCTGAGGTCGAAAATGCCTGTGGCAAACAGGGTTAACTTTTCGCTTTTAAACAATTCAGAAACCTCATGTATGTCACAATGCCATAACAACTGCCACATGCCGACTAAGATTACAAAGAACAATATTCCGACTCCGACAATCTGTGTCCCCATACCTTTATTTATTATATGGCTGTTGGGGTCACGAGGCTTGTCATTCAACACTCGTTTGTTTGCAGGCAATGAAGATAGAGCCATTGCGGCAAATGTGTCCATGATAAGGTTCACCCAAAGCATCTGTGTCACATTCAGAGGTGAGTCAAGGCCTGTAAATGCGCCTATCAGCACAATAAGACATGCACAGATGTTGATAGTCATTTGGAAGAGAATGAACCTTTGTATATTCAGATACAAAGAGCGTCCCCAAATAATGGCCCTTACGATACTACTGAAGGAGTTGTCCAAAATTGTAATATCGCTTGCCTCCTTGGCTCTTGATGTACCATCGCCCATAGAGAGACCAACCTGTGCTTTGCTGAGAGCCGGAGCATCATTTGTTCCGTCACCCGTAACAGCAACAACTTGGTTCTGTTTCTGAAGCAAAGTCACCAATCTGGCTTTGTCATCAGGACGGGCACGTGAAATAATCTTAAAGTCCGGATTGGCTATCAATTTCATTGCTTCCTCATCCGACATCTTCTCGAAGACATCACCAGTCACCGTTTGCTGTTTCTCGTTTCTCTCCAAAAGTCCAATCTGCCTGCCTATCTCATTAGCAGTGCCTAGGGTGTCACCTGTCACAATAATCACTCTGACCCCAGCCTTCTGCGTACATTCTGTTATGGCATCCTTCACCTCGTCACGCACAGGGTCGGCTATGCCTACAATGCCGTCAAATGTCAAGGGACTCCATTTTCCATCGCTCTCATATTGTGAAGCAAAAGCCAATGTACGCATTGCTTTGTCCTGATATTCTGACAATTTTTCGAGGACATGATTCTTGTCTGTATTACCGGCAATTACATCACACATTTCCAGAACAATCTCTGGCGCACCTTTCACATATCTGACATGACGCTCTTCTTTGGCAAGTTCTACACCAGTCTTGGCTTCAAACTCCATCTTCATATATTTCTTCTCTGTCGAGAATGGCTCACCATGACCAATCTCATATAGGTGACGCTGTTCTTCATAGTTGATGCCTTTTGTCTTCTGCCAAGCCAACAATGCGCCTTCTGTCGGATTGCCCAATGGCTTTTCCTTTCCATTGTCATCAAGCGATATTTCTGCCGTTGAGTTAATGGCAATGTTCCTTTGAATCCTTTTCTCAGCATCCTCTCCATAGAAATCATAATCTACAACTGTCATCTTGTTTTGGGTCAAAGTGCCTGTCTTGTCGGTACAGATAACAGTCGTTGCTCCCATCGTCTCACACGCGTGGAGCTTTCTGACAAGGTTGTTCTCTTTCAGCATCCTTCTCATGCTGAGGGCAAGACTGACAGTAACACTCATGGGCAATCCTTCAGGAACGGCTACCACAATCAAGGTAACGGCAAGCATGATTGAACCGAGAGCAAACTCGGCTATCTCTAACCATGAATGGTTGTTTGCTGCATTTCCGTCAAAGAAGAAGAAATAGACCATTCTTCCGATGACAATCAGGATGGCAATAATGAAACTGAGCTTGGAAATCATGCTGCCCAGTTTGTCCAACTGTTGGTTGAGCGGTGTCTCCACTTCTCTTCCTTCTTGGGTTTTGGCTACGCCCTTTCCCTCGATAGTGTCCATACCTATTTTATCCACATGGAATATGGCGGTACCACCAATAACGGTAGAACCTCGAAGTACCATATTGGTGGGGAAGGTCGTTTCTTTTTCAAACTCCTCCTCGTAGGCTGATTTTCGTGCGTATGGTTCTCCTGTGAAGTTCGACTCATCAACGATGAAGGAATTAGTCTCGTCCAAATATCCGTCGGCAGGTATCTCGTCACCGTTCTCCAAATATACATAATCTCCTATGCAGACATCATGTTTCTTGACTTCCCTTATCCTAATTTTCTCTTTCCCGTTTTCCATAAAGCGACGGAACACCTTGATAGGCCTTCTGTCCTTTACAGTATTCAGAACTTCAAACTCCCTTTCTGCCTTTACTTCAAAGATGAATCCTACTCCTGTAGCCAACAGCAAGGCAGACAATATACCGATAGGCTCGAATAAGATGTTCTTGCCTTGCCCCATATAGAAGACTTCATACAGGGAGACTATCACTGAAAAAAAGAATACCACCAATAATACAATTATCAGTGGGTCCTTAAATTTTTCCAGATAGGCTTTCCATAAGGATTCTCTCTCTGGGGGCGGTATCAGATTCTTACCTTTCCCATTAGTTACTTGTTCAGAATTGTCATAAAGACACTGATGTAAAAATGATCTTCTTTTTCGCATTCTATTTTCAATTTTCTATTTCTTTGAATGCAAAATTACAATACTCTTGTCATAATAGACGAAAATTACAACGTTGGAAACGAGGATTCCCCTTTGGGAAGAATGAAAGTAACATACTCTTTTGGGGCTTTTATCCTATAGAAAGACATCAAACCACATTTTACGTGCTCAGGAATGAACATTTCCGCATTTGCCAATCCCGACATCACCTTGATTCTTGTCTTGATATGATGGGTTTGTGTTCTGTCTTTATATTCATTCACGATATTGCCTTTCCCTATATAGCTGTAAATATTATTGTATTCACCTAACAACTTTTTCTTTTCTGCCTTTGGAATATGCTCACGCCAGTCGAGTCCGTTACCTTCCAACGATTTCCGAACTATCATCATATATAAGGCGGCCTCTTGGGGATTGAGTTTTAGTATGAATCTCTCATCACAATCCATAGACTCAAAATATACCTTTGCCGTATGCGTTGAGAAATCAAATACAAGCCGGCAATCTTTTTTCTCTTTGCCGTATGCAATCAAGTCAAAGAGCGAACGATGAAAGCCAAAATATAGGAACTTGTTGCTTCTCGACCGTGTCTTTGCCACAATATCGGCATTGATCATTTCTCTATAGGTGTTCACCAACCGATGTATGGTGTTCATCACATCATCGGTCAACTCAATCTGGAGGAAATTGCTGAATCTCGTCCGTTCTGCATCATCATCGCCAAAGGAATCGATAATGTCCGACTCGTTGATTTTTATGAGTAGTGAGGGATTGGAATCAATAAGATTTACACCAATCTTCTTGTATAACAAGTCTCTGCAAAAGCGTGAGGTACTCAGATTACACAGACTATAGCAAATCTCATCTATGCGAAGAGTAGAAGCAGATGGTATCATGTATTTCACCACCTTATGCAGATATTTCTTACCCAACGCTCTAAAATCATCAACAACACTGGGGATATAGATGAAGTCAAAGCCTGCATTGGCAAACTCTTCCTCAATCTGTTTCAGTTGGTTGAGAATGGCAGCATCTATATCTGTTCCTTCTGTGTTTTCTACATATACGGCGGTCATGTTCTCCATGTTGATACCCTCAGACGGCACAGAAAAGACATTAGCATTTTCTGTCAAAGCCATGATAACGCAATATATTAAGACTGCTTCCAACGGCACACACGTTCCATCTGACAAAGAGAGGCGTTTCAAGGTCTTTACAAGTTCTTCTCTTGTCTCTCCATCCAGTTCTTTGAGAATAGACATGGCTTTCGCAAAATCCATCCTCTTGGCTTCTACAAGCATGGATTCACTGATGTTGAAACCATCCTTAGAGATAGTCTCCTCAAAGAAGTCCATCTCTTTTTCTTCTACGATAAAGTCAGCCTCAATGAGGTCTGACAATATGCGAGCCAAGGCGATTCTTTGTACTCTTTCCAACATCTGTTATCTGCTACAAACCTCCATACCCACAATACCAACGAGTATCAGAAGGGCAAAGAACATCTTCAATGCGGAGAATGTATCTCCGAAGAGCCATATCCCTATCACAAAAGTCCCTATGGCACCAAGCCCTGTCCATACGATATAGGCGGTACCAATTGGTATGGTCTTTTGTGCAAAGTAAAATAGGACGCCGCTCAACAACATGCTCAATGAGCCAAGAGCGATATACAACCCGAATTTCTCAGGATGCAGGCTCGACATTTTGAAGCCTACAGGCCATCCAATCTCGAAGAATGCAGCCAATATAAGTATCAACCAATTCATTCTTTCCCCTTTATTAACCCATTCAAAGAGCTTTCATAACTGCTGTCTAATGCCAAACGGAAACCTAAGTCATCGTCTGTATCTGTATCAATCCAGAAATTTACGCTCGTATTTCTACAACTTTTGGCATCAAATCTGAAGCTACCGCCTCTAAATGTGTGAGCTGCGTAAGATTCATCCTTGCATACAGGGTCAGTTATGTAACCTTTAGTCCTATACTCATCCTGTTTGCCTTGTTGTGCAATATCTCCCTTACCTTCAATGCAATCATTATAGAAATCGGTCTGATAATAGTCCTCACACCATTCCCAGATATTGCCAGACATGTCATAAACGCCAAGTTCATTAGGCATCCTGTCTTTTACTCCTGCGGTAGCTGAATGAATATATAAATCTAAATCCATTGCATCATCCGTACCGCTGTACATGGAATACTTATGACCTTCTTCTGCTAAATATTTATATGCAGCTAATTGTTTCTCATCAACTGTCATGCTTTCGTTATCGAATATCTTTGATAACTCCTTACATATTTTAGTTTTATGTCCACCTTTGGCAACGTATTCCCATTCAGCTTCTGTCGGAAGCCTGAATTTCAACTTTGTCAGTTCTTCCAGCTTAGGCAGGAATTGGTATTTTATCATATCCCAACTGATATTGGTTTGTGGCTTATTGTCTCCTAAGTTATCACTTGGGTTCATTTTTGCCTCAATACCCATTACGGCATTCCATAATTTTTGAGTTACAGGTGTCGCTGAGATATAGAACTTATTGATTTTTACGAAATGATGGGGAGTTTCTTCTTCATCTGCATTCTCGTCTATCCAATTTTCCGGGAAAAGCGGGTTCTTGTACTTGCCAATTGTATCATTGTTCTCAGTTCCCATAAGGAAATAACCAGTTTCCACAGGTATCATACCAGTGAGCTTAACAATATCATTTGCAGACATCGTCTTTTGTTCATCAATTGGATTGGTTGCCACCTTATCTAATAAATCTACAACCTCTCGCTCTTTGTCAGCTTCAATATTACGCATGTCAAATCGCCATACCATTCTGAAACCAATATCATCAGATTTTAGAATTGGCTTCCAGAACGAATACCAATAGTTGCCTTTTATGTCGCTATGTAGCTTACGGAAACGCCAACTACCACCGCAGAAGAAATAGCAACTGGGATTATCCTCAGGGGACTCTTTTGTCCATTCCCAAACATTACCCATCATATTATATACACCCAAGCTGTTTCTCTGCAAATCTTTGTTGTCGTCAACCAGCCATGGTCCTTTTCTGTCTTTTTTCCCTTCTTTCCCTTTGTTTATTCGGAAAGCATCCTCAATGCGTGTTTTCTCAGTTATTTCTTCCGCTGTGCATCTCGCCACATATTCCCATTCTTCTTTAGTAGGCAAATCAAAACGGAGTCCTGTCATCTTTCTGAGAACCTTCAGGAAATCTTCAATGTCATTTTTAGAAACATTGATAACAGGTAGATTGCTACCAACATATTTCTTCTCTTTTAGACTTTCGTCATCCTGTCCTTTGTCAGTTCCATTATCCTGTGCAGGATTATTGCCCATGATGCTTTCCCATTGTTGCTGAGAGACAGCAGTTTCCATCATCCAAAATTTCTTGTCGCCGTTTTCGATTAGTTTGAATGCGAAATGGTTGCCGCCATCACCTTTGGAAATGACAAAATCGCCAAGCAACTTGCCAGCTATGGAGTGGCGGGACTTTTCATCAGCCAGTCTCATAACATTTATCCACTCTCTGTATTTCAATAGCTGTGGTATATAGCAAACTACATCAATGTCATTATAGTGTACACCTGGATCTATCTCATTCAATGTAGTGTTTGAGCAAATATCAAGATGAGCACGGCTTTTCTCTTTTCTGAACTTCTTTTCCTTCTTGCGTTTTTTTTCATCCAAGTCCTTATTCGTAAATAGCAACCATTCAGCTTCAACATTATCCAATGGCCTAAAATTCATGGTAACTCTTTCAGTTAGCCATCGGGTATGTTCAGCCTTTGCCATTAGTTCCAGATTGTTCCCTTTTTTCAACTCGGATGTAAAGTCACTAATGTCATCTATAGTTGTTCCCAATGAACGTAACTTCATGGGAATACTATCCACCATATCTATATTGGAAAGTTTATCGACAATGCCCTGCTGGTTCCACAGATTGTTAATTTTTCGTGCGAAATCAAAATCTATTTCTTCGTATGAGCTTATATCTTCTATTTCCTGGTATTGATATGTTACCTGCTGATTATCACCATGATTCCTAATCCCAATCTTGTTATTAGCATAAAGGAAGTGAAGGATTTTGGCCATAGAATTATCGAATGCATCTTCTGTATAGCTTCCTTCTATCATGCCGAATGGGCGAAGCTTTTCATAACGCTTCCATACTTTTTCTCCATCAGCCACTTTGTTGGCCAAGTCAAAACTGTTCTGTTGATAAACCAATATCTGCAATGCCCTGCGATATACCATCTCAGGCAGATATAATGCAGCAGCTATTGAACGCTGTGGGTGATTGAAGCATATTGCAACTGTCGTAATCTTGTTTTTGTCCTGTGCAACATCTACCAAATACTTCCTGATTTCATCAGAAGCCACATTGCCTTGAATAAACTCCCACTCAATGTCCATGAAGTTCCCATTTTCACCAAGATGTTTATATCTGCCGTCGCCATCTTGACTCAAAGGGTCATACCATTCTTTCTTGCCACAAATATCTTTACCTATCTCAACCACTCTATAACGACACAAATCAAACATTGTGGCAAATCTTCCTCTAAAGTATTCACCTTCTTTCTTTGCCTGATCGTCAATGAAGGTAATTGTTGTTCTTAGATTCTTGTCTCTATGAGCATTGGGGAAATGTGCAAGCAAAGCCGTTTGGACTCCAAGAGCAGTACCCATTTGGTTCATTCCGACTATTACGAGATGTATCGTTTTGTCATCATCGGCTTTTATTCCATCGTAGGAATCGATTGGTATGTAATTCTGAACCTTAACCTCGCCTTTTTTGCCAACAGGAACTATAGCAAAGTTATCAACAAGAATTTTCTTCGCCCAAATTGCATGTATATTGAATGGGAGGAATTCGACATTCTTGTCTAAACTTTTGTATATATGTGTTGACTTGAAAGCCGTAAATGTACTTTGATATTCAAGGCTTACATGAACCTTCTTCTTGTCTTTTAATATGACATGCTTAAAGTATTCGGAAATGTTCTCCAAACAGCTGATATTGAATACATCGTGATCTTCTTCATTGTCAGCATGTACATCTTCACCCAAGATATAGATTTCTTTTGCTTTCTCTAAATGCAGAGCCTCTATGTCTTCGCGAGATGTTCGCTCTGCAAAATAAAATACAAGTCTATCTTCTTCATTCTTATCAAGGTCAAGGTCAAGCCTCATTCGCATTTTCTCAACATCCTGCCTTGTTTGTATCAATATATATTTGACATCTTTTCGTTTAAGCGAGAGTTTGACAATATTTGCCGTCTGTTCATTGCATCCGATGATAACCACATAATCCTTAAAACAACGGTTGTAATGTATCATGCCTTGTTTCCATTTTAGAGAACGACGAGACAGATAATTAACGATAGAAGAAACCAACAGACCTGACAAACATGCGATGCCAGAGACTGCACTTATAAATGCGATTACTCGCCCCTTTCCATATGCGGAGGGTAAATTACCAGGGTCTGTAAATTGACTGATTACCGCCCACCAATGTTCTATAGCTTCTTTTTCCGGACCATCATCATCACGCCAATGTACGATTTTGTCACTGTTAAAAAACTCTCCTACAAGGCATAATGATAATGCAAAACAGCAAACAAATGCAGAAATGATTGCAACCATCACCAATGGTTTATTACCATACATCCATCTGTCTTTCTCAACAGGCTTGAAAATCCATATATAGGCAAAGAATAATAAACCAATAATACCAAATGATTCTATTATCCAAGACCAATCAAGATCTATATTACTTAGCATATCTCATTCTATAATAATCGTGACCAAAAAATTCCATTTCACCAAATCGTTCAAAGCCCATGGCTTGGTAGTATGCCTCCAGCTTGGGCTTATCCTTGTCCACTAAGAGGGATGAATAGGCGCAGCCTAATCTCTTGCCCTTCTCGATGGCATATTCTATCAGCATCCTGCCGATACCCATACCTCTATATTCTGGACGGATGGCCATTGAGTCAAGATAGAATTCGCCATCACGTGCTTCTGCTTCCACCTTACTCAAATAGTCTTTGTCCATATCGTCCCAAAGACTATCCCATGTACGATGCCTCAGTTGCAGGTAACTCCGTCCGTCGTAAGCTATAAGGCTTCCGACAGCCACACCATCTACAAGGGCAACAATGGAGTTTTTCCAAGAGTACATGGTACTTTCATCCGAACAGGAGTCGATGAACTTCTTCATTTCATCCGTCTCCATGTCCAATGCTGTCAAGACAGTCCATGCTACTATCTCGACATCCTCTATCTTAGCGTCTCTTATTTCTATGTTCATTACAAATCAACAAATTGCATCCAAGCTCGGCACATAGCTTTGCTGGATGGATTCCGCAATAGCATTGGCAACCTCGATTTTGCTCAGCCCAATGCTCTCACCAAAATTATATAGCAGTTCTACTTCGTCCTTGGCTATAATCTTGTCTGACATGACAATAGCTATCATATAGCGAAGCATTCCGTCCCTCATACCCGGATTGATGCGAAGCAGGTTTGTCACCGCATCATTGAATGTCTCCATCACGTCGCCCTTTGCTATCTCGTCCAAGAACTGTCGTGGGAAAATCTTCAACGATGCCAACTGAGAGATAATGAGGTCTATCTCATCTTTCGCAATGTTGTCATCAGCATTCGCAACAATAAGACCGGCGGACGCAATGAACTTTGCCGTATATTCGTCCTGTTCGCAGTCGCCCACTTTCAGTAAGATGGCTATCAGTTCTTCCATACCCTTATCCAAATCCTCTTTCGATTTCGACTTGGCAAACAGATTGAGGGCTTGTACACGGATTGGATTGACGGGATGTGAAGCTCTACTCATACCTTTGTCTTTCAGGAAGTACTCCAACCTGCGGTTATTGTCTGCAAGCAATGCTTCAATGCTCACATTCATCTTTACCAAGTCAAGACCGGAAGCCATCTTGAAGAATGCGATCACGCACACATCGAGGTTCTCCACTGCCATATAGCCATAGCGGTCAGCCACCAATTCTGCCAACTGCTCATGCAACCTTATTTTGTATTGCAAGGTTACTGGCACTTCCGCATTTGGTGGAAACACAAACTGAATCAGACGCGCCAATGCTGTATCTTTATTAAGAAGGTGTCCAAGCTCGTGCCCGACAACAAACCGCAGTTCATCGGTCGTCATCAAATCGAAGAGAGCCGAGTTGATGTTTACAATATGTGGCTCTCCTTCGCTTTCTGCAGCAACAGAAAACGCATTCACTGATGAATCACCCGTGATGTAGAAGTCCACTTTATCTTTTACCCCCAACTTCTCTTTCACCTCATGGCACAGCTGATAGAAGTCAGGGAGCAGCTCTTTTTCCACCTTCAGACTGTGTCCTTCCATATTGCTTCGCCAATAGGCATCGCTACTTGATGAGGTCTTTATCTCACGCAGAACTTCCTCTACAATGTTGCCCTGCAAGGCATTGTATATCTGCTCGCCAATCTGACGCTCTAACTCTATGGAGAGAGGGTGGCAGGTGTCTATTGTCTCGTCCTTGGAGGACTTGAACCAATTCCAAATATTATTTGTAAGTGCCATGTCTTTTATACTTGTACTTATAAACTTTAACTTCTTACTTCGTTTTTCCTTAGATACCCAAGTTGCATATGAAGTATGTTAGTATGATTAGTTCCAAAATAAATACGGGATTTCTTTAAATCGACCAGGAGAAACTTGTATAAGATTATATTAACTAATAGTGCAAAAACAATAGCATTCTTCAGCCTATACTCAAATGAGTTTGGCCAGAAGAATGCTTCATTTAGATTTCTTATACCTCCTGTTTGTCTGTGGGAGTTCCTGTTTCTTTCTCAGCAGAATCTTCTTTTACGACACAATCATTAGCCTTGTCTATTTCAGGTTCTTGTTGTGGCGTTTCTTTTGCATTATTATGAGAATCATCTATAACGACATTCTCCTTATACTTGTCATTATTTGGTTCTGGTTGAGACACTTCTTTTTCATTATCAATAGGATCATTTATAACGATATCATCCTCTGATTTGTCAATCTCCGGTTCTGGCTGAGGTACTTCTTTGACCTGTTTCTTTAGACGTTCTATTGCTGCATCCAATTCCTCTTTTTCGTCCTTGTTTAGGGGTTGAATAGGAGCACGTCTATGCGCACTTTCTGCCATATAAGAAAAAGCTGCTTCAGGTTCTGTACGTACCCAATCAAGAAATAGAATGGCACGAATAGGACGCATTCCATCTTTCTCTCGTAGCTGTTCGTAAGATACTCCTTCGACAGCAAGGTTAGGTTCTTTCCCTTCAAGAATTTTATCTATTTCAATCAAAAACTCTTTCGGCAATTTCCTTACTCTATTGATTGTTCGAAAAATCTGGATGCCCTCCAATTCTTCAATATCCCTAAGATAGTTGAACAATTTGATATATTGTATAGCTTTCATATTACTTATTGTTATATTTATTAAATTCTTCAATTGAAATTTCTCCCTTTATAATCGCCTCAAAGCCGAACGCATCTCTTTCAAGGGGTTGCCTACGATAATCTCTATCACTTTCTGTAGGAGGGATATAGTGCTTAAAATTGTTAGCCCATTCTAAAAGGGTTTCAGCAGAATAACCATAATCCTTTTTACCTGTAACGGCAGCCCATTGTCTTGCATGTATTAACTCATGAAATATTGTATATACCTGCTCTGCTGCTAACTCGGCATGATCACTTGTAACCATATAAGCATTGAGGTGCAGCGAATTGTCTGTCCTGTCAAAAAAGCCACATGTTCCACAGTGCTCTTTGTCTGGCTCATAATATTCTACTCTACTTACTTTTACGTCTAAGATTTCTGAAGCCTCCCTTACAACCTCTTGCATTGTATCTACTCGTTCTGTAGGACTTTGATTTCTCAAAGTTTCCTTTACACCATTTCTAAATCGAGTATCAAGATACTCTTTTGACCTTCTGGCGGCTTTTTGATCTGGAGCTGAAGGCACATAACCTGGATGTTTCCATCGAACTTCGAATTCGCGAATTTTATCTTTTACCTTTACTTTAACTTCCTCGTACTTCTGTTTGGCCTTGTCTTTCCATTCTTCTAGTCGAGTACTAACTCTATCACATAGGTCTCTTGCTTTTTCCTTGACCTCATGATAAGTTTCTTTGATTTTGTTGCCCAGTTTCTTTGCACCGTCAACTAATGAAGAAAACCATCCCATAATAAACTACTTTTCTTTGTTAATCATTTTATTTATTGTCTCTTTTGTTTGTTGAATTATTATTTCTTCAGCTATCTCTTTTGCCTGAAAAGAAAGAATGTTTTTCCCACACCCAGCTTCAACGTGAACGATTCCATCTTTGTCCCTACTCACAATAAAGTCAACATCAGTTCCTTTAGGTGTGTTTGGAGGCAAACGAAGACTTTTTTTCACTAGAGGATTATAACAATCATAATCGATTTCATCTTTATTGCTATCGTTTTCAACAATTATTATATCCAGCTTTTCTTGATTATCTCGCCTTGTTGTCAAAGAAAAGGATCTATTATCAACAACGCAGTCATCATCTGCGTAGATGATATTCAATACTATTTCTTTTGCCTGTCGCATAGCTTTAAAGCCATATGACCTTGTGGTCTTATCATTTACGTTAATGTCATTCTTGCTCTTTTTTATCAGTAATCCTGCGTATTTGGCAGCACCTTTTGCTATCGCATAATCAGGATCTTCCAAAGATATCCAATCCTTTAGCAAACGATTATTGGAGATTTTACTAAGGAATTCTTTTTCAAGAGTTTTAATTATCATAGGCATTCTAGAAGAGCCGCCAACGAGCACAAATCTATCAATGATTGCATTATTGGCATTAGAAATTGCTTTATCAACTATCTCAACAGCTCTTCTTACCAATGACGCTGTAATTGTCTCAAACTCTGATCTCCTTACAGATATTATTTTATTGACATCTGGCAGCGTAATAGAAAACTTGGTTTCAAGGTTATCTGTTAATTCAATCTTTCGATTTTCTGCTTCGTGCATCAAAAGAGCCCAATATCGCCCGTGCTTATCTATTGTCTCCGGGTCTATATTTGCTTTTCTGAGAACATGAAGAACTAAAGCTTCATCCCAGTCCTTGCCACCAAGATGTACATCACCAGCAGGAGTGCCTAAAACCGAATAAGAATTACTTTTATCCTTTTCATATTTTACAATACTTACATCAAGTGTGCCTCCTCCTAAATCAAAAACCAAGATAGTTTCTTCCGGTTTGATATTATATGCAATTGCCGCAGCTGTTGGTTCTTGAAGTAATCCAAGCACTTCTATACCAGCAAGTTCTGCAGCTAATTTTGTCTTTTCTCTTTGATTGTCATTGAATGCTGCAGGTATTGTAACAACCGCCTTTGAGGCTTCTTTATCATTAAATATCTCACGAATAGTTTTATTCGCATTGTAAAATAAATGACGGAGAATACAAGAAGATGGTTCTATTGGAGATACTTTTCGGAATATCCCATTAATTTTAATGTCTTTCGTGCAATATTCGCTGTTCATTTCTCTTTTAACAGTATCTATTGCTTTCTCCGCATTAATCATCAATCCGTTTTTAGCTTTTTGGCCTACAAATGGAGTACCATCATCTTGAAATGCTACAACTGATGGGATTGTAGGAGATTTTTCTCTTTCAAAAGTAAGCATTTCGACATGCCCTTTTGAATCACACGATGCTACACACGAATAAGTCGTACCAAGATCTATTCCTAAAACACTCATATTTCTTACATGTATAGAATTACTGTCTCCTCTTTGTATAAGAAATCCACATCTGAAGAATTGATGCGAGGAAGAGTCCAATAAATGGCTGGTGACACAGACTTTGCAACATGGCCACTTAACTGGTCATCATTGGTTTGTATTGATTCGGTAGGATAGGCCACCATCCTTTCTTCATTATATATGTCGCCATCAGAAGAAGTAACAAATTTTATCTTGAAGTTTTTTTGTAATGCACGTTTAATTAACTCTACTCCATGTTCAATAGCACATGTCACCTCAGTACCTTTAGAACGGGAGTTGTATAATAATGTGCACATGCTTTCCAATATTTCAATCATGGCATCAAGACCTTGGCGTTGTACTGATTTAAAATAGAAGTCATTTCTATACTTTGACAATTCGTCTTTTAAGGATTCAACCTCGGCTTTATCATTACTATTATTCAACTCTTCTATAATAGAAGTCACTTTGTTTGATAATGCGTTTATCTGTTCTGTGATACCCAATAGACAGTCTCTAATATCTGTGCACTCTTTTTCCTCGTTATTATGGCAATACAACTGAATAAGAACTTGATAAAAATCATTATAGGTATAATGTTTGTAATTACCATCTACAGTTCCTCCTACAAAAACATGTGTATCTTGCTTCAACTGATAACTTGTCTTTGCTTCATCAATATTATTTAGAGGTACAAAACACATGTCATTAGACATAAACCACAGATACAGTTTCCCCTCAACTTTAATCGACTTTTCAAATCTGCTAACCCAATCCTTCTTATAATGATTATCAAAAATATCAGTAGAAGAATCTCTCTTTGATATATACACTATTTGAAAGGTATTCCACTCTTTGAGAAAAGAATCGTCTTGATACTCAAAAGTTTTTCTTAATTCTGTTCCATCGTAAACATGAACCAGATTGGTGAATTCATTGATAAATATACTAATCATAATTAATTGAAATTTTCTAAAATCCTTAAATGAAGACTTCCCAAAACTAAATGTGACCTGTAATCCACAACACCAGATCTAAAGTGACCATTAGACTCAAACCTAAAAGCATCACCTTCGATTACATGTAACTTGGGTTCCATCAGCTTTGAGACTTCTATCGTAAAATGTTTGTTTCTTAGCAATCTTTCCTTTGTGACAATTTGTTGGAATGTAGAATCTTCTGGATGGCTACCAGAACCAAAAGTATTTATACCATCGTATAAAACATAAACACTTGGCTCAATATCATCATCTGAGGCCAAAAGAAACCCTACAATCGGTTTTGAAGACGACCCTTTACTCCCAAACATTTTGTCAACGTTGTTGTTTCTTAACCTAAACATACGATATTCTTCTTCAATATCCGAATAGTGTTTTTCCCTGAATTCATGAAGAAACCTATCGGAAATATCTCTATCCATTTGTTTGAATTCTTCAAAAATCCTCAATGTTGAGAGAAAGGGATATAGCGTCCCCCAATCCTCGTGAAGTTGTTCTTCAATAGCCATAGATATATCATTTCTACTTTTATGTTCAGAAACCCATGATTTGATTTTCTGATTAACCAAATCTTGTTTAAAAGAATCCCAATCGCTATTGATTAAAGAAATTATATCCTCTATCTTTGTAAATTCATTATATTTCATGATGCAGATATGTAACCTTTTGATTTATAATCCGATATTAGCTGTTCAGAAGTTTTCTTCTTATACTTTCTTGACAAAAGTTCTCTCATGTCTGATTCTTTTGGTAGATTCTTTTGACAAGATGCAATCTTGTAATCGAGAACTATATCATCTATCGTCTTTTTTAGACTCTCTTCCTCGGATTTGGACTTGTTGTCAGCAACCTTATCTATTAACTTCAAAACTGTTAAATACTTCACTGTCTTGTTGTCTGACAAATTCCAATCCTCATTAAATGCTTGAACTATTAAACTGTCGATTTCTGCTCCACTAAAATTCGAACTCGACATTTTTTCGCATAGAACATTTATTTTACTCTCATTTTTAATTTGACCAGAAATGGTAATGACTTCATCTTTACCATCCATTAGATAAAGACCGTATTTTTTCAAGCATTTTCGGAATATCTCATTTGCTCCTTTTGCGTCAGGATAGGACAGATAGAATATTTCATCCCATCGTCCCTTTCTCAAAAGTTCAGGTCTAAGACAGGACAAGTCATTCGCTGTAGCAACAAGATAAACAAGGCTTTTTCTTTCTTGCATCCATGTTAGGAAATACCCCACCATTCGTGTGATGGTTATATCATTGTTCTGATCACTATTCCCAAAACCCGCAAATGCTTTTTCTATCTCGTCAATCCACAAGACACAAGGCTGCGCAGCCTCTGCCGTTCTTATGGCTTCTATCAAATTATGTTCACTTTCACCCACATACTTCCCCATCAGTTTGCCCAAATCTAATCTAAGCAACGTTTTATCAAAGATTGCCGCAATTGATTTGACTGTTTCTGATTTACCACAACCAGGAGGTCCTACTAACAAAACTCCCTTAGGCTTAGGCAAATTTTGAGGATAGTTTGATATATTATCAATGACCTGAGCTTGCTTATAAATAAACTGTTTTAGACTGTCAATATTGCCAATTCTGTCTTTTTGATCAGGTTGAAGGTCTATTACGTCTAACAGACTTGAATTGTTAACCAACTGACGTTTCTCTCTTAAGATATGTTCAGCTAAAGAACAGTGAGAATGTTCATATCTTGGATTTATTTCATCCTCTAATTTCTGAATGGTAGTTAGTACTTTTCTAATATCATACAATTGCATACCATGTAAAGCACTTACCAATTGCTTCCTGTTATGCTTAAAAGCCTTCTCGTCAGCAAAGAAACTTTTGCCAAATATATATCCATTGACTTCATATTTGCTTTTTCTGCACCACAAGTTTTCGGGAATCTTTGAATCAGAAATGCCAAGTTCTTCCTCTATGTCGTTTTGGTCTGGAGTAGGCACATGCACCACCGTGAAGAGTCGTGAAATCTCCTTGGGTAGTTCTGAAACAAAACAATTTGATACTATTATAATGGTTCTTAAATTGTTTACTTCTCCTCTCTCATATTTTTCAACGAATGACTGCAATAAGTACTGGGTCTTTGCATCAGTTAGTTCACTATGTATGTTTTTAAACAAGAAGATTTGGTGTACGTCTTTTACTATCCTTCTGTCTTTTACAGTCGCGTCTTCGGGAGCAGGTTTAGGAGTTATGATTTCCTTAATATAACCAGATAACCCATCACTGAACGAATCTGATATAGCTTTCTTTGTCTTGAAATTTATTGGACCATTGGCAAGGCTATACTCTAATATAGAATCCATATTTAGATTAAAATACTTTTTCTCTTTAGGAGATAGTATTGATTCTATAATTTCATCTATATATGTAAAATGATAATGAGGTATAAATAGTACCGGAGCTGTTTGAATACCTGCTATCAAATTGTCCTTAAATTGTTCTATCATAGTTGTATTAATTTAATGCTGTTATTATCTTCTACGGTAAAAGTCATTACGACCTTGAAGAATGGTAAATTTGATTCCGTGCAATCTCTTATTTTTTTTAAAATATCGTTGAAACGATGAGGATCTTCAACGCTATTAATCGAAGTTCGTTTTGTAAGTTCGATGAGAAAATCCAACTTAGACGCACGGTCATATTTTGAGAAGAATCTAAAACATTTGTCTCCTGCTACCTTGTTGTTCTCATTCACAAATTCAAATACTAGCACTTCATGATTATCAACCTCAATCTGTAGTAGAAGAAAAACTATATACCAAATCAACACAAAGAAAGATATCCAGCCCAGAATAGTGATGGGATGACTGCAAAAAGCTACAATAATAAGTACCAATATCACAGCAAATACTTTTAGTAGAGTTTGGTTTTGGGACATATAACGAGATAGACATAAAAGCATATTTGTCCAATGCTGTAATATGTTATTCCTTTCATTCATCCCATTTAAAAATATGTAACGAACTCTATTCATGATATTTGCCCAATACCCATATCTGACCGTGTTTCCTTCAATCCTACATAACAATAAAATATTGTATTTATAAGAATCTTCCAATCTGATGTAGTGTTCAAAAGATAATCTATCGAACACAGGCTCTGATATTTCCATATTATTTATTCCTCTTTAAGACACGTTTTAATAATCAAATCGAAGTTATAGTACTTATCAGTGTCTAACCCTTGAATCTCCTTTTGTGCGTTTAGCATCATACAAAGTGATTCATAAGGATATTTCCGCAACTGTCCCAAAGACGGAATATATTTGACTAAAAGATACCTCATTGACATTTCATAATATTGATTTAGGAAATCCCTAATAGTAATTATTGATGCAGAAAGTAGTATCTTGTCATCTTTTGCCTTATCCAGCAATCTTCGACCATTAGATGAAAAATGCTCTTTATATTGAGGCCTGTCAATAAAAAACAATGCAGACAAATCTTTGCCTTTAAATATCGGTAGGACAAAACCCATAAATGAGAATATTGAAGAAATAATATAAAATGTACATAAAAATAGTATCAGGTATTTGGAACCATTCTTCATGAATGGCTCCAAATATATCTGCTCTTGATAAAAGGAGATAATTATCAAGACAATTAACCATGGAAATATCCAAATGCTAATTGCTGTAGCACCTTCTATTATATGTTTTTTTTCAATCTTCATTTCTCGTCAGATGAATTTTCTTGAGAGGATGACTCAGAACCATTGTTTGTTCCATCATTTTGCTGAGTTTCACTATCGTTTTTTGCCTCTTCATTATTATCTGTATGCTCTTGTTGAGTATCTTTCTCGTGTAGCTGCGCATTAGGAGTAATCTTACTTCCTTCCTCGTCATCTTTCTTACCAATCATGGCATCTCTCATATCTCTATACCATGCTGCATAAGAAGCGAGTATAATGCGTTTCTTGTAATCCAAAACAACATCAAACACTTCTTTATTTGTTTTCTTAATGTCATCATTAAGCCCACCAGCATTTTCCCACTGAATATGTTGTTTGTAGTCTTTGTCTTGACCATTATACAAACCATCTTTAGAAGTTGAGAATTTCATAAGTTTTCGATACATTTTTCCCATAATGAATGGTGAGAGTGATTTAAGTTCTCCCTTCTCGATGTTTCTCAACATCCTTGCAAGACTCAATCGTATTTTATCCTGAGCAAGGAGTTTCTCTTGATGTAGATAATTGTCATATACGCCATCTGCTAGCATCATCTTATATAGTACAGGAGAAATATCTATGAGAATAAAAAGTAACATGATTAAACCTATAGGTGTAGATAAGTAATATAGCAGACTATGTATTAACTCATAGTTACATCCTACAAAAATACCTACTATAAAAGCTGCTGATATTATAAACAAATTTTTTTTCTCCATAGACAATCTAGCGCCGAATACAAAAAATAGTATTACAAAACAGATTAAGGACAATGATATTTTCAGTCCCCAGTCAAATAATTCATAGTTCGATTGTTTAAATATGTTAAGAGCCGCAGAAGTGGTGGATAAAGAATCTGTATAAACATTCACTGTAGTGGAATCAATATTTGTCTGTTCGGAAGAGAACAATGGTACATAACCATTCATCGCTAAACTATGCAATGTAGATAATCGTCTTAACAAACCCGTATCTTGTTTGCAGACAAATTTTTCAGATTCGTGTTTTACGATTTTTGTGATTGTATCATTTAAATTCTTAGTTAAAGAGTCAAGTTTTAGCTTGTCTTTTTCTCTTTTATCTCGTAGTGCTATTTTTAGTTTGTTCGTATTATTGTATTCCGGATGTTTTTCATTCCAGATTTTAATAGCTTCATTGTAAGCTTTAACATCATTAACCTCTGTCTGTCCTGCAAAAACCCAATTGCCATTACCATCACCATTGTAATTGTTCCTGTTTGTTTTATAATCACTCTGCTTTGGATAGTCATCTTTTAGTTTTGATAATTCTGTTTCAAACTTTTCGATGGAAACAGAATCCCTGTCAATAGTATTTTTTAAATTATGAATATGATTACTAAGGCTCAAATATGCCTTTCTTCTACAATCTATCTCAAACACTTCTGTTTCTTTCTGTCTATCTACAACAATTTGTTGTTCAATAGAAGTTTTAAAGATTCGTAACTCTAGAGGGGCAGAAATTACTATGCCCAAAAAGATTGCAATAAGGATACGAGGTAAGCCTCCGAAAAATTCATCTTTACTGATAGAAACCTTTCCATCTGAATACATAGTATTGGTAATAAACCTATCAAGAAAGAAAATCATCAGCCCCCAAAAAGTTGCAAAGCCTGCTGCCGCAGATGTTTTTTCAATATCAAGCGAAAGTAGATACTCATCTCTAACCCCTAACACTAAAAGCATTGCAATGAAACTAGAGAACCAGGCCATTAGTGCAGTAAAAAGAATAACTGTACCAATACCGGTATATTTAGAATGGTCTCCAGGGCACATTCGGAGCAAACCTCGGTCAGCACCTGCACACCACCAAGAGAATTCCTTAAACCATCCAGCCCAGTTCTCATATATATAAGAACCGTTCAAGAAAAAATAGGGTACTTTAACTCCTTTAATTATAATTTCTCTTCGCTTATTCCCTTCATTACGAAGTTTATCAATGTCTTCTTGCCTTAACTGGACTAGTTTATCAGGACTTGTTCCAGAGTCAAGGACATTGGCAATAAGATCTGTATCAATAGTCTGGACAGGACATGTGAAATCTTTGATATTTAGATAGGAATGTTTTGCAGTGACATTTTGTCCTTTGAAGTATTCCTCAAACTCTTCGTACTTAGCATCTGGCTTATGATGATACTCCTTCCATAATTCAAAAGCATCCTTACCTCTCAAATCAACAGGATCAGTTTTATGCCCTTCTTTATCATCAAAATGCAACTCTGTACCATTAAATACAGGTTCAAATGTACGACCATCTTTGCCACGAATATCCTTTTCGGCTATGTGAGTACCTTTGCCTTCTAAGTCCTCTGTGAAATATATGGTAAACCCATCAAAGTGGGGATAGAATACCTTACCATCCTCACCTTTTTGGGTCTTCACAAGGCTGGCAATCCACTTAAAGAAATCTTCGCGAGTGCTATTTTTGTAACCAAGATCCTGCCATACTTCAAAGGCATCCTTTCCATTCTGTCCTTTGAGGTATTCAAAGAAGTCATCAGGAGTAGAACCAACTTTCTCCCCATGTACTTCTTTCCATAATTCGAAAGCACTTTTCCCGTTTTCGCCTTTAAAATAATTCCAATATGCCTCAAGAGAAACATCCGCATCAGGTCCTTGCCATTCCTTCCATTCCTCATAGGCATTTTTCCCATTCTTCCCATTAGCCCCTTTTAGAGACTCCATGAAATCAACGATAGAACCTTGATGGTCTTTTAGCCATAAAGTATATGCACTTTCACCGTTAGTACCGTTAATTGTCAAAATAGGTATTTCCTGCTTTATCTTTCCGCGTCTGTCACGTACTTCGAGTTTTTGCGTTTCATAGTTATAGACAAAATAGATAGCAGGATAGTCAGGAGCCTCACCAAGATCGGAGTCTTGATGAGGTGGCATATCCCTGTTTTTTCTATCACCATTGTTATTACTATTATTGGGGTTCGATTGCGAACTGTTATTTGTGTTATTCGCTGTTGTAGAAGAGGTGTTTGCTTCTTCTCCCCATTCCTCAAAAATATCTTGTTCCATAATAACTTATTGTTTACAAAGTTCTCTGAATAAATGTGCTACATCTGCGCATTTCGCAGTATCTTCTTTCTCATAGTTCTCTGTTACAACATTCTTGATATAAGCCTTGAATTCTTTGTACGGTTCAGACATAAATTTGCCATAATCATTTTGGTCTGTACAGAAAACATTGTCAAATAATGGAGTAACTAGATTAACATAAACATTGTATTCTTGGAATGTTTTCTCATATTTGTGTAAGAGATCATTGCGAAGAATAATATCTAACATACAAAGAGAATTCCATATACTCTTTGCTGCAGTAAACTCGTCTGTATATATTAGTGAGACGTTAAGAAGATTCCTCCTTAGTTCCTTGCCTGTTTGGTCATCAACGATTGATGGAAGGTCTATAACAGAATCTAAAAAATCCTGAATGGCTGAACCAAATGCGTCTGATTGAATCTGATTTGTAAAGTCCTGCATCCACGTAATTGGTTTTTCTTCTGATGTAACAAAAATATTATGCTTTTTCATTATATCCCTTACAACTACACACAAAGACTCTTTAACATCTGTAACATCTTTGTCTGTTATTCCAACTTGCTCAGATGCCAAGGACATTTTATCCCATATAGCCTCGTATAGTTGTTCTCTAGTATGAATAAAAAACTCAAGTTCTCTTCCTGTATAGTTGCATGAGTGTTTCGGGTCATCAACATTAAGGTTAGTCTTAATGCGTTTGATATTTGTAGCAATTGCTTGACAACTCTTATTTAAGTAATCTTCAAAAAAACTTCCTGCTTGTTCTATTCTTTTCTCTGCAGTGGATTTATCCAAATTGGAATTTACAACAGCTTTATTAATGACCTCTTTTTTGATATCAATCCATTTGATGTCAAGTGATTCTGACGAAATGATAAGCTCATTAATGGCCAATAATGCATTCTTGAACAGATTGTCGAACGCTGCTTTAACATGATACTGAACATCCTTAATACCATATACACTGAAAACTTCAGGGTCTTTTAGAATCGGTCTAACAGAATTTATTATCTGTTTACAGAGAATGGCATCTTTTTCAAAGAGTTCTGCTCTAAAATCCTTCAGTCTTTGATTCAATTCTGTAATAATAGTATCAACCTGTTCGTCAATTTTCTTTGTTTTGTCTATATCTGAGAATGAAGGTAATACATTAAGACATGATTTCAAGCTCTTTAGGATTTTGTTTTGTCCATTGATGCAATTTTCATATTCTTCTTGAAGTTTCACTAAGAAATAATTGTCAACGTTAGAAATGTTGTTTTCCAAATTGCCCAAAACTACATTGACAAAATAATCTACTATTGCTGTAGAATTCTCACGTCCTTTTTCAATGAAATTAATAGAATCCCAGTAATCCTCATTTAATATAAAATGATCTGCATTGCCTTGCATTTCCTTCCAAATCTGTTTTTGGAAAGACTCAACTGTATCATCTGTAATGTGAGCATTGTCTTCCTTATTACATAGGTAGTAAACCCAGTCTTCCATTTTGCGATCTCTGATTTTCGACAAGACTTTAATAAAACAAGAATTATTAATATTCTCGGCATTGTCATTATCAGACAAAATACGACATAATGCAACAGCGAGGTCAGCATGCTCTCTGACTATTTTAAGCAAATCTTCCTCGACACAAAACTTTGCCTCGCCAATCCCCATTGTATCAACTAACCTAATTGAGCCTAAATCCTCATCATTCACTGTTCTAAGAGGCCAGTTTACAATTGCTTCACGTACTGCTAAGGCACGACAATAGGGTTCCCCCGTGTAATCTGTACTTTTCTTGTAACTTACATAAGGAACTAATTTACCTTCATTGATTTGGGATTCGGTTAACGGCTCATCTACATGGTCAAGATAAGATGCATAATGAGAACAATTGTCAATATAGAATGTAAAAGTCTCAAAATATTTATCTGCAGTCACAATCGTATCAACTCCGCTAATTGTTGACTTTCCAAAATTATGAGAGTTGTATGATGAGTGAGCTTTTATCTTTGTACAGAACTCCCTCAAAGTGCATTTTGAGAAATCCCACAAAGGAAATTGTGACTTATTTTGCCTTTGAAGCTCTTTGTTGAGTTGCAGAACATATTCATTAATAATCTTATTAAATTCTTCAGTAGATAAGAATTTTATAATAGCACTTTTATCGTTGGAATTACAAAAGATGGTTCTAGCAGCAGTTGTTTTACCTTTACCAGAAGGTATGACAGTCTCAGGAGCTCCTGTAAGGGCTCTTAGAAATACACTTTTCCCGGTACTTACAGGTCCAGTTATACATACTTCAATTTCATCCTTTGCTATCTTATTTGCTATGGCTTCAAAATAACCTTTAGGCTCATAGGTCTTGTCATTGAGTACACCAACATTTTGACGAACCGACTTAATATACTCTATGACATCATCCTTGATTTCTTCCCATTCTGCTTTAAACTCAGGGTAATTCCTCAGTAGGATCTTCCAATTATCACTTTTAATTACTGTATTTAGCTTCTCTGCAAATGTGATAATTTTCTCTACACCTTGCCAGCATGAATTGTATTTATGAGCAATTTCATTTTGTCTGTTGGCAACTATTGATGATATTGTATCTGCTATAGGCATAATATATAATTATTTTATTTAACAATTTCTTTTATATAGATTCTCTGATTTCAATCACAGCTTGATACTCTTCAAGTGAATCTTTTAATATTTCCGTAGAATATCTATCAATTTTGCTTGCGATTAATACTGGGGTGTTGTCAACAAGGCGTTTTGCTTCTGGAATATTTAACCCAAGTTTTTCCATAAGAACTTTAGCGACAAGTAATTTTGCTGGACCACAGTCTATCAAATACATGTCATATTTTGAAGTCATATTGACACGATTGGTTTCACTTTGTTTATTGCAATCTGTTTCTGCAAAAGATTTTTGTGAAAAACGGAATTCACCTGTCAAAGCACTACACGCGAACCATGGATTTTGCTGCATTTTTGTTATTTCATAAACATACGAAGAAACCTTATTGAAATAGGAAACTATATCGATATCCTTTATTTCCAACATCTTCAAAAGTCCAATAGTATAAGGACTATTAGATGCGATACTGTCAGTTCTGTCATAAGCGACCTCGTTTGGACTGGTTGCGTAAGCAATAATTGTACCCTTAGGTCCATTCATTACCCCAAGACCTTTATAAGAATCACCTTTATACCAACTACGTGTAAAAGGATTGACTCTACAAGCATCTAAAACCAAGACTTTCAGATTACAATTAGCGTCTTCAAGTTTTGATAGAATATACGATGCTTTGTTACAATTGTAGTCAATATCTGAAGGCGAATTTAAGTCGGCATCAATAGGTACTAGATAGTTTTCACCATTGTATTGTAATCCGTGACCCGAATAAAACACATAGCCCACTTCTGCATTGTGTGACATACGACAAAAATCATTCAGACCTTCGTCAATTTCTCTCTTTGTCGCGTTACGTATTATTTTGATATCAAACCCCATTGCCTTCAGTTTCTCTCCAAGAGCATTAGCATCATTTATGCAATTTTTCAATTTTGTGGGCTTATAATCGCAATTTCCAATTAATAATGCTTTCTTCTTCCCTAAAGAAGCTGAATTCGTCACATTTTGCACATTATCAACATATATGGGTGTGATGACAGTTTGAGGTGTACATAACATATCGCTGATATTGATATCAGTCTTCTTGATACCTCTTAAAAGAATCCCCACATTATCTCCTTTTTTAGCTTCGTCAACTAACTGTCTAAAAAACTCAATACCAGAAACCACGACAGGTGTATTTCTACCGTTATGAGTCAACAAAGAGAGTGTGTCACCAACTTTGACATTTCCTGACGACACCTCACCTGTTACAACAGTACCCCGTCCAGCTATTTCAAAAATATCGTTAACGATAAAGGTAAATTCTCCAGAATTAATGCCAACAACCCATAATCCATTACAATAATAAGGATTATCATTATAAAATGCATCCAGTACTAGGACATCAAATCCGTTTTGAGATTTATTGAAACTTATTACAGACGCAATATTATCACCACCATTTTTCCCTAATAGTCTAACCGATTGCCTTGGCTTAATAAAACCAGACAACAACCGTCCTCTAACCAACATAGAACCGCTTGCGCCTCTTATGTCATGTGCATGAAAAATAAATGTACTCATATATTATCTTGATTTTTCTTATTTCTGATGCAAAATTAAGCGTTTTTGATTTGTATTACAATTATGCACACTTATTTACACTGTCATCTTCACATCTGTATTCAGGAAGTTTGTAACTCAGTGTTATTGTTCTGATAGAAGTACAAGAAGCTGAGCGTCTGTTCTTCCTTGACTTTATACCCACAACGTTCCAACACCTTTTGAGAAGCAATGTTATTCAAATCCACTTCGGTATGAAGTTCGTTGGTGAGCTTTGTGTCACATATATATTGAGTGGCCAATCTCACGCTTTCTTGCATGTAACCTTGATTTCTGTACTTGGGGTGCATGGCGAAGAAGATGGTGGGATTGGTTGACAAGTCTATTGTGGCAACGAAACCGATAAGGGTGTCGTGCTTCCTGATTCCCCAAAGGATGCCTTCGTTCTTTGACAGATAAGTATGGAAGGACATCAGTATCTGTTTGATGTCGTCGTCTGTTTGGGCAATGTCACAGAGATCAGGCAGGTATCGTTGGGTATCTGCATCTGAGAATATGATTCTCAGTGCAGAGATGTCGTTTTCTCCTATTTCATTCAGCGTGATATGATCAGACTGCAATGTGGGGACGGATGGCTTTGTGAGCATACCGCGCTCTGCCATTTCGCAGAACAGGAACATGTGTAACTGATGGTAGAGCCTTTCGTTGTGGCAAAGGAAGTCCCATAGGTCATCTGTGTATTCGATAGAGGTCAGGCACATATTGCACATTCTGACTGCCGGACAATAGGTACATCGGTTCTCACGCTTGCGGTAATACTCCTTGATCATCTCATTGGCTTTCTGCCAGTCAATGCCAACGTTGATGCTACCAATGCGGAAGCGGTCGTTGAACTTCTCACATACCGCCAACTGGAGATTGGCATCAATGTACAGTTTGGTGTTGACGGGCATACAGGTGGAGAGAGGTGTGCTTTCCGAGACTTCAAACACTGGTCTGTTCTTCCAATAAGCGACAATCTCATCAAAGAATGTCTGAAGTACCGACCATTCGGGATGCTGCTCGTAAGCATCGAGAAGCTGGATGTATTGTGTCTTCAGCGTTTCCCAATCTTCTTTTGCTACTCCTTGTAAGAAGTTTGGGGTCAATCCGCTGATGTGGGTGGGTGCATAATGCTGCAACACCTCGTCTTCATGCCATGCTTGCGCAATGGGTATCAGCATTGAAACTGATGGCAATGTCATCATCAATACGACCTTAGGGTACTGATTGAATGTGTTGCTATGCAGATACGCCAAAGCATTCCGTACCTTGGTGTATGAGCCATTGCCTTTGGCATCCACTCTGTGTGCATCGTGGAATGGCTGTGTGCCGTCAATGGAGATGGCAAGTTCCACACCATTGTTTACCAACCAATCAATGCGTTCTTCTGTCAACAGCGTGCCATTGGTGGAAACAGAGAAGGTCACATCGTCTTCCCATCGTTGCTGTCCTGCTTGTATGGCATACTGAACTAGAGGATAGTTAACGAGAGGCTCGCCTCCATAGAACGAAATGCGTATAGGCTTTGTGTTTGCCGTCTTGTCGATGAAGTCGTAGATGGCTTGAATGTCGCCCTCACATAGTGTCCGGCTGTTGTGGCTATGGTTGCCCTTATACTCGCCTGAGTAACAGCAATAGGTGCAGCGGAGATTGCATTGCTCTGTCGTGGCAATGATGAACATATAGACCTCTGGCATCGAGGAAAATTCACTCGGAGGCGTAAACGTCCAGGCATAACGGCTGTCATCTACGACACCCTGAACGATTTCGTTGGTCTGCCGTAGATAAGAATAGCTGTTATTATGGAGCGTCGTGATGTTCATCTTTGCTTATCTGTTACCGCATCGTTGAGCTGAGCAATGTCCGCAACTGAGGCAACGGGCTTGACAGGCTGCCATGCCCATAGCCTTGACGGCTTCTCTCTTCAGGTCATTAGCAATCTTGTTGAAGTTGAGAACGGCAAGGATATTATCGTTTGCAGGAAGTGCAAAGGTCTGTGTATTCATACAATGCTATATTTTAACTGTTTACTATCTGATTATAATTCCCATGCTCGTACCAGTCGAGGAGCTTGGCGGCACGGTCAACCAACCAAGGGAACTCAGCGGAACGGATTGTTAGGTTCTTTACTATGACATTGAGCGTGTCAGTGTAGTTCTCATTAAAGTCTCGCGCCTGTTGGATGAAGCCGTCAATGTTTATCTGGTCGTAATACTTCCTCGGAAGTCCGGCTTTCTTAATCATCGTACTGAGTGCTACATTGATGTCCTGACAGCAGAGCAGACCAATGCGGTCGGCTGTATAGTCGGACTTGCGATACCATTCAAACAGAGGGAGTTTGACAAGCGAAGCCCATGCCTTGAAAGTCGGATCTGACATGAAAGGCAAGTAGAACGACATGATGAGCATATGGTACGGTTTGTGACCCGCAGCAAAATGACCCAGTTCATGTCCAAGTGTGAACATCATTTCCCCCTCGGTGAAAAGGTCGGCACTGCCCGACATCATGACGATACGGCGGTGCTTCTCGCCATTGGAGAAATGGTAAGGTCCGTAATACCAATCGGTGGAGTAGGCAGGAATATCTTCAATGCCAAGTATAGCACAGGCTTCGGTGAGCTGTGCATACATCTGCGGCAGGCTTTCGGCTGTAATGTTTATACCTTCACCTTGGTTTTCTACCTCGTTGTATGCCTCCTGATATTTGCTGGTGGTGGCAGCGAGGAAATCCTTGAAGGTATAGTACTCCACATCTGCCTTGAATATCTCGTACCACGTCTTCAGGTCATGGTCAAGCGGGTGCTTGGCTATCTCACATATGAAGTCCCACTTTGACAGGTAGGGCACCTTCAGACTGTTTAGCCATTCCACCTTCTTCTTGTCATCGGGATGCATGACAGAAGAGAAGTCGATATTGTGCAATCTCTTTCTCATGGGCTATCTGATATAACGGCGTGTTACGAAACGTCCATATTCTCCGCTGTCAATCCACTTCAACAGCTCGGCCGAGCGCATCACTGTCCAAGGATGGGTCTCGTCGGCGATTGAGAGAAACTTGACTACTTTATTCATTCCCTCATAATCGAGCATCTTGAAGTCGCGTGCCTGTTGGATGAAGGTCTCTGGACGGATGTTGTTGAACTCCTTGATGGGGAGACCTGCCATCTTAATGAAGGCTCGTGTCATGGCATCGGTGTCCTGACAGCACATCAGACCGGCACGGTCGGCTGTGAACTCCGACATTCGGCTCCAATAGTAGAGGGCGAACTGCAAGCCGCTGGCAACCAGACTTCCACCGGGGATTGTATCTATTCCCCAGTTAATTACTTGTGCCATAAGGTGATACAACATGTGCTGCGACTTGATGTGTCCGACCTCGTGGCCTATAATGAAGAGTATCTCGTCATCATCACAAAGATCTATCAAACCAGAGTTGAGAACTATTATAGGATTCTCAGCTCCAATGGTACAGGCGTTGATGTCATAGCCCCAAGTGATATACAGTTCAGGAACTTGCTGCAGGTCGAGAATGCGACATGCTTCCACAAGATACTCGTATATCTTGGGATAGTTGTCCTTCGTGACCTTCAGGTTACTACCCGTATATTGAATGTTATACACTCGCTCGATGAAGTTGGATGTCACCCATTTGCAAGCCGTGGTAAGGAACGGGATGCTTTCCAGTTTCTCCAAGGCGGCTCTGTCTAATGGGTGCTCGTACTGACTATGGTCGAGACCTGTGAGTATCTGTTTGTTGTGTATCATAATGCTGTCTTTTTCGTATGAATATTATTCCTTCAACACTGTAGAGGAGTGGGCAACTATCCCTGTTCTATCAAGTCATCTTCAATTTTCTCCATAAAATCACTGGGAATATAGGCTGTAAGCACATATCCGATGCCGTTCAACTCTACAGCGATGCGTTGCTGACCTGCAGCTCTCACAACCTGACCGACAACGCCCTTGAAGTCGCCACACACAACTTTGAAATAATCACCGCTCTTGAAATGGCAACGGTCTTTCGATGTGGCCAAGATATGTTCATTCTTTGTTTCCACAACGTTTATGAATGACTTCATCCTGTCATCAGGGATAGTTATAGGTGGATTGAGCTGGGTGTCTGGCTCAATGGGCTTTGTCTTGTCGGTATAGTATTTCAAGAAACCTGCTGTCTTGGCTGGCTGCTTGACAAAGTCGTGAGTCCGCTCACGGGTCATATAGGCAAAAACAAGACCGGGAAGGAGAGACTCCTTACGCAGCCTCTTCTTCCCAGCTATTTCTACTTTCTGATAACGCTTGGGGATATAGTACAGTATATCTGCCTTCTTGAAAGCATCAACAACATCCTTGGTGTGTCCGTACAAGATACGAAGTACAAACCACTCGTGATTTTCCTTAGACACAAAGTCCGAGGTGACCCCTGTATGGGAGTTCTCTGCCTCTGGGCTTTGAACTTTGGGGGAGACGTTGGAGGTAAGTCCAGCGTGAGAGGTTTTATTCCCGCCTCGTCGGGTGTTCACATTAGGCAATGTGTCCATCTTTACGTATCGTTTTAAATAATCAATACCGACAGGAAGGTCTAAAACTCCATCTGCTGCTGAAACTGACTCCAACAAATGAACGTCGATTATATGTACGAAAAAGACATACCCGAAAGTTGTCTCCGTGCATATTTTCTCATCGCGTCAAGGTGGCATCTCGCCATCGTTATATATCAGTCCCATGCTATTGACCCTGTTTATCGTTTTTATGGGTCGCAAACACAGTATGTTGTTATCATCCTTCAATCTGTCACAACAATTTTAATATGCTGCTCCTTGATGCAGAAAGCAAAGGTTTACTACTACAACTAGTCGCAAAAGCATAGTTTGTTCAAATGCAAAGGTAGTAATTATTTCCCAATTACGTGATAACAACTGAAAAGAAAATCTTCAAAAATCTTAAAATTAACGGAAATTAACCAAGAAAATTACCAAAATACCGATTTTTTGTGTATGTAAATGCGCCAGATAATACCAAATATCGGCTCGATAATCACTGTATAGCACTAAATAGTCATAAAACACGCCATTTACTCGACGGTTGTCAATAGCCCGAAAGCCGCACACTTAAAAACTCGTTTTTCAGAGAAGATATACTTCATCCCGCAGAGAAGATATACTGATATGGAAAGTTAGTAATACCATGGGCAGGTATGTACAGATAAATGGCAAAGTATGTGCACATCTTTGGCCAAGTATCTGCACATACTTTATTGGAGGACTTGAAAGAGGGTGTTCAGGCTTCCCATAATCAGACCAAGCAAGGCTCCCAACCACACGATGGCTTTCAGCTCCTTGTCCATCACCTGAAATATGAGTTTCTCTGTTTCCTTGACATCCATCTCGTTGATGCGCTCACGAACGATCTTGCTGATGTCGATGGATTCAAGAATTCGTGGAAGGTGTTCGCTGATAACAGTGCGGTAGATGGACTCTGTGGTATTCACGGCTTGGTTCAGTTGCTCATCGTGACCTTTGAGTAATTTACAGACAGGGGTAGTCAAGAAACTGTCCACCTCTCCGTCTATCATATTGGACACGATTTCTGCTCCGTTGTTTTTCAGCATGTCATTGATATGCTTGGCAAGGAAATGCTCTGCAGGCTCCCGCAAAAGTCCCAAGAACTTGGCAACGATGCTGCCACCAAACAATCCTGCCGCCATGCCTTTTATGCCACCTATAGCTCCACTGATACCCGAAAGCAGTTCCTGAGCACCATCGATGCTGAACTTGTTAGCCAAATGGTCGATGGCAATATGTGCCACCTTATCTCCCACGGAAGAGTCTGACAGTTTGCTATAAGTCTGTTTCGTGATACTCTCATTGATACTGTTGGATATAGCGGCAATCTCTTCTTCTGACAGATAATGTCGCAAGAATTCACGGACTGTCTCTCTATTCCGTTTTTGCGTGTCGATAAAATCCATCACTGCGTCACGGAGCTTCCCTATCATATCTTCAGACAATAGGTATTTCTCCAGCACCTCCTTATTCATAAGGTTTTCGCTTATCACCCCACCAATAGCCTCCGCTATGCGTCCCTTCTCCTTGGGGATGATGCCCGGAGTAAACGGCACGTGCCATCCCATGATATATTTCGCCTTGTGCGGATGGAACAGCATGCGTATGGCAATATCATTCGTTATGTAACCTATGAGTCCTCCGAGACAAGGAGCAACTATGTATGACATCTGTATATCCATATACATTATTATTTTTAATAAACACAATTAGTTAGTTGTTCAATGATTCTCTCCCCTTCACCGCTCCCTTTTGTTGACAGCCGTAGCAATGGAAGGGAATAGAGGGCAAAGATGTGGTCTTTCATTTTGTCACGTTGATGCTGTTCCGTCGCATCGTTGTGGAAGGAATAGCCGTCTGTCTCAATGGCAAGCACAGGCTTTTTGCTGATGCTGTTGATGACGAGGAAATCGACATGGGTGTTGTAGTTGCCTGCGTATGCCAGTTCCTCCTGCGACATAAGGGATGTGTCCTTGATAATCTGTCGGAGCGGTATGTGGCAAAGCACTTTCAGGCTGGAGAAACGGCTGTCAGAGGTGAGTATGTCGTTGATTAGATGATAGGTCATGTTCTCTGAGGCATACTCCGAGATTTGCGGCAAACGTTCGAGCATGGTCATTCGCTCTGCCGTATATTGCTCATAGAGATAGTCGAAGATGGAGGCTATCTTGCTGTCGGTGACGGTGCAGTTGTTGTAATGGATGTAGTCAAGCAAGTCCATGATGTTGCCGTGGTTCTCCTGTTCGTTGCCTGTCATCACAAGGCAGAACTTCTTCTTGGCACGCGAGACAGCCACATTCAGAATGTTGGCATCATCGGCAAATGGAGTAATCTGGTTATCTACCACACTCATGATGATGGCATCCTTTTCCCGACCTTGAAACTTGTGTACAGTGGCGGCATCCAATTCTGGCATCTGACTGTGGATTTGTTTGACCTGATTGTTGTATGGCGTTACTATGCCTATGTCGTCATACTCCCTCAGTGAGGGAAGTACTTCCTCACGCACTACATCTATCTCACGCTGGTTATACTGTGCCGTGGCATGGTTGCCCTTTCGGGTAAGAAAGGCACAAAGCACATCCTCCTCACCATGGTCGTGGGTCATGATGAGCAAATTGCCTCCATAGAACTTCTGATTGCAGAAATTGATGATGCGAGGATGGCATCGGTAGTGTTCACGGAGCATGGTCTCGGGCACATTCCTGATGACAGTACGGACGGACTCCAAGAAACTGTTCTTGGCACAGTCATACCCCTCTGGGATATGGTATTGCTCCATGATGGCAGTCAGTTTGGTCCGGTCTTCATCCGTCACCACATTAGGCAGTTGGAGCGCATCGCCGACTATCACGGCATTGTTTGCACAAGTAAGAGCCAAGGCACCAGTCTCTATCGACACCTGTGAAGCTTCGTCCATGATGATGTAGTCGTATGGCTTGTCACCAAAGACGCACGAACGGGCAGAGAAGGTGGTGCTCAGCACTACGGGGTAGCGTTTCAGGAAATCCTCGCCGTGAGCTTTCATGTCCTTGGTGTCCTTGAAGAGGACGCTTTCCTTTTTGGCATATCTGCCATGGAGAGAGGCTTTGAACAGTGTCATGGAAGTATCTGTCAAGGTCTTCGTCAGCAGGTCAGCATCGTAGGTGGATAGTTCCTGCCTGATAGTCTCTAAGCGTTCTTCTATCTCTATGCGTCGGTTGAGATAATAAAGAGTCTGAAGTTCTATGACCAACGGCTTCATGTCTGACTGTTCAAACTTGCCTGGCAGCCTCAGCCTGTATCGGCATATCATACGCATCCAAAGCGATTTCAATCCCTCCGTTATCCTTGACCAAAGTCCATCGGGGGCAATGAGTGTTCCGTCTGCCTTGGACTGGTAGTGAAGCCATAGCCTTATGATAAGGGATGACTGCACCCTTCTCTCCAACGGTGTATGTTCATCAATGCCATTATCCATACAAAAGTGCCGCCATTCCAAATCAACGCTTTGCTGTTCCTGGCGCAGCATGGCATCCTCGTTCAATAGCGCATACACCTTATCAAGACTTCTGAGCGTATCATGCAACGTACTTTTCATTCTCATCCCATCCTGCATGGGACAAGACCACGATGAGACCTCCGTAGGAACCAATGTCTGTTGGCTGATGAAGAGTTCCTTGTTCTCCTTGCTGCCAAGCGGTGCCACGATGAATGCGAGACCGTATTTCTCCAACTTCTCCTGCACATTCGTTATGGCAGAGTTGTTGTTTGACACTACAAGCACCGTTTCCCCTTTCCTCACGATATTGGCAATGACATTGAGGATGGTCTGGGTCTTTCCTGTTCCCGGAGGACCTTGCACCACGCTCACCTGATGCTCGAAGGCTGCTGCCACGGCTTTCTTCTGACTGGCATTGCAGCCAAACGGGTATATCAAATCCTTGTGGCTGAGTTTCCTCACCTTGTGCTTGTCGGGATTGATGTAGCAAGCCGCTGCGGTCTTGTCATCAATGAAATCCACCTTCTCGTATATCTGCGACAGTATGCCCTCCTTGTCCTCTTCTTTCCGAAGCGGATTGATGGCTGCCACCTGTTTGAGGTAGGCATAGGTGTTCATTGATGTTTCTTCGTCCAAACAGGTCTTGACTACGTTGAGCTGTCCTTCAGCATACTCTCCCTCATATCCGCTGCGGTATTTGATTCGCCAATAATTATTCTGTCCAGCTTCAAACTGCCATATCTCCGTGACATCCGTTTGTAGGCGACCACCTCGATACACCTTGCACAGTTCTGGTACAAGCCATTGGGGATTGGTGAGCCATACCACCTTGTCTGCACTATATGTATAGGACTTCGGATTGTTCTTGAAAGAGACACGAAAAGCATTGGCACCCAACTTACTGATGGATGCTATCTGCAATGTCTTCAACTCTCCGTTCAGGAGAATAAGCGATTTGGTGAGGTCTTGCATGGTCTATTCCTGAATGTTCTCCACCTTGCACACGAAAGGCAAGTAGCGGTTGCTGCCTCTACGCTGAGCCTTCAGAATGTCATACGCTCCGATGTCGGACATTGCGGACGGATCGTATTCTATCAGCAGGAACTGCTTGGCTTCTTTTTCCTGTCTGAGCATGAAACCTTCGGGAACATCAGCACGACTTACCAACTGTGTCGGGGCAGTGAGGGCAAAAGGCTTTGCCTCGCTGTTCTTCCAATAATGGAACATGATGTATCTGACGCTCTGATATGCCTTGACGGCTTCCTCCGAAAGGTTCGCCTCCTTGATGCCGAGTGCTATGCGCCCTGCCTTCTCTGTCTTCTCTCTCGCTGCCGGCGATATGGCATACATCAGCACAAGGTCGAGAGTACCTGCAAGCAGGTCACATTTCTTGGTGTTTCTCAGGCGCACCTCCAAACTGCCGTAGATAAGAATGTCTTCGGCCACCATTGCCACATTTCTCTCTTCCTGTGGCAGAACATATTTTGGAGCAGAAGGCTTGCCGGGCCTTGCAGGAGTTTGGTTGCTCTTGTAGTTTACCACCTGTTCCATCACGCCGTTGACAGTCTCGTTGTTCCACTGCGGAGGATAACCGTTCTTGAACAAGAGTATTTTCAGGTCATTGTCCAACTTGCTCTTCAGATTGACGTTGTTCAGGAAGTCGGCATATACGGTGGAACCATCCACCTGTTGCTTGATTTTCTTCGCCAGTTCCTTGCATCGTTCGTCGGAATACTCAAAGCCTTTCTCGTCGCGCATCTTGACGAGTATGTCATAAAATGCCTTTTCCTCAAAGGAGATGCCGAGCCGCTCAAAGCTCTTCTTGTCATCGTCCAGTTCCCGCATGATGTCAATCAGCTGGTCGCTGAGGGCATTGACACGCTCATCCACCATCTCGCTGATGCGGCTGATGGTAGATGTGGCTACCTCGTTGGCGTATTCACGGTTGTTGTATTGGTCTATCACCTGTTGCAGCAACTTGTCATACACCTCAGCACGGGTGCGGTTGGTCTTGCCGTATTCCTTGATACTCCTCCTCAGCAGTTTGACAAGCATTTCAAAACGGGTGTTGGGGAGGGTCACTTTCTCCAATTCCTCCTTGAATTCCTCGCTGTAGATGTCTTCCGTGCCGCCGTTTCTTTCCAATACGATTTCCACGCTGCTGCATCCGATGGCTTCCTTCACCATCTGTTCCACATGGCGATTCATTGACTGCACGCTATGCTGCGTGTCGGTCATCTTGCCGAGGAAGCCCGCTATTCCCATCATGCACTGTGCCCACTTTGCCTCTTCGTCCTGTATCAGTGGATGCCCCTTTGCGTCCAGTGCGTTCTTGACGATGTTGTAGGCACTGCGCATTCTCTTGACATGCCCCAGATACTTTGTCTTCAGGGAGGGATTCTTGGCTGTTCCCTTTGCAGAATGGCTCAGTATGTATTCTGCTGCATTATGCAGGAACTGAAGTCGCTGCATGGCATTGTCAGAGAAGAAAGTATTGAAGTCCAGTCCCTGCACCAGTCCTTTGAGTATGTCCAGTTCATTCTGGAATATGGCGTATGCCGAGGCTTCATCCGACAAGTCTATGGAGTCGCCGTTATAAGTTTTGATGGCCTGCTTCATGTTCTCCCTGATACCGAGGTAATCCACCACCAGTCCGCAGTCCTTTGTCTTGTACCGTCGGTTTACACGGCTGATGGTCTGTATGAGGGTATGCTTCGACAGCGGTTTATCGTTATACAGCACTTTCAGACATGGCACGTCAAAGCCTGTGATCCACATGTCCACCACGATGGCAATCTGGAAGTTGGACTTATCATCCTTGAAGCAGCCTTCCAGCGTCTTTCTGTGGGCATCCGTGCCAAAGGTGTCCCATTCCTCCTTGCTGTCCTTGTTTTTGTCGCGCGTACATACCACATTCAGCAGCTGCACAGCGTCCATGTTGTCCAGTTCTTCTGCCGTAAACTGGCTTTCGTCCATGGCTTTCCGCTTCTCGCCCCATTCAGGACGTAAGGCAAGCATTTTCTTGTAGAGGTTGAAGGCAATGTGACGGTCGTTGCTCACCACCATGGCTTTCTGCACCAGTTCGGGAGCGAGTTCGCAGAGCTGTTCATAGTGCTCCACGATGTCTTTGGCCATACGCTCCAGTCGTTCTTCATTGGCAAGGATGATGTTCATCTGTGTCATGTCTTCCTTACTCTTGTCCACATCCTGGGCGGCAGCTCCTTCCGCCTCGCACTTTCGGTAATATTCCTCCACCTTCTTCGCCTGTTCGCTGTTGAGGAACACACGCGCCAGTCGAGCGTTGTAGGTAATGGGAACGGTAATCTTGTCGTTCTTCGCCTCCTCCATGGTGTAGCGGTCCACCTCCTTGCCGAACACCTGTATGGTCTCCTCAATGGGCGTGCCGGTAAATCCCACGAAAGTGGCATGAGGCAGGGCACGGTGCAACTGCTGGGCAAAGGTTTCCGTAAAGAAGGCACCGACTTTCTCTTTCTGCTCTGCCGATGGTGCCAATGTTTTTCTATCCTTGACCTTGTCGTCCTTGGTGCGGATGCTCATGTTGCTGCCAAGACTCACCTGCGTGCGGTGTGCCTCGTCGCTCAGACAGATGATGTTGGAGCGGTCGGAGAGCCTGCCTTCGCCATCAGCAAATTTGTGTATGGTGGTCACATACAGACCACCGCCGAGGTTCGCCTTCAGTTCCTTGCGCAAATCCTCACGACTGTCGAACACCTTCACGTTCTCATCTTCCAAGTAGGTCTTGGCATTGCAGAACAATCTGCTGCTCTGGTCTTCCAAGTCTGTGCGGTCAACGATGACAATAATCGTCGGGTTGTCCATCTCTGTGGAGTAGCGGCATTTCAGTTGACGGGCAAGGAAGAGCATCGTATGCGTCTTGCCGCATCCCGTCGCACCGAAGTAGGTACCTCCCTTTCCGTTGCCTCCCCGTGAATGGAGCGAACGGAAGATGTGGTCGCGGAGCATTCTGGTGGCAAAGAACTGGGGATAGCGGCATACTATCTCTATCTCCTTGCTTGCCTCTGCCTCATCGGCAAAATAGACATAGTCGCGGAGTATCTCCAGCATTCTTTCCGGTGACAACGCTCCCTTGATGAGCATCTCCATCTCGTCGATGCCCACCCGTCCGTTGGGGTCTTCGTTCTCCACCTTCTTCCATGCGTAGTAATATTCCTCGGGCGTAAACTGGCTGCCCATGCGGGTATTGGCTCCGTCACTGATGATAGTCAGTGCAGCATATTTCATCATGGAGGGTATGTCGCGGCGGTATCTCACGCAAATCTGTTCCCAAGCCGTGCTGATGGTGGCTTCGGGGTCAGCGGGATTCTTCAGTTCCACGACAGCCAAGGGTATGCCGTTCACCATAAGCACGATGTCAGGACGGCGGTTCTCCTCACCCTCCACCATCTCAAACTGGTTGATGCAGCGGAAGATGTGGGCAGTCCCCACGTCGTCAGCGTCGAAGTCGATATACCTCACCTTAAACGCCTCGCTGCCGTCCAACGGCTGATAGTCGTAGCCATCATGGCATACGAGCTTGTGAACGGCGCGTGCCGTGAGGTAGTCGTTGACTCCCGATGTGTTGCGCAGGTTGGCAATCATCTGCTGGTAGTCCAGTGTCGTCAGACCTCTGTCACCATACTTTGCCTGAAGATACGCCATGAGGTCTGGCTCATAGATGGCATCCGTAATCCTCCTGTCTGCCAACTCGCAACCAGGAATATACGACCAGCCCACTTCGGTGAGCCGCTGTATGAAAACCTCCTCGTATTCGCTTTCGTGATACCTTACGTTGACCATGATGATTCTGTTTTTAACTGTCAGATTCTCACTTCTTATTCCCCGTGTTTCTCTTCCCCTTCTTGCCAAGCATCTTGATACTGTCTAAATATGCCTGCTCTACTGGCGAAAGCGTCTTCACTTGATACTTTCGATACTCGGCAAGTGCCTTCTCCATAGCATCCTCATGGCTGACGCTTCCTGTCCCCTGAAGCAAAGGACGACCCGTGGACATCAGGATGGAATCAAGCTGCTTCACATAGTCCATCATATAGACCGGCTTATGCTCCAACGCCATGATTTCCGCAAAGTCAAAATATCCGGAGACGATGTTGTTGAGAACCTTTATCTCTTTTTCATCCAAATAGTTCTTGGCTATCTTTATGTCATTCAAACATGGCAGTTCTCCCTTGAAGGACATCAGTCCCATAAACGGTTTCTCGGCATCGGCACGTTCGTAAATGACCTCGGCAGCGGTATGGCCATGGGCTGCATAATGCAATTTGTTCTGGACAATCTTGAAAAACAAGCGGGAGGCTTCCGTCCGAGGGTCATAGTCAACGCTGGTGGCATAGACATCAAGCACCTGGCGATAAAGCACCTTTTCCGACGAACGGATATCCCTGATGCGGTCGAGCAGTTCCTTCCAATAACTGCCGCCGCCAAGGTTTTTCAGCCGTTCGTCATCCATGGTGAATCCTTTTACGATATACTCATGCAGCCGTTGTGTGGCCCATTGCCTGAAGCGCGTGCCTTGAATTGATTTGACACGATAACCAACAGAGATAATGACATCAAGGTTGTAATACTTCACCTCCTTAGACTGCGTTTTCCCTTCTATGGCACCATGTTGAGTGGTTGTTCGGAATTTCCGAACAACCACTTGCTCGTCCAATTCTCCTTCTTTGAAAATATTGGAAATATGCTCACTGATTGTTGATTTGCTCTTATTAAACAAAGAGACTATTTGGTCTTGATTCAGCCAGACTGTGTTGCTTTCAAGTCGCACATCAAGCCTTACTCCCTCATCCGACTGATAGATGACCATTTCGCCCAAATCACCATCGGGGGCATCTTCCCATTTATTTCCGCAATCCAGGCATACATGAAGCAAGCCCTCCGTCTGGATATTACGGGAACCGCACGCTGGACAAACCGGGCATTCGATATTATTATGGATGTTATTATTCATTGCTCGTTATTGTTTTATCTTTTCGTTACTCGGACTCACGTGCAGATTGTGAACGCGTGCGTTCACAATCGTCCGCCTCATGTATGATGTGTTGCATCAGTGCAGGGCAGATTTCACGGCTCAACCGGTCTGCCTCTTCCGCTATGCGCTTTGCCTCCTCAGCACAGTGGTAGATGTTGACAATGGCTCGCTGAACGTCTATCGGGGGAAGGGGGATTCTAATTGCCAAGAAACGAGGCCAATCCAAATTTGCTCGCACACTTGAATCGCTGATAAACCATCCATATCTATCCATCTCGTCCCTCTTGAAAAATAACAGGAAGAACTCAGGTAATATTTTGTTAGTATTCAACTTAAATGTAGTATAAGCAGGAGAAATCAGTATCGGGTTGATGTCATTATACAACGCAATTCTAATACATATATCACGTCCTGTCTGCATACCACTAAACGCAAAATAACCTTTCTTGACGACTTTATATTTGCTAATATCCACACCGGTTAAATCTGCAACTGTGGGCATAAAAGCCTTTGTCTTATTTATTCCACAGACTTCAATTTGTTTGTTGCCAGTATTTCTTTCATCTACTAATTCAATAAAATCACCAATAATATGCAGAGGATAGCTCGAAATGGCGTCAAGAATTGAAACCTCAGACTTTATAGTTTCGAACTTATAATTAAGGTCGCTCATTTTGTTGTGGACATCATCTATAATAGAAATTGTATTATTGATAATATTCTTCTTATGCAATATTACAGACTTATCCTCAAATTTGATATACCTACTTGGCGTGAGGCTCCATCCATTCGCCTCGATCTCGTCGATATAGGCAGCATGATACAGTTCGGGCTTGTCGTATGCCTCCATTTCGGTATAGGTCTGCCAACCGTGGTAGATGTTGCATATGGTCTTAATTTGCTCCTCGTTGAACACCACGAATGTCTTCTTCGACTTGTCGGTCTTGATGGTGCTGTTGTTTTGGTTCCATGTGCGCAAATCCACAAAGAGCACCTCGTTCTCACGGTTGCGCAGCTGCCTGCCATTGCGTATGCCACCCTTCTTGTTCTGATTCAGAATCCAAAGGGTTACGCTCGTATCTGTGGAATAGAACATCTCACGCGGCAGGATGAAGATAGCCTCCACCTTATCGTTACGTATCAGCTGCTCGCGTATGGCCAGTGTGTCTTCATCTTCTAACGCACCGTTGCTCAGCAGGAAACCTGCAATGCCGTTCGCCGTATCGAGGTGATAGAGCATGTGCAGAATCCAGGCATAGTTGGCATTGCTCACAGGGGGTAAGCCATAACCGCTCCAGCGGATGTCCTTTGTCAGCTGCTCCTCAGTGCGCCATGCTTTGAGGTTGAAAGGCGGATTGGCCATGATGTAGTTGGCACGGAGGTCGGGATGCTTGTCGTTGGTGAATGACGATGCATTGCTGTCGCCCAAATGATAGCTGATGCCACGTGCGGCGAGGTTCATCTTTGCCAGACGGTAGGTATCAGGGTCGCTCTCCTGGCCATAGACACTGACATTGCGCTTATTGCCGCCATGCGCCTCGATGAGACGCACACTCTGAACGAACATGCCGCCACTGCCGCAGCAGGGGTCGTAGATGGTGCCGTCGTATGGCTCGATAAGGTGGGCTATCAGCTCCACGATGCTCTGGGGCGTATAAAACTCTCCGTCCTCCTTGGTGGCATTGACGGCAAACTGCTGGAGGAAATACTCATACACACGACCTATGAGGTCGATGTCCTTAAAGTTGCGTGGGTCTATTTTGTTGATGTCATCCATGACACCCTTCAGCACTGACGGTTCCAGACGGGCATTGACAAAGAGGTTGGCAGGAAGGGCATTCTTCAGGTTCTTCTCCGCTTCCATCAGTTGGGTGATGCCGTTATCAAGGGCAATGGCTCGTTCACTGGCTGGCAACGTGACAAGCTGCTCCCAGTTGTAGCCGTCCTGTAAATAGAAAACACCATCCTGTTCAAATGATGACTTGTTTTCCTGCATCATAGTCACGAAGTCACGCTCCTCTGCCGACAGCGCATCCTCTGCCTTGCCCAAATTAGTCAGCACATCGCTCTTGATTTTCTCTTTCTGTTCGTTGAACCGTGAGCAGATGAGACGCAGGAAGACCAGCGTCAGCAGCATGTCGCGCTTGGTGGTCATGTTGGCATTGCCGCGCAACTTGTTCCGACATTCAAAAAGAATGTCTTCCAGATTCTGCTGTTTCTCAGCCTTCTTGGCAGTCTTCCTAGCCTTGGGCTTCTTTTCTTCGGTTTTGGAGGCATTTGCCTCTGCCTTATTTTGTTTCTTTGCCATTATTGTCCTTGATTGTACGATGTAATTACACTAACACACCACCTTTGGGTATTTTCACATAGACCATATTAGGATCTTGGGCAGTGGATTGGAGCAAGTCCTTAACATCCACTTGAAGCACCCTTGCTATTTCAAGAAGCGTTTCAATAGAGGGTTGGGAAGCGTTGGTACACCATTTTGAAACAGTGGCGGGGTCTTTCCCCAACTGTTCTGCAAGCCACTTGTTTGTCTTCTTCTTCTCTGCCAAAACTACCTTTAGCCTGTTGATGTCTTTTGCCATTATGTTCTCAGTTTTACTGTTTAACGATGCAAAAGTAATAAAATTCAGGTAAAAAAAAGAATGTTTAAGTGGTTTTAACTCGCTTTTCCTGCATTTTTTTTGCGTTTTAGGCAATATAATGGAAAATTGGGCACTGTTTTACTATTTCTGATACAACAATAGCAATTCTACCTTTCTACGCTTTCTGATAGATGGAACTACTTTCCCCTTATAGCGGCAGAAGCGGATGTAGTCGTTGTGAATATTTCGGTCGCCGCTTTCTATCTTTTGAACGAGACGGCTTTTCGGGTGGTTGGCGTGCCCCATGAGGGTACCATAACCGACATTATAGGCAAGGGTGGCAAGGAGAAGGCTGTCCTTGCAGTATGAGCGGAACATTTTGCAGAGCTTGCGGAGGTCACGGCGGAGCAGGGCATCGGCTTGTTTTCGGGTAAGTGGAAGACGGAAATGTTCACCGGGCTGGATGCGGTGGCCATATCCGATATAGGGATAATCCTTGGCTTGGTGTAGTCCCTCAAAGAACTTGATGCAACAGACTGCCCGCTCGAATGGGGGCATTTTATAAATGCCGTGACTCTGTGCGGGAGCCACGGCAATGGTGAGGACGAATGTGATGATGGTTATAATGATTCTCACTGCTTTTGATGATTACTTTTAGGTGAGTGTACGAAACTGCTGTATCTCCTTGATCATGGCTTTCACGTCCTCCCCAACCTGAACGAAGTTCTTGTAGAGGATGCGCTCTCGCTCTTCCTTGCTCTTGAACTTATAGAACTTAGGGAGTGGAACATACTCCGATTCCTCCTTCTTGATTTCCGTCATGTCGAAGTCGGTCTTGCAGTAGAACTTGGAGGTCTTGAACTCCTCGCTCTCCTGAATATTCATGCTTCCGTTCATGCCGGTCTTGGTGACTACGAAGTCACGGGCGGTCTGTCCACATATCCAACCTGTGGGCATGTCGGAGATTTTGCTTGCAGGCACAAGGCTGTCCATGTTCTCATTGAGGTTGATGGAGGTCTTGTCACGGTCGATGGTCACACCCTTTTTGAGTTGCACTACTTTACCGAAGATGTCACTCGACAGCCATTCGAGGGTTTCCTTGGCACGAGCCGAACCGCTCACAACATTACCCACGGTGGTGATGATTTTCTGCATACCCACCTTGCCGTAGTCGGCTTCCAACTGCGGTAGCTCCTGGAAGCCCAAAGCCACGCTCACCTTGTTGCTTCGGGCAGTGCCAATCAGTCGGTCGATTTTATGGAAGTATAGGGTCGGCAACTCATCGACGATGATGCTGACAGGCACATTCTTGCCTTGACCTGTATTCACTCTCGTCACGAGGCGGTTGAGAATCAATGCATTGAGCGCACCGATGATGCTTTCCATCTCTGGGTCGTTGGCAATCAGCAGATAGCTCGGATTCTTCGGGTCACTGACCTTCAGGTCGAAGTCATCACCATCCTTGTGGAATATCCAATAACTCTCCTTAGTAGCAAGACGGGAGGTATAGACACGTAAGGTGCCTATCATTCCCTCCAACTGCTCCATCGCCTTGTTGGCAAAGGCGGTCTGGAACGGACCCAGCAAGGGGGCGACCTCATTGTCGGTCTGCAACACCTCGAAGATGGTCTGATAACTCTCATTGAGGAACGACAGAATATGAGGCATGTCGCTGTACTTGCCCAACCAATAGGCGGGCTGCACCTCCATGCCCGAATGGTCGAACACACGTCCTGTGGCTATTAGCCGCTTCGTCTTCGGGTCTTCACGCCGCTCGGCTATCAGCATCTTTCCGTCCTTGTCGTAGGGCTCTTTGCCATAGTTGCAGAAGAAATAGATGCAGGCGGCAAGGAAGTTGACGGCAGAGGTCTGGAAGAACTGGTCGCTGCCACCGCCACCTTCCTTCTTTCCCTTTTGCAGGGATTCCAACAGGGTCTCGGCGGTCTCGCTCGCAGCGGCAAGGTTGTTGATATACTTCAACTGGATAGGGTTCACCCTTCGCGAATACTCCACATCCACAAAGTTGATGATGTTGAACTTCATGCCGTTGGGCATCTTGCTGTCCTTGGCGTTCTTGTTCTTCAGATAGTGATAGTAGAGTTTGGTGGCGAGGGTGGGAAACTTGTAGTCATACACCACCATCGCAAAGCCCTTCTCGCTATGTTGCCTGATGAACGGCTCAATAATGGAGAAGGTCTTACCCGAACCAGGAGTACCCACAACCCATGTGCCACGGAACGGATTGACGATGTTCACCCAGCCCTTGCGGAACTTGCCCTTGTAGTAGTACCTCATGGGGATGTTCACGCTGTACTTGTTCTCCTGCAACTCCCTGCATTGCTCGAAGCTCTCATTCTCGAAGTTGAAGCGGTCTTTCAGCAGTCCTTCCTTCAGGAACTTGGAGATATTGTCGAGGGCGATATGCACCAGCACCACACCGATGATGGAAGTGAGCATGTAGAGCCAAGTGTTTAATCTAAGGGTATAGAGACGGGGCATGATGGAATAGCCGAACAGCCATACCGACAACACAATCAGCAGTACGCCCGACACCAACGGGTAAAGCACCTGCCTACGAGCGTCAAACTCCAGATGTTTTTTGTTTCTCGTCCCCACACAGGTGATACATATCAGCAGGAACGTGGCCACCTTGCTATACACGAGGTTGCCGTCATGGTATATCATCCACCGCTTGATGCGCCCATGGATGTCCGTCACCACGCCGCCCAGGAAGTCCAACTGCTGGGGCTCTAATGCGTAGGCGAAGAACTCCATCAGTATGGAGACATATATCACCGCCCTGAATATCTTGTAAAAACCCTGTAACTCTTTGCTTTCTTCCATTTACTTTTCGATGATGCTTTATGATTGAGTACAAAAGGATGAAGGATGCCACGGTGGACACCCTCCAATCCTCTTTTAAGTTTTATTCGTAGCCGTTGATGGTCTTCTCAGACTCTACTGTCCACGGAGAGATAGTTGCTGATATAACCTCCAGGGTGTTACGCACAGGCTTCAATGAATAGCTGTAGGAATGACCTGCTTTCCACGTGTCGTTTGTGAGGAATACAAAGTTCTCCCCATTACTCAGTTGCAATGTCATGTCCGGCATAACCTGTGCAGGAACATAAAGCGTATATTCCATGTGGTCACTTTGAGGGTCGCCGAAATAATAGGTCGTCACAGACTCGTCACTGCATTCCACCTTTCCGGTCTTGATATTGAAAGTACCGCTGTCAAAATAACCGATGAACGTGAGTAGGCTTCCTGCAAAATCGTTGGTGGTGAAACCGTATTCGGGTGAGGTATAGACCTTGATGATGACACGCACCATCTGATGGGTGAAGTTCAATGTAAGGCTCGGACTGGCGTATGATGCCGTTCCATTGGCAAACAGGAAATCATTGACCTTCTGCTCACTCTGTACTGCTGCTTCCGGCACTTGGAACTCTATGATATCGTTAGTAGGACTTGCCATGTAAGGATAGTAGGCATTGAATGTGTGAGTGTCAGTGTCCGTGAAAAATACCTTGCTGGCTGACACAAATTGATTCGTGCTGCCGTTTCGGGTGAACTTCATGTTGTTGATCATCCCTGTGGAAGAGATGCCAATCATGTCATTGAGTTCCCACTGATTGTCCACGGCTCGTGTGGAGACGGCAGGTTGCAGCATCTCCAGATTTGTGAACACCTGCAGCTGCTTGGTCGATGTGCTGTCGGTCACTACCACCGAACCGCTGCCACCGGGCAGGTAAATCTCATTGACGATGTCTTGGTCACAGGACGTGAGGAGCACGGCTCCAAGTCCCAACATTAGAAACAAATTCTTTTTCATGCTTTTTCTTTTTTAATTGTTGTACTTTGATGATGATACGGGTGATACTTGATGTCTGTATATGGGCTAATCCATTATCGTGATGATGGCTCTCGACTTATGCGGCTGCCATTTGGGAGTCTCCTGTATAGCACCGCTGCCAAGGGAGTAGAGCCATGCCTTGGCGGTCGCTTGTCCTTCTACTTCCGTTGAAGTCCAATACCAACAGTCATCATCCTCATCGGGGATGGGCGTGCCGCCGCATTTCAGGATGTAGGGGTTGATGATGTCCTTGGCATGATAGAGCAGACGCATCTGCGCCACACTGGGGATATAGGCACTCTGACCATAACGCCACAGGTCGAAGACACGCTCAGCCAAAGGCGACTTCACATCGGTCGTACCATAGAGGGCAAAGGTGTTGGCGTTGCCGTCATAGGCGGTGAGGTCACAGGAGGTGTCCTGCTCTACACCGATGCTGTCGGCAAAGGATTCGGGAGCGATGTCCCACAGATAGACGGCATATCCGTTCCCCTCCATCTCTTCCCTCTGGTTGATGTTGAACACCACGGCAATGGCTTGCTTGCCCGATTGCTCGTAGGTTTCGTAGGGCATTACCTTGCCGTCAGTGGTCAATATATGAGTGACCTTCATAGCGGTGTCGGGAAAGTCCTGATGCTCGTCACAGGCAGTCAGCAACACCGTTGCCGCAACTGCAAGAATTGATAATAGCTTCTTCATACGCATAGTCATTTTACAGGAAGTTTCACACCCAAGACAATACCCGTTCTAAACAGGTCTTCGCCCTTAATCATCACGTCGGTCTTCACCTGCCAAAACAGTTTCCAGCCGTGGCGCAAGGTGTAGTTATGTTCATAGCCGAGGTGGATGCCGCCCAAGAACCTGTCGGTATCACTGCCTGCAGATGCTCCGATGCGCATGTTGCCATGGTGGTTGCGTCCCCTCGCCACACAGGGCTTGTAGGCGAAGCCGAAGCCATAACTGCGGTAGTTGCTCCAGAAACTCTCAGGACACACATGACCGCACGAGGCGCACTCGTCCCACTTGATATATCCGTTGGCAAAATACTCCCACGCATTGTGATACTTGGTCTCATGCTCATAGGATAGCGTCACTTCCAGTCCTCGCTCATACAGGCATCCGAAGCCCAAGGATATGCGGTCGCTATTCTGCTGCGCTATTGCTGGAGTCATGCTTGCCATAAAACAGATAACTATCAGCAACAAGGTATGCGCAAGCCTTTTTTTCATTCTACATTGGCTTTCCCTTTGGCCGCCGAACGTTGTTTCTTCACTCTTCATTTTCATCATTCTTCCTCCAACAGTATATGGTTAAACGAATCGGCAGACAGCACATCCTCATAGTCGATGCTGAGCGAGATGGTGCGTCCGCTTATCTGCTTCTCCGACAGCTCGATGGTCAGCACCTTGTCGTTGGGGAAAGTCATCTTCTTCACCACAATCACGTTGCGGTAGCCATACTTGAAGGCCTTTGCATCGTCCAACACAAGGGCTGGGGTCAGTTCAACTATCTGCGCATTGGTAGCCTTGCTCTGCTTTTTGTCCGACAGCTTCACTCTCATCTCGTCGATGTCGAAGCGGATGTTGGTCTTGTTCTCCACGGAGAAGTCGATGAAGAAATATTCGCCCACGCTGTAGATGTTGTTCAGGCGCATCACCATGCGGTGCTTCTTCGTCGCCACATTGCGAAACTTGGCAGCTGATGACCATATCTGACGCGCATACTTGGTCATATCGGCAGTGGACAGGCTCACAGCCGGGTTGTTGTAGGCATTGCGCTCCGAACATTCTATCTCCTTGTCGGTCACCGCCTCCTGCATCCTCGTGGTGTATAGCAAGGCATACTGTGTGCGGTAGCGTTCCGTCACGATGGTCACTATCGCTAATACCTCGCCGTCGGCATACACGTTGTCCTTGGGCTTCAGGCGGATGGTGTTGTTGATGGGTTGGTCGCCCACCACCTTGTCGGTGGATATATCGACAAAGCGGATGGGTTCGGAGGCGGTGATGACGGTGGTCACTTGGTCGTTGACCGTCAGCTGCTCCATCTCTTCATAGGTGGTCTGCGCCTTGGCTGACAACACGCTCAGCCACAGCAACGCACAGATGTTGATTTTCTGAATAATATTCATAATCCTTGATTTTTTGATGTTTATACTCTATGAGCCACCGTTCCCGAAAGTTTTGCTTTCGGGCAGTGTCTATTTCCTTTTCTCTTTCCCATTAACCAGATACACAAACGTCCCATACTTCAGCTTCACCTTATTCTTCTTGATAGCCTTACTGATGGCGTTGCTCGTCTTCTGGTAGGCATTGGTTACGGCTTGCATGCCCCATTGCGAGAAACTGTTGTTCGCTCCCGTCTGGTCGATGTTCATGTTGTTCTGCATCGCACCGCTCGCCACGTCCTTAGTTGTCTCTCTGAACTGGCTGCCGGGGACATACAATCCCTCTAGTCCGTCTGTGTCATAGAGCGAGAGCGAAACCTTTATCAGCTCATCATCCACCAAGATGGAGTTGATACTGCCCTTCACTCGCTGCGAACCGAAACCGCTCATGGTGGCATAGAGGTACGACCCTTTCTTCACCACGGTCTCACCAATCTCGATGTCATCAAGCAGTCTTAACCGCACCCTCGACCCGTCCGTGGCTTTCACGTCCTCGTCAATGATGGCCTTGATGAGCTTCGGCTCATGCTCGTTCTGAGTCAGGGTGTTGAAATAGTCGGAAGTCACCTTCACCTTCTTCACCACCTCCTGTGCCTTGTCCTCCTCGTCCAATGCCTTCACTGCCTTGCTGTCCTCGGCAATCTGACCTTTCACCTCAATCTGCTCCTTGGGCTGTTCAGCCTGTGTGGTGTCCTGGGCAACGGGAGCAACTGTTGACTGACCTCTCAGCCTCGCTTCGGCGAGTGCCTTGTTGAGTGCTTCGAGTGCTTCCGCTTCTCGCGCCTTGGCATCGGCCACTTCGGCTGCATCGTCCTTCTCTTCTGCCTGACGGACGAGTTCCGCAAGGTCTTCTTCTGTGTACTTGGATTCATACGTTTCTTTCTCTTCTTCGTTGTCACGCTCAATGTTATCCACCGCCGAATAGTCATCTATGCGACCATACGACTTCGCCATGTTCTCATATTTTCCGCCGATGCCGTCACCGTTCTTGATCTGCGCTCCGGGCAGGTTTGGGTTCAGAAACTCGGTGGTCTGCAGGTTCTTGTCCTGCGTTTCCGCCACCTCCGTATTGAACATGTCAAAGACAAAATAGCCTGTGGCAAGCAACGGGATGTACACGATGGCTGGCAGCATGTACTTCGGCTGACGGAAGTTTATCTTATCTGTTATTCTCATCGCTGTCTGATTTTGATGTTACTGACTTGTCTTGCTCCTCCTTGTCCTCCCGATGCGTCACGGGAGGAACCGTGCAGTGGGCGGCATCCATCAATTGTTTCATGCGCCCTTCCTGCCGCTCGATGGCACTTGCCGCCTCCGTCCGATGACCGTAGTACCTCGCCATCCTGTAGATGTTGATGCCGAAACACGTGGCGACAAAGCCGAACACGATGACGAGAAACAGCGTCTTGTGGGCGTTGGCGAAGCCTTGCACCTTAGCCGCCGCACGGTCTATCCTCGTGGTCTTGGCAAACTTGCGCCCTGCCGCCACCTCCTTCTCATACCGCTCCCTGTACTTGGGGTCGTTCTTGTCGGGCATATCCTCGCCCACAAGCATCCGTCTGATTCCTTTTACACTCATACCGCTGCGATATTAGAAGTTTGACTTCGACTTCTGCTCAATGTCCTTGTTGAGCAAGGTTCTCCAGTTGGTGATAAGCAATCCGTGAGGATTGTTCTCCGTCCTTGGCACTCGCTTCACCTGTCCCGCCGTCACCAGTTCACGCATCAGGATATTGCTCCTTCGCTCGATGCGTTGCCTACCGTAGTAGGTGAACTCCATCTTCTCCTTGTTGAACTTGATGCTGTCGCAGAAGATGCTGAACACGGCACTCGTACCCATGATGTTGTTGTAGAATCCCTTTTCTTTCAGCGTGTTGTACTGTGCCAAGCCCGTCTCGTCCACCAGATACATCGCCTTCTCCATCGAATAACGGATGTACTTGTCATCGGGAGCAAGCGTAAAGAAGTAGTGGTGGAACATCTCGATATGGCTCTTTGCCTCCACATCCAGCGTTTCCTCCATCGTGGTGCGGTTCACCAGTATGGGCACATTGCCGTCTAGCACATACACCTTCTGCTGCGCATCCGTCACCATGCAGCGTGCCGTCCAGATGCTCGACACCGAGATGATGATGCAGCCCACGAGAAAGGCAGAGCAGATGATGCCAACCAGTTTGATTTTGTTTTCTAAGTTCTTGATTACCATAATACATATATTTATTTGTTGTTATCTCATCACTGTCGCCATGGCTCCCGTAGCCGTCATCTTTGCCTGTTGCGCCACACCCTCGCCGAAGTTTCGGGTTGAGAAGGCGGTGTCGCCCTCTGGTATCATCCATGCCGCAAGGTCGGGCACGAGGTTCAGACACTTCAACGCCACGATGCTTGCCGCCATCAGATAGCCTGCCGAGAAGAACGAGTTTTGCAGATAGGCTGCCATCGTCTGCTCACTGGCAGTTATCGCAGTTAGGTTCTCTACCTGTATGCAGAGCACGATGTCAAAGAGCAACAGGACGTAAAAACCGACGAAGTAGAGCATGGCTCCGTAGAAATGTACTGTCAGATAACGGGTTAGCCACTTTGCCCATGATGACTCCCATTTTGGCAAGAGGGAGAACGCCCATTGTATCGGACCGAATATCGTGAGCATGCCGAGCAATATCTGCTGGCAGTATATCGTCGCCCACCAACCGATGCGGAACACAATCAGGGCTATCAGCATAACAATCTTGTCGATGCCCACCACAGCCCCTGCCGTCAGTGAGGTGAACCATAGCTTGCTGGCATCCTTCTCCATATTGGTCACTTCATCCACGCCCGTCTGCTCCATCGTCGCCTCTATCAGGTTGGGGTCTGAGGTGCCTTTGTGCGCCACGTCGGCTTGTGCCTGAAGGTCGGTGTACATCGAGTCTCTGACATAAACCAACTGCTGCACCTCCTCAAACTTGTCGGAGATTTGTGTTGCCTCTGCCTCGTAGAGGTCGTGGGTGTAACTGCCGATGCAGTTGGGGATATAGGATAGGAAGTCCAATACGCACCAGCTGCTGCCGCTGTTGGTCATGCCTGTGTCAGCAGGTGGGTACCACCAACAAAGGATGATGCTCACCACCAAGGGCTTGAACAGTTTCATCACGTCCAAAGGCTCGTTCTTCACCATCATCTTGTAAGCCATGCTTGCCGCCACGATGATAGAGAACAGTGCCGCCAATGCCATACACATTTGGAGAATCCACCAGAATGGCCCCTGTGAGCCTGTGAAGGTGGCATCGGTCAGGAACTCGTTGGTCTGGAATATCACATCATCAATCTCCTCTTCGAGGATGTTGATGCCGAAATCGCTGAGTATGTTGTCTGCCATAATAATTATTGTTTTTTATCTGTTTACGCTTTCTTCACCGTCACCATCGTTGGCATCATCGCTGTCAGACTCTGTCGAGCTCCTCACACCCTTTATGTTCTCCTGCCAACGGCTCTTCGCATCGCTGATGATGCTGCCTTTATGCACCACACGGTCGTTGGTGGCTGCCAGGAGAGCGGTGGTCTGGTTTTGGGTGTTGAGCTGAACGAGGTATTTCAGTAGTGTCTCGTTCTGTGCCGTCAGGTCGGCATAGATGCTCAGATATTGTCGTTTCCTCTGCGCATTGGGCATATAGGCATCCTTGGTGGATTTCACTGCACACTGGTACATATTGTATAGTTCCTCCCACCGACGCTTGTCATTGATGGTGCCTCCTGTGGGGATGATATGGTCAATGTTCGCCTTCATCTTGTCCAACTGACCGTTAATCTTGCTGCTCTCGGCAAGCCAGGCGAGGTCTATCTGTCGGTCGGCTACGTTTAGGGCTTCCACCTCTGCACGCTTGGTCAGGGCCGAGTCTATCTTCTCCGCATCATCCACTTGGTTGTATAGGTTGATGCCGGCAAGGGTACGGAAGCCCAACTTGTTCTTCTCTGCCGCCGTCTTCTTGTAGCTGTTGTGCAACAGCCAATAATAGAACTCAGGGGTGAGAGAACCGCCACCTGTCTCCATCACCGTTATCTGGTTCTGCTTCGATGAGTCGTGGTTATAGGTTACGCTTTGGGCTGTGGCTGAGGTGGTGGCTACTGCCGCCATAATGAGTATCATTGTCTTCTTCATATCTATTCTTCTTTTGTTTGCAATCCGTCAATAGTCAAGTTTTCCTGCCACCTTCCATCGGCTGAAGGCATCTTCGAGTATCTCTTCCTTCGTCCGGGTGCGATACACCTTCTCCTTCCAGTAGCCCATGCGCAACTGCACATACCTCCATGTCTGGAAGTAGGCTTGGTTCAGGTGTTTTTCTATCAGGTCCAACGAGTTGTTGATGTTGTCCAACACCATCAGCAGGTCGGAGGTGGAACAGGCTGCCGCTCCTGTAGCATACAACACGAGGTCGTTGACGCTATGATAGAGTTGGTTTCCCTCGTTGTATATGTTGTCGATGGCTTTCTTGTTGATGCTGATGAGCATCGTGTCCGCCAGTTCGATGTGTTTCCGCTTTATGACCTTATCAGTGAAGTCCTCCAACAGATTCTTGTAGTCACTGATGCGGTCGCTCACCGTCTGGTAGGTGCTCTTCACATTCAGCACTGTGCGCAACGACTGGTACATCACGTCGATGATGTCAAAGGCACGGGTGTATTTGTCCAAATCCACATTCAGTTCCTTGTACTTTCCCACCTCTTCACTGCTGTATTCATGCAGCAGTTGGTTGCTGTACTCCAGTGTGCTGCGTGCCAGCAAGAGGCTTCGCTGCTTCTTGTGGTCGTTGATGTATGCTTCCACCGATACCGCATCGAATCCCCACTGCGCCAAGGCTGTCTTGGGGAAGAGGGTAATCAGCAAGAGAGATATAATGATGGTATGTCTCATTCTTTGTTCCTCCCTCAGTTTTCGTTCTCGTTATCTTCACTATCCCCTCTGTTAGGGTCTGCATTCTCACGCCATCGCTCGTAGCACTCTTCAATGAGTGTCCTTCTGCGACCTTGCTCTGCGTCGATTGAAGGAAGAATGTCCATCAGCACATCAATGATGCTGCGCTTGTAGTGCATCATCTTCTCCAATGATACCAAGTCGGCATATATCTTGGTGATACGGCTGTCCACCTCACGGGCTATCTCCAGGCGGTCACTCGACCAGAGCAGATGTATCACATCGTCATTGTCTGCGGTCTGTGTCGCCTCGCTCTTGGCATACTCCGTGGTGATGCTGCACGATGGGAACTCCCGGGCTATCTCCGAGATACGGTTATTCACCTGCCTCGTCTTCTCCTCGTCAGAGGCATTCGGGTCGAGGGTGAGCACATCCACCACCTGCGTGTCGGTGTATTCCGAGGTCAGCTCCCATGATATTTGCAGTATCGCACGGTGTATTTTGATGCCAAGGAAGTACTTGGGCTTCCTTGCAATGGAGAGTGTCGCCTTGAAGGTGATAATGCCGTTGATGTTGGGCATGGTAGCAGTACGCACGTAGGTATAGCCGTTCCACGAACCGGCTCCTTGCCACGTGAGGTTGTAGGCAGACTTCACATCCTGCATGATGGCAGGGATGCGGTAGTAGTCATCGGTGGCGGTGGCATTGTCATTAGCCGCCTCACTCTTGGCATCCTGTATGTCTGCCAACTGCTGCTGCCATGAAGCCAACTCCTTCTTCAGGTTGTCTATCTTGGTCTTGTTGGCATTGTACTGCTGCCGCAAGGCTGGGGCTTCCTCCACGGAGGCATTGGCAATCTGCGTGAGCAGGTTTTTGTTCTCTGTCTCCAACTGGTTTATCTGCGCCTCCAACAGGGCTATCTTGCTGCTTGCTTCACGTTCCTTCTCGTCCAGTTCCGATAGGTCGAGATTATTTTCTGATACGGTTGTCCTCATGGCGCATTCCTTGCTGTGGGCATTGAGCGAACCGCCGCACTCACGGCACTTGTACTGCGTGCTGCCCTGTCCGAGGGTGACACCGTCCGAACAGGTGACGCTGATGGTAACGCTCTCCACGCCCTTCAGCTTGGCGGCATCGGTGGCTTGGTAGTAACGGCGTGCGTCACTGCCGATGTAATAGACATAGCCTTCTTTGTTGTCGTTATATTCCGAGAGGCGTGCCTGCAACTGACGCTTGAAGGTATTCAGATCCATGCTGTAGGAGTCGAAGACATCCTCATACACCTCTTCTACGTTGTTCCAACTCTTGGTAACGTGTATCTCGTATGCGTATGCTTTCTTGGTCTGCTTGCCGCCACGGCTGATGATGTACGACGACATCCAATAGTTCATCGTATAGGTGAAGCCCTCGTTCTGGGCGTTGAGTTGCTGCACACGGCTGCGACTCCATCCTGCATGGTTTTCCGAGTTGACCAATATCTGCTCTCGCTGTGTGCTGCTGGGGTAGAAGTTGGGGTCGGTGGTATTGATACGATACCAATGGTCACCGTTCAGTATGTTGTTGTCATCGGTCGGCGGATAGTAGTCACAGAGGCTCACACTGCCCTGGTCTCGTCGGGCGATGTACCAACGCTGCGTATAGTAGTTGCCCTGCGTCTCGCTCAGATAGTCAGTCATCCACGAAGTGATGTTGTAGTTGGAGAGGGCAAAGAGGTTGGCGATGCTGTCATGGCCTCCCACCAGACTGATAAGGGTACTGCCAATGCCGTTCTCTGCCTGTTCATAGAGGTCATGGTAGTTGTCATAGATGTCGATGATTTTGCTCACCTTGCCATTGAAAAGGTCGTTGAAGGCACTTTTCTGCAAGAGGGAATCCGCGGAGTTGATGCCTGCCGTAGCCAACGATGCCCCCATGTTGTAAAGTGTCTCGATGTCGGCGGCTAGATTCTCTACGGTGAAGTTGCCAGGCACACTGGCAATGTCGTCCAACAGCTGCTGCCAATCCACGTTGCCAATCTCCGAGAGTTTGAGGATGGCGGCTATCTCCTGGTTGATTTCCAAGAACTGGATGTCGGCAAAGGTCAGGCTGCTGTTGGTCACCACACTCTCAAACTGCATGCACAGCGACTTGGTGTCGGCACAAATCTTCATCAGATAACTGCCCCAGTAGAGGGCGGTCTGCGGACTTTTCAGCATCATGCCTGCCACCGTCCATATCTTGGGCATAATCTTGTTCGCCACCATATTGTGGATACGGCGGTAATAGTAATTCTCTGTGCTGCTGCTCCAGATGCCAAGGTCTGTGAAGGCCTTGCGCTCCAAGAACTTGGCGGCGAATATACCGGCAGTGGCAACCTCAGCGGCATTGTAGTGCTTCAAGATTTCGCCCACCTGCTCGTTATAATAGCTCTCTGCCATAGCTCCAGCACCGAATGCGGCAGCCATGGCGGCAACGGTCTGCTTGTCATAGTTCACGCTGTAATACTGCGCATGAACCTTTCCCACGACAAGCGTAAGACACATATATATTATAATAAGGTGTAAACGTCTCATTGCTTCACTACTTTACGTTTCTACTACTTTACTATTCCACTACTTTACTACTTGTAGTATTTACTATTGGTAGTATTCACTACAGATAGCATCTACTACTCAGCCACCGTTGGCTTTGCCTCCGTCCGACGCGACTCGGGATAGCCCAAGCAAGTCTTGGTCTCTCCGTTCACTGCTCCGTCCGTTCCCGAAAGTTTTGCTTTCGGGCATTTGGGCTTTCCGTCTATTCCGGGCTTTCCGTTTCCGTCCATCAGCCCCCGTGCTCGGCGCGTCAACGGATAGTGGCTCCATCGTCCGTCAGATTTAGCACATGTCCCGCCTCATTCACCTTCTGCGCAAATGCCAGCGACTTCCCGATACCACTGGCATCCCAGTCCCTGCAATACCGCTCAATAGCCTCCTGATGGCTGCATTTCAGTTCTCGCTTATAGAGTTTTAACGCCTCCTTCTCGGCTCGCTCAGTGGTATAGGTCATGTAGCACTCATGCGGTTCCTCCACACCATACACTCCGCTCGTGGATCCCCGTCGGATAAACACCTCACGAAAGAAACTTCTTCCTTCCTTGTTCTCCAAGCGGTTGACCGTGAATATCTTCTTGCAATCCACATCCGTCAAGCCTAATATCGCCTTGATCTCGTCGAATCGCTCACGGAACTTGCTCTGGTCGAGCAGCATCACCACATCGGAGTTGTTGATGATGGCCTCCTTCACGATGGGACTGCCGATGATGTCCTGTATCTCCTGTGTCACCACGCCCACGCTCGCCCAGAACTTTCTCGCTGTCTTGTAGAGGTACTTGATGTACTCTGCCATCAGCGGCGAGGCGATGGCTTTCCATGCCTCCTCGATGACTAAGCACTTGCGGTTCTTCTTCAGTCGCATCTTCTGCAGGAACACGTCCATGATGATGAGCGTCACGATGGGGAACAGCTGCTTGTTCTCCTTGATGGCATCCACCTCGAAGACGATGAAGGTCTCGTCGAACAGGGTGCTATCCACGTTCTCGTTGAGAATCTTGTCGTACTTGCCACCACGGTAGAAGTTCTGCAGCATATAGGCGAAGTTGTCGCAGTCGATGGTGGTGATGTTGTTCTCGATGCATATATGGTCGAGACGCTCACAGGCAAACTCATAGAACGAGTCAAACGACAGGGTCTTCACTGCCAATGCCATGCGCCGCTCCTCCAGTCCCTTGATGAGTTTCTCTACCTTGTCGTGTATCTGTGTCAGTTCTGTGCCGCGTCGCTTCTCCATCGTCGAGAGGTTCTTTCTCAGTGTCTCCTTCTGCGAGGATGGATAGGGTTGCACACCGTTGAAATAGAAGTCATAGTACTCCGTCACCAACTGCTCCACCACACGGAACTCCAGTTCGGGTATCTGCACCTCCGAACCTTTCCATATCAGCAGTATCAGGTTCTTCAGGAAGTCTATCTTCTCGATGTTCAGCTCTCTCTTGCTGATGTTGAAGGGGTTCATGGTAATGGGCTTGTCCTCCGTATAGGCGATGTACTTGCCGCCCACATACTCGCAGAGTCCCTCATACGAGTTACCCGTATCTACCATGACGATGTCGGTGTTCTGCTCCCACAACTGGCGCACCACGCTGTTCATGTGGAACGACTTGCCGCTGCCCGATGGACCAAGGCAGAAGAAGTTGGAGTTGTCGGTCAGTTTCTCCTTTCCCTCCTTTCCTGTGATGTCGATGGCTACGGGCACGCCCTGGCGGTCGGTATAGTAGATTTTCAGTGGGGTGTCCTCATTATGCACGATGCGCTCCTTGTACATCAGGCAGGTGGCGGCATCGCCGAGGGTGAGGAATCGGTCGTAGTCGGCATTCATGCCATAGCAGTTGCCGGGGAAGGAGTTGACAAAGAGCTCCAACTGGTTGTAGGCTCGCTTGCTGATGTGGATGCCCATGCGCGAGAAGGAGTTTTCCAGATGGTTGGTGCATTTCTGTATGTCGGTGTCACCGCTAACTGCCACCACAAGGTTGTAGTGGGTATATACGAGCTGCTTGCTCTCACGGGCTATCACCTCCTGCACTCGCTTGATGTCCTCCACAGCCATCAGGTTGCTGGGGTTGGGCATGGAGGCATGGCGGTTTTTCTTCTTGTCGAGCAGGGCAAGCTCACGTTTCTGGTTGGGCACGAACACCATCTGGTTGAACACCACACAGTCGGCACCGGGCACGCTATCGACGATGCTCACGAGGTCAACAGGCATACTGGTGTTGTTCACCTCTATATTGGCGTAGGGACGGATGACCGACGGCAGGTTGGCGCAATCCACATCCACCAGGCTATACACCTTGCAGCGGCGGTCACCCATGCCGATGGTCTCGTCATCCACATTGAAGTTGGTCATCGACACCACCTTGTCACGGAAGTTCATGGAGAAGAATCGGTCAACATACTCGCTGGCTTCCGCCTTGCCGAGGAAGCGGGACTTCACGCCAGCATCCCTCAACTGGTCTTGCACCTTACGTATCTTCACCAAGAAATCACGCCATTTCTTGTTGTCGAACGACATCAGGCGGCTCTTCTTGTTCTCCTGTGTGATGGTCAGGTAGCAGACGCTGTCGGTAAACGGTCTGCCGTTGAAATAGCGGAAGTAGCTCTGGCTCAGAAACTCATGGTTCCCTCCATTCTCTTCCTTGAACGCCTTCCTCACAAACACGTCCTGCTTATGCAACGCATAACCTTCGCCCAAGGTCTGGGCAAGGGCGGCGAAGAGGTGGGTGAACTCATAGTAGGCCTCGATATTGGCAGAGTATTTCTGCACGGGGTTCTCCATCTTCAGCACAGCAGAGTATTCGCCCGTCTTGGTATAGAGCACACCGATGCCATCCACTTCCTCAATGGAGAAGTAGATGTCCTGGAAGATGCGCTTGCGTTTGCCTCCCGTGCCGAATGCCTTGACACTGATGGCCATGCCCACGCAGATGGCTGAGAATATGAGTATGATGTATAGGGTCATTGTTCTTTTACTTTGAATAATAATCGCAAAAAGGCGGGCGCACCCTCATACGTGATGCCCCCACCTTCATTCAATTGAAATTACAGATTACATTCCACTTGGACATAATGGATTCTTTTTTGTTTTACAGTCTTTTCTTTCGGAATCAGCCCCAATAGGCTTCTTCCTTAAACTTTCTTGGAATAGGCATAGATGAATATGCCGTTGTCACTCTTCTTGCTGTGCAAGCCCTTGCGCTGCTTCATGACGATGAGAACGCCACCGACAGCCACGGCGAGGACAAGCAACACGAGTCCTGCCACGAAACCGAAGATACAGTAGCCGAGGATGAAGCCCGCAACGGATCCTCCCGCTGTGGCAGCCGCCCAGTAGATGTAGCGTCCCTGCAACCCGAAGAACTCCAATGGACGTTGCAGTCCCTTGAAAATGGGATAGTCCGGAAACCGTTCTTGCTTTGTATCAGCCATAACTGTCAGTGTTTTAACGTTCTACATACTCGCAATCTCACGCTGCGCTTAACCTCCAATACCGAAGAACAGAGGCAGTGCCTGGGCTGCTGCAATGAGGAAAATACATGCGCCGACGACCATCATGATCTTCTTCTTGACATCCTGTTCCTCGTTGTTCATGGCGATGTAAACTGAGATCGCACCGACGATGGCAACCACACCTGCAATGGCATAGCAGAGCTTCACTACGATAGGCACATACTTGGCAATTTCCTCCGTCACTGTGGTAAGCGCGGTCGTTCCTGCCGAGTAGTCGCCGGCTGCGTTCTGTGCCATTGCTGCGGTGGTGCCGACAAGCAGCATCAGGGCGAGCGTTTTCATGCGCTGTGAAGAGAAGAATCCCTTCACCTTCTTGTTAATCCTTTCAAACATTCTTTTTACCTTTTAATTTGTTACACTTTGAGTTATCTTATCTCGTATCACCTGTATCTCAAATCTGATAACCGAAGAAAGCGGGGAAGACGATGGTCGCTCCTATGAGGAACAGGCAGGCTCCCACCAGCATCATGATGTTCTTCTTCACTCCTTCTTCGCCCGTATTCATCTTTATATATATCTGCAAGGCGCTGACTATGACCACGATGCCCGCCACTGCATAGCACAGATAAACGATATAGAGCATCATCGTCACGGCATAGTCATGGGCACTCGCAAGTGCGTCCGCTCCCCAGCTGTAGTCCACGTTGCCACACTTAGCACTGGCCAGAGCTGGGGTTAAAGCGGCATATAATGATAGAAATGCACTTCTTGTTTTTGACATCATATCTCATTATTGAGTGATTCCACCTTGACCATGTCACGTCCGTTGTGTCGAAGTCCGCGGGCGATGATGGTGTTGTTCAATTCTTCCGAATACATGGGGTCGGAATAGGTGGTATTCACTTCCTCCATCTTCTTTTCGATTGCGCTTTGTATCTTTTCAAGCACATGAGGCTTGCTTTCTTCCGCAGTGGCGGCTGCCTCCTCTGTAGGCTCTGCCAACTGCTTCTCCTCGTAGGCTGTCTCATACTGGTTGTCGCCTACGCTGAAGCCGCCGTCGCTCTCGCAGACCGCTATCGACTCTTCCTCCTCGGTCATGTCACTGACATCAAACGACTCGCCCTGTGACTTCTCGTCCTTGGGCTTTCCATACAGATCCTGCACGATGATGACCGTATAGTAGATGACATAGATTACGGTCACTACAATGGCGAATATTACAAATGACTTCATATCTTCAAGTTTGATTTTACTATGATTTGGCTTATTGCCAGTGCAAAGGAACTACCTTTTCTTCAATATTAAACCGAAATGTCTTTCTGTAGAGCCAAATCTTAACTCTAATTTTGATTACAATTGCAATCATACTCAAAAATCAAACTCGAAGGGCACAAAAAAAGCCCTTCCGATAAAGAAGAGCTTGTAAAGAGGGTGGATGAGAAAATGTGGATGGCTATATGGTCAGATGCTTCCCATGCGAGAAGCCTTGATGCTCATTCCCATCCATTTTTGTTCACTGATTATTCGTTCTACTTCTTTTTCCACTCTCGGATCATCATCCTCTCTCAACGAAAGGACAAGGGAAAGGCGGTCAACCCATTGGCTTTTGTCGCCCATTTTGCTGACAACAGGGTATTTCCATACCTCTATGATATAGTTGCCGTCATAGATGTTGGGATTCTCCATGATATCAGCCGACTTGACGGCACGGTATTCCTTGCTCGTCATCATCATCATCTGTTCCCGGTCGGGATTGAGCATGGAATAATGTGCCAGGGCATTGATGCCGCATACGGGGTATTCCGCATCCAAGCGTATGTCATCGCAAAAGATGCGGTTCTCCACAGGTGACAGCAAGACGTTCTGAGCCTTGTCCCACAGTTCCTTGCCCTTCAGCTCGAAGTGTACTACCTTGCTGCGCTGTCCGTTCTGAATCTTTTGACACAGTCCTACATCTTCAAGACAGGTGACACCCAACGTGACGCTTTCGTAGGAGTATGGAAGCAAAGGCGCAATGTCTCTTGGCGACATTCCTTCGAGACTGCCGACCTGCAGGTGATAGAGCAGGAGGTATTGCGCCACAGGGGTCAATACCTCGGCAATCTTCCTGTTGCTTGTCTTCTCCAATGCTATGATGCCTGGCAAGTGGGCATATTCCTCGGACATGACAAAGAATACCCCCTTGTCCGCCAGTCTGTGTCGCTCATAGGTGGGGCCGGGCGCAAGGATGAACACCGCAGGCATTCCCAGGGCTTCGGTCAACCGCTTGCCCGTGATGGCGCAAGTCCGTGGAGAGGGATTGCCTTTCTTGGGCTCAACGAACAGCAGGGGCGTGCCTTGGTATGTGCCGTCATAGAAACGGTATGAGAGTTTCTCGCCAACCGTGATGCCTTTCAGGCTTTCCTTGGCACGAGGTTCCACCTCAAAGCGTCTGCCCAATATCCTTATTTCTTTTTTCAATTCCATTCTGCTACATTTTAACAATACATTAAAACGATGCAAAAATAAGGATAATAATTGAGAATCAGTCATGTTTTAGCGAAAAAGTGCATATTTGATATGTAATATCAATGCATTTGAGCCGTTTTTGCACCAAATGATGGTGTTTTCATCTGTTTCTTGCCATTCCACTGCTGTTTGTTTCTTCCTCATCAGATAGCCAATTCTCATAAACCAAACTCTAAGGGCACAAAAAAGCCCTTCCAATAAGGAAGAGCTTATGCTATTGGTTAGGCTGATGCCTATATTCCTATGTTCGTTATGCTAACCGATTCTTCTGCTTTCGTCAGAGCGGAACTTGTACATTCCTGTCTCGTATGAAATCCTGCCTAATACAATCCACTTGTTCAGGCCTTTCTCTATAGCCCATTGGGTATATTTGCGCTGTATCATCGCAGGATTTACCCTTACCCTCGGGGCGTTCTTCCATTCTTCGTTTGGAATGAGGGCATTGGCAGCAAAGGCATTGGCTTCTTTTTCCTCTGCACTCTCGTAGTCATAATCCGGGATGCTGAGCTTACAGTCGCTTCGGCTGCCATCAAGATAATGCAGATAGATATGTCCGACCTCGTGCATCAGTGCGAAAGCGAAATTGTCTATGCGGTCGTATCTCCTCGTCAATATGATATGCGGTGTACCGTCTTCTATGAAGGAATATCCATCAACGGAAGCCTTGTCCACCTTTTCTTCGATACAGAAGGCTATTCCCTCAGCAGCCAATAGCTCTTTTACAGTATGCACCGTGGAGCGATTGTCATGCAAGGCTCTTGCCAATGCACCTGTCACTTCATTTCTTCTTTCCGGACTGAATGGTTGCTCAACCTTTTGTTCTTTGGCTTTCAATTCAGCCAAGAGTTTCCATGTCATCAGCATACGAGGGTCTTGACCAGTCTTTGCCGACTTCCTGAACATGCCGGATGTCTCCAGTCTCAACTCGGCAGGCTGGGGCAGACAAAGGGTCTCGGCGATATACTGCATCTGTTGGACCGCTGTAGTCAGTTCTTTTCCGATGCGCTTGAACAAGGTCTTGACATCAAAGATTTCGTTATACAGACTGAGGGCATTTTGCGCTTCAAACTCTTCAACGCCTCTCTGCTCTATCACCTTTATGTCATATTCATATTGGGTTTGCATGTTTACCAACGATACGGCTGAGATGCCGAGAACGCCTTCTATCTTGTCTGCTATGGGCTTTGTAATAGGCCTCTTGCCTTTTATCAGCTCATTCAGATGTGACTTTTGCATACCAATCATGACTGCAAAGTCCTTTTGGGAGATTTCTCTGTCTTCCAATTCATACCTCAGAATGGTACCCGGATGGGTTGCCGTCCAAGGGGTCTTGCTTTCATTTCTTGTTGCCATAGTGGTCATCATTTAATTCTATTAACGTTATTTCCAATCCTGTCTCTGTTTCTCGGAACAGCAGCCGCTCAACTCTATTGTTGAATATCCTGACAGAGCTTAAGGATATATGTCTCAGTTGCTCGTAGTGAAGAAAACTGTAATCCCTCAATTTGGAGACATGCTCCACTGATTTCATCAGGTTGTATATATCAGTCAGCTTCTTCACAAATTTCTTGTCACGAGCGATTCTTTTATATTTTCCTGTATTCACTCCATACAATATGAGTTCACGCAGGTCATCGTCCAATATTTCAACTTTAATCATGCATTCTGCATCTATTTTTGGTGCAAAGTTAATAAATAATTCCCATTAAACGGGAACTTTCTTGATATTTCTCTTCAAATGCGCATATATTTTTGATAAATTAACGCATTAAAATGGTTTTCATGACTTATTTGAGTCATAATCCAACTTTTTTTCTTCATTGATTATTCGTTTCTTCCTCATCAAGTAGTCGTTGACATCCTTGTAGTCGGCATATCTGAAGGACTCGTCCGTCACCCGGTACTCGAACATATTGGTGATGCTCTCAGCTGTCTTGCGTCCTGCCTGGTCGTTGTCGAGGAAGCAGTGGATGTGGGTGTAACGGTCAAGGTATTGCAACGCTCGTTTGAGGTTGGCCACTGAGTTCAGTATCATATAGTCACATGGGTTTTCAATGATAAACCATCTATCTTGCTGTTTGACGAGGGTCATATACGCAAGGAAATCCATGAATCCCTCAAAGACCAGACACCCATTCTGCCACTCTTTGAAAATATGGGCAAGCAGGGTGATGTTTTTATGCCCGATGCAGCCCTTGAAATAAGGATTGCGCACCTCGTATCCTTCACTCAGGTTGCCAAAGGCGATACCATAATAATGTTTCTGTTCGACCTTGTAGTGAATTTCCCTGCAATACATCTTACCGATGGTGATATCAATCTTTCGGCTACTGAAATATGACAGCAATGAATGATTTTGCAGCGGAAGCAGCTGTACGTCATTCATCTTGGTTGTGGTGAATTCCTTTGCTGCGATGGCGGTCTCTATCGCCTTATCCACTGTGGCAATATCCTTGGACGCAAGGAATGCGAGGGCATCGGAAACGGAGTGTTTGTTATACATGCGCTTTACCAGCTCCACGAGGTCACCTCCTTCCTGTATGGCATAGTCGTACCACAGGTTCTCCTTCTTGCTAACCTTGAACGAGGCTGTCTTCTCGTTCCTGAAGGGTGACAGATACCAGTAGGCATTACCCTTCTTCTTTTTCAGCGTTACATTCTCCTTGTCCAGGAAGTCTATAATGCTCAGTTTCTTCGATTGTTCAATATTCATTGTATTTCATTTGTTCGGTTTCACTTTGTCCATGGAAACAGTTTACTTTACCCTTTCTTCTATATAGGCACACCCGTAAACTAAACCTTTTGCTAAACTACTTTTCCGCTTTGCAATTCAACCTCCGGTTTCGGTTTACTTTGGCCTTATTTCTTATATATAGGCACGGACGTAAACTAAACTGCTTTCTGAACTGTTTTTATTCCTCTTCATGGAAAAGGTCAATCTCCGCAGGAGTATATCCGAAATAGTAGTAATTATCCCGCTTCACGATGAGTTTTTTCTCGTTCATCAGGTATTTCAGCATTTTGATGATGACGCTTCTGCCACGCTTAAAGCCGATGTCTGCATAGGCTTGCGTTAATTCCTCCACCATGCGATCGAATCCTTTGATAGGTTTCTCCTTGAATGCAGCCGTCAGCGCCTCGTTATGCTGTTCAGATGTCAAGTCTTGGTAAGTAAACCTTGACGGTTGCTTGTCAACGTTTTCCTTCTCAGGCGTGTGCTCGACAATCTCTGGCAACCCTTCCTCATTGACGGTAAAGGCAAAGGGCTTGAACTCCTTCTCACGGATGTGCATAGCCTTCACCTCACTGATATCGGGATTAGTGGTGCTCTTGGTGATGACAAGCACCGTCTCTGCCTTGTTGTTCATCTCTGTACCGATATGCCCGCGCACGTTGTTGTCACCCTTGTTCTGATGCAATACGCAATGGATATGCAGGTCATACTTTGATGACCATTCCATCATCTTGTTGATGACCTCGACCGATTCTCCCGCATTGTTGATGTCAAGAAGCAAATCCCTTATTCCGTCGATGATGACCAGGCCATAGCTTTGGTCTTGGGCAAGGGCATAGTCTATGACCTCTATCCTGACGGAGGGCGTGTACTCCCTCAGACAGATAAAGTCAAGGTTCTCATTGTCGATGCTTGTAGGCAGGCCGGCGAGTTTTAGGATGCGCTCCAGCACGTTGTGACAGTGATAACGGCTCTGCTCGGTATCTACATACAGTATCTTGCGCTTTCCCTCTGGCAGACTGGCGCGATAGTTCAGTACCTTGCCGTTGGCGAGTGATGCAGCCACCAAGGCAGACACGTTGAAGGTCTTTTTCGCCTTTGCCTTGCCAGTGGATGCACTGAAGTTGCCCAATGTGGCTATGCTGGAATTATCCACCCATATAATCTGAGGAGGCGTTTTATAAGTATCTGTTGCCTTTATCAACGATTCGCTCAATATACGATTGAGACGCTGCACTCCTTCCTCTTTTGAGTTAGGCTGTGCATGTTTATTATTTTCTTCCATTTTCATTCTTTCGGATTATCCATTTCTATTTTCGTTACCATTCCAATGACCTCTTGTTTGTTTTGGAGCAGCCACTTGTCGATTTCTTCTCTATTAAAATACAGCATTTTTCCCCTTGGCTTATAGTGGGGGACTTCTTTTGCTGCTGTAAGTTTGTATAGCAGGCTTTCAGAAACACCAATATACTTACATGCTTCGTCAAACCCCAACACGGTTTTGGTCTGCTTGACCATCTTCTCCAATTCCTCAATTCGCTCTATTAGTTTGTCAACAGGTCCCAAAGCCTCCAAACTATCTTCTATGGCGACTATTCGCTCATAGAGTCTATAGTACTTTTCGTTCATAAGACACATACCTTAATTTATATAATAGTTTACGGATAGGAGATGGTTATAATAGCCGTCTATTCTTTCTTTGTACAGATGAAACGTATTCCTCTGCTTCTCTTTGAATCTCATTCTTCGATTTGCCTTTTACTCCTTGAAGCCATTCGTCTATCTCAGATTTGAGAAACATAATACGTTTGCCTCTCTTGTGAAACGGAATTTCCCGACTGCTTGTCCAGCAATATATGGTATGCTCTACTGGGTGTGTTGGGAGATAAGCACATAATTCAGCAACTGTAAACCATGTTTCTTCTTTCTCTGATTGAACAAGTTCATATATACCATCAATCTTGTCTTCTAATGATGACAGCTTTTTCAGTACCCCCGTTATAGCATTGGGAATATCCTCAAATCTTATACTTTTTTCTTCCATGCTGTTTGTTTTTTATGATTTTTTTGATGCAAAGTTATGTGGAGACTGTCACTAAATAGAAAAAGTAACGTGATAGTAAGGCAGTATCAACCAAACTATCACGTTTTTACTTTCATATAGCCGGATTATGACGGTTTATTCCGCTCTCAACATCTGTTCGACTGATCTGCAGATGGCATATTGACTTGCTGTCATAGTGCTGTTCCTTCTTACCCTTGAAAGAGAAGAGGAAAGACAGCTTGATGTAATGTACTTCTCTGTTCCATCCTTTTGAATCCTGTTCAAGAAGCGACCTCCTCCCATGACATATTGCCAATTATTGTTTATCATGTGATATTGAGCCATGGCATCAAACAGTATGGCGACATTGCGTACGTTTTTGACGCGGACAGATACACCTACGTTGCATTTAAGGAGACTACATAACACGCTACGCACGTCACTCTCGTCTGCAAGATCGAAGATATCGTGACTCTGCACAAGCTCTACCAGCAAATCCATCTGACTGTCTGACAATTGGCATCCTAACGTGAGGGTGGAAGACTTCTTGTCTGGAACAACCCACATACCAGCACCCGCATGGCGCAGATATAGTTCGATGATTTCTTGCTGGGTGAAATCATCCTTTTCCTTGATTATCGCCACACATTTCTTGTCCCTAAATAATGTGCCAATAATGCCAAGCATCATCTGTCGCGAGTTCTTACAACGAGCAAAATCACAGTCTACATAATTGTGACCACGCTCAAATAGTTCCATGAAGCACTCTGTCTTCAAATGATTCTTTTCGGCTTGAAGATACCAGCTTCTTGCGATTACAAACAACTCATACAGTTCCCTGTAGAAGTCATCAACACACTCCACATGTCTGTGGACACGCTTGCTCTCTTCAAAAAGAGAGAAGCCAATAAAGGCTGTCCATTTTCATTTTTACTACTTGTTTATTGCTATAAATGTTTGGTTTCCACAAAAGGTTAAAGTGCCAAAACAATAGCGTCATTGTATCGAATGACGAAAATGAAAGGCACTAAAAACCACCTGTACAATAAAGAACTTATTGATACAAGTGGTCTTCTATACTAAGTGTTTACAAATGATAATCACTATTCATCTATGTCCAACTTAAATGCTTCAGTAGCTTCGTCTTTCTTCTTATCTATTACTTTTGCGTAGATTTGCGTAGTCTTTACATTGGTATGTCCCAACATTTTGCTTACGGTATATATGTCCGTGCCATTAGCCAGTTGTAACGTTGCATAGGTGTGGCGGAAGCAATGAAAGGTGATGTGCTTGGTAATCCCTGATGCTTTTACCCATCGCTCCAAAGGCTTCGAAATCCATGAGGGATCTGGAAGCCCAGCAAACACCAACAGTTCTCCGTCTTTCTTGCGCTCTCCACAAAGCTTGTATGCCTGTGCCGATATAGGCATGTACTCAACGCCCTTGGTCTTCTGCTGAGTGAAATTAAGACGGTACCCACCATTGTATTCTTCCACCTCAGACCATTTAAGCTTTTGTATATCGCTATGTCGCATTCCCGTCAGTGCAGAGAACAAGGCTGCCCGTTTTAGTATATCATCACACGGAGTCTTTGCCAAAATATTAAGTTCTTCCAGTGACAGATACTCTCTCCGAGCACTCTGAAACATGATATTCTTAGCCTTGGCGGCAATATCACAATTCAGATAGCCATCCACAAAGGCTTGTTTGAGTGCTGCCTTGAAAATGGAGAAGTACGTCGATGCCGTATTCCTTGAAATAGTCCCTTTCTTAGAACCACCCTGTGGAGCCTTTATCAAGAAGGAGCGGAATGCCTCGATATACTTCATGTCAATCTGCGAGAACTGTATGTAGTCGCTCTTGGCAAACATCGACAACAGTGTGTGCAGTCTGCGCCAGTTGATAACTATCGATTCTGACGCTGTTTCCTCTCTTTCTTTGATTAGCTTCTCAATATACTCCAAGACATTGCATTTTGAGCGTTCGCTTTGTTCCGCCATTTCCAATTGCTGGTCAGTAAAGAGAGCCATGTTGTCGTACTCTTTTTGACGCAGGACTCGAACGCCATCCGCATAAAGGCAAGTTTCCATATCCTGCTTGGATTTACACTGAATAACACCGTTGTCATCTCGCTTGGGCTTATACTTTATTCTACCAGCAACAGCTCGCTCGCTACGTCTTTTATCCCATATCGGAGTAGTAATAGACCTCCTGAGATATTCACGCACTCGTTTGGGTTTGTCACTTCCCGTCTCATAAACAGGATAAGCTTCAAGATAGATGAACCACTCATCTCTCCACTCACTTTTCTTTAATTTGACGGAGACTTTTGTATAATCTAATCTTTTCATAATGGTTTTATATCTTTATAAAGTTTGTCTATTGATTCCTTATGAGCATACACGTAATTACCGATTTGCCGGGTCGGTATTGAGTATTTGCGTATATGTGCGTACACGGTGCTATCATCCAGATGAAATTTCTTGGATATCTCACCTATTGTATAACAATCCTCTGGTTCCATGCGGTACATGATGACAGGTTTCCTTGGGTTGGTGTCAAGCGGAGATTGGCGAAGTGGGTATAACTTCATCAATTCCGTTTTGCTGACCTTGATTTTGGCTCCTTTACGCTTAATAGATGAGATTCGGTTCAGTTTTATTAGCCGATAAATGGAATCTCGGCTTATACCAAACAAAGCATACGCTTCTGTTATTGTGATATAATCCCTATAATTGGGAATACTCTTGGCTATGCTGTCTAATTCCAACTGACGCTGTTCCTCATCATGCTTGCGTTTCCAAGCTACTTTGGAACATTTTGGCGAGCAATACCAAGACTCCAAAGTCCGTGCGAAGAATTCTTCTCCGCATATAGGACACTTCCGCACTATCTTATACTTTGATCCAGGCATACTAATATCTCTATGTTATTGTTACTAATTATCTTGAGCCCCATAGTTTCGCACATTATCTACTATAGTTTCGAGATACAAATGAGGTACAGATGTTTATAATAATAACGCAAAGATAGCAATATTATTGTGTACGGCCAAAAACAAGAAAAGCGTGTAACTCATTGAGCTACACGCTTTCCATTTGATATTGTATTCTTATTTCTCTATGTGCTTATTTCACCTCCTCGAAGTCTGCGTCCTGGATATTGTCAGAGTTGTTGGTCTGCTGACCACCAGCCTGCTGTCCGTCGTTGAAGCCTGCGCCGGCACCTGGCTGTGCTCCGCCAGCCTGTCCGTACATCTGTGCGCTTGCTGCCTGCATAACCTGGTTGAGGTTGTTGATGGCATTGTCGATGGCGGTGATGTCGGCAGCCTTGTGGGCATCCTTGAGCTGCTGGAGTGCTGACTCTATGGCTGGCTTCTGGTCTGCTGGAATCTTGTCACCATTGTCCTTCAGGAAATTCTCTGTAGTGAATATCATGCTGTCAGCCTGGTTCATCTTGTCAACACGCTCGCGCTCAGCCTTGTCGGCAGCGGCATTAGCCTCAGCCTCAGCCTTCATGCGGTCAATCTCCTCCTGGCTCAGACCACTTGATGCCTCGATGCGTATCTTCTGCTCCTTGCCTGTAGCCTTGTCCTTTGCGCTCACGTTGAGGATACCGTTGGCATCGATATCGAATGTCACCTCAATCTGTGGAACGCCACGGCGTGCTGGTGCTATACCCTCAAGGTTGAACTGTCCGATGCTCTTGTTCTGTGCAGCCATAGGACGCTCGCCCTGAAGCACGTGGATAGTAACGGCAGTCTGATTATCGACAGCAGTAGAGAACGTCTCGCTCTTCTTGCATGGGATTGTGGTGTTAGCCTCGATGAGCTTTGTCATTACACCGCCCATGGTCTCGATACCGAGTGTAAGAGGGGTTACGTCAAGGAGCACGATGTCGCCTACTCCACCCTCCTTGTTGAGGATGGCACCCTGGATGCAGGCACCTACAGCAACCACCTCGTCAGGATTTACTCCCTTTGAAGGCTCCTTGCCGAAGTAGTTCTTCACGAGAGTCTGCACGGCTGGTATACGGCTTGATCCACCAACGAGGATAACCTCATCAATCTCGGATGTCTGCAACTTGGCATCGCGCATAGCGTTCTGGCAAGGAACGAGACATGCCTGGATAAGTCCGTGGGCAAGCTGCTCGAACTGCGAGCGTGTAAGAGTCTTTACCAAGTGCTTTGGCATACCACCCTCTGCGCTGATGTAAGGGAGATTGATTTCAGTAGAGGTAGAAGAAGAAAGTTCGATCTTTGCCTTCTCGGCAGCCTCCTTCAGACGCTGCATGGCCATTGGGTCCTTTGTGAGGTCTATACCCTCATCGGCCTTGAAGCCGTTTACGAGCCAGTCTATTATCACCTGGTCGAAATCGTCACCACCAAGGTGGGTATCACCATTTGTTGCAAGAACCTCGAACACACCACCGCCGAACTCAAGGATAGAGATATCGAAGGTACCTCCACCAAGGTCGAACACGGCAATCTTCATGTCCTTATGAGCCTTGTCCACACCATAGGCAAGAGCTGCGGCTGTAGGCTCGTTTACGATACGCTGTACATTCAGACCTGCAATCTGTCCAGCCTCCTTGGTAGCCTGACGCTGAGAGTCAGAGAAGTATGCAGGTACCGTGATAACAGCATCGGTAACCTCCTGTCCAAGGTAGTCCTCGGCGGTCTTCTTCATCTTCTGGAGAATCATTGCAGAAATTTCCTGAGGAGTGTAAGGATGAGCAGAGCCGTCAATCTGAACCTTCGGATAGCCGTTGTCGTTGATGACGCTGAACGGCACGCGCTCAGCCTCTTTCTGGCTCTGCGCATAGGTCTCGCCCATGAAACGCTTGATAGAGTAAACTGTATTTTTCGGGTTTGTGATGGCCTGACGCTTTGCGGGGTCACCAATTTTCCTTTCTCCGTCTTTTACGAAGCCCACAACCGAAGGAGTTGTACGCTTGCCTTCGCTGTTGGCGATTACCACTGGCTCGTTGCCCTCGAAAACGGCAACACAGCTGTTTGTAGTACCTAAGTCAATTCCAATAATCTTTCCCATAGTTATATTCTTTTTATTTGTTATATACATTATTAAATATACTGCACGCACTACACATGCACGCCGATTATTGTACAAAGGATGTGCCAAAGGGCGAAGGGAAGCGTCAAAGGCATGCTCATGGTGACAAAATGTCACGACTGTCAGTTTTGAGCCATATATCTATATGACAAACAGACAAAAAAAAGAAGAGGGAAGAGTGAAGAATCCTATAGTTTTATAGTTTGCGTTTGCTGCAACTTTGCCAATGGACTCTTCACACTTCCCTCTTCACTCTTCACTCATTTCTCCTCACTCAGCCTTTTTGGCAATGGCCTCCTTGATAAGAGCTTCCAGTTCCTCGCACAGTTCCGGGTTATCCCTAAGCATCTGCTTTGTGCCGTCTCTTCCTTGCGCCAGCTTTGTTCCGTTGTAGCTGAACCATGAGCCAGACTTCTGTATGATGCCATACTCCACGCCAAGGTCGAGTATCTCTCCAATCTTGGAAATACCCTCGCCGAACATTATCTCGAACTCAGCCTTGCGGAAAGGAGGGGCCACCTTGTTCTTTATGACCTTCACACGCACTTGATTGCCTATAACCTGGTCTCCATCCTTGATGGCCGTAACCTTGCGGATGTCAAGTCGGACGCTGGCATAGAACTTCAGTGCATTGCCGCCGGTTGTTGTCTCCGGATTGCCGAACATCACGCCAATTTTCTCACGCAGCTGGTTTATGAAGATGCACGTGGTATTGGTCTTTGATATTGTCGAGGTAAGCTTTCGCAGAGCCTGACTCATGAGCCTGGCCTGCAGTCCCACAGCCGAGTCGCCCATATCTCCCTCAATCTCCTTCTTTGGTGTTAGGGCAGCCACCGAGTCGATAACTATTATGTCGATTGCGCTCGACCGTATCAGCTGGTCGGCAATCTCAAGAGCCTGCTCGCCATTGTCAGGCTGCGATATCCACAGGTTCTCGACATCCACTCCAAGCTTGGCTGCATAGAAGCGGTCGAAGGCGTGCTCGGCATCTATGAATGCCGCTATGCCTCCAGCCTTCTGAGCCTCAGCGATGGCATGAATGGCTAGGGTAGTCTTACCGGAAGACTCTGGGCCGTAGATTTCTATAATCCTGCCTTTGGGATATCCGCCCACTCCGAGCGCCACATCCAGTCCGAGGCTGCCAGTAGGTATCACCTCAACATCCTCTACCTGCTCGTCTCCCATGCGCATGATGGAACCCTTGCCGAAGTCTTTCTCTATTTTAGACATTGCTGCCTGCAGGGCCTTCAGCTTACCCTCCTGTATTGCTTTCTGTGTGTCGTCAGTTTCTTTAGCCATTGTTGTGTAGTCTTATAAGGTTGGAAATTACAGTTCCAGGTCACCGTCGAACACCTCGTGCCATGGCAGTCCCTGCTTGTTGAGCTGCTCCATGAATGGGTCTGGGTCGAAGTCCTCTACATTCCATACGCCAGGCTTCCTCCATAATCCCTTGAGGAACATCATGGCACCAATCATTGCCGGGACACCCGTCGTATAGCTTACTCCCTGCATGCCCGTCTCCTTGTATGCCTCCTGGTGTGAGCAGTTGTTATATATATAATATGTGCGTTCCTTGCCGTCTTTCTTTCCTCTGATGCGGCATCCGATAGATGTCTCGCCCTCATAATTCTCACCGAGGTCCTGCGGGTTAGGCAACACAGCCTTGAGGAACTGCAACGGCACAATCCTTACCTTGGCAGTCTTGCCCGAGCCATCGGCCAGCGGTGCCTCATACTCTATTTCATCAATGCGGCTCATGCCGAGGTTCTGTATCACATCGAGATAGGTGAGATACTGTTGTCCGAAGGTCATCCAGAAGCGTGCCTGCCTAATGGTGGGATAGTTCTTTACCAGACTCTCCAGCTCCTCATGGTGCATGAGATAGCTCTCGCGCGGGCCGATGTTAGGATAAGTCAGAGCCTTGTGTATTTCGAGCGGCTCAGTCTCTATCCACTCTCCGTCCTTGTAGTAGAGTCCCTTCTGTGTAATCTCACGTATGTTTATCTCCGGATTGAAGTTGGTTGCGAAAGCCTTGTGGTGGTTGCCGGCGTTGCAGTCGACGATGTCGAGATACTCAATCTCGTCGAAGTGGTGCTTGGCAGCCCATGCCGTATATACTCCGCTTACTCCCGGGTCGAAGCCGCAGCCCAGGATGGCAGTCAGTCCAGCCTGCTCAAATCTGTCCTTGTATGCCCACTGCCACGAGTACTCGAAGTGAGCCTCATCCTTGGGCTCGTAGTTGGCCGTATCAAGATAGTTGCATCCGCAAGCCAGGCAGGCATCCATGATGGTAAGGTCCTGATAAGGCAATGCGAGGTTTATGACCAGTTCGGGCTTGTAGTCGTTGAACAGAGCCTTGAGCTGCTCAACATCGTCAGCATCAACCTGTGCCGTCTTGATGTCAGCCTTATATCCCTTTGCCTTGATGGCCTCTACCAGCTCATCACATTTCTGCTTCCTGCGGCTGGCAATCATGAACTCTGTGAAGACGTCCGCATTCTGGACAATCTTGAATGCCGCTACTGTGGCCACGCCACCGGCACCAATCATTAATACTTTGCTCATTTGTTTCAAAATTATTTATTCTTATTGTTTTCTTCACTTTATCTCGTCGGCCCTTATTCCGAGCGCGCTCATTAGTGAGTAGCCGAGAATTTCCTGTCTGAAGTTTCCTCCTTGCATTGGCTGCATGGCGAAGAGAGTGACCCGTTTCTTTTCATCATCAACCTTCCTCAGCTCATTGCGCAAGGCGTCATACAGTTCCGGACTGTCAGCATTCGGAACCACCATGACTCTTTTGACAGGCTCCTGTGCCAGTACGGCCCTCACAAGGTCGAGTATGAAGTCGCCCTTGCTCACCAGCGGTTCCTCAACAGGCAGAGGAGTAATGACAAACTCTCCCAGCTGCTCGTCCTTGAACGCCGTAGAGGACAGTTCCCTGTCATAATGGCAAGGCTTGAAATTCGCCATCTCACTGCTGTTCTTGTCGTGAGCCAATATCAGCTGCGTCTCGTTGTCGCCAGGCCTTAGCCCTCCGTCAAGAGCCATGCACACAGCCCATTGGCTGAGGTCTGCCGGGGGAATGCGCCTGCCTATCATCCTCTCAAAGTTTACGATAAGGTCGAAAGCGACATTGCCCACATAGTCAGCATCGGCTATGATGACATTCTCACTCCACTTCACCTCAGATGTATTAATATTTTCTTCCAACATTAAACTATCAACATTAATCTTTCACATTGAACATTAAACATTCAACATAACAGGTGCAAAGATAACATTAAAATTGAAATATTGCAAAAAAGTTGGAAACAATATCAAATATTATAGTTGCCATATGCAAACAAATCATTATCTTTGCACAAGCTTACAACTACTAAACTTACAAAACAAAGAAACAATATGAAAAGTATTTTGGAAGGCCGCCCGGCCCTGAGAGCCGAGGTGGAGAAGACAGCCGAAGTGGCAGGTTATCTATGGCAGAACGGATGGGCAGAGCGTAACGGCGGCAACATCACGGTAAACATCACCGACCTTGTCGATGACGAAGTGAAAGCCATGCCCGCCATCAGCGAGGTCAAGCAGATTGGAGTCACCCTACCCTACCTGAAAGGATGCTACTTCTACTGCAAGGGTACCGGCAAGCGCATGCGCGACCTTGCACGCAAGCCTATGGAGAACGGTTCCGTCATCCGCATCCTTGACGACTGCGCCAGCTATGTCATCATCGCAGACAATGTTGTAAACCCCACAAGCGAGCTGCCAAGCCACCTGTCTGTCCACAACCGCATGATAGAGAAAGGCTCTAACTACCGCGCCACGGTACACACCCACCCTATAGAGCTTATTGCCATGAGCCACACCAAGAAGTTTATGGGCAAGGATGTGCTGACCAACATCCTGTGGAGCATGATACCCGAGACCAAGGCTTTCTGTCCATTAGGACTGGGCATCGTACCCTACGAGCTGCCAGGCAGCGTGAAGCTTGCCGATGCCACGATGGCAGAATTGGAGAACTACGATGTGGTGATGTGGGAGAAGCACGGAGTGTTCGCTAAGGGACTCGACGCCATGGATGCCTTCGACCAGATTGACGTGCTCTCCAAGAGTGCGAAGATATACATCAATGCCAAATGCATGGGCTTCGAGCCCGACGGCATGACACAGGAGCAGATGCACGAGATGACAGTGGCATTCAACTTGCCAAGATAAAACATCTGTCATAGTCCACAAATACGGCTACACCAGTGATAAGGTTAAGTAATGTGTAAAAAATAAGTTGCATCAGTTGTCCGGTTTGACGAGGTAGTTCCACTTACCGAGTTCCGGAGCGAAGACAACCTGCCTGGCAAGCCTCTTCTGGTACGATTCATCAATCGGTCGCTTGATGTCATAGTTTTTCGAGTTAATGTGAACATGCACCTTCAATCCCTTCTTCGTGGTGGTCATCGCGGCCCGGTTGGCAGCATTCTGCAAGTTCAGCAGTGGCGCGCCGTTCCAACTGCGGGTGATTTGCGAGAAAATCCGGTGCTCGATGGGATTGAACTTGGAACAATACGGAGGATAATGAACCATAAGAAGTCTGATACCCAGTTTGTTGGCAAGGTCCATAAGATCTTGCTTGACGATTCTGTGCGAGGAGGAGTTGGATCCTACGCCATCACACAGGATAACGAGGGTACAAGCATTTGGGTATTGCTCCTTGAGATGTTCTCTCCAGACTCTCGCGATGTTGTCACAGACGAACTTGGACGTGTCATGGCTAATGCCCAGCGTCATATAACCCACATTTCTGGTCACATCGTAGATGCCGTGCGGAACAATCTGGCCGTCAGAGAACGTGGAGAAGTCATGGTCAAGGGACTTGAGTGGTCCGTTGCACAGTGCCTTTCCCTCCCGTTTGAAGTTCCCGAGCATCTCCTTCTTCTTGGTGTCAATGCTGATGATGGGAAGTCCAACCGCCTTGGCTTCTTCGCGGATGGAAGAGATACGCTGGAACTGTTCATCTCGGCTCTTGACCTCCTTCATGGGAAGGTCCTTATAGAAGGAACGTTCCCTAAGACCAAGGGAGTCAAGGATTTGACGGACGAAGTGGCGGGAGATATCGTACCCGATAGCAGAGAGTTCGCTCATGATTTGAGTAACTCTCAAGGATATCCACACCACATTCTCATCCTGGGGAAGCCCTGCTGTATGCGGTTCGATGATTTGCACGACGGCTTGTGTCCACTCGGGATGCTGGGGAAGCACGCTCTTACGGCCAGCACCCGCTCTGCGAATACGGCCGTCACCAGGCCCCTCTCCGGAGAGAAGTTCCTGTCTTCCATTTTGAAGAGTATGTGTGCTTGTTCCCATAATTTTACTAACTTTGCGGTAGCTGAGCCCTTGAGCCTTGAGGTCGGAGGCCTTGGTGGCCTTGGTGGCCAGGAACCATCTTCTGTCTCTTTCGTTCAGCGTGGACATATACGCCAAATCTTCTGGCGAGAGGATTTCAGGAGGGGCTTTCGTAAGCATCTTTATACTTCTTGGTCGTTGTATAAAGTTACGAAAGATTCTCCAGATTTCCTATACTATATCATTAACAATCAACATATTAAATCAAATTTTCATCGCTTTTTCGGAGGCCTTTTTCAAGGTGGTTTTTCAACCGTTCTCAACGGTATGTTACACTCGCAAATGGCCGCATAGGTGAGCCTCCAAAATGAAGCAGTTTATTTTTGAACAATTACTTAGCTACATTATGGATTACAGAAGCATAATAGAGATAATAGGAGCAGTGGCAAGTCTGTTTGCCATTTTTGGCGGCTTGTTTGTGGCAAAGCGATATGCGCACCACATCTGGCGCCGCAACGGCAAGTATCTTAACGAATACACTCGCCACAGTTTTTTCTATCCACTGTCGTTTGCAAAACATATTCTTCGCCACAATGTGTCAAAACCCCTCGGCGACAGCCAGTTTATCGACTATTCATCGGCTCTCGAAAAGGATTACTACTCGCACGATGTGGCAACAGTGCGCGTGAAGATAGGCAAATCGGTTTCCGAACTCCGACTGCCCTATAAGGAGATAATCGACTACATTAAGCACCCCGACACAACCACCCAAATAGCGGGCGGACGCATCGACAGCCGTTTCGACCTCGGCGAACACTACACAGCTCTCACTCAAGATAATTTCGACGAATTTCTTAAATCACGCCCAAATACCGTAGATGGTCCGGCACTGCGCATGCAGTCGCTCACCCATAACGGCGACGGCAACTATCGCTGCGTGCTTCAGCGCGCCGGCTATTTCGACCAAGTGCGCACCAATCTCACTATAGATATGCCCATAGGCCTCGGTTCCTCTATGCGCACCGAGGATTTGGCGCCCGACAAACAACTCCGACCGCTGCAAGAGTCGATTCTCGCCAACACCATAGGCGTTTCTGCCATTTGGGTTACGTCCTTGCGCAAGGGCGACCGCCGTTCTCGCCACCAGGTGTTTCTACGCCCGCGCCGCAAGCAGACCGGCGTGTACTACGACCTTCTCGGCACCGTTAGCGGCGTGGTCGAAGCCCCTGAAGGCGACGTTTTTCCTTGCAACAAACTCGAAGAATATGCCAAAAGCGAGATTCTTCGTGAGTTTTATCAAGAAACCGGCTACAATCTCTATCTCGATAGCCGGCAGATGCCCGAATCGGTTGTGGAAGTGGTGCCATTGATGTTTGTGCGCGAACTCATAAGAGGCGGCAAACCGCAATTTTTCTTCCTTATTGTTACTCCCGAAATTTCAGAGAGTCAGTTGACGCCGTTCTTCAAAAAGTCGTATAACGGCACCGAAGAATTTCGCAGCGCCATCGACTCGCGTATGTTCAACTACAGCCTCTCGCCCGAAACCCAGACAAACCTCATCTACGCCCTGCGCTACATACAGCGCAACCACCACCTCAATTTCATCGACCTTAATGACTAATCAGCCCAAGCAGAAAACCGAGCGGCAACATTGCGAATATCTGTGCCAAAAGAGCTGTTGTGCAAAAATCACCCCACTTCGTCAATACGCCAGCCAAATTTTGATTTATCGGCCTGTCGTGCTATGGAGACAAACTTCATTTGTTCAGACATTGGAGGGACAATGACCTTAATGCTTTGGATGTGTTTCAGGTTTAATCCACCTCTTCCATCAACATCTCCAGACATTGAGCGCAATTCTTTATATCAGTCCCTCAGATTATGAAATAGATATTCATAATTCACTTCCTCATTTGGAACAATAGCACATAAAGATTGATTCGTGCAAAGTTCTATATCATTGATGGCGACCGTTTCTCGTGTTTCCCCTGTCCTGCAAGAGCTACAACGATGGAATGAATTGGAACCATTTTAGTACTACAGCCATCATAACCTTGTTGTGTAATCTTTGCGTCTGTATCTTGCACTCTCCCTTTATGTACCTCACCAGAACTCATCCAAGGAACATTACCTTTATCCCAGTAAGACGGAATCTTCGTACAGGGGTTGCGCCAGCAAAACATTCAGCAAAATCGCCAACCTTTTTAATATCGTAGGATTTTGGATTATTATCCACACTCCCAAACATCTCGATAAATCGCGACTGTACTTCCATAGTTATCCAAGGTATTTGCGGTGAGACAATTTGACATTATTCTGGTTCACCATGGCGTACTGCAAGGTGGTATCGAGGCTTTGATGGCCGAGCAGGTGTTGTACTTGTTCTATAGGCATACCCTTGTCTATGGCCATTGTAGCCAACGTTCTACGGAACTTATGAGGATGAACCTTGGGTATGTTAAGTTGACGGCCAAGATTACGAAGCCGTATCTCAACACCGCTTATTTGTAAACGTTTTGAGGGAGCCAACAACGAAACAAAGAGTGCCTCATTGTTGTCTGTTCGTTCAGAAAGGTATCTGGAAAGGTGAATCTTGGTACGTGCATCAAAATACACCCTTCTCTGCTTGTCACCCTTGCCGGTTACTATACACTCCCTGTTTTGGAAGTCTATATCCTTTCTGTTGAGCTTGACAAGTTCTCCCACACGCATACCTGTGGAGGCAAGCAGGTCTATGAGTGCAAGGTCACGGCTATTACCGGCATGATCTCGCATCATCTCCAAGGCTTCATCCGAGTATGTTTCTTTGACTGTTTTTCCTGTGTTGACCTTATGAATGCGTCGCACAGGACTCTTTACAATGTAGTTCTCGTCTTCAAGCCAGGCAAAGAAACTCGACAGGATGCGTCTTATGTTGTCAACTGTAACTTTGCTTGCATTACTCTCTTGCTGATAGGTATTGAGGTAATTGCGCAGGGCATCCGTCGTGACATGCGAAATCTTTTTACCGATACTATCAAGAGAGTTGTTAATGGTGCTTCGATAATAAGCAATAGTCTTTTCACTGCATCCCTCTACGCTTTTAGACGAAAGGAATGACTTTACAAGTTCAGAATTGCTCTCTGCTGTTGTTGAGTCGCTGTTTTCGGTCACGCTAACATTGCGGAAGGTAAATTCAAGTACCTTTCGCAACTGGCTTAGCTGCTCATTGTTCAAAGTATTGAGCATAGCCTGTTCTATTTCATTAATTAAATTGTCAATCATACCTTTTTATGCTTTGGTTATTTAATTAACGTGAGACCGTATGGCTATCACGCCTAATTTTATTCCTCTTGCTCGTAATAGTATGAATAGTCGATGCCTTTCATAAATGTCTCTCTATCGTCTATCTGGTCGGTAAGGGCTTGATGCAGCAGTTCTCGTATCTTGTTGCCATCCATCTCGCTTTCTATCATGGCATTGAGATAGTCGCTCTTACCAATCTTGCTCCAGTCAATGCAGAGGGCGAGTCTTTTCTTCAGCATAAGGTCAAGCCAGATACGCGCAGAACGACCATTGCCTTCTATGAATGGATGAGCCATATTCATTTCTATATACTTGTACACAATCCCATCGAGCACCGGCTTTTCTCGCAAATCACCCGCAGTTGGAACGGCGCGCCACTGCTGAACTTGCAGAATGCTGCCAACCGGGCCGCGATGGCCACCACGAAGAAGGGATTGAAGGTGCATGTTCACATTAAGTCGAAAAACTATGACATCAAGCGACCGATTGATGAATCGTACCAGAAGAGGCTTGCCAGGCAGGTTGTCTTCGCTCCGGAACTCGGTAAGTGGTACTACCTCGTCAAACCGGACAACTGATGCAACTTATTTTTTACACATTACATAACCTTATCAGCAAAGAAGCCAACATAAACAGGCCATGCAGCAATAAACGTTCATCACTTGAGATGCCTGATGAGCCTTTTTTATTCTGACAGGCTTTGTAATTCGGGGAAATTATGTAAATTTGCCAAAGACAAACTAAAGACCATTTACTTATGAGCACCTTACAAAAAAGTCTATTTCTGTTGGCAGCCATGCTGCTTCCCCTTTTAGTATCATCACGCAACACTCCGAGGAAGCAGCTGATAGACAACGGATGGACATTCAATGACAAAGAAACCGTAAACCTGCCGCACGATTGGAGCGCGCAGTTGCCCATTGACCGCAATGCACCCGCCGGCAACGACGGAGGCTACTATCCAACGGGAACAGGAATATACAAGAAGACCATCAACCTAAACAACGACTACAAAGGCCGCAAGCTGTGGCTGTATTTCGAGGGAGTATATCAGGACTCCGAGGTAAAGGTCAACGGGATAGTTGCAGGCGGACATCCATACGGCTATTCGTCTTTCTGGTGCGACATAACAGAACTCGTCCGTACAGGCAACAATGAGATTGTGGTGAAGGCCGACAACTCCAGGCAGAAAAACTGCCGATGGTACAGCGGCTCCGGCATATACCGTCACGTATGGCTCGTAACAACAGACCTTGTGCACATCGACATGTGGGGAACGGCAATTACTACTCCCGACAGGAATACCGTCGTGGTGACAACAGATGTTTGCAACGAAACAGACGTCGACAAGGAGGTGGAGGTGACGACAACTCTGTCTGACGGCACCTGCGGGAAGCAGACCGTAGTGATACCGGCCAAAGGCAAGAGACAAGTGGTTGAGACTCTGAGTGTGGACAATCCCCGTCTGTGGTCGCCATCATCTCCAGAGCTGTATACAGCTACCGTAAGCCTGTCAACAGGCGACTCTGTTACAGAGACCTTCGGAATACGTACCATTGAATATTCTGCCGACAAGGGACTGCTGCTCAATGGCAATCCTCTGCTGCTCAACGGTGGATGTGTACATCACGACAACGGCATCCTCGGTGCCGCAGCCTTCGACAAGGCGGAGATAAGGAAGGTAAAACTGATGAAGGCGGCCGGATATAATGCCGTACGCACATCGCACAACCCTCCGTCGGAATGCTTCCTCCATGCCTGCGACAGCCTCGGCCTGCTGGTCATAGACGAGGCTTTCGACGGATGGAGAGAGAAGAAGAACGACGAGGACTACCACAAGCTCTTCGACAAGTGGTACGACAAGGACATTGAGGCCATGGTACGCCGTGACCGCAACCACCCGTCTATATTCTGCTGGAGCATAGGCAACGAGGTGATTGAACGGAAGAAGATTGAAGTGGTCACCACTGCCCACCGTCTGCGTCAGGCTGTCCACAAATGGGACACTACCAGACCCGTGACTTCCGCACTGGCAGCATGGGATGACGACTGGGAGATATACGATCCGCTGGCTGCAGAGATGGACATCACGGGCTACAACTACCTTATCCACAAAGCCGCTACCGACCACCAAAGGGTGCCATCGAGAGTGATGATGCAGACAGAGTCATATCCCCGTGACGCCTTCAGCAACTGGGCAGCCTCCACAGACCATATATATATAATAGGTGATTTCGTATGGACAGCCATCGACTACCTCGGCGAGTCGGGCATAGGCCGTTACTGGTACGAGGGTGATCCTGTTGGCGAGCATTGGGAGCGTCCGCTCTATCCCTGGCATGCCGCCTACTGTGGGGATATCGACTTAACGGGCCGCCTGAAGCCCATAGGCCACTACCGCAACATGCTGTGGAACGGCAACCATAAACTGTTCATGGCCGTACGTGAGCCCCACGGATATGCAGGCAAGGGAAAGATAACGGCAGGCATGTGGGCCGTACATCCCACATGGGAGAGCTGGAACTGGGAAGGATGGGAAGGCCGCGACATAGACGTGGTGGTCTATTCACGTTACCCGTCGGTAAGGCTGTACCTCGACGACCGCCTCATCGGTGAGAAGTCCACTGACAGGTCATCGGAATTCAAGGCCGTCTTTACCATCCCATATACAGCCGGAACCCTTAAGGCTGCAGGCATAGCCGACGGAGTGGAGCAAGAGGCAACCGTCCTCGCCACAGCCTCAGAGCCTTATGCCATACGGATGACTGCCGACACACGGTCGATAAAAGCCGGCTGTCAGGACATCTCCTTCGTCAGGGTTGAGGTCATTGACAGGCAAGGCCGACCCGTACCCAATGCCAGCAACCTCATATCATTCTCCATAAAGGGAGCAGGAACCATACAAGCCATAGGCAATGCCGACATCACCGACACCACCCCGTTCACATCCCACAGTTGGAAAGCATGGAAGGGAGAGCTGCTGGTAGCACTAAGGAGCGGAGACAAAGCCGGCACCATCACGCTCAACGCAACAGCAAAAGGACTAAGGGGATGCTCACAGCGGATAAAGGTTACGAAATAAAATGAAATAGCCAGACACCATACCTGATATGTAACGCATAGTAATGAGGATTATTCAAAAAATAGGCAACGAGAAACTGCTGAAAAGAGAGACCACTCTTTTCATCTGCTCAAAAAAAACGCCCATATCTCTCTATCCGGTCATCTTCACTTGGGTAGATAGCCTGAGCGAAAAAGACTGCGTGATATGCTTCAAGACAACAGATATGGAGTACGAAGTAATGTCGGCACTACTGGTCAGAGGAATCCCAACCATACTCATTGTAACCAATAAATTTACAGATGTCAACAACGTCCAAATAGAAAAAGCGCTCCAGGAGAACCGACTCCTCATCATTGTGTTAAAGAGGGATGATCCCAGAGGAGCTGGTCCAACACCTTTGCTAAGGAACTCATTCGTAATAGAAATGGCTAACAGGATAGTAGCTGGATATGTTAACCCTAACGGGCATGTATTCGGACTACTTGCAGGAAGACAGAATGTAGAGAAGCTAATAGATAAACCTGTTACAGATTTCGTAGAGGAGACCATTAGGTACCCTAAGAGATGGACAGTCAGGGAGGATAAGATATTGCTAAGAATGTTTTACGAAGACAAAGGAATTCACGCTATCAAGAAACAGATTAACAGGCCGTATTCTACTATCATACAACGCATTTGTGCAATAACCATGCCAGAGGAGATGTTGAAAGGACGCGAGTTCGAAGACTACGTCATTGAAGAGTTACTCCACATAGGCTGCACGGATAGTGATGCAAAACTGATTGAATGGCGAAGCGACAAGTCTCTTGACGGAGTGTTTCCCGAGACAAACCGTCTTCCAGACCTGGTCATTTCCTTCAAAGGAAAAAAGAAAGTAGCATTGGAATGTAAATGGAGGAGAACACTTCCAAGATCCACCAATAATGAACTGATAACAAAGGAAAAAATAGGCATCTTCAAACAATACAGCACAGAAAACGGCATCGACGTATGGTATATAATAGGTGTGGGAGGAGAGCCGAGCGCACCTGAGGATCTGTATCTGATACCGTTGTCTGCTACTTCCAAGATTATGTCAGACATAAATTCACTAAAGAATTACCAGTTCAAGGGCAAAATCACCATCAAGAATTTAGACAAGCATTACGATATCCCGTCCAAAATCTTAGCGGAGAACAAGCTATGCGAGGCTTTACCCAGAAGAAGAAGGCAAAAAAAGGAAGCAGACAAGTAAACAAGTGAATAGGTGTACCTTGCAGACGCATTACATACGTCACTACACGCTTGATACGACCACAAACAAATCAACTTGTCTACTTGTCCGCTTCGCAATAATACTCTCCTTAGCGAGAACTCTTTTATTCGTCTACCATGAGCCACTACCCTATCAACTGTGGTAGGAATGTAGAGAAAACGAGAATTATCAGGCCGACAACAAGGACGGCAATTGTCTTCTGCGAGCAACCTTTCCACTCCTTGAGTATGATTCCCCACACGTTGGAGAACGTGACGTTAAGTGCCATGAGAATACAGAAGGCAAGAGTCATAAGGGTCGGGGACTCAGTCAGGAAGCCTTTGCCAAGAGACAGTCCAAAGAACTGGCTGTACCACAGAGCACCTGCCAAGAGACAGTACAAAGCATTGTTTCCCCATACGGAAGTCTTTGCATAGTCACCCCAAGTCTTGTTCTTGCTGTTCTGATAGAAGCAGTAAACAGCATTGGTGACAAAGCCACCCAACGTGACGAGAAGCGTGGCCGGTAGCGTCTTGTACATATCGGGAGTAAGATCACCGAAGTTGATGTCCTTGCCGAACTCCAGGCCTACATTGAAGCATCCGCTCATAAATCCTGCAAGCAGGGCTATGGCAAGTCCCTTGGGGAAGTTGAAGTCTTTTACGGCCGCCTTCTTCTCTTCTTCAGACAGCGACGCAGCCTTCATGGAGCCAGCAACACCTATGACGGCAATGCCGACGAGGGTAACTGCAACACCAAGTATGACTGCAAATGTCAGAGAGCTGAGAGCGTTAAGCTCTGGGAAGAAGACATTAAGCAGCACGGGTCCCATGATGGTTCCAAGACCAGCGCATGTTCCAAGGGCGATGGACTGTCCGAGGGCGACACCAAGGTAGCGCATGGACAAGCCAAATGTCAGACCGCCTACGCCCCACAATACTCCGAACAGGATTGTCATCCAGATATTGAATGAGGGAGTGTCAGTAATAAGCTCGCAAAGGCAATGCCCCTCGGGAACAGCAAGGAATGCGCCGAGCAGCGGCAGGAGCAACCATGCGAAGACGCCCTGCACTATCCAATAGCTTTCCCAGCTCCAATCCTTTATCTTATTGATTGGAACATAGCAGCTGGATTGGCAGAATGCCCCAACTGCTATGATTATCAATCCAATGAGAATATCCATATCCTATCGTTTAGAGATAACGTCAGCGACATACTGGTCGATGTCAGCAATAAACTCCTGACCAACTGGTACGTTGTTGCGTACGCAGAACTCATCGTACACAGCCTGCCACGGCATGGCCTTCTGTTCCTCGATGATGGCGAGTACCTTGTAGCCCTCTCCAGCAAGCTCAAGCTGAGAGATAGTCTCGCGTGGTTCGAGAAGGGCACGCAGCATACACTTCTGTGCAGAGCGTGAGCCTATGACGTAGGCTCCGATACGGTTGATTGAGCCGTCGAAGAAGTCAAGACCATAATGAACGCGGTCGAGAGCGCCTGCGCGTACTATCTCGAAGAACAGCTCCTGAGTAGGATCGTCCATGATGGTTACATGGTCTGAGTCCCAACGAACAGGACGGCTGACGTGCAGCATAAGTTCTTTGAGGAAAGGCAGCACGGCAGATACCTTGTCTGCAGCCGACTCTGTGGGATGATAGTGACCAGTATCAATGGTCAGTATCTTGTCGTTCTGTGCGGCATAAGCGGTATAGAAGTCGTGTGAGCCAACGGTGAACGACTCAAGGCCGATGCCGAACACCTTACCCTCGATGCAGTCTTTCATCATTGGCTGCTCCTTTGCGAAGACCTCGTCGAGCGACTTCTTAAGTGTATTGCGGTAAAGGGCGTGGTTTACGGAAACGTCCTTGCATCCGTCGTGAACCCATAGGTTCATGATACATGGGTCGCCCTGTGCCTCACCCATGGCATTGGCAATGTCACGGCAACGCTTGGTGTGCTCTACCCAGAACTGGCGTATTCCCTCGTCAGGGTTGGCAAGCGTGAGGCTTCCCGACTTGGGATGAGAGAAGCTGGATGAGTTGAAGTCGAGCATGGTGTTGTTGTCCTTAGCCCAGTCTATCCATGACTGGAAATGCTCTACTGTAACCTCGTCACGGTCAACAACCTTACCCTTGAAGTCACCGTAGATTTCGTGGAGGTTCAGACGGTGATTACCTGGGATAAGACTCTTGGCCTTCAGGATGTCCTGACGCAGTTCGTCGATATTGCGTGCAGCACCGGGGAAGTCACCAGTAGACTGAATGCCACCCGACAATGCACCAGCCTGTACCTCGAAGCCCTTAACGTCGTCTGCCTGCCAGCAGTGGAGCGAGAGGTGGAAGTCCTGCATCTGTTTCAATACTTTCTCTGTGTCAACGCCAATAGCAGCGTAACGTTCCTTGGCAATTTCGTATGCCTTTGTAACAAGTTCTGTTTTCATTGTGTTAATTTATTTGTAAGATTTCTAATTATTATTCTTGTAGTAAGTAAGGGAGGCAATCTGTTAAACCATTAACCTTTTAAACCATTAACCTTTTAAACCATTAACCCGTTAACCTTTTAAGCCATTAAACCATTAACCTTTTAAATTAACGATATCAAGATACTTCTCGTAGGCTGCATCCCATATTTCCTTATCCTGGGGTTCGAAACGCTTTAGTTCCAAGCTGTCGGCTATGATGCGGCGCATCTCCCATATGTCGCCTACCATTCCGGCAGCCTTTGCCTGCAGCATGATATTGCCTATGGCTGTTCCCTCCTGCGGTCCGGCAAGGACTGTTACACCGCACGAGTTTGCCGTGAACTGGTCAAGATACTCGTTCTTTGAGCCGCCACCGATTATATGTAGAACATTGATATCGAAGTCAGCAAACTCCTTCAGCCATGCAAATACCTGCCGGTAGCGAAGAGCCAAAGAGTCGAAGATGCAACGACAGGTCTGCGCATAGCCCTGAGGTATTGGCTGATTGGTCTTCTCGCAATATGTTGTGATGGCATCCACCATGGAAGTGGGATTCGCAAAAATGGGGTCATCAGGATTAATGAGGCTGCGGAAAGGCTCGCACTCCATGGCTGCGCTCTGCAGCTCGGCATGCCCCAAACCCTCGGCATCCTTCCACTCCTTACGGCAACGCTCGTATATCCACATGCCACATATATTCTTAAGGAAGCGGGTAGTACCCTCTATGCCACCCTCATTGGTGAAGTTGAGGTCGAAGCTTCGAGCGTTGATGATGGCATCTTGTGTCTCGATACCCATAAGGCTCCATGTTCCGCTGCTTAGATATGCGAACTTCTCATTTGCTGCTGGCACGGCTGCAACAGCACTACCAGTGTCATGGCCTGCAACAGCAATTACGGGAACGGCACCAAGACCTGTCATCTTCTGTACTTCCTCTGTTATTGTTCCAATGACGGTAGCAGGATTAACCATCTCGCCAAACTGGCCACGTTTCAGTCCAACGCTCTCCACCAGCCTGCTGTCAAGGTCTTTTGTCCTCGGGTCAAGCATCTGCGATGTAGAAGCTATTGTATATTCGCACACAGCATTACCAGTTAGCATATAACTCAAGGCATCGGGAACAAACAGCACCTTGTCGGCATTGCGCAAGGCGGTGTTTCCAGCCTCATCCATGGCGTAGAGTTGGAAAAGAGAATTGAAGTTCATGAACTGGATGCCCGTGATATTGTACACCTCGTCTCTCGCCACCTTCTTCTCGAAATATTCCTCCATCTTGCCCACGGTGTGCGGGTCGCGGTAAGCCAGAGGATTGCGCAGAATGGCGCCGTCGCTGCCTACACATACGAAATCGACACCCCAAGTGTCTATACCAATGCTCTGTATTTCTATTTGCCTTTTGGCAACAAGTCGCAGTCCATTTATAACTTCATTGTAAAGAGCGAAGATGTCCCAGTAGAAGTGTCCTCCAGTCTCAATGAGATTATTGTCGAAGCGAGTAAGCTCTTCGAGTGACATCTTTCCGTTCTCAATAGTTCCGATGATTGTTCTGCCGCTGGTAGCCCCAAGGTCAACAGCAAAAAAGTGTTTAGGTTGTTCCATGTTTTAGGATAGTTTTTATAATTCTGGCAGCAAAGTTAGTACATCCTCCCATTTTCCAACATGATTATTTGATATTTCGACATGAACTTTTGAGACAACAGGTACTTTTACTCATCTTGGGACAGGCAGGAAATGAGCAGAACGGGGCAAAGAAGAAAAAAGATTGAGAATAAGTATGAAGTATGAAAAAAAAAATGTAAGTTTGCAAACAAATTCAAACCAAGAACACAATTTCAAGTCTTTAATATCATGTCATCACTAACTATTGCCATTATTGTGGCGTTTGTAATTGGTTATTTTTTCATAGCCATTGAGAGTGTTACGAAAATCAACAAGGCAGCCATAGCCCTGCTGATGTTCGTTGTCTGTTGGACCCTGTTTATGATTGACCCTACCGGACTTGTCACAAGCCTTGCAGGTGTCGACCATAGCGAAGTAGCAGGGAAAGTTGGGAAAATCATTGAGGAGCACCTCGGCGAGACCGGCACCACGCTGTTCTTTCTGATGGGTGCCATGACTATCGTTGAGCTTGTCGACCAGAACGGCGGCTTCAACTTCGTCAAGGACACACTGAAGACCAAAAGTAAGCGCTCGCTTCTGTGGCGCATAGCTTTCATGACATTCATCCTGAGTGCAATTCTCGACAATCTCACCACGTCCATAGTGATGATAATGATATTGAGGAAGCTTGTCAAGGAGAAAAAGGACCGCATCATCTATGCCTCGCTTGTCATCATTGCCGCCAACTCTGGTGGAGCGTTCTCACCAATAGGCGACGTTACGACCATCATGCTGTGGAACAAGGGCGTGATAACGGCTGCTGGCGTGATAACCGAAATTCTCATACCCTCGCTCATATCCATGGTCATCCCAGCCTACATACTGTCTCTGAGCCTTAAGGGAGAGCTTGTCGCTCCAAGCAGCAAGAAAGCTTCAGGCGGCGAGGATGACTACCTCACAGCATCGCAGCGTAAGATAATATTCTGCCTTGGAGTTGGCGGTCTTATCTTCGTACCTATCTTCAAGACTATCACCCACCTGCCTCCGTTTGTAGGCATATTGCTTGTTCTGGGCGTGCTGTGGACAGTAACCGAGACCATGTACCGCCACCTTGAACACGATGACAGCGACGGCATGCAGAAGCGTGTGAGCCGTATGCTAACGCGTATTGACATGTCAACCATTCTTTTCTTCCTTGGTATTTTGATGGCGGTAGGTTGCCTTCAGACAATAGGCGTGCTGGCACAGCTTGGTGAGGGACTAAACATCTGGTTTGACGGCAACCACTATATTGTGACTGGTATCATAGGCGTTTTGTCAAGCATTGTCGACAACGTTCCTCTTGTAGCAGGCTGCATGGGAATGTATCCCGTACAGGCTGCGGGCGACATGGCTATAGACGGAGTGTTCTGGCAGCTGCTCGCCTACTGTGCCGGAGTTGGAGGTTCGATGCTCATCATCGGTAGCGCTGCAGGCGTTGTTGTTATGGGACTTGAGAAGATTACCTTCGGATGGTACATGAAGAAAATCACCTGGGTGGCTTTCGTTGGCTATCTTGCCGGCATAGTCAGCTATTGGCTACTGCGCACGTTTATATTTTAGCATTTATCAGGGCTCTGTAAAAAAACATGGGGGAAGGGATACCTAAATGAAGGTTCCTTTCCCCTAAAACGTTTGCATTGACGAATGCAAAGCTTTGCGTGGGCAGATGCAAAGCTTTGCGTGGACAATTGCAAAGCTTTGCGTGGGCGGATGCAAAGCTTTGCGTGAAAAAGGGACTCATAGTAGATGAAATCGACGATTCTTTACATGACAAAGGATTTCCCTAATGAACCGGAAAAGGCACCTTCGTTTAGGTACTCCTTCCCATGTTTTTTCCACAGAGCCATCAACTTGTCAACTACACTATCAACCTCACCCCTTACAAATTTCTAAACTCACTGGGTTTCTTCCCCGTCTTTATCTTGAATTTCGACGAGAAGTAGTCTGGCGACTCGAAGCACAGACGGTAGGCAATCTCTTTAACGCTGAGGTTAGTCGTGGCCAGCAGTTCTTTTGCCCTCTGAAGTCTGAGGTCTTGCTGATAGAGGGCTGGCGAGATGCCTGTGAACTCCTTAAAGAGTTTACGGAAATTGCTGTAGCTCACACCAAGCTCCTCAGCAATCTGCTGTATGGTAAGGTCATTCTCCAGCGACTCTCTGATTCGCAGTCGTGCAAGGTTTATCATATCCACGCGGTTGTGGTCCTTGCTAAGCTCTATACTACGCTCCAAGGCATACATCAGCCCAACGAGATGGTTGACGATGCCCGCCAGTATCTGTTGCGAGTATGGAGCCTCTTCCTGCGCCCGCTTGTAAGCTTCCTCATACAGTCGGATGACATCTGCGCTGAATCCCACATGGTATACGGGCTTGAACGCTGAGAGGAAACCGGCGCGTACCCTGTCATCAACATTCTTTCCCTTGAAACCAATCCAATAGCTCTTCCAGCCACGGTTGGGAAGAGGATGGTAGGAGTGCCATTCGCCAGGAAAGAGCAGAAACAGGTCGCCAGCCTTGAGCGGGACGTTGGTTACATGGTCTGAGCTGAACACGCCCTCGCCCTCTGTGATGTACAGGAGCTGATACTCGTTGAGCACGCGTCCCTTGCCCAAGTCGAAATAATATCCGTCCGCATGTCCACGCGTTGGATAAGGGTCACCTGCACCTATCTCCTCATAGCCAACGGTGCTCACGGTGAGTCCCCATTGGGCATCCTTACTGTTAACAACCAGATATTTGCTTATTTGCATTGTTTTTAAGTATTCTTTTAAGGTTTAAGATTTCATTAATATACTCACACTATCTTGTATTGCAAGTGTTTCATAGGATGTCCTCCCCACGTGTTGTCACCAACATATTCGAAGCCATGCCTGAGGTATAGTCTCTCCGCGTCTGGGTTTCCTTTGTCTACGAGCAGTCCCACGGCCGGTATGCCAAGCAGCCTTGCCTTTTGCTTCGTTGCGTCGAGCAGTTGGCCGGCTATGCCCTGCCCCCGGTAACGGCTCTCCACGGCGATGCTGTCTATATACAGTTCGCCCGCCTGGGTCTCATCGGTCATAGATGAGAAGTCGCGGCCAAAAGCCTTTCTGGCTGCCGATACGAAAGCCTCACGCAAACGGTGCAGGTCACTGCCATCGTAGCTTACACATACACCAGCCACCTCGCCATTGTCATCAAGGGCGACAATGGCGTTGGTATAGCTGTACTGACTCTCCTCTGACTCCACAAGGGCGGTCATGACAGTCTCGAAATCTGAAAGTGTATGGTCTGGGCCAGCAAAATAGCGGCAACAGTCGTAGTTCATGGCCTGCATGATAAGGCGTGCTACCGCATTGGCGTGATTAATTGTTGCTTTAGTTATTACCATTAGACTGATAAGGATTTTTACAAAGCAAAAATAACCAATAATCACGACATAAACAAGTCTATTAATTATTTTTAGTAATCCCTATGCAGAAAGTAACTATTCAGCGATTAGATTTACGGATTCTCAATAATCCCGCAATGTAAGCGCAAAAGCGCATACTTACTACGGTAATCGCTGAATAGTTACTGCAGAAAACAGCGTTTCAAAACAGCACCTGTTGTTTATTTACGAAGTGTAAAGTCGAATACAAGACCACCCTCTGGGGCATTCTCCACAGATATGGTGCCACCATGTATGAGCACGGCATTCTTGACAATGGCAAGTCCGAGACCTGTGCCTCCCATCTTGCGGCTACGTCCCTTGTCCACACGATAGAACCTTTCGAAAAGACGGTGCAGATGCTCGCGGGGCACCCCTACTCCATTGTCGGAGAAACGGAAATGCCACTTGTCTTCCTCCAGCCAGGCACTCACGCTAATGGTTGTGTTGGTTCCTGCATAGGCGATGGCATTGTCGGTAAGGTTGCGGAAGATGCTGTATATAAGGCTGTGGTTTCCCATCACCTTGACATTGTCGGGCAGACGGTTATCCATGGTCATTCCCTTTTCTGCCATTTGCAGGGATGTCTCGGCCACAATGGTTGTCATTGTCTGCGTGATGTCCACATCGCTGAAGTCGTTCATTTCCGGTGCATCATCCATCCTGTTCAGCGTTGATATGTCGTGGAGCAATGCCGTCAGCCGCTGGCTCTGAGCAAAGCATCGCTGCATGAACAGCTGCCGCGTCTCGTCCGACATACCAGGATTGCCGAGTATGGTTTCCAGATACCCTTGTATACTTGCCACGGGGGTCTTCAGCTCGTGTGCGATATTCTGCGTCAGCTGGCGTTTCAGCACGTCCTGCTCCTTACGCGTGCTCTCCAGCCGCTTGTAAATCTTAATTATTCTCTCCGCTATCTCTCCAAGCTCGTCGGCAGGAAAGGCCACAAGGTCCTCAGTGTCTAAAGATTCGTTGTGGTCTGCCTTGGTGGCAAAGGCACGCAGGTTATTGATGTTGCGTGAGAGACGGCTGGTAAACCGCCACAGCACTATAGTCAACACAAGCATTATGCCCAGGGCAAACCATATGTAATGCTGGTCGGCACTCAGCGACTCCGCCAGGTCATCGTCGTAGGGCAAGGCACTGCGGATAATGACATTACGGTCGGGATAGAACGTGGCCGAATAGAAATAGTCGTGGTTCATGGTCTTGCTCTTCCTGTCCACCGATGAACCCTTGCCATGTGCAAGCGCCTGCCTCACCTCCGGTCTGTTGATATGGTTCCCAGCCTTCTGGCCCTTAGGCAGCTTGTTGTCGAAAAGTACATTTCCACGGGTGTCGGTGATGGTCACGCGCAACCCCTTCATTCCGTGCGTGGCCACATACTGCCTGAGTGTCGTGGAGTCGTAGCGGCCATGTAGACGGAGGTTCTCTTCCATGCGGTCGTTGTACGCCTGAAGCTTCGTGTCGAGGGTGTCTATCTTGAACTGCTTCTCCCTCGACTGCTGGAAGATTATGAAGGCCACGGCAAAGAGCACAAAGATGGTCATAATGGAAGCATATAGCTTCATTCCTACTGATAAGCGTCCCATAGGCAACGGTCTGTCAGGCATCAAAGTAATATCCAAAACCAAGGCGTGTAACTATGCACTTGGCAAAGCGTCCAATCTTCTTGCGCATGCGGGTGATGTTGACATCCACAGTACGGTCGAGTACCATCACGTCCTTAGGCCACACCTTGTCGATGAGCTCCTGACGGGAGAATACTCGTCCACGTTCCTCAAGCAACAGATGCAGAAGTTCAAACTCGGTCTTGGTGAACGGCACGTCCTCACCGTCCACGCTTACTGTTTTCCTGCTCAGGTCCATCTCCAGTCCCTGGTACTTCAGTACCTTGTGCTCTATTATGTCGCCTGCATCCTGAGTGCGACGAAGCACAGCCCGAATCCTCACCATCACCTCTCTCAGCGAGAATGGCTTCGATATATAGTCGTCTGCCCCTATGTTGAATCCCGTCACCATGTCATTCTCACTATCACGGGCTGTAAGGAATATGATGGGAATGTTTGCCGTGACAGGCATCTGCTTGAGCTTGCTTGCCAGGGTGTAGCCTGACATGCCGCCCATCATAACGTCAAGAAGCAGCAGGTTGAAGCTGCCAAGGTCAAGCAGCAAGGCCTCTTCAGCCGAATTTGCCGTCACCACCTGATAGCCCTCTGCCTCAAGATTGAACCTCAGTATCTCGCAGAGATCCTGCTCGTCGTCTACCACAAGTATGCGGTAGCTTTTCCTGTCGTTGTTGTCAGAATAGTTATGCTCCATATATAAATAATGTGTAACACCTATTAATGTGATGTTGCAAAGGTAGCGATTATTTCTTTCACAAATATTACCAAGGCGTTACAATTTCGTTACACCTTATTTCTTTTTATGCTTGGACACCGCAGAAAACAGCATTACGGAGGGGCATTTTATTGAATATACCACAATCATGGTACACCAAATGCCCCATTCGTGCTATTTCCTATATTGCATAAACGCACTACCTTTGCAAACGTGAACAATAACAATTAAAACAACACGACTATGAGCAACAAGAAACTACACTTCGAGACACTCCAGCTGCATGTTGGACAGGAACAGCCAGACCCAACCACCGACGCACGCGCGGTGCCAATATACCAGACCACCAGTTACGTATTCCGCAACTCACAGCATGCCGCCGACCGTTTCGGCCTGCGTGATGCTGGCAACATCTACGGACGACTTACCAACTCCACACAAGGAGTCTTCGAGGACAGGGTGGCAGCACTCGAAGGAGGTGTGGCAGGATTGGCTGTAGCCTCCGGTGCTGCAGCAGCAACCTACGCCTTGCAGAACATTCTGCAGAATGGAGACCACGTGGTGGCTGCCGACAACCTATACGGAGGCTCGTTCAACCTCATCACACACACCCTTACGACACAGGGCATCACAAACACCATCGTTGACGTGCGCGATTTCAAGGCCGTGGAGGCTGCCATACAGCCAAACACCAAGGCTCTGTACGCAGAGACCTTCGGAAACCCAAACTCCGACGTTACCGACATCGGTGCGCTGGCTGAGATTGCACATCGCAACAACATACCACTTATCATCGACAACACATTCGGTACTCCATACCTCATCCGTCCGATAGAGCACGGAGCCGACATCGTCGTTCACTCGGCAACCAAGTTCCTGGGCGGTCACGGCAGCTCACTCGGTGGAGTAATAGTAGACGGAGGACATTTCGACTGGAAAGCTAATGCCGACAAGTTCCCTACCCTCGCAAAGCCCGACCCATCATACCATGGTGCGATATTTGCAGATGTGGCAGGAGCAGCAGCCTTCGTCACACGCATACGTGCCGTCATACTGCGCGATACCGGTGCTACCATCAGTCCGTTCAACGCATGGATATTGCTGCAAGGCGTTGAGACACTGAGCCTCAGGGTTGAGAGACATGTTGAAAACGCACTAAAAATAGTGGAATACCTATCCAATCACCCCAAGGTGGCTAAAGTCAACCATCCGTCATTGCCTACTCATCCCGACCACGAGCTGTACAAGAAGCTATATCCCAATGGTGCTGGCAGCATCTTCACATTCGAGATTAAGGGCGGACAGGAAGAGGCATGGAGGTTCATAGACCACCTGCGCATATTCTCCCTTCTGGCCAACGTTGCCGACGTAAAGTCGCTCGTCATACATCCAGCAACAACAACACACTCACAAATGAGTCCCGAGGAGCTTGAGCAGCAGCACATCTATCCCTCTACAGTCAGACTGAGCGTCGGCACCGAGAACATCAACGACCTTATAGACGCACTGCAGGAAGCATTCGAGTATGTATAGGGCGAAGGACCAAGGTCTAAGGTCTAAGGACTAAGGACTAAGGTCTAAGGACTAAGGTCTATCTCATCTATCTCATCTATCTCATCTATCTCATCTATCTCATCTAAAAAAAAAGCAACAACTATGTCAAAAATAGCAAAACAGATTACAGAACTCATCGGCAGGACACCGTTAGTAGAGCTTGCCAAGGTGTCAAAGCAAAACGGGCTGGACACACCCATCATTGCAAAAGTGGAATTCTTCAACCCTGGCGGAAGTGTCAAGGACCGTATAGCATTCGCAATGATTGAGGATGCAGAGAAAAAAGGCATCCTGAAACCAGGCGCAACCATCATTGAGCCTACAAGCGGAAACACGGGAGTGGGACTGGCACTGGTATCTGCCGTGAAAGGCTACAAGCTGATACTAACCATGCCCGAGACCATGAGCGTGGAAAGACGAAACCTCGTAAAGGCTTATGGTGCCGAGGTGAGGCTCACACCAGGACAGGACGGAATGCCGGGAGCTATCAGGGCTGCTGAGGAACTAAGAGACAGCATACCCAACGCTGTCATCCTCGAACAGTTTGAGAACCCTGCCAACCCACAACGGCACTACGACACCACAGGTGTGGAAATATGGGAAGATACCGATGGACAGGTGGACATCTTCGTTGCTGGTGTCGGAACAGGAGGAACTATATCGGGTATAGGCAAAAGACTGAAAGAGAAGAACCCAAACATCAGGATAATTGCCGTAGAGCCGGCATCATCGCCTGTACTGAACGGTGGCAAGAGCGGACCACACAAGATACAGGGTATAGGTGCAGGCTTCATACCAAACACATACAACGCACAAGTAATTGACGAGGTGTTTGACGTGGACAACGATGATGCCATACGCACGGGACGCCTGTTGGCACAGCAGGAGGGACTGCTTGTCGGAATATCCTCTGGAGCGGCGGTCTTCGCAGCTATTCAGATTGCCAAGCGGCCAGAGAACAAGGGTAAAAAGATTGTTGTTCTTCTCCCCGATACTGGAGAAAGGTACCTCACAACGGTACTATATGCATTCGATGAATATCCGCTATAAAATGTCAGGAGCAAAAAAAGTTACGGAATTATTTGGCTGTTTCGAAACTTTGATGTAACTTTGCACCCGCAAACAAGGATGGCGGGGTAGCTCAGCTGGTTAGAGCGTCGGATTCATAATCCGGAGGTCGTGGGTTCGGGTCCCACTCCCGCTACATAAATTCCCCTGTAAATAACAGATTTACAGGGGAATTTATTTTTTACGTTGTTCATTCCTTGTTCACTCCTTGCTCAAACCTCAAAAAAGGGCACAGTAGCAAAAAGGTGTGGGTATAAATAAAAAATGTTACCTTTGCAGTTATATGGAAACAAAGATATTAGAACAATTAGCGAGCCTTGTTCTTCCCAAAGAAATACTCGAACGCTTTGTGATAGTTAAAATTGAAACAGACGAGCGTGATATCGATGCCATGTCCATGACGATTCATTTGGATGAACGTATGAATACGGCGTATCAAGAGAGTGAAGACTATGAGTCACT
>NZ_NPJH01000025.1 GCF_002251365.1 Prevotella sp. P3-122
AAATTATATAAAATAGTTGAAGCAGGAGGAAGATATCATGCCCACCAAAAAGAAAATCGACCAATGTGACAACTCTATATTACAATAATAAACATAAAAACAAAGAACATGGGAAAATTAATCAAGGAATTCAAGGAATTTGCAGTTAAAGGTAATGCTGTCGACATGGCTGTCGGTGTAATCATCGGCGGTGCATTCGGAAAAATCGTTTCTTCTATAGTAGACGACATCATCATGCCTCCGATAGGCTGGCTGATTGGTGGTGTCAACTTCAGCGACCTTAAGGTCACCCTGCCATCGGTAGAGATACCGGGAGTAGAGACGATGCAAGCAGCCACCATCAACTACGGCAATTTCCTGCAGACGCTTATCGATTTCATCATCATTGCATTCTGTGTCTTCATGCTTGTTAAATTCATAAACAAACTGGCACGCAAGCAGAAGAAGGAGGAAGACAATAAGCCTGCCCCCGCACCACAGCCTTCGGCAGAAGAGAAACTCCTTACCGAAATTCGTGACTTGCTTAAGGACAAGCAGTAACTTTACTTCTGATGGGAGTTATAAGGGGGAGTTATGAGGGGGAGTTATGAGGGGGAGTTATGATGAGGAGTTATAAGGGGCCAAATGTCCATAGGCAACAAAGGTAATGGCTTATCATAACTCCTCCTTATAACTCCCCAAGAATAACTCCCCTTCATAACTCCCCTTCATAACTCCCCAAGAATAACTCCTTAAAGATCATTTTATATACCCTTTGGTAAGCATATCATAATACAGAGCTTCAAGTTCTGGAAGCGTGAGTTGTTCTGCCGAATGTGTGATTATCCTTATCAGCTCATCCTTGCGATTGTCGTCGGACTTTATTCCGAAATTCGTAAACACCTTATTCATAGTCTTTTATAATTGCAAGTTCTGTGAGACAACAAAACTATAAATCTCTAATCATTCTCACCCTTTCTGTCATCAGAGACATCATAGCCAAACAGGGCAAAGTCACCACGTGAGGGGTCGTCAGGAAACACCTCAAGCATCTGGTTCCTGAGCAGCTCCACCGATTTCCAGCTTGCAGAATTCTGCTGTAGAAGTCCGAGTCTTTGAGACATCTGAAAGACATGGGTATCCATTGGTATATACAGGTTTCGCTTGTCAACGAACTCAGTCCACAGTCCGAGGTCTACCGGCGACCCATCCCTTACCATCCATCTGAGAAACATCACCGGGCGTTTGCAGAGTGAAGTACGTGGTTTGGGTACTATTCCGGTAAGTCCGCGGCTCCAGAAATAATCGCTTACGGCATCAAGAATTGCGAGCACGTCGGAACTACCGTCGTGGCAATGTTCAACAGAGTGTGCTGCATAATCGCCCAATGAGTCATAATCGTTCAACAGCTGTCTGAGCATCCGTAGGAAGGCGTTCATCTTCTCGTACGAATACAGTCTATAGAAACATTGGCCTGTAGCAGGTATATCCCTCTCGAACTCGCCTTTGCTTACCCATTCATGGAAATCGCCTCCCGAGCAGTCGAGCAGTTGCTGTATCTTGGGCAAGAACTGCTTACGGGAGCCATAGCTCAGACACGAGGCCACAAAAGCCAAAGTTTCCCTATTGTATCGTCCTTGAACCTGATGCATGAACCACGAAGGGTCACCAGAGATAAAGCCGGCAGTCTCATATCTGTCGGCATATTGTCGTAAGAGTGTTTTCAAATCCTCATCCATATATGATACATTATATATATTAATAGGTGGCAGGGTATCACTTCCTGCTGTTTTGTCGCCTACAAATTTAAGGTATAATGTCGATATAGCCAAACAAAGGTAGGCCAAATGCTAATCTTTGTTGCAAATAGTTGCACGGAAAAGATTTTATTCATACATTTGCATTAAGAATACAAACAGTATTACCATCAACAGGAACTAAGGATATGGACAACAACAGAATATGCAGGCTCTTCGGCATAGAGCATCCAATAATAGCTGGAGGCATGGTATGGTGCAGCGGATGGCGATTGGCATCAGCTGTCAGCAACGCTGGCGGTCTCGGACTTCTCGGTGCAGGCTCGATGCACCCGGAGACACTACGTGAGCACATCCGAAAGACAAAGGGAGCCACAGACAAGCCCTGGGGTGTGAACATTCCATTGATGTACCCCGAGATGGACTCCGTTCTGGGTATAATAGAAGAGGAGCGGGTGCCCATAGTATTCACCTCAGCAGGCAGTCCGAAGAAATACACCCGATGGTTACACGACCGAGGCATAAAAGTAGCGCACGTAGTATCGAGCAGTAAGTTTGCCATTAAATGCGAGGAAGCAGGTGTCGATGCCATCGTAGCCGAAGGTTTTGAGGCAGGAGGACATAATGGGAGAGAGGAGTCTACCACTATGACTCTCATACCGCAAGTAAGGAAAGCAACTACCCTACCCCTTATCGCAGCAGGTGGAATAGCATCGGGACAGGCAATGCTCGCCTCAATGGCTCTTGGTGCAGAAGGCGTGCAGATGGGAACGGTGTTCGCTCTAAGCAAGGAGAGCAGTGCGTCGGACGCTTACAAACAGGCGTGTACGGCAATAGACGAAGGTGGCACCATGCTATGTCTTAAGAAGATTGCCCCTACACGACTGCTGCGCAACGGTCTTTTCAACCGTATCAGCGAGGCAGAGGCGAGGGGAGCCAATGCAGACGAACTGCGACAGCTGTTGGGGGCAAAGGCATCGAAGCGCGGTATTTTCGAGGGCGATACCGAGAATGGAGAAATGGAGATAGGCCAGATAGCTTCTGACATAAAGACTATTGACAGCGTCGAGGATATAATGAACAGAATAACAACAGAATACAAGGAAACAAAACAAAGAATTATCACATTATGAAAGTATTACTGGTAAACGGCAGCCAGCATCAGCACGGCTGCACACACACCGCCTTGCAGGAAATAGCAACCGAACTTCAGAAACAAGGCGTAGAGACGGAAGAGTTCTGGTGCGGCAACAAGGCCATAATGGGCTGTCAGGGTTGCGGCCATTGCGCAGAGAGCAAACGGTGCTGGAAAGGCGACGACACGGTAAATGCCTTTCTTGAGAAAGTTGCCGAGACCGACGGTTTCATCTTCGGCACACCCGTACACTTTGCCGGCACATCAGGGTTCATAAAACCGTTCATGGACCGCGCGTTCTGCTCTAAGCTTTCTATATTCTTCAACAAGCCGGCTGCGGCAATAGTTAGTTGCCGTCGTGGCGGGGCGCAAGGTGCGTTCGAGGACATGAACAGGTATTTCACCATAGCCTGCATGCCAGTGGTATCATCGCAATACTGGAACGAGGTACACGGCAACACACCCGACGAGGTAGTACAAGACCTGGAAGGCATGCAAACCATGCGCCAGCTTGGCAGGAACATGGCTTGGATGCTGAAGTGCATTGAGGCAGGCAAAGCAGCAGGAGTAGAGCTGCCCGAACACGAAAAGCAGATAAGGACAAATTTCATACAGGCTCGCCCATAGTCCCTAATAACCTTACCACTATCGCGCTCCCCTCTCCCTATGGAGAGGAGAGCATGTGGTGAGGCTTCTTTACCTTACTATCACAATGCTGAATTCATACAGCAGATACATAGGCAGCGCGACGACGAGCAGTGTGAAGATATCGGATGTGGGGGTTATTATTGCCGCAACAATAAGAATTGCCACCACAGCATGCTTCCTGTATTTTGCAAGAATAGCGGAATTAATGATACCGAGCTTTGCCAACAGCCATGACATAACAGGTATTTCGAATACTATGCCCATTGACAGCGACATAGTGAACAGAGTACTTATATAGGATTCGAGTGTAATCATGTTGGCAACATCGGTGCTTACCTGATAGGTCCCGAGAAAACGGAACGTCAACGGGAATATGAGGAAATAGCAGACAGCCATTCCCAGCAGAAACATCAGATACCCAGCCCCAAAGACCCTTGTAGCATAGTGTCGTTCCACATCATACAAGGCAGGGGCGATGAACAGAAAAAGCTGATATATAATATAAGGTGAAGCACAGATGGCACCAAAGCACAGAGCTGTCTTTACATGTATGACAAACTGCTGAGCCAGTCCTGTACTTATAAGCTCTACATTGAATCTGCTACCGGTAATATCTGCGCCAAGCAGTTCCGACAACTGGAACAGCCAACGGTAGGTGACAAAGTCATCGTACTTTGGAGCGAGCACCATGCGGAACAGGCTTTCCTTGAATACAAACGCCACTATGCCGCATATCAATGTAACGGCAACAATCTTGATGATTGCCGTCCGCAACACGTCAAGGTGTTCCCAGAACGACATCGAGCCATCGTTGCCATTATTGTTTTCCAGTGGCATCGTCTTTTTTTTCGTCTGTCTTTCCTATTGTGCTATTGCCGACATCGTCGTCATCTTTTCCGTTCATACCTTCCTTGAACGAGCGTACCCCCTTGCCCAATCCTTTCATAAGCTCGGGTATCTTCTTTCCTCCGAAGAAAAGCAGCACTACCAAGGCGATGAGTAGTATTTCCTGAAATCCTACACCTCCAATAAAAAGAATGTTCTCCATAATGGTTATTCTGTAATATTCTGTTTCAGTTCCTCTATATATTTATCTATCTTGTGCAGTTCCCTTGGTATCTTTATCCCCTGCGGGCAATGCGACACACACTTGTTGCATCCGATACAATGGCTTGCCTGTCTTACTTTCGGTACGGCCCTGTCGTAGCTGACAAGAAACGCCCGGCGCTGTTTCCTGTAGTCGGCATCCTGCTGGTCACGAGGAATATTTCCTTCATTGATACATTTATTATAATGCGTCAATATGGCAGGTATGTCTATTCCGTAAGGACACGGCATACAGTATTTGCAGTCATTGCATGGAATGGTATTCAGTCCGAACAGGTCATCGGCAATCTCCTTCAGGAAAGCAAGGTCATCGTTACTGAGGGGTTGCAGAGGGGTATACGACCTGAGGTTGTCTTGCAGATGCTCCATAAACGTCATGCCACTCAACACAGTCAGTACACCCTCGGGAGTGCCTGCGAAACGGAAAGCCCACGACGCCACGCTGCGTTCAGGCTCTCTTTGTTTTAGCTTCGCCACAAGGAAGTCGGGAACCTTGGCAAGCCTTCCACCGAGCAATGGTTCCATAATTACAGCTGGTATATTGCGTTTGCGCAGTTCCTCGTACAGGTATTTGGCATCAGCAGAGCCAGGATTCTCACCATGTTCCCAATCGAGGTAGTTGAGCTGTATCTGCACAAAGTCCCAACGGTACTTGTCGTGCTGCGACAATAGGTAGTCGTAGAGTTTCACGTCGCCATGGAAAGAGAATCCTAAATTCCTTATGCGCCCAGCCTCTCTTTCCTCTACAAGGAAGTCGAGAATGCCGTTGTTCATATATCTGTCATTGAACTCAGCCATTGAGTCGCCGCCTGTCCCCACGGCATGCAACAGCATGTAGTCGATAGTGTCGACCTGAAGCTCGGTGAAGGAATTACGGTACATCTCTATAGATGCCTTCCTGCTCCTTGTGGAGGGATCGAAATTGGATAGCTTGGTAGCAACAAAATATTTCTCTCTCGGATGGCGTTTCAAGGCTATGCCCGTAGAACGTTCGGACAATCCCTGACAATAGGCAGGTGATGTATCAAAATAGTTTACACCGTGTTCGATGGCATAATCTACAAGCTCGTTTACGGCATCCTGATCAATGATTTCCTCCTGCTCGCCTTTGTCGTTAGTCTGGTTCTTAGTCGGCAATCGCATCATTCCGTAGCCAAGGATGGATACCTTGTCTCCCGATGTAGGACATATTCTGTATGTCATTTTATCCTTTGGTATGGGCTGAGCACTGCCTGTAGATGCGTTCTTGCCACCATCATCCTTCCGACATGCAGACAGTCCGGCTGTTGCTGCCGTCGCAATGCCAAGGGTCTTTAGGAAATCTCTTCTTGTAATATTTTTCATTTTTAACAAAGTGACTGGTAAACCATTCTGCATTAAGAAAAAGGGCAATCAATACTGACTATGTCTCTCGTTGCCTTCCACATATATGGCACTATAGGGGCGTGAGGGGCATAAATTCTCACAGGCGCCACAGCCTATGCAGCGTTCCTCGTTTACAACGGGTATCTTGAGCGATTCCTCATCATTAGCATCCATAGGTACCATCATTATGGCTCCCGTAGGGCAATGGCGCGCACAGTTTCCGCAACTCACCCCATCGCTCACCGGCAGGCAGTTCTTCTTTATCCACACGGCACGGCCTATTCTTGTCGACGACTTCTCCTCGCGGGTTATGGGCTTTATGGCATCTGTGGGGCACACCTCTGCACAGCGGGTGCACTCAGGACGGCAATAGCCATGTTCATAAGACATCTCTGGCTGCATGAAATCCGACAACGAGGAAGAAGGACGCAACACCCCATTGGGACAAGCCGACACACAAAGCTGGCAAGCCGTGCAATGCTGTGCAAAATGACGTATGCTCCATGCGCCTGGCGGCACAATCCTTGTAGCACGTTCAGGAACCTTCTTGTCCTCTATCACAGCCAAGCCGCCATCCACTTTCTTTTTCTGTGCATCCATTACCGTGGAAACAGTTAGCATAGAGGCCGTAGCAAGGAACGCCCTTCGTGTGCTGTCTGTCCCAACAGCATTTTTACCGATGTTCTTGCCAAAGCTTCTTCTTCCGAGACTTATGGCACCATGGCGGCAGGTCTCAATGCAGTCCATGCACATCACGCATCGGCTGTCGTCCACGGTATGGTTATCACCATTGATGCAAGCCGACTTACAACGCCTTGAACACAGTCCGCAACGGTTGCATTTCGACGAGTCTATCCTTATGCAAAACAGGGAATAGCGGGACAGCATGCCCAACACCGTACCGACTGGACAAATAGTGTTGCAATAAGTCCGTCCTCCTCTCCATGCCAATATCGCTATCACAATGAATGTCACGACAGCAACCATGAATACGGGCGTAGACTTAATCCACGCCTCCGTCTCATAAAAAGCATAGCTGTCAACACGCTCAGCAAGATATGCCAGGACATTGTTGCCATATCGGTATACAGGTGCAAGGATGTTGCCGGCTATACGTCCATACGAGCTATATGGTGCTATCAGCGATGCCAAGGATGTAAAACCGGCAAGAATAGCAGCAAGAAAGACAACCAGCACACCATACCTCAGCCATCGCTTCTCACCAGAATAAGCATACTTGTTGCGCTTCTTCTTGCCTCTGCGTCCAAACCATGCAATGATGTCCTGCATTATTCCCAATGGGCAGATGACAGAACAATAGACCCTGCCCAACAGAAAGGTCACTACAACAAGCAATGCCACTACGGCAACATTCAAAGCCAGAACAGCCGGAAGAAACTGCAGGCTTGCCGCCCAAGAAAGATATCTATGGGCAAGCCCTGTGAAGTCAAGGAACAGCAGAGTAACAGCAATAAAGAGGAATGCTGCGATGCCAATTCTTAGTTTTCTGAGCATATCGAATTACTGATTTTTTTGCGGTTAAAAAATGGTCAGGCCATAATGGTTGGATTTAGTCTCATTTTTGCAAAGATACAAAAAACACATCATACAGCCAAACGATATGCCACATATTTTTTATTGACAAGTCGACGAGTAAAGTAAGTTTGGAAATCCTGTCTTATTATGATGACCTTCGTGGGCCAACGAAGGTATGTTCGTTTATAAGAGAAGATATAAACAAAGACCACCATCCGGATTCAATACAAGTACCCGAATGGTGGCCATCATGTATATGTGAAGTAAAGGAGTGACTTACTCCCACTCGATTGTCGAAGGTGGCTTTGACGAAATGTCGTAGCACACGCGGTTTACTCCACGTACCTTATTTATTATTTCATTCGACACCTTTGCCATAAAATCATATGGCAGATGTGCCCAGTCGGCTGTCATGGCATCGGTGGAGGTTACGGCACGCAGGGCTACGGGGTGCTCGTAGGTGCGCTCGTCGCCCATCACGCCTACGCTTCTAACTGTTGAGAGCAGCACCGTGCCGGCCTGCCATATCTGGTCGTAGAGGCTTACCTCTATCTCGCCGTCGGTCATCTCTGCTGGCACACCAGCGGCCAGCACCTTGCGTGCTTCCTCGCCTGAGAGGCGTACCTTGTAATCGCGTAATCCACGGATGTAGATATCGTCAGCGTCCTGAAGGATGCGTACTTTCTCGGGAGTGATGTCGCCAAGAATACGTACTGCCAGTCCTGGTCCGGGGAATGGATGGCGTGTAATAAGATGTTCAGGCATGCCAAGCTGACGTCCCACACGGCGCACCTCATCCTTGAACAGCCATTTCAGAGGCTCGCAGAGCGACAGGTGCATCTCCTTTGGCAGTCCGCCCACATTGTGGTGGCTCTTGATGACCTTTCCTGTAATGTTTAGGCTTTCGATGCGGTCGGGGTATATAGTGCCCTGTGCGAGCCACTTAGCACCTGTTATCTTCTTTGCCTCGGCGTTGAACACCTCAACGAAGTCGCGGCCGATTATCTTGCGCTTCTGCTCCGGGTCTGTGACTCCAGCCAGGTCTGCGAAGAATTTCTCGCTGGCATCTACTCCGACAACATTGAGTCCAAGGCACTCATAGTCGTGCATTACATCCCGGAACTCGTTCTTGCGCAGCATGCCATGGTCGACGAATATACAGGTGAGGTTCTTGCCTATGGCACGGTTGAGCAACACAGCTGCCACTGATGAGTCAACACCGCCTGAGAGTCCAAGAATTACACGGTCGTCGCCCAACTCAGCCTTAAGCTCAGCTACAGTGGTATCGACAAATGACGCTGCACTCCAGTCCTGTCTTGAGCCACAGATACCGACAATGAAATTCCTGAGCAGCAGAGTGCCCTGAACGGTATGGAACACCTCTGGATGGAACTGCACGGCCCATACTCCCCTGCCAAGTGCAGTATTGCTGTAGGCAGCATATTTCACATCGGTCGTAGATGCTATACACTCAAAGCCATCGGGAATAGCAGTGATTGTGTCGCCATGACTCATCCAAACCTGAGAGCCATTGTCGAAACCGCAGAAAAGAGGGTTTTCCGTATTGACCGTATCGAGATGCGCACGGCCATACTCACGCGAGTCAGCCTTCTCAACCTTACCTCCGAGGGCATGCGAGATAAACTGTGCACCATAGCAGATACCAAGCACAGGAAGACGTCCCATGAACCTGTCAAGGTTCACCTTGAAAGCCTCAGGGTCGTGAACGGAATAAGGAGAGCCGCTGAGAATGACTCCGATAACGTCACTGTCGTCCTCTGGGTACTTGTTGTAAGGTAGAATCTCGCAGAAAGTGTCAAGCTCGCGCACACGGCGGCCAATGAGCTGCGTGGTCTGTGAGCCGAAATCGAGGATGATAATTTTCTGTTGCATGTTCTATTATTATATGTTTAGTATTTTGTTTCTGATAAACTGTTCAAGAAAGCCTCCGCATCGCTTAATGTCTCTGCCTTGCCCACATCCATAAGCTTTAGTCCCTCCTTGGGATGCCCGACAATCCTTGCCTTATCACACTCTTGGATATAGAAGTCCATGATACCGAATTTCTCAGGATAAGCCTGCATAAGTGGGAACAATGCAGGAGAGAAGACGTGGATGCCGGCAAAGGCATATTTACGCAATGATGCGATATTGTCCACCCGGGCAATGTCTCCCTTTATCTCTCCCGTAGCGATATTTGTCCATCCTCTCATCCTCAAATCCTCGTCGAATAGCAGGTAACGCTTGGTCTGCCTCTCGCTCACAAGGAGTGTTGCATCGTTGTTGGCCGCAGATAAGTAGAAGTCGCGCAGGCATACATTGCTGAGAATATCTACATTATGGATAAGGATGGGAGAAGAAGAAGAGAACAATGACGCTGCCTTCCTTATGCCTCCTCCTGTATCGAGCAACATTCCTGTCTCGTCGCTAATCGCTATATCGAGACCGAAATTAGCATTTGCATTCAGGTAGTCTACTATCTGCGAGGCGAAATGATGGACGTTGACAACAATCCTTGTGAACCCCTCATTCCTAAGGTTCATTATCACGTGTTTCAGCAGAGGCTCTCCCCCCACCCTCACCAGTGCCTTTGGCATGGTGTCGGTCAAGGGTTTCAGTCGTGTGCCGAGTCCGGCTGCAAATATCATTGCTTGCATCATGTGTGCAAAGATAATAATAATTATTATGAAATACGTTGTTTTAGGTGAAAAACTTGTTTTTCATCCTTCATCAAAAGCACCACAGGGTAACCCCTTGGTACAGCGAGATACCGCTTCGGAGGGTTATTCCTTTCGCTCTGCCTCCATCAGTTGAGTTATGTTCTGTTCCCTATGACACACCCTTACCTCTATTCCGAACTTTTGGTGTATATGCTCTGCAAGGTGCTGTGCGCTGTATACGCTGCGGTGCTGTCCTCCAGTGCACCCAAACGAGAACATCAGCGACGTGAATCCTCGCTGCATATACCGGCGGACGTGCGCATCGGCAAGCTTGTACACACTGTCAAGGAATGTCAGTATCTCACCATCGTCCTCAAGGAAACGTATCACAGGCTCGTCAAGTCCCGTTAGTTTCTTATATGGCTCATATCGCCCGGGGTTGTGGGTGCTGCGGCAGTCAAAGACATATCCTCCGCCATTACCGCTCTCATCCTCTGGTATACCCTTTCTGAACGAGAAGCTGAACACCCTCACTACAAGCGGACCCTTTCCGTCGTATTTCGAGAATGTTGCCGGACCGTCCATGGGATTTGCACTATAAACGTTGCTGTCTGTAGTCTTGTAACCATCAGCCCTGTTCACGGCCGCCTGCTCTATATGGCGGAACTGCGGCAGTTCAGTAAGCCTCTTCAGCATGTCCATCATATAAGGATAAGGGAAAACTCTATCGCCCATAGCCAGCAGGTCACGGAGATTATCCATGGCAGCAGGGATGCTGTCGAGAAAATGCTTCTTACGCTCGAAATATCCGCGGAAACCGTATGCGCCCAGCACCTGCAAGGTGCGGAACAAGACAAACAGCGAGAGCCTGGTGACGAAATGTCTTACCGACGGCACTTCTGTGTAGTTCTTCAGCGAGTTGTAGTATTCCCACACCAGTTCCCTGCGCAGCTTGTAGGGATAGCGTGCTGATGCCTGCCAAAGGAAAGAGGCCAGGTCATAGTAGTATGGGCCACGGCGACCACCCTGGAAGTCAATGAAATAAGGGTGTCCCTTGTCATCGAGCATCACATTCCTTGCCTGGAAGTCACGATACAGAAAGCAGTCGTCGTCCTCGGCTGTGAGGTCTTTGGCAAAGAGCCGGAAATTGGCCTCAAGCTTCAACTCGTGGAAATCCAGTCCCGTAGCCTTGAGGAAGCAGTACTTGAAGTAATTGAGGTCGAAAAGTACGCTGTCCTGATTGAACTCCGCCTGCGGATAGCAGTTGCTCCATTCCAGTCCCCTCGCTCCCCTCATTTGTATATTTGGCAACTCACGGATGGTATTAACAAGGAGTTCCCTCTCATGGCGGTTGTACCGTCCGCCAGCCTCACGTCCTCCCCTGATGGCATCGAAGAGTGAGGTGTGCCCAAGGTCGGTCTGCAAATAGCGTAGTTCGTCATCGCTTACGGCAATGACAGCAGGCACGGGCAATTTACGTTGTGTGAAATGACGGCAAAGGTATACGAAGGCATGGTTCTCGTCACGGCTTGTCCCTACGACGCCTATGACGCTATGACCCTCGGCATCCGACATACGGTAATACTCACGGTTGCTGCCAGCACCTGGCAACCGGTCTACTTGTGCGGGATCTTTTCCTGCCCAGCCCCTATATAGTTCTATGAGTTTCTGCATTTCCCTGTTTTTCCTGCAAAGGTAGTGCAAAAGTGTGGAATGGCAAAACAAAACCCCATTTTGTTTTTTTCCGAACACAGCCCTCCTTAATCACTTTTTTTTATTACCTTTGTGCCATGACTGACACAACATATCAGAAACAACCACCATGAGACTTCTACTACTAATATTTGCACTTATATTAACCACTGCTCAGGCCACGATAGCCGCAAGCAAAAAAGAGAGCTATTACGCCAACAGGCTCTCTGTGGGTGACGGACTGCCCAGCAACACCATTAGGGCAATGGTGCAGGACAACGACGGATATATATGGTTTGGCGGCACAGGCGGATTGGCACGCTACGATGGCTATGACGTGGTACAGATAAACGACATACATGACGGGATGCCGGTTAACAACATCGGACTGCTTGAAATGGACCGGCATAACAGCCTTCTATGGGTAACGACAGCCACATACAACATAAAATGCCTGGAACTGCGCAAAGGCACCTTCGCCGACTATACCGGCAAGGGCGATGCCGACCGTGTCTATCGGAAACACCTGCTCACGGATAGGGGTATGTGGCTCTATACAGAGCAATACGGAATCCGTCACATAACTTACGAGGGCGGGAGTTTCAAGTGCCGTGACTATACTTCCGCTGACAAGAGCATGCCTGAAAACAGCATTACATACATGTCGGAAGACGGCCAAGGCAACGTATGGGCCATCACCCAGCACACCATAAACTATATAGACACGGCTGGCAACAGCCGAATGATACAGGGTGGCATCAGGACACTCGACCTTAGGGCAAGAGGACACGACATAGTGGTGCTTGACAAAACCAACAAAGCATGGATATACAGCTCCAATGGCCGCCTGCGCATGACATCACAGCTACCTGTTGCATTGGGAATAGTTGACAAGGTGACGACATCCGTTATATGGAAGGGGAAATACTATGTCTTCACCACTGCTGACACCTATGCCTGCGACATCACAACAGGCAGATGGGAGCGTGCCGCCATTCAGGTGCCAGGAGCACTTGACCAAGGAAAGGCCGACGGCTACCAATTCATTGCCAACACCACAGACGGGACCCTATGGCTGCTGCCAGATGAAGGCAAAGCGACACCACTGCACCTTATAGACCGCATGAGCGCAAACCCTGGGCGTGGCAGAATATTCAACATCGCAAAGCAAGACGACTCTACATTACTCATTGCCACCTATGGTGCAGGACTGATTATATACAACACGACAACAGGCCACACCACACGCTTCTCGTCACACGATGAGTCTCCACTGTTCCACTCCGACTACCTGTTCGACATTCTTGCAGACCGTAGCGGGGGCATATGGGTGGCCTCCGTAGCAACAGGCGTTACATGGCTCGGGCACAGACAGCCCAGCATAGCCAGATACGTGAAGCCGATACCAAATAAAAACAACGACCGCGACAACGGCATCAGCCGTATCTTCAAGCTGCGGGACGGAGATATTGCCGTTACGGCATTCGACTTCCGCACGCTGGTTCTTGACACCATCAACGGCACGCTCAGCCAGTTGCCTTCTCCTTACGGCGACATCATTGCCTATACTACCGACCAGCATGGACACGAATGGATGATTACAAAATCGGGAGGACTGATGTCTGACGGAAAGCAGATTAGTAAGACAACAACCATTGGAGGAGTGCTACCAACAGACATCAATGACATGGTAGCGGACAGCAGTGGAAGACTGTGGATGGCAACATGGAAGGGAGGACTGCTGTGGACACGACCTGACACCAAAGGCACGCAATTCCACAGTCTGCTCACAGACAACTTCAATCAAAGCCGCATATACGACATTGAGCTGACACCCGACGGATGGCTATGGGCTGCCACATGCGATGGACTATATGCCATCAATACCAGAAAGAAGCAGCCTGGCAAGGACGACATACTAACATTCAACACCAAGAACGGGAGCCTGCCTGCCAACGAGATTATTTGCATAATGGCTGGTAACGACAGTACGCTATGGATAGGGACACAGGGCTACGGCATTCTGCGCGCAACGCTACATGAAGGCCGTCACAAACTTTCCTATCTGTCCCTGACTAAGCAGAATGGTCTTGCCAACAACAATATCCGCTCCATCATGGCAGGCAAGGGCAACGATATATGGATAGGAACTGAGGAGGGACTGGCCGTGGTCAACAGCTCCACAATGCTCGTGCGCAACATTATGCCTGCAGCCTCCATCATGGGCAATGTCTTCAACTCCAACAGCGGCCTGTGCCTTGCCAATGGCACAATATTCTTTGGCACCGACGACGGTGTGGCAATAGTAGACGCAAGGCGGATGCAGACAACGGGGCAGCTGACACAGCAACCACACATCACGGATGTCCACATCGACGGCTCCTCTATATATGGTACACCTGCTCTGAGACACTACATATCGGACATAACGGCAGGACATCTAACTCTGGAGAGCGACAAGAACGACATCAAGATATATTTCTCATCGCTCGACTACCTAACAGCAGGAGAAACGCTATACCAGTACTACCTGGAGGGCTATGACGAGACATGGAGAGAGCCAACAAGCGCAAACACCGCAGAATACCTGCACCTGCAGCCTGGTACCTATACTTTCCACGTAAAAGCCTCGAATGGTGCTCAATGGAGCGACATGCGCACGCTGGTGGTGGTCATAAGGCAACCATGGTACAGCACCCCACTTGCATGGCTCTTCTACATAATGCTCATAACCGCATTCTCGGCCATAGTATACCGTCAGTGGCGACGTAACTTCGAGCTTAAACAAAGCATGGCTATCGACAGGCAACTCACGGACTTCCGCATAAGTTTCTTCACAAGCATTGCACATGAATTCAGGACACCTCTCGCCATCATCGATGGTGCTGTAAACAGGCTCACATCACCTACAGCAGCAGAGAGACCCACAAGTCAGCGGCCTGCTCTGCAGCAGATAAGACGTGGAACCAATAGACTGCTGCGCTTAGTGAACGAGCTTATGGAATTCCGTAAAATAAATACGGGAAACATCAGGCTGACACTCCAGAATTGCGACATTGTAAAGCTGGTGCGCGATGTATTCAACGACCTGAGGCCACTGGCACAGCAGAAGGAGCAGAACATCACGTTCATACCATTCGCAAAGTCGTTCGTCGCTCCAATAGACAGCAACAAGTTGGAGAGCATAGTCTACAACCTGCTGTCAAATGCGGTGAAATACACACCCGACAAGGGCAACATAACCCTACGCGTCACGCACCAGGACAACATGCTTGCCATTATCGTTGAGGACACCGGACCAGGCATCAGCCTTGACCAGCAAGCCTGTCTCTTTGAACCTTTCATGCACGGCAACGTTAGCAAGGGAGGCATGGGGATAGGACTATACACTGCCAAGCGCATGGCACAGGCACACCATGGCGACATCAGCTACGAGAAAGCCGGACTGGACAAGGGAGCGCAGTTCACGCTCACACTACCCGACAGAGCGGCAGCATACACGGCTGAGGAGTTGGAATCGCTTTCACATACAAATACCGACAAGCGGACTGACAGCACAAACTACACGGTGGTGAGGGAACCAATGGCTGAGCCACTCAACAACGAAACCATTGCCATCATAGAGGACGACCGAGACATGCTCGAACAGCTCACCGACGAACTGGGAATATATTTTAAGACCGTTACCTATACCAATGGTGCCGACGGATACCAGGGAGTTATTGCCAGCAAGCCCTCGCTCGTAATATGCGACGTCATGCTGCCCGACATGGACGGCTATTCCATCGTCGGCAACATTCGCAAGGACAAGTCGCTCGACAACATGCCTGTCATCATGCTTACGGCGCTTGACGACGTAGGCCACCAGATAAAGGGCTACAAGGCTGGGGCCGACGACTACATGGTGAAGCCATGCAACTACCAACTGCTTACTACACGTGCCGCTCAGCTAATAACCTGGGCAAAAAACAGGCAACAGGCACAATCGCTTTCAGACAACTCCAAAGAGTCACCAGTCGTAACATCTATGGCTGACAAGAATTTCCGGAAGGATATAGATCGCCACATAGCACAACATCTCAACGACCCGGACTTCAACATCGAACGGCTGGCAGCTCTCATGCAGATGGGACACACCAAGTTCTATGGCAAGATGAGGGATATCACAGGCATGTCGCCAAACAAGTATATCATGAGCGAGCGCATGAGAATTGCTGGGGAACTGGTGCTTGAGGGCAGGATGAATGTCAGCGAGATTGCATACAAAGTGGGCTTTCAGGACCCGTCTTATTTCAACAAATGTTTCAAAAGACATTTCGGCACAGTACCGACAAAATACGGCAAGGGGAACAAACAAACGTAGGAATTTCACATATTTCGGCTTTTTTTTACCATGCTGCAATACATGAAAAGAGCTATATTTGCAGCAAAATAAATTCTAAACTGATTTATAATGAAAACAAATCTATTATTAGCTCTATCACTAACAATGGCAGCTCCTGCCGTCGCCCAACGACTGCAACAGGACTTGGGACGAGGAGTGGTTGCCGTAGTGAGAAACACTGAACGGTCTGTCACGGCGGGAAACGAAGGGTGTCTCGTGTCCTGGCGAAGGCTGGCACAAGAGCCCGAGCAGACTGTCTACAACCTCTACGTCAACGGCTCGCTCGTCACTACTACAACTGGCACATGCCATGTCCTGACACAAATAAACAACGGTGACAGAATGAGGGTGGTACCCGTCATCAACGGAAAGGAGGATGACAGCACGGCTGGCGAGTTCACATTCGACAAGGCACGACAGCCATACTCCAACGCATTCATGAAAATTGAATTCGAGGGCACCATCTGTCACCCCGACAGTTTCAATGCCGTATACGCATGGCCTGCCGACCTTGACGGTGACGGAGAATACGACTATGTGGTGGCTCAGGTCTCACGCGACAGAAGCGTTACCAACGACAAGGTGCAGGCATACCGCAGCGACGGCACACATCTGTGGACAATCGACATGGGGCCGAACGTATGGATATGCACAGGCCAGAACGACATGGTTGTGGCATACGACATCGACTGTGACGGCAAGGCGGAGGTAATGATAAAATCTTCGGAAGGAACCCGTTTCTGGGATGCCTCGACAAAGGCGTTTGGCCACTATCCCTTTGGAAGCACCAATGCCGACATCGACGGTGACGGCATAGTAGACTACAAGCCAAGTACCACGCGCATCGCACCTTTTTATATTAGTGTTGTCGATGGAATGACGGGAGCAGAGAAGGCAAGTGCGGAAATTGACTATTCTACCGTCACCGACGGAGTGGACGCATGGGGACGTGACGCACGCGCAAAATACATGAACGACGACAGCGGTACGGAATATGCCTTCATGGGAGGCCATTTCGCCATAACATATACTGACGGCGTACATCCGTCGCTGATGATGGAATGTCTCGACCGCACAACAGACAAGACTCACCACAACTACGTCTTCGAGTTCCGTTACGACTGGCAGAACGGCAAGCCCACAAACTGGCATCACAGCTACACGTGGAGCCGCAACGACAAAAAGCCGTGGCCGGCGGAGTTCCATCAGCTAAGAGTGGCAGATGTCGATGGCGACGGCATCGACGAGATGCTTCAGGGAGGCTTCGGGGTGAACCCAGTCAAGGACATGGTGTTCTCGGCAGGTATCGGACATGGTGACAGGTTCCGTGTCAGCGACATCGACCCCACACGACCAGGCATGGAGACATACGCCATACAGCAGTCGGCTCTGCTCGGACAGCTCATCTACGACTCACAGACGGGAGAGCACCTGAAGGAATGGTATCTGCCCAGCATTAGCGACGTGGGAAGAGGCGAGTGTATGGACGTAGACCCAGACCATCTGGGATATGAGGTCTACAGTACCATGGCAAATCTCTATGACTGCAAAGGAGAGGTAATCAAGGAGGGTGCCACCTCATATCCCTACGAAGGTATTTGGTGGGACGGCGACCTTGGACGAGAGGTGGTAAACTCACCAGGCGGAAGCGGCTTCAGCTCAAACGTAATGATAACAAAGTACAACGGCAACAGACTTGCAGAGTTCTCGCAGGAAAGCAACTGGGACACACATGCCGGATGGGCAGTAAGACCAACATTCTGGGGCGATATCATCGGTGACTGGCGCGAGGAGGTAGTACTACTCTACAACCCTGGCGGACGCAACCTCGGACTTGTGGGGTACACCACCAACATACCAACAGACTATAGTTTCTACACCCTGCAGCACGACCCGCACTACCGCCAGGACTGTACTACACGCGGCTACTACCAGTCGCCCAACACTTCCTTCTATCTCGGCTATCAGATGCCTATGCCGCCACTGCCTCCAGTAATGAAGACCGACCTCAGATGGAGCAAGGGTACTGCATGGGCAGCAGGCTCTACTGCCTTTACCGACAATAGCCTGTCTGAGACAAAGGCATACACTGACGGACAGAGCGTGATGTTCGATATCGCAGGAGACAACTCCGCAACTATAGTCCTCAACGAGGCTGTTGCTCCAGCAGCTACTTACCTCATGGTGCCCGTAGGCCACGACTACACAATCAGTGGCAATGGCTCGATAGCTGGCAATGGCAACGTGTGGAAGAGCGAGAGAGGTACGGTAACCCTGAACACCAACATCACAACTACCGGCACTACCATCGTGAGCAACGGAACACTCATCGTCAACGGTACCGTCAATGGACCTCTGTCACTGCGCGCCAACGGCACATTCGGGGGAAAGGCTACCATCAACGGTGGTGTGACATTCGAAGGCTCTCTGCACAACAAGGGATGCAGGCTCATGCCTGACGGTGCATTAACCTTCGGTACACCTGTTACAATTGACAAGGTTGTATACGTGGAGACAACACTCAATGAGGGTAACGCCGACCGCATAGTAGTCAACGGCACACTGACCATAAGCGGACAGCTGACCTTCAACGTGAACACCACAACCAATGACAATTCACTGCTGCAAGGGAAATATATCCTCGCCGAGACAACCGGAGGCATAACCACCGACAACGGCGTCATCAACGTAGCAGGTCTCAACGGACAGCCCTTCCACATCACAGTAGAAGGCAACAACATCGTGCTGACCATCGACGGCTCACGCGAACCATCGGAAAACGTTGCATGGAAGGGCAGCGAGGACAGTACGTGGGACTATACAACGGCAAACTTCACCGCAGACGGCACACAGTCGACATTCGTCAAGGGTGACAAGGTGACATTCAATGACGAAGCATCCGCAAGGGTAGTAAACGTCAACTCTGTCATCATGCCAACAAGCGTGAACATCAATACGCAACTCGGCTACACCTTCAATGGCAATGGGGCAATCTCTGGTACGGCAACCGTTGTCAAGGAGGGTGACGGAGAGCTGATAATGAACCTCAACAATAACGACTACACCGGGCCAACAATTATTAATGGTGGTACCCTGACCGTGGCATCGCTGCTCGACGCAGGACAGCCCTGCCCTATCGGCGCATCATCAGCGGCGGCAAGCAACTTCCAGATAAACGGAGGTACTCTGAAGTTCACAGGTACCAACGCCTCTACCAACCACGGCATATCCATCAGCGATACCGCAACCATTAACATCACAAAGTCTGGCGGCTCACTCGCACTCGGAGGAATCATTTCAGGCAGTGGAGGAACGCTCGTAAAGGACGGTCTGGGACAGCTCAGCATATGCTACACTGCAACAAACCTTATTAAGGGAGTGGAACTACGCAAGGGTATTCTGGCACAGGGCGACTGGCGCGCAGGGTTCGGCACTGCCCCACTCCATGTCACTGGCACCGCCACATTCCGCTTTGTGGCCAACCAGAGCATGAGTACCATACCATATATGAAACAGGCCGTAACCGTAGACAGCCTTGCCAAGCTCACCATTGACGGCGCATACCGTGCAGGACTGCAGGGCAGTTTCGCAGGAAAAGGTTCGGTGATTGTAAACGCAGGCGGAGTGAGGTTTGACATCAGCTCCAACTTCAGCAAGTTTGAGGGCAACCTGCACATAAACGGTGCCTCAAGGCTAATGTCATCGCTGACCGACATGAAACAGCTCACGCTAACCCTTGGCGACGGTGCATCAATAAGGCACTATCAAGGCGGCTCAGGAAACACAGTGGCTGCCAACCTGCAAGTAGGAGCACTCGCTGATGCCTCTGGCTACAGCTCGTTTGCCACGAAGCCATCATTCGGTGCAGACAACGAGAGCTGGGAAGTGGGACACAACGGCAAGGACGCAGCCTTCAGCGGAAAGCTGGCAGCGGCAAAGGTGACAAAGGTTGGTAAAGGAAACTGGACACTGAAGGGAAATGAGAACACATCGCCCATCACCGTGCAGGGTGGCAAGCTGACAATATTCAACACTACCGGAACAGCCACCACAGGAATTATTACCATCAGCAAGGGCGCAACATTGGCAGGCACTGGCTCCACGACAAGCGTAACAGCACAGAATGGCGCCATCGTCAGCCCCGGCTATTCGGAAACATTACCAGGAACACTGAAAATAACAGGCAACTGCACCATGCAGAGCGGTGCCACATTGCTCATAAGGATAAAGAGCAGCTCCAACAGCAAGCTCAACGTGCAGGGAACTACATTCACCATGGCCGGCAACGACACAATAAAGATTCAGCCTATAGACGGACGTACATTCGAGGTAGGCGACAAGCTGACCATCTTCCCAGGCACAAGACCTACAAGCGGGTGGATTATTGCAAGCACAGATGGCTCTGAGTGGGATGACTCGATGCTGGCAACGGACGGAACTCTGACATGCACAGCCGCAACAAGTGGCATCTCAGCAATAACAACATCCGACACCGACATCGTAGACGTGACCACCATCGACGGACGAATTGTCCGGCAGAACATCACAAGGGGATGTGCCACCGAAGGACTGCCATCAGGCATATATATAATAGGTGGAAGGAAAACTGTGGTAAAATAGTTCTAATCCACCAGACAAAAACTCCTCCTATCCAACAAGAGGGTATATAAATGAAGTGAACCCCAGAAGTTTTCTTGACCAACTTCTGGGGTTCACTTCATTTACACACCCTCAATATATTACCTCAAACAATTATGGTGTACAGTTTGATGTACAAATATCGGTAGCAACGCCCTGAACCAAAGGTCGCCGGCTGCAAGGAAAGGCAAAGGGCAACCTGCGCATAGCCCAGGGTAGAGCGTAGCGACACCCTGGGTATAAGGGATTATAATCAATGCGCGCTGTAAGCGCAAAAGCGTTATATGTCCTACTGTTATCTACACTTTTGCGCTTACAGCGCGTGATTATCGAGAAGCCTTAAATCTAATCGCTAATAGCTTCGTGTAGAAAGCAATGTATTAAAAAATATTAAACCCGGGCAAAAACCATCCAAATTATTTGTTAGTCTTGCAAAAATGTCATAACTTTGCACTGTGTTTTTCATAGTATTAGATTTAAGGTTAACAAGGTTGGAGTACAGCGGTACTCCTTTTTTTGTGCCTTATAATCTCTGAAAAACAAAGTTTGTCCATCAAACGTACCTACAAATCAGCTTATACGTACTTGCCTTCCTGCATACATGCCTTACCCTTTCCACTCAGCAATGACTGAACGGCAGGGCAAAGTGTACTATTAGAAAAAATCGTATTTGCAATGGTAAATGGAATTAAAGAAAGAGTGGCAACAGAACGGACACGTTGCAAACAGAGCAAAATGAACATATCCTTTGCCTTGCAGGCTGTAAGTTATTTCTTCTTGAACTTCCTGTACAGCTTCCATGCCAACAGCAAGCCATCAAACACTCCCACACCTGCATTCATGAACCCAGTGATGCGTTTAGACGGAGTACTTGACGTGAGGTTGGGAGCATGGAACAGGCTACCCCAAAGTTTCTTGATCTTCTCGTCATCACGATGTATCTCAGCAAGGACATACTCCTTGCGCATGACAATCTCTTCCAGGGTGCGTATGTTGTTGTTGGGTTGCGTCATAATAATAATAATGTGGAAGTTTACTTGCTTAGCAGCAGACCAGCAAGAAACCTAACGAGCGGTCTCTCTATCCACTGCTTGCGGAAAATGATAAACAACAGCAGCAAAACCAAATAGCATCCTGCCACGATGCACATTGCAATCGGCATGCCAAAATGCGGAGCCAAGGCCCACGCCGCTGCGAACGACAGATAAATGAGCATCAACAGGAACAGTACACACAAGGCTACCGTCATGGCTGCAACGGTGAGCAGCCTGACAACCTTATCAATTACATCGAGCTTCACATATTCTTTCTGAAGCCCGATGTAATGTCTGATAATCTCGGCCAGCTGGCCTATTGTCTCAACGTTTTTGTCGCTTGAAAACATAGACTGTCTCTGTTTTTATTCCTCAGCTGCGTCCTTGATGTCGTCAACCAGGTCGTCAACCTCCCTGCGGCTGAGCTTCAGGTTGTGCTTCTTGCAGAACTCGTCAACAGCGTCAGTAATCTTTGAACGTGTCTCCTCACCCTTCTCAGGAGCCAGCAGCAGACCGAGGGCTGCTCCGGCGATGGCGCCACCAAGGAATGCGCCGATGTAACCTAATGCCTTCATCTTTTTATTCCTTTCTTTTTTTAGTTTGTAAATATCAAAACTGTTAATTCACTCGCAAATATAAGGATAATACCTCAAACAACAATGGCTGCGAGTGCCATTTTTTGTTAAAAAGCCTCCTTTGGCCTTATTTAACAAACTTTATGTGCGTCTTTCTGCGCTGTTTGCGATATATTTTGTAACTTCGCACATTGATAATTGATTTAATGTAAAAACAATTTTTTGATTATGAAGAAATATCTCGTATTGTGTGCAGGTTTCTGCGCAGTTCTGGCTATGACCAGTTGTGGTTCATCAAAGGAAAGTGCATACAAGAAGGCGTATGAGAAGGCTAAGGCTCAGGAGCAGACACAGACTGAGGAGCCTGCTCAGACTGAGACAGCAGTAGTGACTCCACTGACACCAGTTACGCCAGCCAACCAGACTACGGTTACCAACGTTGACAATGCCACCGTACGTTCGGAGAGCGTTACCGTTATCAATGGCGAGGGGCTTCAGGACTACAGCGTTGTTGTTGGTTCTTACTCTCTGAAGGCTAATGCCGAGGGTATGCAGAACACACTCAAGGCTGGCGGTTACAATGCCCAGATTGTCTACAACTCCGCAATCAACATGTACAGGGTTGTTGCCTCTACATTCTCAGACAAGGGACAGGCCGTGCAGAGCCGTGATGCCATCCGTGGCTCACAGTACAACCCCAAGGGTGATGCTTGGCTTCTTTTCAAGAAATAAATGAGAGTTGTCTCTATAGACTACGGGAAGAAACGAACCGGACTCGCAGTCACCGACCCATTGCAGATTATAGCCAATGGGTTGGTGACTGTCGATACCGGTCATCTTTTTGACTATCTCAGCCAATATGTTTCGCAAGAGCAGGTGGAGAGAATAGTCATAGGCAAGCCCATGCAGACCAATGGCAGACCAAGCGAGAACTTTACCCGTGTGGAACAGTTTGTAAACCGTTGGCGTAAAGCCATGCCCAACATTCCCATAGAGTATTACGATGAGCGTTTCACATCCGTGCTGGCACAAAGGGCTATCATAGACAGCGGAGTGGGCAAGAAAGTGCGGCGCGAGAACAAGGGACTCGTCGACGAGGTGTCGGCAACCATTATCTTGCAAGACTGGATGGAGGCCAACAGGAGAAAGTGACCTGCCATTGAATTCTTTCCGACATTATACACAAATATAAAACTATTCGATTTTGATACTACCTATTTATATATATGGGCAACCGGTTCTGAGAAAGGTGGCCCAGGACATCACGCCAGACTATGAGGGACTGCAGGAACTTATACAGAATATGTACGAGACTCTTGAGGCAAGCGAGGGCATTGGCCTTGCTGCTCCACAGATAGGGCGCGATATTAGGGTTGTGGTCATCGACCTTGACGTGCTCGGTGACGACATGCCTGAGTATAAGGGCTACCGCCATGTATTCATCAATCCGCATATTGTCGAGATTGACGAAGACTCCGACACCGAGACCATGGAAGAAGGATGTCTGTCCATACCCGGCATCCACGAGAAGGTGACACGCCACACACGCATTCATGTGACATATCTTGACGAGAATATGCAGGAGCACGATGAGTGGGTAGAAGGTTATCTGGCAAGAGTCATGCAGCATGAGTTCGACCATCTTGAGGGCACAATGTTCGTAGACAGGGTATCGCCATTGCGCAAGCAGATGATAAAGAACAAGCTCAAGGCTATCATGCAGGGGAAGTTCCGTTGCACTTACCGCACGAAGATAGTCCGCTAATAACATTTGTCATGAAGAAACATGTAGTCCTCCTGGCTTTGGTCCTCTCTTGTTTGACGGCCAAAGCCCAGTATAATGTCGAGCGTCTGATAACAAGTGGTCAAGTGGCTCTCCATTATGAGGATTACGTATTGTCCATTCAATATTTCAATCAGGTTATAGCCATGAAGCCGTTCCTCTACGTGCCATGGCAGGGGCGTGCGGCAGCAAAATTCTATCTTGACGATTTTGTCGGCGCAGAAGCAGATGCCACAGAGGCTATAACGCTCAATCCATACATTGACATACTCTATGACCTAAGAGCCATTGCGCGCATCAGGCAGAACAACTTTGCCGGAGCAATCCTCGACTACGACAAAGCTATAAAGCTAAGTCCAGACACCAGAAATTTCTGGTTCAACAGGGCCATCTGTCTCATGAACACCAAAGACTATGACAAGGCATTGGCACAGACCGATTCCGTCATCAGGAAATGGAACAAGTTTGCAAACGCATACCAGCTAAAGGCCGAGATATACCTTAACAAGAAAGACACCGTAGAGGCAGCCAAATGGCTCGACAAGAGTCTGGAGATAGATCCCTACGATGCCTCGGCATGGACTATCCGGGCGAACATGTCGCTTGCAAGGAAACAATGGCAGGACGCCGACAAGGAATTGTCAAAAGCCCTGCATCTGAGACCGAAGGATGTAAGCAACTATGTCAACAGAGCCTTGGCAAGACTAAACATCAACAACCTGCGTGGTGCCATGGACGATTACGACATGGCAATAGACCTCGACCCGAACAATTTCCTCGCACACTACAACCGCGGACTGCTTCGCGTGCAGCTTGGCGATGACAACAGGGCCATCGACGACTTCAACTATGTCATCAAGATGGAGCCACAGAATTTCATGGCCATATTCAACCGTGCGATACTTCATGAGAAAACAGGCAATCTCAGTGCTGCCATCAGAGACTATTCGGCTGTCATCGACCAGTTCCCCGACTTCTGGACCGGTCTGAGCTATCGTGCCCGTTGCTACAGACGGCTGGGCATGACGGCGAAAGCAGAGACCGACGAGTTCCGCATACTGAAAGCACAGATGGACAAGAGGTTCGGTGTGCAGAAACGTTGGAGCAAGAGCAAGCTTAAGGAAATGAGAAAACGCTCAGAGATAGACCTTGACAAGTACAACCAGATTGTAGTGGCCGACTCTACAGAGGTTGGACAAGAGTACAAGAGCGAGTATCGCGGCCGGGTTCAGAACAGGCACGTTGAGGGCGAGTCCATGCCGATGTACGGGCTGTCGTTCGCCGTCTACAACAATGGCGTAAGGAAATATCAAGCTTTCGACGCACTCGTAGAGTCGTTCAACGCCAAGGCGAAGCCGTCTCGTCACATATATATTAATTGTGGAAACGCACAGATTACTGCAGAGGAAAGCCGTTCTCTATTCTCACATATCGACATTCTGTCAGCCAACATAGCAGCAGCCTCAACCGTTAACGACGCCTCACCTCTCCTTATGGAGCGCGCTGTTGCCTACAGCATGGTACAGGATTTTGAGGCCGCACTCAACGACCTAACCGTATGCCTGCAGGCAGACTCAACTAACGTGCTGGCATACTGGCAACGTGCCGTCTGCCAGTCGATGCTCAACAACTATGACGCCTCGCGCGGCATAGACACAAGGCTCACTACCGCTAAGGCAGAGTCCGACTTCAATGATGCTCTGAAGCTGGCACCGACAAACGCATACATCTACTATGACCGCGGCAACCTATATGCCTCGCGCAAGGACTATGCCAAGGCCGTTGATGACTATACCAGAGCCATTGAGCTGGATCCGAACCTCGCCGAAGCATACTATAACAGGGGCCTGACAAGAATACGAGCCAACAACAGGACGCAGGGAATTGCCGACCTGAGCAAGGCCGGCGAGCTAGGGCTTTATGGAGCGTACAGCCTCATAAAACAATATTCGGCTGACAAGAACAAGTGATGTTTGACGAGAAGAGAAGATACGGTCAATAATTATGAACAAGAATGTATTCCAGTTCAAGCAATTTGCTGTCAGGCAAGATCGCTGCGCCATGAAAGTAGGCACCGACGGAGTGCTTATAGGAGCATGGGCTAAGGGTGGCAATAACATTCTGGACATTGGAACTGGTACAGGCATCATAGCCATGATGATGGCGCAACGCTACCCGCAGGCAATGATATGCGGTTTGGATATTGATGCAGATGCCTGCCTACAGGCAACAGAAAACATTGTCGCATCAGAATTTGCCAACCGCATAACCATTTGCAATACCGCCTTGCAGCAACACGATGGCACGTACGATGCCATCGTCTCCAACCCACCCTACTTTGAGAATTCACTGAAGGCTCCTGACGAGAAACGCGCCATTGCACGCCATACCTGCACCCTGTCTGTAACGGATCTGCTAACCGGTGTCAGCCGCATGCTTTCTGCCGATGGCACATTCTCCGTCATCATTCCATCCGAAATGCTCTGCCGATACGAGGAAGAGGCAGCAATATCAGGCCTGTTCCTATCTCGATTGTGTAACATACGCACCGTTGCACGCAAGCCTGTACGCAGGTGCATGGCTCAGTTCTGCAAGTTGAGACCTGAGACACTTGTTATTGAGGAACAGATACTGATGAACTCCGACAGCACGCGTTCACAATGGTATCAGCAACTGACAGCGGACTTCTATCTTTAGATGATTGTGAGTTAAGGTGGAGGTTACTTGTTAAGCTTTCGTTGCAACTTCTTGCTTATGGCCAGAGCCTTGTTGCCCTGTTTGGCTATGTCGTCCCTAAGCAGGTTAATCTCGTTGAACAGCTCGCAGGCAGCCGTCTGAAGGGCATTCGGCTTGCGAAGGCTCTTGTCGGCAAAGGGGTTTACGATAATCTTTATTCCCTTTGGCTTGATTTCCACCTCTATATCCTTGCCTTCCATTATTGGGTCTCCGTCATAATGGATAAGTCCGGGCTCATTGCGGTGTATGTGTAGTTTTTTTGTTTTGAAAGTCTTAATCTTGGAATTCTTGTCCAACGTCTTGTTGAACATATCGATACTAATCTGTGGAGCCTCTATGACATCGAAAGGCTCCATGATAATGACATCCATCAGCCCGTCGCTCATTGATGCCTGCGGAGCTATGTATGCGTTATTGCCATATTGCGAGGCATTGGCACAGGAAATAAGGAAAGCCTTGTAGCGCATAGTGCCGCTCTCATCCTCAATTTCGTATGTCTCGGGCTTGTATTTCAAGCCTTCCTTCAGTATGTTCTCTGCATACGTTATAGGGCCGCGCTTACCCGCCTCGGCAAACTTCATGCTCACGAACGCATCAAAGCCCATGCCGCAGGTACAGAAAAACGGGTGACCGTTGATAATACCATAATCGAGCTCGTGTATCTGGCAATGATTAATAAGCTCAATGGATTTTTTCAGCTGCATTGGAAGCAACAGATGCCTGGCCAAGCCATTGCCTGAGCCACAGGGGACAATACCCAATGCCGTTTCTGAATGCACAATGGCCCTTGCCACCTCGTTTACCGTTCCGTCACCACCTATGGCCGCAACAATGTCTGCACCATCATCCTTGGCCTCGGAGGCAAGCTCGAAGGCATGTCCGGCATGCTCGGTGTACTTAATCTCATAGTCGAAAAGACTTGTATCGAGCGTGTTTGCAATAAGTTCCGGGATTCCTGCCTTATTGGATGTTCCCGAAATGGGGTTCATTATGAAGACAATCCTTTTATTCATGTCTGCAAAGTTAGCAAATTCCCAATAAAAAACCTTTGGGAGAAAAACAAAAAAAGCACAAAAGATATATTTATTCCAAAAAATGTTGATATTCCGCAAATAATTTGTATCTTTGCAGCCTAATTAAAACACAAGAAGATTCTATACCAATTTAAAATGGGACAGTTACAAGAAAGATACAAGAATTATAGAGAACCCCAGAAGTACATGGCCGCAGGTGTATACCCTTATTTCAGAGCTATCACAAGCAAACAGGGCACCGAGGTAGAGATGGAAGGCCACAAGGTTCTCATGTTCGGTTCGAATGCCTACACAGGTTTGACAGGTGACCAGCGCGTCATCGATGCAGCCAAGGCCGCACTCGACAAGTATGGCTCAGGATGTGCGGGCAGTCGCTTTCTGAATGGTACATTGGACCTGCACGTCCAATTGGAGAAGGAACTGGCAGAATTTGTTGGCAAGGACGAGGCTTTGTGCTTCTCTACAGGTTTCTCCGTAAATCAAGGTGTACTGGCTATGGTCGTAGGACGCAATGATTATATAATATGTGACGACCGTGACCATGCAAGTATCGTTGACGGACGCAGGCTCTCCTTCGCTACCCAGCTGCACTACAAGCACAACGACATGGAGGACCTTGAGAGAGTAATCCAGAAACTACCACATGATGCTGTTAAACTAATCGTCGTTGACGGTGTGTTCTCCATGGAGGGCGACTTAGCCAAACTGCCTGAAATCGTGGAGCTTAAGCATAAGTACAACTGCTCCATCATGGTTGACGAAGCTCATGGTATAGGTGTATTTGGACGCAACGGACGTGGTGTTTGCGATTATTTCGGCCTTACCAACGAGGTTGATCTCATCATGGGAACATTCTCAAAGAGCCTTGCTTCCATTGGCGGCTTTATAGCATCAGACAGTGATACCATCAATTTCCTGAAACACAGCTGTCGTACATATATCTTCAGTGCATCCGACACACCCGCTGCCACAGCAGCTGCCATGGAGGCTCTTCACATTCTTCAGCAAGAGCCCGAGCGTCTTGAGGCTCTGTGGGATGTTACCCGCTATGCCTTGACACGCTTCCGCGAGGAAGGCTTTGAGATTGGTGACACAGAGAGTCCAATCATCCCTCTCTACGTTCGCGACATCGAGAAGACATTTGCTGTTACCAAGGCCGCATTCGAGGCAGGTGTATTCATCAACCCTGTAATTCCACCCGCATGCGCTCCTCAGGACACCCTCGTGCGCTTTGCCCTTATGGCCAACCACACAAAGGAGCAGGTAGAATATGGAGTGCAGGCTTTGAAGAAAGTTTTCGTCGAGCTTGGCATCATCAAGTAGATTCGTTAACAAGATATTATTCCAACAAAGAGTCTGCTCTTCAAGTAAGGGCAGACTCTTTTTCATGGCATTATTGCCATCGAATAAGGGAAAAGAACCATCAAGGATAAAAAAGTAGGCAAAACATTTGGCAGTTACAGAAAAAAGTTATACCTTTGCACCGCAATTAAGGAAAACACTTCCTATAAAGCATTCGGGGTGTAGCGCAGCCCGGTAGCGCTCCTGGTTTGGGACCAGGCGGCCGCAGGTTCGAATCCTGTCGCCCCGACAAAAGGTCAAGCAATGCTTGACCTTTTTTTGTGTTTGTCCCAATCCACATGATTCGTAAAATAAGCGCAAAAGCGTTATCTGTCCTGCCATTATCTACGCTTTTGCCATTTGCAGGGCGAGCCGTCACCTACATGAAATAACCCAGGGTGCCGCTACGCTCTACCCTGGGCTATGTGCTTCTGCGCTTTCAGCGCGTACCGCCTCCTGTATATTTGACAAAAAAAACAGGCTGCTCATTACTATGGATGAGCAGCCTGGATTATGTTCTTTGCGATATAGCGACTTGGACTATTTGAATGGCAAGTACCAGTTTTCAGGTATTGTAAGGTCCTTTACCGGGTTCTTGTACTGCAACTTGCGTGCGAGCCAACGGCCACCAAAGTCAGGATTATAGAGGGCGGCACGGTTCTTATGTCGTGCAAGACGCATAAGGTCGTACCAGCGTGTTCCCTCGAATGCAAACTCCAGAGCATACTCGTCACAGAGCAAGTCCTCCATGGCATTGATAGAGTCCGCCTTAGTTGTTCCGACATTCACCTGATAGGTCTGGGCAATGCTCCTCATCTTCTGTCCGACAATAGAATCAAGCTGATAGGGCGAACGGCCAGGATAGTTGCCGTCTCCTGTTACGCCAGAACCATGCTGGTGGATGCCAAAGTTGGTGCTGGCATAGTTGGAATTGGTCTGTGCCGGGAAGAGAGACCTATACTGGTCAGAAAGGAGCGGATAGGTGTTCTGCAGAAGTTCGCGTGTCTCATCAGTGATATAGGTACGTGTGGTGTCGAGGAGGGATTCCGTGATACCATCCTTGAGAATGGCAAATGCCGCATCGACATGTCCCAGTCGGTTGAGTGCCTCTGCAAGGTGCAGGTAAATGGTGGAAGTACGGTATAGATAAATGTTTCCACTGTTGTACTTGGTAATCCACTGCTTGGTTGAGTCTGCACCCGTACCTTTGGTAACAATGGCTTTTGAGCGCATATCGCCCCACTTCACACCGCCAACATACTGCTGTGGCAGACCTCCAGTGACGCTGCGATAATAGTAATAGTCACAACTGTCGGACAATGCCCAGTATTGATCTGAAGCCATAATCTGAACCTCGTCCATCCTAAGGCTGTCTATTCTGCTGGATGTGGAATAATAGTTGAAGCCGAAGGCCAACGGCAAGGACGTGGTAGTTCCACGCAGGCGATTTACAGACATTGGGATGTATGACAGATAGTCAATCGTTGAGTTGTTGTCAAAAATAGCACTCCAAAGCACCCCGGATAGACCTCCATCGTAGTCAGATGGTACGTAAGTGATGTCCGAGAATGATAGCCTTGAGCTAAATCCCAGAGCATAACGGTCGACTGGTTCAGCCACACGTGTGAGGTAGGTGGTGTAATGGGATGCCGCACGGGCAAAGTCACCAACCTCAAGATACATCTCGCCAAGAATTACGTCAACAGGAATGAAGCAGTACTTGGTGAACATACGCTTGGTGGAGCCCCAGTTGGTGGCACCGATATCCACATTGTCGTAGTTAGGAACGGTATATCCGCTATACTGCTCAAGGTCTGGCGCAAGCGCTGCTACAATACCGTCAATATCGAGCGACGGATAGTTGCTGCTGTTGATTTGCGAGATAGTGGTGAGAGGATCCGTGAAGAACGGCACCTTGCCATATGTGCGTGCAAGCTGCAGGTAAGCCCAGGCGCGGAAAGCCTTGATGGCCGCATACTCTCGCATAGCAACGAGCGTGCTACCCGTAAGCAGCGTGGTGTCACGGTGTGCAATATAGTAGTTGCAGTTGTTTATGACACGATAGTACACATAAGCCGAGTCATACTTGTTGGAGGTGTCGGCAGAGAAGTCGGCCAGACGACGAAGATTGTTGTCGGTATATTCAGTTGTCCTGACAAGGTCACCGCGCATCTCGCCTATGAATACATACTGGTCAGCAAGCTGCTGCATGGCCTGCATCACACCGAAGGCAAAGTGAACGGAGTCGGTCTTGCTGTCAAGCTCCTTGTCGAAGAGCTGGCGTGAGCTCTCGGTATCGAGCATGTCGGAGCAGCTGGGGAGCATGAGTGCTCCGATAGCTGCAAAGAGTGATATAATGATCTTTTTCATATCGTTTGTTGATAGTGGTTAGAGGTTTATCTTTACTCCGCATGAGAAGCTTCGTCCCTGTGCGAGGTTGCCGCAGTCGATGCCCTGGTAGAGCACACCGTTGCCGATGCTGAACTCTGGGTCGCTGCCGCAGTACTTGGTGAATGTCAGCAGGTTTTCGGCCTGAGCCCAGATGGTAAGACCCTGCAGCCAAGTCCAGCTGCCAGGAACAGGCACCTTATAGCTGAGGTTAAGGGTCTTGAGCCTAAGATAGCTTCCATCCTCAATCCAGCGGTCGCTGAAACGGTTGTTGCCGAGCGGGTCGCCATAGGCCAGGCGCGGGAATGCAGTCTGCTGGCCTTCGTAGCGCCAGTGCGACACTTCTGCCACCTGCTGGTTGTAGAAAGTGCTTCCGCTGTTGAGTATTGAGCGCTGGTAGTTATATACATCATTGCCAAGACTGTAGTTCCATCCCATGGTGAGGGTAAAGTCACGGAAGCTTACTGTGGCGAAGATATTACCATAGATATCAGGATTTGGGTCGCCGATGACAGTCTTATCAAGGTCATTTATAATGCCGTCATTGTTTCGGTCGATGAAATGCACGTCACCAGCAACGAAATTGTTGCGTTGTCCGGCATTGTCCTCCATATAAAGGTATCCGTCCTTGCCAGCAGAGCGTGCCTCGTTGTCGTCGGCAAAAACTCCAGCTGTCTGATAGCCGTAGAAGAGTCCTACGGGTTTGCCGACAGCAGTGAGGATGTTGTTGTCGCCATAAATAGACGTGGTATAGTCACCGTCAGGCAGCTTCTTTACCTCGTTGCTGTAGTGTCCTACGGTAGCGCCAAGCTCGATATTCCAGAGGCGCGACACCACAGGCTTGCCAGTGAAGGTAAGCTCAAAACCACAGTTCTGAAGCTCTCCGCCATTGGTCCAGTAGTTGTTGATACCGCCTATAGGGTTATCGAAGGTCTTGAGTGTCAGCAGGTCTGAAGTCTTGTTGATGTAGAAGTTGAAGTCTACTCCAATTCTGTTGTTTACAAGGAAGCTCTGCAGACCAACGTTGAACTTGCGGCTGGTCTCCCACTTAATCTCGTCGTTACCGATGTTGGTGAGCTGTAGACCTATGGCATTATAGTTGAACCTTACAGCCGAAAGGCTTGTACGTGCGGCATAGTTTGATATGTCGTCATTACCGCTCATGTCAAAGCCTGCATTCAGGCGGAGATAGTTGATGGCACCTGTCTTGGGGAACCACTTCTCATTGGTCATAACCCATCCCAACTGCACGCTTGGGAACAATGCCCATGACACGCCACACAGGTCAAGGCCACCAGCCTTTTTGCCGAAGCGGCTGTTTGCTTCTGCCGACAACGACACTGTAGCGAAATAGCGGTTCATGTAGTTATAGTCGACATTTGCATACCAGTGGATATTCTTCCATACATCGTTGTTGCCGTTGATGTGCTGGAAACCAGTACCTGCGCTGAGTGACGGGTTCTTGTCATTGGTGGCAGAGGTGTACTCAGTCTTCAGGTCGTTGTCATCGAACGAGAAGTAGGTGTATTTGAAGCCGCCAAACGCTCCTATGGTATGGCGTCCATACTGGTGATGCCAGTCTATATGAGTATTGCTGACTACGCTAATCTCCTTGGAGAATAGCGAGGCGGCCATACTTGTAACAGTACCGAGGTCGGCAATCTCGAACGGCGGCACACCATTGTAGGGACGATGATACCTCTGCGAGTTACGGTCGAGCGTATAGCTGAACATCGATGTGAGGCTCAGGCTGGGATTGATTGTATAGGCAGGCTCGATGCGTACATTGAAGTACGTATTCTCAGACTTGTTCTTGTTGTCACCGTTGCTGTTCTGCAGGATAGCCACAGGGTTGGCAAGACCATAGTTTGGTCCGAGCTGGCTATAGATGTCATCGTAGTCGCTGAGCAGGCTGGTAAATCCGCCAATGATGGCGTTGTACTGGTATGGACTCACGATAGGAGCCTTGATGAGCGAGAGGAATGTTGGTGAGGTTATGGTACCTGCATCAAGGTCCTCTGGCGCTCCATCATCAAAGACGCTCGAATTTGTACGGCTGATGGAGATGTCGAACTTGGTCTTAAGGTTGTAGAGGATGTTGATGTCTGTATTGAAACGCACGTTCATCCTGTCGAAGTCGTTCTTCTTAGCCGTACTTTCTGCCTTGATGTAGCCCACGGAGAGGTTGTACATACCTATGTCGTCACCACCCTGCACGTTGATGCTGTAGTTCTGCGTGAGTGCTGTGCGGTAAACATAGTCGCTCCAGTCGGTATCGTTATGATATGTGTGGTAATAGTAACTGTTAGGATCATCGTTCAGGAACCGGAACGAGATAGGAGTGTCGAGGTTGACATTCTCAGGAACAGTTCCCAGCATCTCTGTAGCGTAGTTACGGTACTGCGAGGCATTCATCATCGTAGGCAACTGCGGCACGAGGCTCACTCCTGCGGAGATATTGGCATCAATGCGTGTAGCCATGGAATTGCCGCGCTTGGTATCGATGAGGATGACACCGTTGGCTCCACGAGCTCCGTAGAGTGCAGTGGCATTCTTGAGAACACGCACGGAGGCAATGTCGTCTGGCGAGATATTGGCAAGAATGTTGTTGACCTGATTGCTGTGCAGCGACAACCTGTTCTGCTGCATGTCCTGCTCCACCCCATCGATGACGATGAGCGGCTGGGCATTGGCATTGAGAGACGAGAGACCGCGCACGAACATAGACGCGCCAATGCCTGGAGCGGCAGAGCGAGTGATTGTCCTGACGTCTGCACCCAGTTTGTTCTCGATATCGTTCTCTATAGTTATGCTGTTGGAACTGGCCTCAAATCCGCTCTGAGCTGTATAGACAGTATGGTCAGTGTACATGGCGCGGTACTTGTCGGGCAGCATCTTTATGTCTACCTTCTGCTTGTCGTCGCCTGCATTGACAGCCACCTGTTGGGGCATGAAGCCTGGCGCATGTACATAGAGGCTCGTGGCAAATGTCGGAACCTTGATATTAAATGTACCATCAGCACCAGTCATGGCGGTGTAGCGTTCGTTGCCCAGCATACGTAGCTGGATACCAGCCAGTGGCTTGTTCGACACCTGGTCGACGATAGTTCCACTGATTGTCATCATCGTATATTTGTCATCTGCAACGGCACGCTGTCGCTTAGGTTGCTTGATGCTCATTTCTACCTCCTCGGTTTCGTCATCTGTCTGTGCGAAAGCGGAGGTACTGAGGCCGAGGGCCATTGCGCAGAGCGATAGTCTCAGACCATGTCTCTGCATGATGTTCATTATAGTGCTCTTCATAATCGTTACTCTTTAGTAGCTTCAAATTCGTCAAGCTCGGCCGGCTTCATAAGTATCGAGACTATGCGGAAGTCTCGGGTATATGCAGCCATCTTTGCCTTGTCGAAGACTCCGAAGTCGGTTGTGATCTTGAGGTTGGGATATACTGTGTTCCCCAAGCCTGCATATGCAACAGGAAATGTGAACGTTCCTACGGCAAGGGTATCGACACGCGTAGGGTCGTTGACAACCTTCTGGTTGAGCTTCTGTGTTGCGAGCTTACCCTTGGCATCGCAATAGCTCAGTGAGAAGTCGAGCATGTTTGGCTTCTGGAACTTGTTGCCATTGTCATCCTCACCATAGTCCTGGCTCGGCGCGAGAACTATATATATATTATAGGTGGTGGAGAGCACGTTCCTCAGCTTGACGTCGAGTTGCGGCTTACCATAGTTGCTCAGAGGAGCTACCCACAGATATCCCAACGAAGTAATACCTGGATATTCAGGTACATATTTAACAGAATCGAAATCAGCCTGATCGATATATAGGTAGCTGTTGGAACCAGTCCACGTGCGGCTGTTCATAGGCGACTGGGGCAAGGAGAAGCACCAAGACTCCCATGGGCGGAAGGCCAGCGAGTCGACAATGCAGAAAGTTCCATTGCTCATGGTCTCACGGTCGATAACCCTTGACATAACCTCCTGTGGATTGGTAATAAACCCATAAGTCGTGGACAACAAGGTATCGTAAGGCTCCACAGCATCGTCGACAAGCCAGTTGTTGTAATAGTTGTTGTTGTTGTATACCAAGTCACTAACCAAGTATAACCTTGTCAGAGAGTCCTTGGTGTATGCCGCGTCAACAGTCACGGACACTGTAGGAACTTTATCCGTAGCTGTAGCCTCGTCAATGTTCTGTGCCACGGTGGTGTTGATGAAGTTAAAGGACTTGCTGATTTTGTCATATTGCGCCTGCCAAGCCTCATTGGTAGGTACAAGCATGGTATACGTACTATCCTCCTTGTCAAGCTTGGCATCAAGCATTTTGAGCAGAGAGTTGGAGGTAATCATCACCGAGTCAATGTAGGTCTGCTTACCATTGATGGTTGGGCCAAGCACGCTGTTCTTGGTGTCGAGAACGCTTGTCTCATAACGCTTGAAATATGCCGATACAGAGTCGATACCTTCATAAGTGAGGAGATACTCGTAGATATTGGGATAGAAGCGTGCAGCACCATCGAGCAAGTGCATTATACCATTGGAGTTTGGAATATTGAGCTGTTTGAGTGCCTGCCCCGCATAAGTGTACTGTCCATCGCCCTCGAAGACAAACGACTTGCGGTTGAGGGCATGGATGCGCTCGTCTACCGGGCCGGAGATGCCATGGTTGTATTCAGCGATATGGCTCTTCACAAACTGGTAGAGCACCGTTGCCGAGTCGGCAGACATAAGCGAGGAAGCGTCATAGGTACCGTTTACCGGTGCCCATACAGTATAGAAGTGTGGCTGACTCAGCTCATCGTCAAAGCCTGCCTTCTTGACAAGGGTGGCAAAGTCGGACAGCTGGTCGTTCTGTGAGATATTGTCCCACAGCGTTCTCTCGGCTTGCTGAACGTCACTCACCGGAGTGTCGTTGTAGTCGGAGAAGTCGGAGCATGACGTTACTGCAAGCATTGTTGCGGCGGTCATAAGTCCTTTATATGATAATTTGTTCATAATATTGTCTGTTTCAGAGTTTTATTTCTATGTGTGCTGTTTGCGTGATGAGGGCAACAGCCATGGCCTGTTGTTTGGGTCAGGCCGCTCCCTCATATATGGCTGTCATCAGAACCAGTCCTCGGAGTACATGGTATTGTCGACAACGTTCATTGGAACAAACTCTACGAAGTCGAGCTGCCACTTCAGGTCAGAGTCATCGTTGATAACGTTCTTGAACCTGAACCAGAACTCATCGCTCTGCTTGACGTTGACAACGCCGAGCACCCTACGCAGGGTTACGACACCATCACCACGGCAGTTCTTGGTCGTCTTGGTATCACCATCATCGCCCGGGTGTCCGCAGAAGCTGTACGGGCCACGCATGTATCCACGGTTCTTCATGGCCTCATCGGAGGCTACGCCCATGTCGTCCTCCTCATAGAATGCTGTCCAGCCGATACGTGGGTCACTTTCCTGTATGCGGACATCAAGAGGAATACTCAAGGCCGTCATCTCCTGCACGTTCTTGCTGGTACCCCAGTAGAACTGCATCATACCGCCGTGACCCATAGGAGAGTAGAACAGGCGGAACTCGTAGAGTCCTGACGGAACAGGAGGCAACTTTATGGCCAGGTCGTACTGTCCCCATCCCTGGAAGGCATCAGCCTGGTAAGCGCGGTAGTCACCCTTGACGTTGTATCTCAGCTTTGTCTGCTCGCCATTGTAGCAGATGACGTTGTCGAAATAGTCTACGGGGAAAGCCAGACGCGCGCCACTGTTGCCACCGTTCATTGCCGACACCTCGCTCATGAGCATATACCGGAAGCCGTTGTTGATGAACTCCGGAAGGAATGTAGTGGCCTCGAAGCGCAGACGCTCATTGAGTACTCCGTCCGGCACCTGCTCATTATATACGAGCATACCCTTGATAGGATGGATGTAACCATTGTATGCCGTGATATCAAGACGTTCAATCTCGATACCTGGATTTACGAGCGTATGGTTGGTACCGCGGGTGCCCACCTCGTTGGTGAGGGTATTGAATGTCTGGTAGCGGTTGATGTAGAGAGTATTGCCAGGCTGAGGCTCCCATATCTTGAGCAATGTGTGGGGCAGCATGGTCTCATAGTAGTCGTATGGGTCAGCTCCGTTGACATAGTTCCACTTGCTGGTTCCCAATGGCACACCACTCTTTTTCTCGAATACCAGCTGGTCCTGAGCCATAGAGGCGTAGAGTATGTGGTAAGCCACGAACATGTTCAGGGCATTCCAGCGGTTTGTATAGTCGTTGCCCGTGCTCACGGTGTGTCCCTTCTCACGGATGTAGTCATACCATGCAGCGGCACCACCATAAACTTTATTTGCATAGTTCACGAGGTCCTCGAAACTGTTGATGCCGTTGGCACGCATCACCTCATCACTCTCGGCAAAGATGGTATATCCAATCTTGCACTCTGTTGGACAATAAAGCTCACTTCCGTTAGTGTCGGTGATGTCTGCAGGTTTGTCAAACTTCGTTGTTCGTGTACCGTCGGAGAGTGTGCGGTACTTCATCGACTCCTTAATAGAGTCAACGAGCCCAGTCTTCCTGAGCGCCTCGTTGAAGATGGTGTAGCCCTCAAGACGGTCGAAGGTGTCGCCCAACAGACGGGAAGAGCGTGGCACTACCCTATTGAGCTTGTGTACCAGACCGTTGGTCACCTCATTGTCCTCACTTATAATGGTTGAGACATTGTTGAGTACCGTACGACCAAGTGAGTCAACTTTCGAGGATATTGGTCTGCCGAGCATTGTGGTGATAGTGGCACCACTACCGCCCATCTCTATGATGCTGTAGAGACCATTGGTGAGATGGTAGCGCGCGATGTCATTGCACAAGCTGTCGTTAAGTCCCTCGAGCGAGTTGGCTGTCATACCGTTGTGTGGTATGGAGGCCTCCGGGTCATTGTAGAGACTGTCTATATACAGTGCCACACCCTCGTTTGAAGGCGCATAGCAGGTATACTGCCCGTAAGAGGCCATCATACGGTCGAGACCCACGCGTGTCAGAATATAGTTGAACGATGTCAAGTCGCTGTCTTTCTGAATGAACGTCTCTATGGTCTCGCCTGTAAAGGTGTACAGGTTGGACTCGTCCGGCTCCTTGTTGCAGGCACCCAGAGCAACCATGATGGCCAACATGCCTAAGCAGGCTTTGAAAAATTTCTTGTTCATATTTGGTTGTCCTCCTTTATTAATAGTTCTTCTCATATTCAGAATCACTCCTGTATGCGGGATTCTGATGCAGGTTATAGTTTACATCGATGTCGCTCTGGTTGACAGGCATATACAGATAAGGCTCCGTGCGCATCTTTGATGCTGCTGCGGCAGCACCTGAAGTGTATTTTCTCGTCACGAGGTTCAGGAATGTAGCATCGTTGCGTGTAAACTCCTTACCTTCTTCCTGCTGCTGGTAAAGGGTCTTGCCGTATTCTATACCCTCTACATGACGGAAATTGTAGCGCATGAGGTCGTACCAGCGCTTGCCCTCGAAGCACAGCTCGCGCAGACGCTCTGTCATGACGAGCGGCTCCAAGTCAACACGCGTCTTGTAGTAGTTGAACTTCAGTGAGTCGCTGGCAAGGTTGCCAGAATAGAGCGAGCGGTTATTGACAGCCTGCACAAGGTTGAAAGCCTGACGCAGACGTATGTCATCATCATCCACTGCAAGCTGTACCTGTGCCTCAGCCTTCATAAGCATCACGTCGGTAAGACGGTAGAAGATGTAGTTCTGGGCGAAGCGGTCGTACTGGCGAGATTCGTCGCGCCGCTTCATGCCTGCTGCACCAACAGGGTTGTTGACAGTCAGTGCTGTGAGTGACACCATCTTGCGTATGTCATATGCCTCAAGGTTGGTGTTTGGTTCGAAGACATTGTTGATAAAGCGGTAGTCACCCGTCTGAGTATACACAGGCTGTCCCGTTCCGACGGTACCGAAGATTGACGCAGCCCTGACATAGCCTGATGGCGAATTGTTCTTGGCGTACTTGAAATACATCTGGCAAAGGGCAGAATTGGAATTAGAGTTTCCATTGTACTGCAGCTCGAAGATGCTCTCCTCGGCGTTCTGGTCAATATAGAGTTCCTCGAAAGCCTCACGGCCATCGGCAAGGGGATATTCATTAACCTGTATCTCACCGCGGTCAGGAGTATGCTGAGCCTGCTTCGACGCAATCACCTTGTCGCAGTAGTCTACGCACTTCTGGTAATAGTTTGCATCGTGGTGAACAGAGCCAAGCCAGAGATATATGTCTGCCAGAATAGCGTTTACGGCATCGCGGTTAATCCATCCCACCCTGCGCCAGTCGGTGAAGGCAGACGGGTCGAGTGCGATAGTCTCAGCTTCTTCAAGGTCTTTGATACACAACTGAAGCACAGAGTCGGGGGCAAGCTGCGGAATGTTCATCTCCTGGCTGCTCGTCATATACGACTTGGCCGAATATGGTACATCGCGGAAGTTGCGCACAAGATAGAAGTAGCACAACGCTCTCAGTGCGAGCATCTGCGAGCGGTCGGTGAGGTAGTCGCCCTCGGTATATGACGGGTCAATCTCCATAACCTCCGGTGCCTTGTCGAGAACGATGTTGCAGTTGTTGATAACCTTATACAGACATCCCCATGTAGCAAAAGTGTTGGTGGTCTGTATGTTCACGGCATCAATCTCGGTGAGTGCGTTAACTGTAGCGTTGGCATCAATACTCACCATTTTCAGCTCGTCGGAGCGGAAGTCACCCCAAACGATAAGGCGGTTGATGACATCGGCAGAGAGCATGGACTGGTAAGCGCCGTTGACCATCTGTGCAACCTCGTCTTTAGTCTTCCAGAAGTCCTCGTCCACAGTCTTGTCATCGGGAAGCAGCACGGTGTCTACGCACGACACCATGGCGAGGCTTGCCAATATGATTGAAATATACTTTTTCATATCTTAGTATGTTTGCTATATATATAATAAGGTGTTAGAAGCCTACGTTCAGAGTAACGGTGAACGACTTGGCCCTTGGAGTCTGAGAGTCATCGACAGCAACGCCCCATCCCTGTACAGATACCTCAGGGTCGGTGCCGCTGTACTTGGTCCAGCAGTAGAGGTTGTTGACGCTCAGGTACATCTGAAGCTGGTTGAGTCCAAGGCTCTTTATCATCTTCTTGTCGAAGTTGTAGGCAAGCTGCAGGTTGTTGAAGCGTACAAACGAGCCGTTCTCCACGAAGCGGTCAGAAGCCTGATAGTTGTAGCCGGCATTGTACATGGCTCTTGGGATAGGAGTCACGTCACCATCCTTGCGCCAGCGGTAGTTAACGGTAGCGCACTGGTTGTATGGGGTGAACATGTTCTCAAGGTTCATGCGGGCAAGGTTTACGACCTTGTTGCCGAAGCGGTATGCGAAACGGGTCTTCAGGCTCCACTTGCCATACTTGAAGGTGAAGTTGAAACCTCCCTGCACCTTTGGCAATGAGTTGCCAAGGTATACGATGTCGAGCGCATTGATCTGTCCGTCGTTGTTGATGTCCTCATATATGGCATCACCACCACGGAAGACGTATGTCTGACTGCCGTTGCTGTAGTTGTAGACAAGATGCTGAGGGTGTCCCTGGCTGGTCATGAGCACCTTGCCGTCTGATCCGAGCACGACGGGGAATGTCTTGCCCTCGGCAAGCTGTGAGTTTATCCATGCCTCATATTCTGTTGCTGACAGTCCGTGCTCCTTCTGGTAGTTCTCCAGATAGTCGTAGCCATACTGGTATACGCCCTTATATCTGAAGCCATAGATGGAACCGAGTGCGTTACCCACCTGTATACGGTTGGTATATCCTGTCGAGCTCTTGCTGGCCGGACGTGTTGTTGCACTCCACTCAGTATTGATGGCATCAAGAACCCTCTGGTCCATCTCCTTGATCTCGTTGAAGTTCTGCGCCACGTTCAGGCTGGCGTCAAACGAGAACTTGCCAATCTGCAGAATCTTCTTGCCGGAGATGTTAAGCTCCCATCCCTGGTTGTTCATCTTGCCGACGTTAGCATAGGAGAGGGTGCCGTAACCGGTAGTTGAGGGTATCTTCACATTTGTCATAAGCAGGTCCTGGGTATCCTTGTTATACCAGTCGAAATCTACCTCTACGCGGTCGTTGAAGAAACCGAGGTTGAAACCAAGGTTTACGGATGTGGTCTTCTCCCAGCGCAGGTCGTCAAGTTTCAGACCATCAATGGTAGCAATGGTGAACAGGTTGTTGCCGTTACCGTATGAGCCGCCATTGGTATTGTAGGTAGAGTAGAACAGATAGTCGGCATTCGGAGCCTTACCGTTGATACCCCAGCTGGCTCGCAGGGCGAGCATAGAGAGGAACTTGTCACGCAAAGGCTTCATGAACGACTCGTCGATGACGTTGTAACGTGCAGCCACTCCAGGGAAATACGCCCACTTGTTCTTTGGGCCGAACTTAGAGTCACCATCAGCACGCAGCGAGAAGTCGAGAATATAACGCTCCTTGTAGGAGATATGGCCATTGTAGAGCCAGTACTGCGAGTTGGAACGGCTGTTGCCACTGCTCATGTCTTTCAACGCACCCGGTGTAGTCGGCGAATCGATACCGTCAGGCAGCGAGTATTCCTCAATATACTGATTGTTGCTCTTCGATGTTGTCATCTCGTAGCGGAAAAGCATCGTAGAGAACCAGTCTTTGTTGCGGAAAGCCGGAGTAAACGTCATCTCCGCACGCGCGCTCATCTGGAAACGGTTGTTCTCGGTGTTGGTCGCCTTGTTGTATGACGTGTCAGTCCACTTGTTTGTGGTGAGCGATGCCGGATAGTATGTAGGCAGAGAGTGGGCATAGATATCGAAGTCCACACGTCCCGTGAAAGTCAGGCGCGACTTGTCAGCGTCAATGCCCAACAGCTCATACTTGAGCGTGAAGTTAGGCGTGATACGGTAGGTCTGGTCTTTCTTCCAAGCCTGCTCCGCAATGGCGATAGGGTTGCCGAGGTCTCTGATTTTAGAAAGCTCTGACGATGAATAGTTGCCGGTATATGGCGACTGGCCCGAAGGAGCGACAGGGTTCATCAGATAGAACTCATTAGTATCGCTACCGTCAGCATTCTGTCTGTAGATGCTCATGTTTGGAGCCAGCTTCTGGGCGATACCCAACAGTCCGGAGTAGTTCTGGTTGTTGTTGGTATATGTAAGCGCGAAGTTGGTAGAGAACTTGATGCGGTCGCTCACATTGTAGTCAAGCACCAGACGGGTAGAGAAACGGTCAAGGGTCTGCTTGATGATAGAACCAGTCTGATGGTCGTAGCCAGCAGAGATACGGAACTGAGCCTTCTGTCCACCACCCGTGAGGTTGACGTTGTATGAGTGCATCTGTCCAAACTGCTTCACAGCCTTCACCCAGTCGGTGTTGTTGTTCCAGTTCTCATACTCGCTCCAGCTCTGGTCGTAGTTCAGCTCAGCAATATTGGTAGTGGCATTTGATGCCTGCTTGGGGTTGTAGAACTCCTCCTTCATAAGCATGGTATAGTCGTCACCATTGAGGAGTTTATAACCGTCTGGCTGCCATGTGCCTGTGAACTTGTACGAGAAGTTGACACGTGTCTTGCCCCTGGCACCACGCTTGGTGGTAATCTGGATAACACCATTCGAGCCCTTGGAGCCCCATACTGCTGTAGCGGCGGCATCCTTGAGCACCTGTATGCTGGCAATATCCTCGACGTTCACCGACAACAGCGAGGCATACTGCTCCTCGTTGGCATTGGAGAAGTCGAAGGTCTCGTCGGGATTGTCGAAGATACGGTCATCGACAACGATAAGTGGCTGTGCGTCGCCGTTGATGGTGGTGACACCACGCAGACGCATGGTGGTACCAGAGCCGAGGTTACCGGAATTAGACACGATGTCGAGACCGGCAATCTCACCCTGCAACGCCTCGTCGGCACTGGTGAAAGCCATACCCTCGACGCTGCTCATGTCGAAAGTCTGCTGGGCTACGGACACCTCTCTCTTAGGGATGAACAGACCGCCCGAGCCCATACGCGTACCTTTTACTACTACTTCCTGTATGGTGTGGCTGTCCGACTCAAGGACGATGTCGAATACTTCCTTGTCGCCGACGGTGATGGTCTTTGTCTTGTCACCGACAAACGATATTCGCAACTTGTTCTTGGGGCTTTTCACCTCCATGGAGAAGTTGCCGTTGAAATCGGTCTGTGCAGCAGAGACAATACGGTTGTTGGCATCAATCTCAGTGATATTTGCCATCATAACCGGACCCATGGCGTCGCTGACAGTACCTGATATACGCTTGCTCTGCGCCATCATCGTGAGAGAGGCGGCGCACAGACAGGCTGTAAGCAATAATTTCTTGTTAGACATAATCATTAGTCTTTAGTGTTTGTTTGATTATTTCCGCTTGCTCTGTGCCTTGGCCCCAGCCATGACAACGTTAGGATTCCATGATGGCTTGCCCTGGGCATCCTTGTACAGATAGAACGGAGTAGCTATCTCGTGGACAGCACAGAAAGAAGATGTGGTGATGGATGTCGCCGACGTCCTGGACGAATTGAACCAGTAGTCACGAGCCATGGCATTGGCAACACGGCCTGTAGCATTGGCATCGACGGTGTGGGTCATGCCAATAGCGTCGGTAACGTTGATCTTGCCGTTGCCTCCCGTCACCTCCAGCTCACGTGCCAGACCAAGCTCGTTGGTGGCAAGACTCTGGTAGGTACCATCCTCTACAGTATTGTCGGCATAGAGTGAGATGCTCTGGAAGTGGTATCTCACGAACTCGCGAAGAGTCTTGATGCGGTTGAGCACGTCGGCACGCACGCTTTCGGGAGCTTCCTCTCCTTCCTTGGTATACTGCTCGAAAAGGTTCTGTATGTCAATCCACCTTGGCAGGCCATTGGCATAAGCCTCTTCCATGGCTGCATTGTCGGGAGCGTAGAGAGTATAATTATATGTATTGAACATCTTCACGTTCTCATCGAGGCAGGCTGCCTTGACGGCATTGTTGCCCGTACCGTAGGTAGATGTAAAGATGATGTACTGGTCTTGCTCAGTGGTGTTGAACGAGTTCAGCTCGTCTGAGATGCCGGCCCACTTCAGAATGTCCGTTGCCGAGAAGCCCGAGCAAACCTCATAGAACTCAGAGAACTGGTCGCTGTTGCGGAGTGTCTTCGACACGCTGTTCTGCGGAGCCTGTATGATATGGTCGAGACGGAACGCCTTACCGTTCTTTTCATTGTAGACATCCTCTATGAGTGATGCGGGAACACCATTGTCAATCTGGGCACCACTGACGATGCTGCTGCCCTTGCTGCCGTCGCCGACCAGCATAATCTCACCGCCATGCTTGGTCTTGTAGAACTTGTTGTTGCCAAACTGCTCACCAGAGTTCAGCAGCACGGTGTGATAGTTCAGGATGTCCACCAGCTGGCTCGAGCGCTGCTTGATGTCCTGCACCTCACCAATGCGCTCGCCAACCTCACCTGTTGCCGGGTTATAATAGTATCTGTCGCAACGTATTACCGGGGTATGCTTGGCATCATAATAGAAGTGGAGCACCTCCGGACGCGTATGTCCGAGCGATGCGGGGTCGATATAGAAGCAGTTGAACGCCTCGTCATCAGGAATGAAGAAGGCATAGTTGGCACTCATGGCAAGGAGGTAGAACTTGAAGTCTACACCAAGATAACTGCGGTCCTGAATGGCCCAGTTCATAATCCTCATGTCGGGATATGACGATGCCGGCGCCAAGACAGCCTGGTACTCGTCAGGAGCTAACATCTGGTTGAGGACATAGATTACTCCGTTGTTTGCAATCTTGATATCGTACTTGCCGTCCTGCTTCTGCTTCAGATAGCCGAGGTTCATACCCATGTTCTCGCTGGCATCGTTGATGATGCTGGTAAACTTGCTGGGCACCGTCTCTACAAACGAGTTCTTCTGAAGGTTGCGGATAAAAGCCGAAATCACTTGCGGGTTCTTGACGTGCAGTGAGTCGAGGTTCTCCAGAAGGTTGTCCTCAGTATTGTCCTTCGTACCATAAATATCAATGAGGAACGCTCCGTTACCTCCAGGCAGGAAATAGTCCTTGATGGCCTGGTCACAAGGTACGAACATCGCACCCATATCGGTAATGCTGTAGTCGATTGTGGACTGGTTGGCATGTGCTGGATAGTATTGGTTCCATCCCGGGTCATACGTCAGGTAACGTCCCTGTCCCAGAGTGATGCCGTCTGGGTCTACAATAAGCGTATTGTTCTGCGAGCGTGAGCTGAGATAGCGTATCTGGAATATAGAGTCCTTCAGAGGACGTCCGTTGGCTATTGCCCAGTCGTTGTAAAGATTAGTTGTGGTAGCATCATAATATGGAGCGGAGAAATAGTCGAGCATCCTGCTAAAGATGCTTGTCTCCTCATCGTCCCTGAGCACCTGTGCCATATTGCCCGGCGGAACAAGCACATCCTGCAGCTGCTGTATGTAACCGTTCATACAGGTGACGTCACGGTTGATGATGCGGTCGTTGAAAATGTATGCCGGCTTCTCGGTATCATCATACGCCTCTCCGGTAAGGATAGAGAAGTCGCTGTTCTCCCCGATGGTGGTAATGTTGTTGTTCACCATCTGCTCACGGGTGAAGTGTACCATCATCGGACGTGTGTTGTCGCTGACAATGTCTATGCCACTACCGTAATACTTAGTCCACCAAGAGTTGTTCTTAGGCATCTCTGTCGGTCCATAGAGATGCGTAATGGAGTCAATGACACTGACAGAAGTCGGATGCTTGAGGCCGAGACCGCCTGTGATACCGTCGGTACCGCCACTAACATTTGACAACATGCTTACCAACAGCGCATTGTCAATCATGGATGAATAGAGCAAGATTTTCTTCTGTGCTTCCGAAAGGTCTTCGTAACGGCCTACTCCCCACTTGTTGTTCTGGAAGAAACGCTCGAAAGCCTCATCATTGGCTGGGAACACAGTCTTGCTGCCAGTACGCGACAGAGTAGAAGAGTAATTCAGGTCATCAACAAGACGAAGGTACGTGCTGAATGTACCGGTCAGATGCCCCGGATTAGGATTCTTCAACTCCTCGTAGATACTTCCGCCAAGCCACTCAGGCTTCGACTCAGAATCTACCGGCTCATCCTTGTCCACGCACGAGGTCATCAACCCAGCACAGACTAAAGAGATACTGATGAAGATTTTTTTCATAAAAGTTTTAGGTTTAATATTTGTTTTATTTGTTTTATACAAGTAGTTCTTTGGCTAAAAACGTTTTCAATGTGCAAAAATACCAAAAAAAATCGGTATCAACAAAGTATAAAGGTACGAAATTTTGCCCACACGTAGGTTTTTACCGAAATAAATCATAAATCAAAGTATTTTGCCAAAATACAGGGTTTCACCGATGGCACAATATCCAAGGAAAATATTTCGCCATTAGATGCGGACAAAAGTCTAACCTCGGGCTCTTCTATGACAAGAGAAGACAAGATAAGTAGCAGCGCCCTGATATTTGTACATCAAACTGTACACCCTATTAAATTAAATAAAATATATCTGCAATGGCCTAAGAATACGTATGCATCTCGGATAAGGTTAATAACCTTACGGCATTAAGGTTATTAACCTTACGGCCTTAAGGTTATTAACCTTATCGGCAATGCAAGCAATATACATAGGCTACGCAACCATTAATGGCTGTCAATTAATATGGCTGAGGAGTCAAAAGAAAAAGCTGACCCGCAGGCCAGCTTTTCCTTATATTGGTTACGTATCGCTAATTACTTCACGATAACCTTCTTGCCGTCAACGATGTACAGACCCTTAGGCAGAACATCCTTGCTGTCGGCAACCTTCACACCAGACAGTGTGAATACGCCCTTCTGTACATTTGCAGCAGGCTCGGCAACAATACCCTTGACACCAGAAACAAGGATTTCGGCATTCTTCAGTGCGTCTGCGAGCTTCAGGTAAGCAGTCATCTTCTCATTTAGAGTAGTAGCACCATTTGCATATTCTACAGCATAACCGAGGTTGATGTAAATACGGCTATAGGTCAGATGACAGTCGGCAGCTATTGTAGCATCCTCTGCAAGCTGTGCGAGGCTCTCGTATTCTGTAGTTGCCTTAGCCAGACTTGCTGCAAGAGCTGCATCAAGATCGGTCTTGAACTTGTCGGCCGGTCCCATATAGCGAACGTGGTTGCCACCGAAGTTGTATGTATTGCAGAGAAGGTTGTTCATACCATCGAAACCAAACTCAACAGTCTCCTCAGCATCGCCGGTCTTTTCGAAAACAACAGCGAACTGCTCTGGATAGTAGTTACCATACGAATAGACATTGTCGAGATAGTTTGCAAGGTCGGTATGTACCATGTGAGCACCTATAGAGTCGGCTGCATCGGCAAGCTTGGCATAATAGTACACACCACTGTTCACGGTACGGTCACCATCTGTTGAACCTTTCTCGTTGCAGGCAGATGCCTGGCATGAGAGAACATATACACCTGACCTAAGAAGGGCAACATTCTGAGAAGCCTTGTTCAAAGAGAATGCTGTATAACCACGCCACATGGTGAGGTGTGTGGCATTTTCATAAACAGACAGAGTACCCTTCTTCCAACGTCCGTTGTCTGTCTGGCCTGTCATTGTCCAGCCTTCTACATTGCTCTGGTTAGTGAACTGTGCAAAATATGGATTTACGATTTCTATTTCACTTGGGTTAGCCAATGACGCTGTAGAAGCCTCGAAGGCGAACTGTGCCTCAACGAGCTCTGCCTTGGCAGCAATCATGTTGTTGGCAACCTCCTCGCTGTATTCGGCGGTAACACCATCAACAAGAGCCTGAGCCTTATTGATAACGGCAAGGAAAGTAGCCTTGTCACCGGCAGCGTTCTGCGGGTTGTTGTAGCTCTCGTTAGCTATGACGAGCTGTGCCTTGAGGTCGGTATAAGGAGCATTGAGGGCATAGTAGTCCTGGATGGCTGTACGCACCAGACGCATGCTCTGCATAAGAGAGTCGGCTGCCTCAGCAAAGAGGTCCTGGCCCGGCTGCTTGGCAGAGAGGCTTGTGTAGGCACCCTCATAATAAGTGATACTCTCCTGGAGAGCGTCCTTGCCCCATGGGAACTCAGCCTTTGCCTTTACGGTTATTGCAGAGTCGAGCATTACCCTGAGAGAATTTGCCTGAGCAGCAATTTCCTTCAGTGTAGCATAGTTGACGATGTAAGCCTCCATCTGGCCATCGGAGTTGTCACCAATGATGCGGAGTACGGGAGCCTGCATATATACTGTACCGCCAAGCCCGTTGTCTACAGATGTGGCTGGATGCCAGAAACCGGCATTGAGAGTCTCGCCTTCAGCAACATCGGCTACAACGAAATGACGCTCGAAATTGCGCTGGTCGAGATTGAACTTTACAGAGTCGTTGCCAATGAATACGGCTGCACCCTCTACTACGTATGTATAATCAGGATTATAGCGTACGCTGGCTGCGGTACCTGCCATACGGTATCCCATTGACTCACATGAGAAGAAGTACTTTCCTGAAGGCAGCTCCTTGACAATCTTTGCAGTACCTGCACTAAGGTTATAAGTTCCCTGTATGTAATGACGAATAGAGGGACTGGAAGCTGGATCGTGGAACCAGCGTGCATCACCGTCAAGATACCAGTCGCCCAATGTCTCGCCGCCGCCCTTCTTCTGCAGCTTGGTTGTCCACAGAGCCTTGCCGTCTATTTGTGAGGTGAGGTCGTAGGAGTTGGCATTGAGGAACTCTGTTTCTGCTTCGATGAAGCTGTTGAGTGCGTCTTGAGCACCTGAGGGATCCTCAGCTTCAGTAGACTCAAAGAAGCCCTTGATGCTCTCGAGCGTTCCCTGAAGCTCTTCCTTGCCGTTTACCATACCTTCGATGTTAAGCAGAGCCTCGGCATAGGCAAGCTCTCTGTCAGATATACGTGTATCGAATACCTCTGTTACCTCCCTAACCTCAACATCAGAAACCTGTGTGCCTGCTGTGAGCTGTCCGAATGTAACGACGATATAACCTGTTGAGCCACCGGTAATGGTGTCGGTGAAAGAGTAGGAATAGCTTTTCCAATCAGCAGTAATGGCATCTGTTGTTGCCACCTGGCAGAAATTATCAGCTGTTTTGTTCAACGACCCATCGGCATTGGCATATACGTCGATGTAGTTTGTGGTCTGTGGAGTAATAGAAGAGGTCACAGGGTCAACACCCTTAACCTTGAATGTGATGATGTAGCTCCTACCAGACTCGTAGGGTACAGCCTGATACATGTAGTTGCCTGTCAGGTCAGCGGCGCCATTGGTACACTGTATGACTTTTCCGCCATCTTCTGATGCCTCTATTGACCAGTAGTCAGGACTGAGAGCCCCGTCTGCGTAGTCTTTCCAACCATCATAGTTGGCTGCAAAGTTACCATTGGTGAGAATGTTTTCACCAATAACCTTGAATTTTGCCGTATTGGTATAGACATAGTCACCCACATTGTAGGCAAACGATGTCATTGCACCAATGACGGCTGCGAATGAAAGGAGTAATCGCTTTTTCATAAAGTTTTGTTATTAAGTTATAAAAAAATTGGTATTTGTTTTAGATTTCTTTTGTGGATGACGGTTAGTTCCACATAGTTGTTCCGCTGCAAAAGTAAATAAAACAAACGACACCTGCAAGCAAAAATCCTCCGTTTTTCTGAAAAATCCTCCGTGCAGGTGTCGTAATATCAAAAAATATAGTAAAAAATCATTTTTTCAGCCTTCTTTGCCTTGCTTTTTTGCCTTTAGGTTGAGGTAAGGGCTTGGTTATCTCCGCTGCTACTATTGTAGCCATCTGGCGTGCACCTTCCTTTGTTGGATGTATCATGTCTCGCTGTATCTGCTTACCGTCATTGTTGTTGAAAGCCGTATGCAGGTCGATGACTTCAAGAGCATTATTCTTTGCCACCTTATATATAATAGGTATAACGCCATTCACTATGGTGCTGTCGTTGATGGTCCACTGTGTCTTGAAGGCAGGTATGGGAGTGGCCAGGAAGATGCGGGGCTTTGACGGGAGAGCCTTCAACGAGTCTACCATCTGCTGCATGTCGCCCTGGAACTCGGCGGAGTATTTCCAGTTGGCAGTCTTCGAGTCGTTGGTGCCGAGTTTTATCACCACTATATCAGGATTGAAGGCAAGCGCATCGCGCCACGCCAGTTCTTTCATATACGGATGGTCGCCCTTGTTGAGCATGGTCCTCGCCCCTACTCCAAAGTTCCTGACATGATAATCCTCACCGAGTATCTGCTGCATCTGTGCCGGATAGCCGTTGACCTCAGCCATGTCTATGCCAGAGCCGTCGGTTATGCTGTTGCCTATGCACGCTACTCTCTTTGCATCTGCCTTGTGTACGGGCAGGTTGTTGAGCCAGGTGGTAAGCTCCATAGTCATCTGGTCATGGTAGGCAAAGGTATTACGGAATCCCCAGCCGTGACCGCCTGTAGGGTAGACATACATGGCACAAGGATTGCCGGCCTTGCGCATGGCCTCGTAATAGCGCATGCCGTTGGTAAGAGGAGGCACCACGGCATCGTCGGCAGACATCAGGATGATGGCAGGAGGAGTAAGGTGTCGGCGCACGGCATTGTAGTTAGTCCAGTCCTTCACGAGACTCTTGTCACTGCGCCCGTCACCAAGGAAGCCAACACAAGAGCCCTTGTGCGTCTCCTTCTCATCCATGGAGACAACAGGATAGAAAAGGATAGAGAAATTAGGACGGGCGTCGAAAGGTGCATGGGTACTGACAGAGGAAGCTAAATGGCCGCCTGCAGAAAAGCCCATTATACCGACATCATAAGGATTGACATGCCACACGACGGCACTGTCACGGACAGTTCGAATGGCATTGTATGCATCGGCAAGAGGGATGTTTCTGTCACCGTTTGGCATGCGGTATGTAAGCACACAATAGGTGATGCCTTGAGAGTTGAAATAATCAGCCCAGTCGTAGCCCTCGTGGTTCATTGCCAAATGGGAATAGCCTCCACCAGGACATCCTACTATAGCTCTGCCTGAGGGCTTTTCAGGCAAGAACACTTCAAGCTGCGACTTTCCGTCGGGAGAATTTACAAGCTTAACCTTACGTGCCGTCTGAGCCTCAGATGGAGCAGCAAAGAACAATGGCAGCAGGAATGCCAAACAAAATAGTTTTTTCATTTTTGGGTAATTTGTTTTATTTCAGATTGTCTTATAGTATAAGTATGGCTATTTTAGAAACGAAAAGGATAAGACATTATTGCCCTGTCCTTTTCGTTTTTTTTAAGCTGACAAGCAGACGAGTAGAAGTTCACGTCGGTGATAATCGCGCTGAAAGCGCAAAAGCACATAGCCCAGGGTAAATGTAGCGTAGCGAAATGACACCCTGGGGATTGTCATGTGGGTGACGGTCGCGCTGAAAGCGCAAAAGCGCATAGCCCAGGGTAAAGCGTAGCGACACCCTGGGCTATGCGCAGGTTGCCCTTTCAGGGCGTTGTTACTGATATTTGTACATCAAACTGTACACACTATCTACTTGTCAACCTCAAAAAATCAATTTCCACAATCCTCAGCTCAACCTTCCCTTTCTTCGACACCAATCTGTCGAGCTCTCCTGCATTGCCGCCCGCGAGTTCCTTAGTGTCTCCAAAGGCGTTGCTGTCTGTCGATGGGCCGAGCATCCTAATGGTAAGCGACTTGGTCTCTACTGTCTTGCCTAAAGGTATATGAACATAACCCAATGTGGCATAGGTCATACCCTTCCATATCTCCTTCTTGCCGGCGAAGATGGCTATGGGGTAACATTTGTTGCGCCATCCCGTGAGCTTCATCACGACCTCGTCCACCTTCTGCTTCTTTCCGAAATTATATGTTGCCCAGGCATTCTCCAATGTTCCGTCACTCTTCCATTCCGACAGCTCGTTATCGTCATAGGATTGTGACAGACTCTCACCGTTGGAGCCCGCTGTAGCAGATACGATGTCTACAGAACGTGCCACATCGGTATAGGAAGGCGTCTGTGGTGTCTCACCCCTTGCAAGAACAGGCTTCAGAGTGAGCGAAGGGTTATAAGTGCCCATACCGCTATTGGTATCTACTGCATTGGTATGAAGGGTAATTGTCACAGGCTGCAATCCGTCAGCGGCTGCCGTAAGGTTTATGTCTCCTGCATTGACAGAACTCCGAACCAGCACCCTGTTCACACCGCAGTCTACAGGCAGAGAGGGCAGGCCTACATAGTTGCCGAAGTCGGTGACGGTCTGTGGGCCGTCGAGCATACCCTCCTTGCCATTATGACTGTTGGCTTTACCCTGCTCTTTTCTGTCTTCAGGCATGGGTGCGGCTATACCGCCAAGCAGTTGTCCCTCGCCCCACAGATGGAAGTTAACCATGCGGTTGTCCAACGGGCAACGACGTCCCTCCCTGTCAACGACCTCTACCTGCACTATAGCAAGGTCGGCACCGTCGGCCTTGAAGCCTTCGGGGTTCTGGACGGTTGTAATCTTGAGATGATGCGGCTCGCCGGCAGTCTCTACCGAATGTCTGCTTGTCTCCTGGCCATTACGATAGCCTACAGCCATAAGGGTACCTGGCTCAAAGGCCACATCGTTGAAAGTGAAGAGATACTGATGGCTACGGCTTCCCCACCCTATCGGCTTGCCGTTGAGCAACAGCTGTACACTGTCAGCATTAGAGGCTACATACACTAGCTTCCGCACACCGGCATCATAATTCCAATGGCCAACAATATAGGTATGGTCGCGCTCAGGCTCTACCCATCCGTCCCACATCACCTGATGCACATAGTAGGCATCCTTGGGTATGCGCATGGCATCGGTGACACCACTCGTACGATAGTTCACCTCTCCACGCCAGTGGGTATTGGTATCAGAGAAGATAATCTTAGTTCCTCCGGCATTGACCCTCTTGCCAGTACCTGGACGCTCGAGCCAATAGTCATACCATCGCTCAACCATAGTCTTGGCAAAGATGTCCATATTGTGGTTGTAGTCGTGAGCAGGCTTGCCACGGTACAGAGGGCCATCGCCTTCCTTGTGGAACGGATAGCTGTACTCATCCCAATACTTGCGCAGTCCCTCGTCACGATGGTATTCCATCTGCCACATAGGGTGCTTTGCGCTCTTGTTGACGTAGAGCATCTCGCCGCCATACTCAGCCTCATCTATATCGAGCATCTCACGGCTGCCGATGGCTCTGCCCCCATGTGGATCGTATTTGTCGCGTACGGCCTTTAGCTCAAGCATGTGCTCGCGGCTTATGCTCTCGTTGCCTCCCTCATAGAAGAGTATACTCGGGTTGTTGCGGTTGTAGATGATGGCATCGCGCATGAGCATGACACGTTGTTCCCAACGGCGGCCAGTGACATCCTTCTCCGCGTCGCCGGCTGGCATGGCCTGTATGAGTCCCACCCTGTCGCAGCTTTCTATATCCTGCTTCCAGGGAGTGACATGCATCCATCTGACCAGATTGCCTCCCGACTCTACGAGCAAGCCGTTGCTGTAGTCGCTCATCCATGCCGGCACGCTCATGCCAACGTATGGCCACTCGTTGCTTGTACGCTGGGCATAGCCATGCATCATGATAACACGGTCGTTGAGCCATATCTTACCTTCTGCAAACTGTGTCTTACGGAAGCCTGTGCGTGTGAGAACCTCGTCGGAGACTGCCCCATTGTCGTCTATTACTGATGTTGCAACAGTATACAGATAGCCATAGCCCCAGCTCCAGAAATGCGCATCCTCAAGCATGGCGGCCGACTTAGCAACAGTCTTTGAGCCTGCCCCAACAGTAAACCGCTGGCTGTCGAAAGAGAGGACTTCCTTTCCGTCGACATCCTTTACGACAGTATGTATTCGGAACGACCTGTCGGCGTTTCCCTCATTAGCAACTTCAGCCTCGACGTTCACCCTTACCTTGCGGCCTGCTATGTCATAGTCAGTACCATAGACATAGGTACCCACGGTACCGAGGTTGCTGTACAGCGGCAAGGTCTGGTAGAGAGTGCCGCAACGGTGCAGCCATACGTTCTTTGGTATGCCACCGTAGTTGGCGTTGAAGTTCTTGTCGTTCCACTGATAGCGGCTGCCAGTCGAGCGCTCTCGGTATGTCCAGCTGTTGTCCGTCCTTACGGCAATGACATTCTCTCCTTTTATGATATAAGGTGTAAGGTCGAAGCCGCAGGCCATCACACCATTCTCTGACAATCCGAGATGATGGCCGTTGAGATAGAAGTCGGCACCAAAGCGCACACCCTCAAACTCAACGAAGTACTTCATGCCGGCAACCTCGTCAACGGTGAAATGTTTCCTATACCATACTATAGTGTCGGAAAGGTCGTGGCAGGCAATCTTGAATGCCTCGCCATCGTTCCATGCCCTTGGCAATGTAACATTCAGCCATGCATGGTCGTCAAAAGACGCCTGCTGTGCGTTTTCCGTATCGCCGACATTCAACAGCCAGCCACCATTAAAATTCAGCTTTTGCCTCTCGACGGCTGTTGCCTGAATTACAGACAACAGCACGGCAAGAATACATACAGTTCGTTTAATCAGTTTCATAGAAGCTTGTTTTTTGATATTATTGTCTACAAAGGTAAGACAAATAGCTGAATATAAAATGCAAAATGCGTATGATTTTTGGTAAAACCATACGCATTTTATATTACTTGACTACAATCTTCTTGCCATTTTGCAGATATACGCCTCGCGGCAATCCGTCGGCAGAGGTTGCGTTCTTTCGAACAAGCTGTCCTCTGAGGTTGTATATGTCATTGGTTTGAGAGGCGGCGTCGCCCGCAACGACCTCTATTGCTGTCGGGTCAGAGACAACGGTCAACACACCTTCGGCAACCTTACTGGTGTCCCACTTCAGTCCAGGTGTAAGCTCAGGAAGCAGCAGCTGCGGTGTGCCGGTGAACGATGTGGCTGTCCAAAGGTTCACGGTATCGCCCTCCTTGGGAGTATAGGATGCCAACAGGTTGACCTCAACCGTACCGTTCATCGTAAGCTTGTTGATATCGTAGATAGTAGTGTTGTTGGAAGAAGCCTTCCATATCACATACCGTCCTGTTGACGAGAAGGTGACATTCTTGTTGCCAAATCCAATCTTTCCTGTAGTGGCCTTGGCATAAGCACCGGGACGCAACTCACCGTTTATGGTGAAAGAAGAGTTGTCGAGCGAGCCCGTGCCAGTGACACCACTCATGGTAGCTCCATCGTCAACGATGAGTGTTCCGGTACCGAGTTTCTTTCCTGTTGTTACAACAAGCTCACCTTCAGAGACACGCACCGTTCCGGTATTGTCCCATACGCCACTAACGGTCATCTTTCCGGTTCCGGTCTTTACAAACGATGTTCCGGTGCCTGTCACCTTACCCGACCAACTGAAGTTTGACGCGTTGCCAACTTTCCATGTGTTCGAGCCCGATACGCCATCGTTGCTGAAAGAACATACGCCACCAAGGTTACCAGAACCTGTCACCTTACCAATCTGGAATGTCTTGGCTGAGTTCTGAACCTCTATGCCTGCATCGATATCGAGTGTGCCCTCGGGCATGCCATAGCTGTTGTCGAGAGTGAAACGGTAGTCTTTTGACGGAACAGCAGGCTTCAGCGTACCTGTAAACCCTGAGAAGTTGCACTTTATCGGCGTACGTGGAGCCATCCATGAGCCACCATCCACCAAAGGACAGTATACGGTAAGAGTACCCTCACCGGTCACCTTGTTGGAATAAGTGCAGCGGTTCCCAAGATTCCAGCGTGCGGCCTTGCCCTTTGCCACGGTAATAGGATAGCTTGTAGACCCGGTCTCCTGAAGGGTACCACCCTGCAGCTCTACCAGTTTGGCAGGATATGTGCTTCCGGAGTTTGTCACGGTACCAGCAACAAGTACGAGCTTGTTGAGCAGCGTGTTGTTGGTCGTGAGGATAAGAGAGGCACTACCCTTCTTAGTGAGCATTGTACCTGATATAGACCTGTTGGCAGTGAAGTCGTAGAAGGCGTCTATCACACCACCCTCCTCGGTCTCCATCTTCATTGGCGAACCAAGTGTAACGGCAGCCATGTTGCGAAGCGATGCACCATTCTCTATAACCAGCTTGTCGGATGTAGTGGTCACACCTCCAAGATTGCCTGTGGCAGTGATGTCGTTTGCAAGAGCCTTTACCGAGAGCACACCGCCGGAGATACGGGTTCCACCAGTGTATGTATTTAGTGTCGATATGGTCGTTGTTCCTGTGCCGCGCTTTACGAGAACGGTGTTACCCGTAATGGCGCCCTCACCCTGAATGGTATATGAAGAGGTGTTGTCGAAGATGACGCTGTCTGCCTCTATCTCGGCATCAAGAGTAACCGTCTTCACAGCCGCGTCCTCACCGAAGAGCACCTTGTCGCCATTGACGAAGTTGATTGCAGCCTGGTCTTCCTCAGCTACGAAGTTCTCTGTTGTTGCCACATCCCATACACTGCCCTGCGAGCCTGTCCATACCACACTTGTAGCATCGCGCAAGCCGTAAACGACGAGGTAGAGACTGGTTCCCTCTAATTCAAGGGCACATTTCTTGGTGTTGTCAAGTCCAAGGAGATTGATATTGGCTATGTCGCCATCAATCTTCTCGAATGTTCCGAGCAGGTATTTGCCTTCTGTAAGTCCGTTGGCACCTGTAACGGCAAACTCAAACACAGGAGTAAGATATTCGGGGCCGTACTTCCAATCCTTTGTTTCTATAGAGAGATACTTCGACTTTATATTGTCTGACGTGGTGTTGTCGGTATTGATATCGAAGACCACCCTTGAACCAAAGCCAAGCTTGAGACTGTCTACGGTAATAGCAGATATACCGTTCTCGCCACCTGGGCGAAGCCTTGAGTCGTAGTCCATCCTGATGCTGCGGAATTCTCCGCCAACGGTGTTAAGCTCTGCAAAGCGGTTGAGCCATAGCGACGAGTTGCGCATAGTACCGTCGAAGTCTACCCTACCAGCCCATATATCCGTATTGCCGGTATGTGTAAAGTCAGCCTTTGGTAGTACGAGGATGCCGTCACCCTGCTTTACAAGACGAGCGTCTCCTGCAAGACCTCCACCACTGACAGCACAGGTAAAAGTATCGTATGTTATCTTGTAGCTCTTCGACGAACATTCGCTCGGAGCTGAACCCTGCACCCAAGTAGGAACATTGAAAGTCAGTACGTGTGGCTTTGCACCATCCTCAATGCTAACATTAATATTCGCATTCTCATATACAAGCACATGTTTGTCGTTGAGAGCGGAAGCAACAGTTCCTCCGTTTGCCACTTCCGTGCGGCCAGTTGTCGTAAGAGGAGGAGGAGCAATGGTGATGCCCTCGAGCTTGCCAAGGAAATAGCTTGCGTGAGGAGGCTGGTTGTAGCCGCACATCTGCCATACCATGGCGTTACGGTACTGATGGTCGTGCCATAGTGAATAGTTACGGTATTCGGTAGATGTCGGTGTTGAATATATACGTATATTGTTGTCGGCAGTACGCATGATTATCTCCTCACGCCAGTCACCAAGTATGTCGCCCTGATAGCATGGTGTGCCCTTGGTATCGTTGTTGGTCATCGAGCCTTCACATGTATATATAGGTGACCAGCTGCCATATTTAGCTATGCAGCCCGCCGTATTCTTTCCGCTTACATAGTTGAATGTCTCCTCGCAGAGATCGCCATCCCAGTAGATGCGGAAGTTGGTGTTAACGCCTGTTGTACCAAGCCCCGGGACAGCTCCGTTGGTAACAGTGCTGATAGCACCTTCACGTGCAGAACATCCGATAGCACCTGGGAAGTCATCACAGAAGTTTCCGCACATCGAACGCCCGTCATCGTTACCTGCATTATATCTGTGATATATCTTGCTTGTCGTGGCATCACGATAGTTGTTGCCCGGTTGGTCTTCGTTGCAGGCATATATCTCCTGCCCATGAATATAGGGGTTGAAGTCGCCGCAATGCTGTGCGTCACCGTGTCCGAAACCTGTGGTGGAAAGTCCCTTGCCGTTGTCGTCTATGACCATGGAGCCAAAGCATATCTCATCACGTCCGTCCCAGTCGACATCGGCAATGCCGAAGTTATGATATCCCTGTCCCTTCCACGGTCCATTGGTATTGTTGAACCATCTCCAGCGCTCCTTCAGCGTGTGTGTAGCAGGGTCGACATCGTATGCAATCATCTTGTGTCGTGTGTATATACCACGTGCAAGGAAGATGCTTGGTTTCTTGCCGTCGAGATAAGGAGCACCGAAGAAGTGCTTGCTTGAGCGGTGTCCGTAGCCGTCGCCCCAGGCAGCCTCAAGGTTTGTCTCGCCAGTCTCCAGACGTTTCAACGGGTATTCGATGCACTGATATGGCTTTCCTGTCTCGCCGTTCATATATACAAGATACTCAGCACCGTCGTGCATGAACCAGTTGGTGCCACCACCTGTTGCGGCGCGATAGTTCTTCGATGCATCACCAACAACGTAAGTAGTACCATCGGCACAATGGATAGTGGTACCGTCGGCAGCGCGCATCACAGCCTCAGCCTTGCCGTCACCGTCCCAGTCGTATGCCACTATGTTCTGCTCGTTGTTCTGGAAGTCACCCATGTTAGGTCCACAGTTAACCCACCACAGTCGAGTACCGTCAAGTTTGAACACTTCAAAGATACTATATTCTCCGTTATAGCCATCACGCGGATAACTTGCCCGTTTCTCGCTTTCGTTGTCGAACTTCATGAGTATCTCCAGCTCACCGTCGCCGTCAACGTCGGCACAGCAGGCATCGTTGGGCACAAGCGTGCTTGTGATGTCCTTATGTACGAGCTTTATCTCCTTATAGCTCGATGCCCATACCGACACGGGCGCGCACTGAGCCTGCTCCGTACCACGTACCACGGCAGAAACAGAATACTTGTTGACAAGTGTTCCTGAAGCATCCTTGAAGTTGGAGACGCTCAACGGAGCATCATTGAGCTTCACACCATCACGATAAACGTTATAGGTTACATCATAATACTCCTCGGCAGGTATACGCCAGTTGACATACACACCACCGGAGACTTTCATGGCGACAAGTCCTCTGTCGAGCTTGTCGGTTGCTCGCTGTGCATTCATGCCCATGGCTACTGTCATGAGCATGGCTGTAATAAGTATTTGTTTAATTCTCATATTTTTAGGTTATTGGTCTGTTAGTTAATAAGTACAATTAGTCCGATATCTATATTTATTTCTGCAAAGATATTAAAATTTATGGAAAGAAGGTTATCCTTTCCATGAATTTAACATTTTATATTCTATCAGTTACCATCCGGCTTAGTTGTCTCAAATATTGGTGCGAGATACCAATTCCATGCATTGAAATCGTCTGGCGACTCTGGCGCGAAGTCCTTCCAGTCGGAACGCAGATGACTGACGAAAGGCATGTTATGCTGCTTCATCCCCATGACCACCATCTTGGCAACCTCGTATGCACCCCATGTATTGAAATGAGTATTGTCGGCCAGTTCCTTGTCCTGTCCCTGGAATGTTCCGGCAGGATAATGTACGAGGGCACGCTTGCTGTTCTCTTCGCCAAGCGTCTCGAAGAAAGTGCGGGTCATATCGTGTAGCTCGATGACTGGAACGTTCTCACGCCGTGCGACAGCACGCATGGCATCGGGGTAGTCGCCATGGGTTTCCTGTATCTTGCCATTCTCAAACTTGCGACGTTGGGTGGGAGTAAGGAATACTATGTGCCCCTTCTTCTGACGGACGAGGTCAATGAACTTCTTCAGATTGTAGGAGAAGTTATACCATGCTCCAGAGCCTGCACCCTTCTCTTTCTGGTCATTATGACCAAACTCGCAGAACACATAGTCGCCCGGCTTCATCGAGGCAAGTATCTTATCAAGTCGGTTGCCTGCAAGGAACGAACCTGCCGTCAGGCCACTCTCAGCATGGTTGGATATGGCCACGCCATCATCAAACCACCGGGGTATCATCTGTCCCCAGCTGGCCCATGGCTCCCGACTCTGGTCTACTACAGTAGAGTTGCCACAGAGAAACAGCGTTATGGCGGTATTGTCAGGCTCTACGCTGACACTTGTCACGGTAGGCATCTGGCCATTGAACTCCAGTGTAAGCCGGTCGTCCCAGTTAAGGTAGTCACGCTCGCGCTCCTTGAGCTTCACGCTCATCTTGTCGCTGATATATGGTGAGCGCTTGTTTACGACAAAGGAGAAAGTGAGCTGTTGTCCCTTACGTGTAGCAGTCTCCTCCAACAGGAGACGTCTGTTCTCAGCCCTGACAACAGTGTTTCCCTTATGCTTCTTTGAGCCTATAGTGACAGTAACCTTGTAGTTGCCATCAGGAACTTTCACGGAGAAGAATACTGGCCGGGAAAGTCCGGCCTTCAGTTCCTTGGCAGTTGGAGCTTCAACAACATCCCATCCATAGCCTGTTGCATCAGAATAGGACGGCTGCGGGACAGTCATATCATACGTTTGAGCGTTGGCACATGAAAAACACGCCACAAGGGCGGTTGCCAAAAAGAATTTTCTCATTTCTGAAATATTTGTTTGCAGATTAGTATATGGGAGGCTTTTACCGCTTCTCTCCATTGATAACGACATTCTTCACTATAGTACCTTCAATGACTGTCTTGTCGAAGGCATTCTTCTGGTCTTTCACTTCAATATTCTCGAACGTAAAATCCTGAAGGTCATACTTGTCGGACGCTCCTACGTCAAAGAAGTTGCGGCAATCCATCTTGATATTTCTCATCACGATATTGTTGCATCTCGACTTTGGCATGTCATCCCGTTGCTCGGGCTTGAAGAACTGAGTCCACGGCCTGATGACAAGGAACGAGCCTGTCTTGCCTGTGAAGCCGTCGACGGTGACATACTCATAATGCTGCGGCGTGTCGGGACGCATCTTGAGCCAAAGAACCCTGTTTGCATCATCGGCATGACAGTTCCTGATGATGACGTTATGGTCGCTGACACTCTCCGAGCCAAGGGTCAGACAGCCATGCACCTTTCCGTAGTGGCAGTTCTGTATAAGGATATTGTTGTTTGGCCCGTTCTCCGGAGCCTTGTCTGCCCATGTTCCCTTTCCGCCTTTCAGCACTACGGCATCGTCGTTGACATTCATGTAGCAACCGTGAACCAGCACGTCTTGGCATACATCTATGTCAATGGCATCGGAACTCGGAGCCTTGACACCACTCGTGGGCGCGTAGATGTACAGATTAATGTATCTCGCGCGCGTACTATTATATATATGGTTGGTCCAGAAAGGACTGTTTATGAGACTTACGTCTTGTACGGTAACATTGGTGCAATTGGAAATATAGGTAAGGCGCGGACGTTGTGCATCCTTGTTGGTGCATTGCGGATTCCACTTGCGGCGTATCCAGAACTCATTCCAGTAATGGAAGCCATTGCCGTCGATGGTTCCCTTACCAGCAATGACGAAGCCGTCAATACTATCGGCATTTACCAAGGCTGTGAAATATTTACATGTCTGCCCCTCTATGCGTGTCTCGCGTATCTCGAAGTCGGCTATGCGCTCTGAACCTTTCAGCTTGCCGCCTTCATCTACATAAAGATGAGTGCCCTGACGGAAAAACAGCGAGCCGCTCATGTAAGTCCCCTTGGGGACAACCACTACTCCACCTCCCTGCTCTGCAGCCTTGTCTATAACGGCCTGAATAGCAGTTGTCTGAACGATGGTACTGTCTGCCTTCACCCCATAGTCGGTGATGACATACTTTCGGCCAAGTGTCTCAACGTCAACCCTGGTGGTGTCAGAGAACCACTCTGATATAGGTGTTCCGTCGGGCCAAAACTGTTGCGCCTGTTTCTTCTTGGCATCAGCACCAGTGATACTCATAGCCAGCATGGCAAGGGTCAGAAATAGATATTGTCTCATCAGAAAAAATAGGTTTAAAATAAAATTTGTGCAAATGTACCACTTTCCATACAACAGGAAAACCAATATTTGGCAAAAATACTATAATTTTTGATTAAAGCCTACTACGCAACATGAAACATCAGAATGATTTCCACCTACATTCCGATATTTTTTACCCGAGTCTCAAAATCATCACGACGGGTAATGGCTGCGCCTTTTACACGCGCGCGATAATTATAAATGGTGTTAACCGAATAATGCAGGAACTTAGCAATACGGGAACTGTCATCGATACCCAAACGAATTAGGGCGAAAATACGCAGAGTGGTATTTAGCTTATACTCTCCTGGCACTTCAATTTGCTCTTCTGGACGCAGAAGAGCATTGAAATCAGAGATAAAATTAGGGAAGAGGTGAAGAAAGGCATTGTCAAAATTGGCACAGAGATCCTCAATCTCCTGTGTCTTCATGTCGGTAGATTTTGTCAATCGGTACAGCTCCTCATATTCACGCCCCTTAACCATACGGTTGACACGCTTACGAAAATCATCAATCTTGTCAATATAGTCGGAACATAAACTCATGAAGCGTCCTACATACACCTCCTTGACCCTTGTCTGCTCGTTGAGCTGACTGATAAGGGTCTTCAATTGGCGATTGGTGTCGTCAAGTGCGAGATTGGCTTGAAGGAGTTCCTCGTTAAGACTCTTCGTCTGAGCATTCTTCTCGCTCAACTCATTATGCGCCTCCTTCAACTGTCTTCGGCGGCGATATTCATACAGAAGCAATACCGCAAGGATGAGCAATAGGATGCTTACCGCAATTGTCATGTTTGTCAGCATAGAGTTAGTATGCTCTATCTCATTCTGATATTGCCGGTCGATACTCGACAGTATAGGGGAAATCTGCCAACTACGCATGTGAGTGCTATAAGTATTGGCACATTCCCATGCAAAATTGATATATACACGGGCACGCTCAAGCTGTCCTTCCTGAGACAGCAGATTGGCAAGCTCCCATAACGAGCCTTGGTCCATCACTGCATTGTGGACGTCACAGATGGCAGACTTGGTAAGCCATGACAGCGCCTCCTTTGGCCTTCCCGCCATACGGAGATCCATAGTGCGATAGAATGCCACAATAGCAAACTCATGACTGTCGGGACTGACATTTTCCAGTCGCTTGTCGTTGTAGCGAAGGGCTCCTTCTATATCTCCTTTTTTATAGCACTCCTGCTCCTTTCGCTGTAGGTAGAAATCGTGGGACGGAGGGAGTATCTCATATATTTTTTCAGTATATTCATCCTGTTTTGCAAAGAATTCGTTCTTCAGCTTGGGGATATTGCTATAATATGCCATCTCGCCATATACATGTGCAAGCGACTTATAGAATTGTCCAAGTGCCTCTCTGTCAACACCTGAAATATCAGTAGAGTCAAGAATTTGCTTTGACTCGACATACTGTCCTGTTGACGAGCAAAGGAAAGCCAATAGAGAACGCGTATGACACAATTGCGACTTGTTGCCTCTTTTCTCGGCAAGAAGAATTGCTTCATAGATATACTTTGCGGCAGAATCGCTCTTGTATGGCATATATTCATTAAAGAGATTGCACGTCAGCTGATAACGTTCCTCATCGTTTGCAACGTTTTGAAGTCGCTGCTTGATAACATCAATCCGCTGTTCGCGTTTCTTCACAAAGTCCGGAGCCTGGACGATTGCTTCGTCCAGGCTTCGGTAAAGTTCTTCATTGTCAGCAAACACATAAAATGACACTACCGACATCAAAAGGGTTAACAAACATCGCATAGTTTATTATTGCAATGTGAATTTCAAGGTCTGTACGTCACGACTATTAGCACCGACCATCACCTCGAAGTCGCCAGGCTCTGCCACATACTGCAAGTCGCTGTTGTAGAACTTCAGCATGTCAACGTTAATATCAAAGGTTACATCACGACTCTCTCCTGCCTTGAGCGATATACGTTCGAAGCCCTTCAACTCCTTCACCGGACGACTAATGGTTGCAGCAACGTCACGTATGTACAACTGGACGACCTCGTCAGCATCATAGTTACCAGTGTTCTTCACGTTGACCGTAAGGGTAATCTTGCCATCGGCCTGCATCGTTGTGCCACTCAACTGGGGCTTTCCATACTCGAACGTTGTGTAGCTCAATCCATAGCCAAAGGGATAGAGTGGCTCATTGCGCTCGTCGATATAGTTGCTCTGATATTTACGGAATACCGGCGTTCCTGCTGGTACAGGCCGGCCTGTGTTGAGATGGTTATAATAGATAGGTATCTGTCCGAGCGTTTTTGGCATTGTCATGGTCAGACGGCCAGATGGTGACTTCTCACCGAAGAGCACATCACAGATGGCATCGCCTGTCTCAGAGCCACCAAACCACACGTTCATTATGGCCGTTACATTCTCGGCTTCCCACGACATAATGGTTGGACGACCAGAGAAGTTGAGCAGTACAACAGGCTTACCTGTAGCGACAAGGTCTTTCAGCAAAGCCATCTGCACGTCAGGAAGCGTAAGATCTGTACGTGACGAGCTTTCACCGCTCATCTCGGCCATCTCACCCATTGCGCAAACAATGACATCAGCATCAGCTGCCACACGCAAAGCCTCTGCCTTAGCCTGAGCATCGTCAACACGTGGTATGTGGCGACCGAAAGATGCTCCATTCTGTGTAGCCTCATCTGCATAGATATTGCATCCCTGGGCAAAGGCCACCTGAGCCTTGTCGCCAACGGCACGTTCCATAGCCTCCTTCAATGTTGAATACAGCTCTGGGGTATCGGCGGTAGACCAACAACCGACCATATTGGTACGGTTGTCAGCAAGAGGACCTATAAGGGCAATCTTTCCTTGCTTTTTCAGAGGAAGAACAGGCGAACATTGGCTTTCCCTTCGGCCGCCGAACGATGTTTCTTCATTTTTTAGAAGTACAAACGTCTTGGCTGCCATTTCCCTTGCTGCCATTCTATGTTCTTCGGTATAGAGGTCAGTCTTCAGGCGCTTTGGCTCACAGAAGCGGTATGGGTCTGCAAAGAGGCCAAGCTTGTATTTTGCCTCAAGCACCCTACGGCATGCACGGTCTATATCGTCCATACCTACACGCCCACTCTCAACAAGGCCGCGTAGCTTGTCTATGAACGCCTTCGAGCACATGTCCATATCTGTGCCAGCCTTTATTGCCAGCTCACTTGTCGTAGATAAATCACCAAGACCATGAATACAAGCCTCACCTATCGATCCGTAGTCAGTAACCACGAAACCATCATATGACCACCTGTCACGCAGAAGGTCGGTAAGCAGCCAACGGTTGCACGTAGCCGGAATGCCGTCAACAACATTGAACGACGACATGAACGAGCCTGCACCAGCATCGGCAGCAGCCTTATAGGGAGGGAGATACTGGTTGAACATCCTCACACGGCTCATGTCTACGGTATTATAGTCACGACCTGCCTCAGCAGCACCATAAAGAGCAAAATGCTTTACACAGGCCATGGCGTTCTCTTTGCCATAGTTACCCTGATAGCCACGCACCAGTGCCTCGGCAACACGGCTTCCAAGATAAGGATCCTCACCAGCGCCCTCGGCCACACGTCCCCAGCGTGGCTCCACGGAAATGTCTACCATGGGGCTGTACACCCAGTTGATGCCTTGCGCCGTAGCCTCCTTGGCAGCGATGCGGGCACCTTCCTCAATAGCAGCAAGATCCCATGAGCACGACTGTGCCAAAGGTATTGGGAAGACTGTTTGGTTGCCATGGATGACATCAAGACCTATAAGCAACGGAATGCCAAGCCGGCTTTTCTTTACAGCCACCGCCTGAAGCTCACGAACTTTGTCCTGTCCCTTGAAGTTCAACACAGCACCAAGCTTGCCTTCGGCAGCAAGCTGTGCCAAAGGACTGTTCATAACGGCACCCGTAGTAACGTCACCTCCCGGAAGAAGATTCAACTGCCCTATCTTCTCATCCAATGTCATTTTCGACATCAGGTTGTCAACATATTCTCTCATCGGTAATTTCTGGGCTGATACCGACAAAGCAGCAAGCAAGGCTGCCGTAATCACAGAAATTCTTTTCATAGGTCTTTAGTTATTCTTTTGCAAAAATATCAAATTATCTCGTCACACCAAAATAATATTGAATATTTTTACATAAACTTACATCATTAAATACTCATCTCAACACAAACGGCACCTTCGACTTTATATCCGAAGCAGAGGAGCCAATCCATGCCTCGAACTTTCCGGGCTCTGCTATCCACTCGCCTCTAACATCATCATAGAAACTCAGTTGCTGGCGGGTAATGCTGAATTCCACTTCACGAGTCTCGCCTGGTTCCAGAACCACCTTCCGGAAATCTTTCAGTTCTTTTACTGGACGGACTACCGATGATTTCACATCACGGATATACAGCTGCACAGTCTCCGCACCTGAGCGCGCGCCCGTGTTGCGAAGTGTAAGGCGGACTTTATAAAGAGGATTATCCGCAGACTGGTTTGCGGCATTGCTGACCGTAGACTGAAGCGATGCATCACAAGCCTCTATCTTTGCCTTGCCATACTCAAAGGTTGTATAGCTCAAGCCGTGTCCGAATGGAAAAAGAGGTGTCAGCTTATGCTGGTCAGCCCAGCGATAGCCTACGAAGATGTCTTCCTTATACTCCTCATCAATAATCTTTCCGTCGCTACGCCATGTTCCAGGATATGCTCCAAGAGCATGCGCACCATAATGGTCGAGGCTCTGCATCCATGAGAACGGCAGCTTGCCTGAGGGATTGGCATCTCCCACAAGGACAGAGGCGAGGGCATTGCCAGCCTCAGAACCAATAAACCATCCCTGAATGACAGCCGGCACCTTCTTTATCCAAGGCATGGCAACTGCATTACCCGATATATTAACAAACACCAGACGAGTATTCACTTGAGCCAACGCCTCAACCAACTTATTCTGTGCGTATGGCAAGGCATAGTCCTTACGGTCATGCCCCTCACAATCCTGATAGTCGCTCTTGTTAAGACCACCAAAGACAATCACATAGTCGGCCTTCTTTGCCTTCTCCACAGCCTCAGCAATCAATTCATCCTCACTTCTGGATTCCGACAGATCCTGACCTGTTGTCACTCCATTATATGCTCCAGTGACGTCACCCACATAACCACGGGCATAATCCACCTCGGCAATACCCCTCAGGCGCGCTCTTAGTCCATCGAGAGGCGACACCTCACGCTGCACCTTCAGAGAAGAAGAACCGCCACCCACTGTCATCATCTTCACGGCATTCTCACCAACTACGAGGATATTCTTTACCTTATTAATATTAATAGGCAAAACAGAACCTCCGTCATTCTTTAGCAGAACGATACCTTCCTCTGCTATTTTCCTTGCGGCTTCGTAATGGCTTTCCGAGCAAAGGAATCCGTGAGGACGCTGACGATTCATTGTTGTGCAATAGAACAGACGCAACACACGTCTTACCTTGTCGTCAAGTTCCTTCGTAGTATATTTTCCTTCCTTTATGAGTCGCTTGTATGCATTGGCAAGATAATAGTTGTCATAGGCATTGGTTGCTCCCATAGTAAGACCGTCAGTCCATGTTCCAAACTCAAGGTCAAGTCCATTCTTAACAGCCTCGTCGGTGTCGTGCGTTCCACCCCAGTCGCTCACCACCACTCCGTCAAACTGCCAATCCTGCTTCAATATCTTGTTGATCAGTATGGCGTTGTGGCAGTTGTGCTGGTTCTTATACAGATTGTATGCACCCATGATTCCCCACGCCTTTCCTTCAGTTATGGCAGCCTTGAAGGCAGGGAGATAGATCTCATGGAGAGCACGGTCGCTGACGATGACATTCACCTGATGGCGATATTCCTCGTCGTTGTTCAAGGCATAATGCTTTACACACGCTGCAACCCCCTTCGATTGCAAACCCTGTATATAAGGAACCACCATTCGTGAGGCGAGATAAGGGTCTTCACCCATATATTCAAAGTTGCGCCCGTTGAGCGGAGTCCTGTAGATATTCACACCAGGACCGAGAATCATGTTCTTGCCACGATAGAGGGCTTCCTCGCCAAGACTCTCTCCATATATCAGTGAGAGCTGAGGATTCCATGTAGCGGCAAGGCAAGTGAGTGCGGGGAAAGCCACACACGAGTCATTTGTCTGCCCGGCTTGTTCCCACTCGTCCCACAGCACATCGGGACGCACGCCATGAGGTCCGTCATCTGTCCAGAAATCAGGAAATCCCAAACGAGGGACACCGGCAGAAGAAAACTTGCTTTGGGCATGTATAACCCTGATTTTCTCGTCAAGTGTCATTCGTTTCAGCGCATCCTCCACCCTCACCTCGATGTCCTTCGTTTCATCAAGATAAGCAGGCAGGCTTTGCGCTTTTACTGTCTGAACGCACAAAAGAGTGATTGCAAGAAATGTATAAAACTTGGTTTTTATCATATTTACTACTTATTCTTAGTTATTTCTTCTGAAACACTCTCACATATTCCACTTCCATAGTACACGGCAGGGCGCTCTCGTCAACACCATTCATTCCGCCCCATGAACCACCCCATGCAAGGTTGAGTATCACATAAAATGGTTCGTTGTAAGGCCAGTTACGCTTGCCGCTTCCGTCATTCTCGTAGTAGAGAAGTTTTTCGCCATCCACGTATGTCTGAATATACTGTGATGTCCATTCAATGGCATATACATGAAAATCCTCCTCCGCTCCGGCAAGATAACGTTCCTTGGTCACCTGAGTATTGTTGGCATGGTAATGTCCAAGAGCATGAAGACTCGAAGATACATAATTAGGATTGGTACCCACCTCTTCCATAATGTCTATCTCACCGTCATCAGGCCATGCCGTAAATTTCACTGGCATCATCCAGAAAGCAGGCCATGTACCCTTGCCCTTCGGCAACTTTATCTTTGCCTCAATATATCCATAAGTCCAACCCGTTCGCACATTACCATAAAGACGTGCGGAATAGATCTTTCCATCCTCCTTGAAGCACTTTATGCGCAATTTGCCATCTTTCAAATCAGCCACACGTGTTCCGGCGGGTGTCTTTTCCTTTACATAAGTCTGCAACTCATTGTTCACCCATCCTGGATTTGCCTCCTGATATGACCACAGGTCGCCATCGGGATAAGCCCCAGAGTCGAACTCGTCGTTCCACACCAACTTATATCCATCAAGAGGACAGGTGATAGCCGACGGATCGGGGATTCCATCACCACCAGCCTGCGTCACCTTTATGTATTCACGTGCAGCACCAGCCATAATAGTCACCGTACCCTCACGACTGTCATAATTGCCGTTCTTCTGCACTTTGACAGTCAATGTGGCATTCTGCTGAGTTGAATTCTCCGGACTTACAGTAATCCATGAGTCACTTGTAGTTGCAGCCCACTCATGATTGGTAGTAAGAGCGACACTCTGCTCACCTGCCTCGCCTGTGAACTCCAGAGACGACTTACTTAGGCTAATGACAGCCTGGCTCGCGCCAGGACTGTCATTTTCATTGTCATCTCCCCCACAAGCAGTGAGGCAAGAGAATAGAAGCAGGATTGTAATTATTGAATACTTTCTTGTCATAAAGGTTATTCTTTGATAAGAATGATATCGCTAATCTTTACATGCGTTCCACCAGGAGTACCGCCAAAGTCGAAGAAGAGTGAGAGCGATGCAGCATCACCCACTGGCAACTTCACACCAGTCACCTTATATGTGAAAGGTTTGTCGGCTATTATTTGATGTCGGTCGGCTACAAAGAAGTTATTGTCGTCGGCACCATCGGTCAGTTTGATTGTCACTCCAGGCATATCATTGTCACCTTCAACAGTGCAACTGAAGGTATAGCTGTCAGCCATTGAGGCACTAAGACTGGTCTTTATCGGGAACTGACCCTGCCACTGTTGTGTACCAATCTCTGCCGGTATGTCAAGCTCCCATACATTACCGTCGTGACTCCATTTAGGATTGTCAATCTGACCCCAACCGTCGTTTGCAAACCATGGGGCCACTTCAATAAAGGACTCACCACTGTCAACCGACTTCCACATGTTGCGCTCATCATCATAAGATAGAGCCTCCTCAAAGTAAATCTTGCTCACCTTAACAACCGTACCAGCTGGAGTACCACCAAAGTCGAGGAAGAGCGATAGTGCAGCAGCATCCTTCAACGGCAGCGACACATTCTCAGCCTTATATACGAATGCCTTGTCAGCAGTAACCTCATGACGGTCGGCGAAGAAGAAGTTATTGTCATCGCCCGTCTCTGTCAGCTTGATGGTAAGGCCCGGCATGTCGTTGTCTGATTCAACTACACAATAGAAGTTATAGCGCTTGTTCATTGAGGCGGAGAGTTTGGTGTGTATCGGGAACTGCCCCTGCCACTGTGATGAGCCGATGCCTTCTGGCATGGTAATCTGCCATGTATCGCCTTCATGCTTCCACTCTGGATCAGCAATCTGTGCCCAGTCATTATTTGCAAACCATGGGGATACCTTGTCAAAGTTGTCACCGGTGTCAACACCCTTCCACAGGTTGGAAGCAGCATCATAGTTCCAGTCCATTGTCGCTCCTGCTTCATCGCCCGGCTCTGGCAAACCGGTATCCTCACGACTTGTGAAGACGAGACGCCAAGCTATTGAACCTTCATCACATACAAGAACCATACGGGTATTGGTGAGAGCCTCAATGCGATAATACGGATTGTTGTATGTAGCATCATTGGGGATATAGGGCAGAAGTGTCTGCGGAGCAAACTGGATATAGAGGCATGCCTCGTCATTGAATGTTCCGGGAACGAGGGTGTATGATGATGTCTGCGGAGCCACCGTCGCCATAAAATCGTTACCGTCATTGGTATTGAATTCTGCAAACACAGAGCTGCCGGTATTAACGTACACTGTGCCGCCCTCACCAGGATTATAGCTATATGTGCCGCCTGTTGCGGGGTCACTGTCTGAATGAGCAAAAGATATGCGGTCGTCATACACGCCCCAGTCAGCCTTGTCATTCACTGCAGCCTTCCACCATTCTGAACCGTCGGTGCCCGAAGGACCGCAACCCATGTGTCCAACCTCAGTATAGTCGACACGCCATTCCTTGTTGCACAACTTGCTGAAATAAGGAGTGAAATCAACCTTTGTCTCGTTGAATGTAAACGAGCCCTTGGCAGATGCCTGAGATATACCATTGCGGTTTATCACCTTCACCTCCAACTCATGTGTGCCCTGTTCCATACTGCTATAGCTACCCGTGGCAAGGAAAGAATAGATCTTGCCGTCGAGATACCATACAGGGTAACAACCCTTGAAATCACCACTTACCGTAAATACTGCGGTATTGGTCTCTTGGTCAGTGGTCACGCTCACTTGTCTTCCATCCACAGTGGGCAGTCCGTTCTGGTCGGCACCTGTAAACTCCTCCGGCGAACAAGCTGTGACAGCAAGTACGCAAGCAAGTACACTACCTATATATTTAAAAATCTTGTTCATAATAAATGTATTTAAATAAGGATTAATAGTTGTTCTGCTTCAATGTCGGGTCGGCATCAAGCTCCGACTGTGCCAATGGAATATGCTTTTTGCTCTCTGTCCAGGAGTTGGTGCGATAACCATACTTGTCGGGCACGAGGGTCGTGGCGGCATAGCCAGTGCGCACGAGATCGAAGTAGCGCTTGCCCTCGCCGCAGAATTCCAGATGGCGCTCATTGAGAATATTGTCGATGTTGCACTCTGAATATCCCTTCAGTCCGGCACGTGTGCGCACCTGGTTGAGATAGTTCAAACCGTCGGCAGAGTTGCCACCGGTGAGCACAATCAGTTCGGCTGCGTTGAGAAGAGTCTCGGCATAACGATATATGCGCTTGTTATTGTTATAGTTGAGGTTCTTAGATGTAGGGCAGTCCTTGTTGTTGTCAGAATATGGACGATATTTCTTCAACCACAGGTGGGTGTCCTGATAACGCTCGGTATAACTATACTCACGAACATCCCACACCGTTGCGTCGCGACGTACGTCACCCTCGGGGAACATCTCCATGGTCTCCACTCGCATTGGCAGGAAGCCCCATCCGTCCTCACCGGCATTCCATCCGTCACCACCGGGCCATGTGTTAGGAGAAATCAATGTAGGCAACACGCTACCGCCTGCAAACATGGCTGTACCCCAGTCGCGCTGTGCGGCATTGTCGTCATAGTTAACCTCGAAGATTGACTCCTGGCACCATTCGCCTGACTCCTCCCACAAAGCTGCATAGTCGGGGTTGAGTTCGTAATCCGGTGATTTGATAATCTCCTTCATGAAACTAAGTGCCTGGGCATAGCGCTGTGTATCCTTCTGATACATAACCATCTCGGCATAGAGCATATATGCCATAGCCTGAGAAACGCGACCCGACTCTGTTGCAGGCCATCTCATTGGCAGCACGTTGGAAGCGATGATATCCTCAAGCTCAGGCAACAGCTGGTTGTATATTTCGTCGGCTGTCATCTGAGGTGCAGTATATGGCAACTCAAGATTCTCGAGATAGAAAGGCACATTGCCATAATAATGCCACAATATATTATAATAGTACACGCGAAGGAGTCGGGCCTGAGCCTCACATTTTTTACGGTATTCTTCTGTTGCACCACCCCAAGAGCAATACTTGATGACGTCGTTGCAACGCTTGATACCAGAATAGAAGTCTGTCCAAAGTGTGGCAAGGGTGTTGTTGCCGTCGCCCTCGAAGTTGAAGAGCTTGTGCCAGTGCTGGTTGTCGGTGATACTTGAACCGCCCACCCAGAAGTCGTCGCCAAGGATTTCGGCATCCACAGTGAGGTCGTTGTATGCCGTACCGTCCCAGTCAGGCCAATGGAGAGGAGAATAAGCCGACATTAGTGCCTCTTCGAGAGTCTCCTCCGTAGTGTAGTATTCCTCAAGCGGCTCTCCCGTGGGGTTGTTCACCTCAAGGAAACTATCGCCACATGACGTTGTCAGCATCATGGCTGATACAGCCATTGCTAAGAATATATTCTTTTTCATATCGTTTATACTTATTATTAAATAATTCCTCATTAGAAATTAAGATTGAATCCTATGGTGTATGTGCGTGCCTGTGGATATACTCCATAGTCAACACCGAGCGATGTTCCGCTTGTACCGATTTCAGGGTCAAATCCCCAGTACTTTGTCCATGTGAACAGGTTCTCTGCCATGGCATACACACGCAGACGGCTGATGCCAATCTTCTGTGTCAGATTACGGGGCAGTGTATATCCGAGAGTAAGATTCTTCAGACGTAGATAAGAGCCATCCAGGATATAGAGGTCGCTCACTACCCAGTTCTTGCTGTCGCCCTGCTTGAGGATTGGCACACGGTTGGATGTTCCTTCTCCTGTCCAGCGTGAAAGCACCCATGTCGGGAAGTTACCCGAAGCGATGTCCTGACGATATGTTGCGTCGAATACATCCACACCGCTTACACCCTGCACGAATACACTGAGGTCGAAACCTTTCCACTCTGCATTGAATGTGGCACCAAACGACCAGTCGGGAGTTCCCTTACCTATCTTTGTACGGTCGTCGGATGTGATTGTTCCGTTGTTGTCGGTATCCTGGAAGATAAGGTCGCCTGGTTGTGCATCCGGTTGGATGAGCTTGCTCTCGCCTGTCTCAGGATTTGTCCAAGTGTATGCGTTCACCTGGTCCATGTTCTGGAATACTCCCAAGGTCTTGTAGCCATAGAAGAATGGGAATGGCTGACCGTTCTCTGCACGTGTTCCGCCGTCGCTAAACTGGTTGATACCCCAGTTGAGGAAACCGGTGTCATTACCCAGATTCTTCAATTCGTTGTGCAGATATGAGGCATTGGCCTTGATAGAGAAGTTGGCGTCAGCAACATGCCACTTATATCCTAATTCAAACTCAAATCCTGAGTTCTCCATATCTCCCACGTTGGCAAGAGGCTTAGCCTCACCTACATAACTCGGGATAGGCATCTCGATAATCATTCCGTTGGTCTTCTTGATGAAGTAGTCAACGGTGAATGTCAATGCATTGTTGAAGAAACCGAAGTCAAGACCAAAGTCAGTCTGCTCACTCTCCTCCCACTTGAGGTCGGGATTGGCAAGGCGGTTGGCCTTCGAACCATATACCATAGAGGCAGTCTGGCCGAGATAGTAGTTACTTGTACCGCCCACTGTCGAGAGTGTGGTGTAAGCGAAATCTCCGATGTTGTCGTTACCGTTCTTACCCCAAGAGAGGCGTACTTTGAAGTTGGTAAGCCATGAACTCGTCTTCTCCATGAATTTCTCGTTCATCACGTTCCAACCAAGAGAAACTGATGGGAATGTACCATATTTATTATTCGAACCAAAACGGCTCGAACCGTCACGACGGATTGTGAACTGAGCCATGTAGCGCTCATCGTAGTTATAGCTGAATCGTCCGAAGAGTGAAGACAGGCGATGCTCTACATACGGACCGCCACCTACACCTACGTAGCTCTTCACACCGATGATATTTCCATTGGCATCAACCTCTGTTCCGAAGTCGCCGCCTGTGGTATAGTTGAGATATGGTTTGTTGACATTCACAAGATTCCAGTGGGAGCCAGAGAGATCGTCGCCCTTGAATTTCAGTGCCGACTGACCAAGCACCACTCCGATAGAGTGCTTACCGAAGGTCTTGTCATAGGTAAGGGTATTCTCTACCTGCCATGTAGTATTATTGCCCTTATATACAGAGGCTGATGTATGGTCTGCATTGTTGTTTCCAGAGAAATAGTATTTCTCGGTGACTGCCGACTCATTACCCCAGAACGACTGCTCTGCACTCCAGGTGAAGTGATATTTCAGATTGTCCCAGATTTGGAGGTCGATAGCTATCTTCGGCATGAATTTATGTGCCCAGTTGCGTGTAGGATTGCGCTGCATAAGTGCAATCGGGTTGTTCTGCTCGTTATATGAACCAAGATAACCTGGGATTGTATAAGGATTGCCATTGGCATCACGATAAAGATCGAATGATGAATAGTGGTCAATCATGTCCTGTCCTACCTGTCCTGTCAATGTGATAGGCAGTGTCGGGGCGAGATAAAGAGCCGAACCAAGTGGCGAGCCCCATGTAGAGTTGGCATCGATTCCTGTGTTGTGCACACGCATATAAGAGAGATTGGTGTGCAGTTCCAACTTGTTAAGGAACGAGCGCTCCTTACTTGCGTCGACCAATGTGAATGAGTTGTTTGCACGAAGAGTAAGACGGTCGTAGTTTGACTGTCCGTAGTTACCTCCTACAATACCTTCCTGAGAGAAATAACCAGCAGAGAAATAGTAGTTCACCTTATCCGAGGCACCACTTACCGACACGTCGTGCTGCACTATAGGCGCATTGTCGTTGAAGAGAGCTTCCTGCCAGTCAGTACCGAAACCAGTAATCTTATTACCGTTAACATCGGTGATGTTGTATGGATCAGAAAGATTTGCCATATCAGCAGGCAATGTCTGCTTGCCGTTGATATACTTCTCGTTCATCAGCACAGCATAGTCGGTGGCACCGGTAACATCACGCTTCTTCCATGCGCTCTGCCATCCGTAAGAGAAGTTGTAGTTGATAGAAGCCTTGCCAACCTTTCCTTTCTTGGTAGTCACGAGGATAACACCATTGGCAGCTCTCGCACCATAGATAGCACCAGAGGCAGCATCCTTCAACACCTCCATAGACTCGATATCGGCAGGGTTAACAGATTCCATACCATCCTGGTTGGTAGGCATTCCGTCGATGATGTAAAGCGGTTCGGAATTGTTGATAGTACCGATACCACGCACGCGGATCATAGACTTAGAACCAGGCTGACCGGAAGCGGATGTAACGTTTACACCGGCAGCCATACCCTTCAGCGCATCATCGGCACGAAGACGTGTCTTTCCTTCGAGGTCGTCGGCACTAACCTTGGCAATAGAGGCTGTAACTACAGACTTCTTCTGCACACCATAACCGATTACAACCACATTATCGAGCATTTGTGCATCCTCATGAAGTACTACGGTCATATTATCCGATGCCTTTACTTCACTGGTCCTGTATCCGACATAGGATACAACAAGGGTGGTTCCGGGTGCTACCGAGATTCTGAACTTACCATCAAGGTCGGTAACAGAACCATTCGATGCATTCTTTTCAACTACAGACGCACCAATAATTGGGTCGCCATGGACATCTTTTACTATGCCCGTGAAAAGTTGTTTCTGAGCCATTGCGGACATTGCCATAAACAACATCAGCAAAAACAATAGATACTTTTGTCTTTTCATACGTTTGGTTTTTAGTAATTTTAGGTAAATTAATTAATCTGTTGGCAAAGATAATTTTTTTTTGCACACAAAGATTTAACTATAATTCAAAAAGTGGATGAATCGAAGACTAAGAAACATATATAAACATGATTATCAACTATTTACATTATTTATAAAGAGGAAAAAGAGTGGATGAAATATAGAGTTGTAAAAAGTACATTAATATGGTTGAAGGGCATAGGACATAGGGTGCATACTTACAATAGAGGACTGGAAATAGTCCCGATTGACCATCGCCATTTGACCTCATACCTTCACCCTTTGACTTTAGCCCTTTGGCCCTAGAACTGCCACCTTTGACCTTAGTCCATAGTCCTTAGTCCTTTGACCTTTGACCTTTGACGATTGTTAATAATTATTAATACCAGTAGATTTCTATTCTTATACTTCTTTGTTTAGAAATTATTGTATTACCTTTGCATCCGCAAAACACAAGAGGGTGCCATAGCTCAGTTGGTAGAGCAAAGGACTGAAAATCCTTGTGTCCCCGGTTCGATTCCTGGTGGCACCACTCCTCCTTTCATTAGCCCGGTTCTTCTTCGGAAGGCCGGGCTTTTTTATTTGAGGTCTAAGGACTAAGGTCTAAGGGCTGAGGGCTCTGTGGAAAAAAACATGGGGATGGGACTCCTAAATGAAGGCAATGCTTTGCGTAGGCAAATGCAAAGCTTTGCGTAGGCAAATGCAAAGCTTTGCGTGGACGGATGCAAAGCTTTGCGTGGGCAGATGCAAAGCTTTGCGTGGGCAGATGCAATGCTTTGCGTGGGCGGATGCAATGCTTTGACCTCAGACCTCAGACCTTAGTCCTCTATAACATATAACGTATCCCCATTTACACGGAAATGGATGTCCATATCACAGAAGGGCATACCGTATACTTTTGTAGCATCGTCGTGATAGTGTGGGCGTGGGTCGAGCTCCAGGGTCTTACGTAGTGCTGACAGTTGTTCGGGGGCAAGCCTGGTGGCAAGTTGTTCGGGAATTACCACCTTCAGTCTTCTTATTGGGGTGCTGTCGACAAATCCGTTACGAACATCAGGGTGGCTATCAGCGTAAACGATATATGGCTTGATGTCATATATTGGTGTGCCATCCATCAGGTCTGCCCCCAGGACATTGATTATTGGTCCGCGTGTGGTATCAAGGTCAATACTGTCGATGCGTACAGACGACAAGCCGAGATTGTTGGGTCTAAAGGGTGAGCGCGTGGCGAAGACTCCAATGCGGGTATTGCCTCCGAGTAGAGGCGGTCTGACAACAAGGCTGTTGGCCTTATGCTTATTTGCCGAGAATTCCCATATCAGCCATATATAGTCGAAGTTTTCCAGTCCGCGCAACGCGTCTCTGTTGCGGTATTCTCGTGTGAATACTATCCTTCCACGTAGCTCACTGACAAGCCCGCTCTGTTTGGGAATGCCAAACTTTGAGGGGAATGGCGACTCGAAATGTGCTATTGGGAGAATTTCCATATTTGCTTCTTCCTGTGTGGTTATACTGAAGGTGTATAAATCATTTTGTTGGCAATCACAAATCCCCGATTACATCATATAGCTTCTGCAGATATGCCTTCCCGGGTTCAATGTTCGCACCAGCAGACTTGCCATCGTCCATGACAGCCCGCTTGGATTTGTTGTCGAATATCAGGCTGTTGTCTTCTGTTATCATACCGAACAAGTCGTTCACGGTGAAGAAGGCAAAGTGTGGAACAGCCGGATTGAGCATATCCTTGCTGAACAGCATGTCGTCGTGATTGATGTTCAGCTGTCCCAGGAGTGTCGCCGCCAAGTCCTGCTGGCTTCCGATGATGTCTACTTCTCCGCCTTTTGCCAAGGCTCCGCCAGTCCATATCATCGGTATGTGATAGTGGCCGAGGTCCTCGTTGCTGATGCCGATGGGCCAGCATCCTTGATGGTCAGGAAGAAGTATGACAAGGCTGTTCTTCCACTGCGGGCTTGCCTTTAGCGCCGAGACGAAGTTGCCTACGCACGAATCAGCGAAGGCGAAGGCATTGAGCCGTTCGTCAGCAAGCCTGTTGTATGGAACGTCAAAGGGCTCGTGCGAGCTTGATGTCTGTATGATGCGAAGCATGGGGACACCTGCTCTGTCATCCTTCAGGTCGGCCTTCAGACGCTCAAACAATTTGTCGTCTGGCACTCCCCATTTACTCATTCTATCTTTCACAGGGAATGACATGTCAGAGACAATGTCGTTAATGCCCTGGCTGACAAGATAAGAGCGCATGTTGGTGAAGTCGGCGTCACCACCATAGTAGTATTTTGTTCCATATCCGGCCTCTTTCAAGTGGCGGGCTATAGAAGGCAGGTTAGCCGTCTTCTTGGGGTATTTCATCAGGCTCATGTTTGGTTGTGCAGGAAATCCGCTCAGTATGGCCACCAGCCCCCTGTCGGTACGGAATGAGTTGGCATAGAATCTCGTGAACATCAGTCCGTCCTTGGCAATTGATTGCAGCTGAGGCACGGCATCCGTCTCCCAAAGTTTCATGGAGAAACTCTCCATTATAATAATGTATATGTCGGGACGTTGTGTGCTGAGCAATGTGATTGTTGAGTCAGAACGCGTATCGGTCATGTGACAGAACAGACTTTCAGCCTCCTCCGCCGGCATGTATCGGTATTGCTCTTTGAAATTCTCCTGATGCCTCACGGACTCAATGAAGCTAAACATCGGGTTTACGGCGGAATGGTTCAGGAAAGCGCAGTCTGAGAAATAAACCTTGCCCGTATTGGCCGTAGAGACGGTGAGGCCACCCCTGATGGGAATAATCAGCAGCAAGGACAGAACGCTCAGCACAATGGTTGTGGCAAGGCGGTTGCCTCCACGGTGTGGATCGAGAAACCCACTGTGTCTAATGCCCAGGCTAACATACAGGAGCAGGGCGGAAATGGCTGCAGCCAAGAGCAGTATAGCGAGTGTGCCGCCCCAGATAATTTCGCCTGTCATGCTTGCCATGGCATCTCTTGGAGATGACAGCAAATAGAATACGGGTGTGGAGTCTAAAGGAAATCCCCAATGGCGGTAGAGTCCGGCATTGACAACAAACGCTGCCGATACAAATAGCGACGAAAGCACAAAGTATACGGCAAGTATGCGGCAGACAATCTGCTGGCGTACCCATACGCTGGCTATCAGGAGCAGGGCGGGGACAATCATAAGATAGCCCGACATGGAAATGTCGAGAGTCAGGCCATGGAACATCACGTCCAGCCAGTTGGACAGCGTAGTGTCCTCCGGAAGCTTGTCATGGTTTATAGCCATAAATAGCGGTTTCTGTAAAACGAAAACCGCTATCCATGATATCATTATCTCGATAAAAGATAGTATCCTTTTTATCATTGTCAATCTGTACGTTAGTTATTCAGATATGGTGCGCAGTCATAACAACGTGGTTTCTTCTCCACATGTAGCCTCGAAGTACGGAGGCTCATCACGCAGCGAGATGTTGTCGTAGATGAAGTCTGCCACAACGGTGTCCTTGCGGTCGGGAAGAACAAGCCCCATCTTGCCGTTCTTCTGCGCAATGATTGGCATGGTGCGCAGGTCGTCGACGTAGACGTATGGGGTGCGGAGGAAATCGTACTGGGCAGAAAGCAGTATGTTGCCATCGGCATCCTTGATGCCATATTTGCCGTTCTCCTCGTATACCTCGTGGAATCTTATGTACTTGCCTTTTATCCTATTCAGATAGTATACCCAGCGGCGCTTGTCGTTTACCATCTGAAGCATGTAGCTGAACGTGTCGCAATAGTTTGCCATCGCACGGGTCAGCACAATCTTCCAGTCCAAGCCGCTGAGCACCTTCCTGTTCAGGTCTATATATAGTGCTATCGCATGCTCTTTCTCTCGTTGTGACATGCTGCTCAGACGTTCCTCAAACTTGAGCATCGTGTTCTTCGACCCGGACATGGCCTTTATATATCTGTGAATCTGTCTCCCAACTTCGTCACAGACAAATTTGTCTATTTGTCTCTCCTCGATAGGGTCAGTCCATATCTCATCCTTCGGACTATCATCATTGTTCGCCATAACAATCAGTTTTTGGTTGGTAGCAAATATGAATTATCTCTTTTGCAAATTTACTACATTTTTTTTATTCAGCAAAAAAACATAAGGTTTTTTACAGCAGATAAGCATGCTTTGTGTGATAAATGTTACGTTGAAATTGCGAAGTGGCATAAAGGCTTCACCACGGCATAATTCCGCGCCCGCCCTTGCCAGGTCGTTAGTTCTTCACATGGCTCAGTTGTTACAACGAGCAAAATCATTAACGGATGTTAAATCCATGAATTTGTACATCATATTTTTGGCAGTTACGGAAAAAAGCCATACCTTTGCACCGCTTTTAGACCAAGAGCCTGTTTCTAACAGAAGGAGAGATGGTAGAGTGGTCGATTACAACGGTCTTGAAAACCGTCGTGCTGAGAGGCACCGGGGGTTCGAATCCCTCTCTCTCCGCAACAAACGCTGAAAATCAGCAGATTGCAAAACAAACACCCAGTTTTACACCCAAGAATGTAAAGTCGGGTGTTTTTGTTTTATTTAAGATAATACAACCACTACATAATAAAAGAGTAGCGATATTAAAAGAATCCGATGAGAAAAGACTAATATTTATCTATCCATTCAGTTTGATTTTTCAGGACTTTACATCGTCCTGAAAGTATTTGTTATTGTATTCCAACGTCAGGAGTGGATTATAATACAAGTTTTTTGTGTGGATAGAATTTCGTTTTGCTTAATGTACGAAAGTACTTATCTATAAACGCATGAAATATTAGCACAATGAATCATTGGAAATCAACTTTGGCAGTGATAGGAATAGGCCAACTCATATCTATTTTAACAAGTACGATTGTTGGCTTCTCCATTATTTTTTGGATTAGCAACGAATTTAAATCCCCGACAGCTTTATCTCTGGCTATTTTAGCTGGATTTTTACCACAATTTGTATTAGGCTTGTTTGCCGGGGTCTATGTTGACAGATGGAATCGAAAGAAAACGATGTTTTATTCGGACTTGTTCATCGCGTTCTGTACCCTATGTCTTTTTATTGTGATAACCAAGGGTTATAAAGACCTTTCTTTTTTTTATCTATTGACTGCTTGTCGTTCAATAGGCAGTACGTTTCATGCACCTGCTTTACAGGCAAGCATCCCTCTACTGGTTCCCAAGCACCATCTTGTCAGGGTATCAGGTTTGTACCATTCCATTCAATCCTTCAGTGAGGTGATAGCTCCCGTTGTAGGGGCAAGCCTCGTTGTTTGGCTTCCCATACAGTATATTCTGCTCATAGATGTGATCGGAGCTGTTGCTGCTTGTCTGACCTTACTTTGTGTCCAGATTCCTTCTCTTCAAAAAACGAAAGTTCTTCCAGATTTCAAAAAAGAACTGACGGAATGTTGGCATACCTTGCGGCGTACAATGGGCATTTTGCCTTTATTCGTATGCTTTACGCTGGTGACTTTTGTCCTTATGCCTGTTTTTACGTTATTTCCTTTTATGACGCTTCTGCATTTCAACGGAAACATTTTGCAAATGGGAGTTGTGGAAATGGGTTGGGGCTCAGGGGCATTGTTGGGCGGTTTAGTACTTGCCTGTAAGGCTTTGAAAAGCAAGCAAACATTAGTGATGCATACGGCTTATGTGATATTGGGATTGTATCTGATTAGCGCCAGTTATTTACCATCAAGCGCATTTATAGGTTTTGTTTGCCTAACATTTACAGGAGGCATAGCCTATTCCATTTACCATGCGCTTTTCATCGCTATTATTCAGCAGAACTTGGCTTCGGACATGCTTGGACGGACTTTTTCTCTCATCTTTAGTTTGAGTACCTTTCCATCAATGCTGGGTATCGTAGCTTCAGGATATTGGGTGGAAGCATGGGGTATCACATCCGTCTTTATGATCAGCGGATGGGTTATCTTTCTGATTGGAGTGGGTGCAAATTTTATTTCTTCAATCAAGCAGTTGGATAATTACGCATAGTATTATTTATTAAAGAATTATTATATGACAAAGAAAGAACACACTACGATTACAGAGTTATTTCAAGTTTTGGACTTGTTGGAAAGCCTGGACATGCAGTTTTGGTTGGATGGAGGCTGGGGAGTGGATGTCTTGTACGGACAGCAAACCCGCTTGCATAGAGATATTGACATTGATTTTGATGCCAATTATACAGACCAACTCCTTGATCTTTTGCAGGAGAGAGGATATCAAATTGAAACAAATTGGTTGCCCACCCGTGTGGAACTGTATAGCAAAGAATTAGGCTATATTGATATCCATCCTTTTGTCTTGAATGCGGACGGCACTTCCAAACAAGCCGACTTGGATGGAGGCTGGTATGAATTTCAACCGGACTATTTTGGAACAGCAGTCTTTGAAGGCAGAAGCATCCCTTGCATTTCTGCAAAAGGGCAACAAGTATTCCATTCGGGCTACGATTTAAGAGAGAAGGATATTCACGATTTATCTATAATTAAACAATGTATAACAACAATGAGCCTAACAATTAGATAAGAACAAGAAAATGACAGAAAAACAAATTGTCTGGTATATCTTACTTACAGAAGTAAAGATAGACAGTGACACCCAGTCTGTCACATCCCTGAGTGTAGCTCCATTGGCAGTCTTGCCGGAATTCCAGCGTAAGGGAATTGGGGGGGGATGTTGATTCAGTAAGCCCATCAGAGGGCAGCACTTTTGGGTTACGGCACAGCAGTCGTATTGGGGCATAAAGAGTATTATCCTCGATTTGGCTATCGCAAGGCTATCGATTTAGGAATTGAATTTCCTTTCGAAGTCTCTCATGAATATTGCATGGTGGCTGAATTAATACCTGGAGCTACTGAGAATGTGAAAGGTATGGTTTGTTATCCAACTGACTTTAAATAGTTTAACAAGTAAAATTCATTATATAACTCGGACTGGGTATTTCAATTTCCCAGTCCGTATTCTGATAGTACTTATTCAATTGGAAGATTGTGTTGCTTCAAGAATGAAAGTTTATCCCAATACCCTCTTTGAAAGACGATTTTGTTATCTTTTACATGAAAAAATCCGCATCCACGAAGTCCAAGAGAGTCTTTCCATTCCATGATAGCCCATTCGCCATCTTCAAAAATATTTTCCACCATACAAACCATTTTAGCAGTGGCAAATTCATTCACAAACATTTTGTAGATTGATTCTTTACCTATTATTGGTTCGTTTGCGACTTGATGATTTACTGCATTAGTAGCATACAGCTCTGCTATATGATAAGCATCTGCTTTGTTAAAGCAATCTATCCATTTTTCCAAAACTTCTTTAGGCTTCATTTTTTATAAATTCTTAGGATTTTGATTCTGTAATAAAAACAATCTGTTTGGATGCATAGATACTTGATTTTATTAATAATAGGCTATTCTATATTCTAAATCCTCTGGATTTTTGCTCTCTCTGCACCGAGTTACGTAGATTCTGCTGTAACTTTTCCCATTGTTCCTTAAACCATTGTACTATGGGTTGTCGGTTTATGGTCAGCATAAGCTTACCACTATCCATCGGATGTTTCTCAACCCTAAAAATATCATTCTTGATGTCAAATTTCCACCTGTGTTCTTCGGAATAAATTTTGCCACTACATTGTATGGATTCTTTCTTTGTCAAGAGGTTTTCTATCATGTCTTTGGTAAACCCGATAACAGCGCATAATTTTTCCATTCTCAACATCTCTTTGAACATGGGAAACCATTTGTGGGCTTTTTCAAGCAAGGTGCTCAATCGTGATATTTCCTTGTCTTTGGCTTCAAGTTCTTGATTATGTATTCTTTGAAGATTACGAATTTGTCTGCTATGCTGTTCCTGTATTTGTTGTATCTGAATTTTTAATTCATCAGTAGCTTTGTCCCGTTTGGTAATTTCCTGATGTAGCTGCTCGATGTGATGTTCCAGTTCTTTCAGCTTACCGCTTCCGAAAAGAGAACCTACACCGCTTGCTATGGCGGTAGCAGCATTGGTGGCTGTTTTCTTTAGTTTGTCCGTGCGTATCTCTGCTTTTACCTGTTTGAGTTCCTGTTCGGCAAGGCTTACTTGTTGTTCCTTGTGTCGCTTGGTTTCCTCTATACGTTGCAGTTCGGCTTTCTGCTTCTCAATGATGAAATCATTTCGTTCCAGATGCTCTTTACCTGTGACAGCTTTTGCCTGTCCACGTTCCATCAGGAGAATATCGGAAGCAAGGGTCTGCATGGTTGCCATATCCTCGTCATTGAGCTTTCGGCTCTTTCCAGTTTCATGGTTCATCCAGTCGAATACGACATGAGCATGATAATTTGGTTTGAACCATCTGTTACCGACTTGGAAGCTCTCCTTGTCTTCTGCTTCCGGCTGACCGTTCAGCCAATGCCCTTCGTCTTTATGCAGGAAAATCTGTAGCGGAGTGATGCCCCAGCGTCTTTGGCACTCTTCACCGAATTTGCGTACATCAGCCAGTGTGGTGTCCGGTCTGATAAGCAATACTCCTTCACGGATGGGTGAGCATCCCGCCACCTTGATAATCTTTCCATTCTTTCCCTTGCGTTCCCTTTCCTTTTCCTGCATGGCACGTCCGGTCTTTTCCTTGACCATTTGCTTGATATTGTCATAATGAGTTCGCAGTTCGGGAGTGCCGAAGTCGGGATTTATCCACTGTTCGTTATCGGTGGAAAGTTCGGGAACGACATAGATTCTGGACTCCCCGATATTACGCATATACTCGGCAGTCCTTCGGTTGTGTGCCTCGCTCGATGCGATGTTGCAAGGCTTGATATGTATGCTTGATTTTGTTGCCATAGCTTCTTTCCTTTGTTTACAATTGATTTACTTTGCTCGCTTTCGCAGAGGGGTTCTTAGGGGTAACCCATAAGCGGAGATTGCAAAGAGAGGGTCACTCTTTGCTCGGGGTTCTCAGGGGTGAAACGCCCTGAGTGGGTCATTAGGGCAAAGCCCTAATCCCCTCGGGAGAGCCCACAACTACGAAAGCGAAGCGTGTAGTTATAGTGGGCTATAACCGGAAGCCTTTCGGTTTCTTGGATAGTGTATCATTCCTCTTTTTGACAGATTGCGCTTGCTCTTTCCTATCGGCTATTCGTTTCTGTAAATATTCGTTCAGATCTTTACATCCACTGTAGATTTGCGAGGCGTCACGTATATACCGGGTAGCATCATACTCCTTTCTGATTTGCTGTATTGCTTCCATTCCTGCACGGTCATTGTCAAAGAAACAGTGGATGCGCTCATAGCTTCCCAACGGATAGAGTGCCTTGGGAACATTGGCTACGGAATTAAGAACTATGTAATCCTGTCTGTCGAAGTCGGGTGATTGCGGACAGCTTTCCAGTCTTAAGGTCAGAAAGGAAAGGTAATCCATAAATCCCTCAAAAACGTAACATGCACTCCTTGGCTTTCCTGACTGTCTGATATGGGATATTTCTTTTGGTGCGATACATCCCTTGAAATATCGGTTGCGGATTTCATATCCACCCGATATGTTCGGAAAAGCAATGGCGAAATAACGTTTGCCGTTGTGGGTGAAACGGGCTTCCTTACATTCTCTTTTCGCCAGTGCCGTGTTTATCCCTCTTTCCTGTAGATAGGCAAGCAGGGCAGGAGAAGTCAGCTGTACAATGTCCAACTCCTGAAAACTCGGTTCGGAAAATGACTGCTTGCCAAAAGAGAAAGATACGGGACGGATGTGCGGAGTCTGTTCCTCGATTTTCTGTAGAAGATAAGGTACATAGTCGGAATAGTAGAGTTCCTGTGCCAGTGCAATGATATTTCCACCTTTACCAATTGCAAAATCATACCATTGGTTGCGTTCGGTATTTATTTTGAACGAGGGCTCTGTCTCTTCCCGTAACGGGGATTTATACCACAGGTTGATACCTTGCTGCTTGACGGGAGAATGTCCCAAACTGTACAGAAAATCCGCTATCCTGATTTGTTTTGCTGTTTGTATATCCATAATAAGATGAGTGTTTGAATAATGGTTGGAATATTTATTTCTCTTTTCGCCCGTACCTTTTTATGAAGTACGGTCTGTATAATCACTTCACTTTATTTTCGTATATATAGGATACGGTAATAAAGTGAAGCGGTTTTACATTCTCTGCAATCGCTTCGCTTTATCCTTAATATATAGACCTGCCGAATAAAGTGAAGTGATTACAGGTTAGACGGTCTAATAGTGAAAGTCTGGCTTGAACGTGTATTTCCTGCCGTTCTCCTGTACTATCATCCGTTTGTTCCGAAGCATGGTGATGAGCGATACCGCCTTTTTGTGGTTCAACTTTACCCCCACAGACACATAAGTCTTAATTAAGGTGTCCTCCAGTTCCTTGTAGCCATATTCCTCTTTCAGCCCGAAAACTGCTTCCAATGCGATGCGGTGCTGCTGTTCGGTGATATGCCTGTAAGGGTCGAACTTTTCCTCTTTCGGTCTTCCCGGTTTCTTGGTTTCGGGCTTGTAACCCTCCAACAGTTCAGGTATGGCATTGTCATTGATGCGAAATGAAAAAGGCTCGAAGTCCATTGCCCGTATGTGCATGGCTGAAACATTGCTTATATCTCCATTGCTCTTGTCCTTTTCCACAAGAAGGACAGTTTCAGCCTTGTTGTTCAGTTCCGTACCGATATGCCCCCTTGCGTTCTCATCGCCCTTGTTTTGGTGGAGTATCGTGTGGATATGTATCTGCCTGTCGTCCGTCCACTGCATCAGCTTTGATATGATGCGTGTCGATTCACCGGGGCTGTTGATGTCATATACCATGTCACGGATGCCGTCTATGATTACAAGCCCTATGTCAGGCGTATTGTAAATAGCCTGCTCTACAATCCTGATACGCTGTTCGGGCGTGTATTTCCTCAAAGCAAGAAATTCCAGATGCTCATTGTCCCTGTCATCTGGAAGCCCAGCCATCCGTAAAATACGTTTCATGACTTTCAGACAATGATAAGGACTTTGTTCCGTGTCCACATACAGGATTTTCCGTTTCTCTTCGGGTAGTTCCGCCACATATCTTAGCACTGTACCATTCTTCAATGCTGCCGCCACGATAGCCGACACATTGAAAGTCTTTTTGCTTTTGGCTTTGCCGATTGATGCACTGAAATTACCCAGTGTACCAATGACCGAACCTTGCACTTTTAGAATCTCAGGTGCTTTCTCATAGATTTTCGACAGGCTCAGGCGTGAGGCTTGCCAAAGGATTACGGCTTCTTCCGCCGATATTTCTTTTATATCTTTCATATAATCCATAAGTACACCTCCCGTTATTTTCGTCCTCCGGTTTTCTTTCCAGCCAGTTCAAGGGCAAGTTCCGCATCCACGATAATCTTGCGCCCTATTTGCGTAATGGCTTTGTCTATCTTTCCGCTTTTCTTTATACGGTTGGCGGTAGGCAGACTGCACCCGAACAATTTGGCAATGCCAAGTATTCCGTACACATACTTTCTTTCTGTGTCCGTAACGGGCTGTGGCTGCGCTTCCGTTTGGTTGGAAGCGTACTTGCTTAGAAATATGAACTCTTCGCCTGTCATCTGCCAGACGGGTTTTAATAATAACTCTTGAAGATTTGTCATCGTCCAATCTATTTAGTCGTTAAACAATCAGCCCTGCGCACTGGCTGTTATTTCTGTTCTCGAACGATGCAAAATTAGGTATGGCTGTAAGTGGTAAGGATGTGGATAATACAAATGGGATACTGCGCTATCTCATTAAATATCAGACAATAAAAATACCACTCAAAAATTAATTTGAGTGGTAAAAGTGGTAATTTCGTAGAATGTCAGGTTATATCACGAATTATCCGAATATGCTTTCCATTTCCTTTGCGAATTTCTGGTTGCTGTCACTCGGAAAATCGGAAACAGGTTCTTTGTATTTCGACCTGTAATAGCTCTCGTCAATATCCAACAATTTTAATATTTGGCTTCTCCATTCATCCCTGTATTGCTTGGATAGTTTCTCGCTCATCAGGAATATCAGGTAACACACCCGTATCTTTTCCCTTGCCTTGATTTTTAGTTTATTCTTGCAGGGGTACAGGTTTATATTGGCATAGAAATCCGCTATGGTAATGGCTTCGAACTGTTCCCCGACACAGGTTTCATGAATGGGCGAAAGCTGCTTCATGTCAAAATATTCATGTTGTCCCTCCGGGCTATTCTGTACTTCTTCTTGTTCGTTTTGCTTGACTGGTTCATCCTGCTGTTTTTCTTCCCTATCATTAGGAAGGTACTTTTTTAGGACTTCCATAAAAAGAAGACTTAGGCGGTAAACATTGCCGGAAAGGTTTTCTATATATTGAAAAGCCTCTTTCCTGTCTTGCTTTTGCAGTTCATAAAGTTTATCCAATTCTTTCTTTTCCTTGTCGTATTCAGCCTTGCAGCGTTCATATTCCTTTTCTGCCTGTATTTCTTCTTCGTCCGTATGCTCCCGAAAACCAATGAAATCATATCTGTGGTATGCGTCATTCAAAGGCTCGTGCAACTTGGTGGTAATCTCCAACTGGTCTTTAATTGCAGAATTATGCCTGTCTGCGTAGTGAAAACACACACGCTTTATGACGTCATCATTCAGCGGTTTTGTTTCATAAGCCCGTATATTTTTTTCTATTTCGATTTTCAGACTATTGAGAATCAATGTGTATTGTTCTTTCTGCTTGTCAAGTACCAGTTCAAGGATAGCGGCTTCAAAAGCCTTTGTATCATTGTGCTGCCTGTAAAAGTCGGTGATGAATTTCTGCTTGTCAAAAGAAAAAGCATAATTGGTTACCCAATCATTATATATTCTATTGAGTTCTCCATATTGGGGAATCAGTTTGTTTATTTCTCCTGCCATAGACTTCAATTTTGGGGATTATTGTCCTTGTCAAGGAAAGATGCCAGTTCTTCTTCCACCTCTTCCACACTTGGCAAAGCTGATTTCAAGTTTTCGGGTATAGCCTTGCTCAGTTGATAATCGCTGATGCCTATCGGTTGGTCGTAGCCTGTCAATGCGTATTGTGCTACCACCTCATCTTTTCCTTTGCACAGCAACAGCCCGATAGTCTTGTTGTCATTTTTTCCCCTCAGTTTGTCATCCACCACATTGATGTAGAAATTCAGTTGCCCTGCATACTCCGGTTTGAATGGAGTAGCTTTCAGTTCTACAACAATGTATGCGTGTAGCGGAATAGAATATAGAATCAAGTCGGCAAAGAAATCACTGTTACCTATTTGAAAATGCTTCTGCCGGGCGACAAAGGCAAAACCATTGCCCATTTCCAACAAATAACGGGTAACGTGCTTTACCAGCTGCTCTTCTATGTCCCTTTCGTCTGCCTTTTCTTTCGCTCCAGCCAAATCGAAGATGTACGGGTCTTTCAATAGGTAATTGGCAAGGTCGCTTTGTGGTGCTGGAAGTGTGGCTGTGAAATTGTTTACCTTGTTGTTGTTGATTTGTCTGTTATATAGGTTGTTTTCAATTTGCATTTTCAGCACATTGCTACTCCAGCCCATTTCTACAGCCTGTTTCATATACCAATATCCTATGCCTAACGGTAACGAACCGTTAAGTATGACCATTTGGCTTGCCCAGTTTATTTTGGCAACAGGGGATTTCAGGAAAACTTTTTCTATTTCCCTAATCTCCATCCTGTAAATGGCAGAAACTGTTTTCTCCACATCCTGAATTTGCGCAGGAACTTCCTGCGTAATTTCTAAAGATTGACAATCAGCGGATTGTATTTGCGCAGTAAGTTCCTGCGTAAATTGTCCGTTGTTCAGTTTCAATACTTCATCTGTAACATTCTGTATGCTTGGAACAGACAGCCTTGTGTCTGTATCAATGAAACTTCGTAGCACGTTCAACGGATATGACCGTGCAAATTGGCACATATAAGTAAGGTTACGCTCCGAATAACCTTTCTTTTCGGGGTAATTGAACCGGATAGCCTTTGCCAGTTGCTTGATGATTTTGCTTCCCCAGCCTTGCAAGTTCTGATGATACAGGATATAGTTGCCCATTTTCCAGTAATGGAACAGCATTTGCGCATTGGCTGCGGCAATCAGCCGGACTTGCGCCTGTTCTATTTCCGAACCGACGGCATGAACAAATGCGTCAAAGTCCGTTCTTCCTATATGATATTCTCTGTTATTTTCCATTCTAATGTTTATTGTTGTCGCAAATATAATTCAAATAGCTGATAATCTATGAAACTGATTGATACTTTTATAGTTGGTTAAACTTGTTCATGGCATTTGCCTTAATATCATCCGCTATGTCAATATAGGGTTTCATGGCTTTATAGTCACTGTGCCCCGTCCATTTCATCACGACTTGTGCCGGAATACCGAGAGCCAGCGCATTACAGATGAATGTTCTTCTTCCTGCATGGGTGGTTAATAATGCGTATTTCGGGGTGACTTCATCTATACGTTCATTTCCTTTATAATATGTTTCCCGTACAGGCTCGTTGATTTCAGCCAGTTCCCCCAGTTCTTTCAGATAATCATTCATCTTCTGATTGCTGATAACAGGCAGTGCCATGTGGTTTTCAAAATGGACTTCCTTGTATTTTTCGAGTATGGTTTTACTGTGGTCGTTCAGTTCAATTATCAGGCTGTCTGCCGTTTTGACTGTGGTAACTTCGATGTGGTCGGGTTTCACATCGCTTCTTTTCAGATTACGAACATCTGAATATCGCAGGCTTGTGAAGCAACAGAACAGAAAAACATCCCTGACACGTTCCAGATATTGTTTGTCTTTCGGTATCCGATAATCTTTCAGCCTGTTCAATTCGTCCCAAGTCAGGAATATCACCTTTTTAGAGGTGGTTTTCAATTTGGGCTTGAAAGTGTCGTATGCAATATTCTGATGATGCCCTTTCTTGAAGCTCCAGCGCAGAAACCATTTGAGGAATCCCATCTGTTTGCCGATGGTGCTGTTCCTCATATCCTTTTTGTCACGCAGGAAATTTACATACTCGTTCAAGCCGAACTCGTTGAAGTATTCAAAGGTTACATCTTCCTTGAACTCTTTGAGGTGGTTTTTCACTGCTGAGAATTTCTCGTAGGTGGATGCCGTCCAGTTATTCTGATTGCCACACTCCTTTACAAACTCATCGAATACTTCCCAAAAACTTATTTGTGTTTCTTCCTGCTGCTCTTCGCTGGTGTCTTTCATCCGCAGGTTGAACGCATCCTTTAGCTGTTGGGTGGTCGGTATGGTTTCCTGTACCTCAAACTCCTTGAACACGTTTTGAATCTCGGCATAATATTTCAGCAAGTCCGCATTGATTTCGGATGCGCTTTGTTTTAGTTTGTTGGTGCATCCGTTCTTTACCCGTTGTTTGTCGGCATCCCATTTGGCTACGTCAATCCGGTAGCCTGTTGTAAACTCGATGCGTTGGCTTGCGTATATGACACGCATACGGATGGGTACGTTCTCTACGATTGGCACACCGTTCTTTTTCCGGCTTTCCAATGCAAAAATGATGTTACGTTTGATATTCATAATTGGGTGCGTTTGAAATTCTACACCCAAATATACACCCAATATTTGGAATAGCAAAAGATATTCAGAAAGATTTAGATTTACTCTGCGCTTTAGATAGTATATGATTATCAGTGATTTGCAATTTTATGATATTTCTTGAAAGCATAGGTTCGAGAGCCTCTCTCTCCGCTTTTAAAATCCGCAAGTAGCTGAATATCAGAAGCTTGCGGTTTTTTTATAAAACATTTCTGAACTAAAAACATTAATAACATGGAAGAACATGAATTATACCAAGACTTCGACTTGAAAGACTATTCTTCAATTCTTTATAGCCTCAAGTATTACTATCACAAATCAGGCAAAGATAAAGAGACTGGAAGACCGATAGAGGATTGGCTGTACAAGGCTAAAGAGCTATTCGGATATCAAGAAGATGGTCATATATGCCATTGGCATCTTGACACTATCGAGGACTATTTTGGAGTTCCTGCCTATGATTATTTACTTTCACATCAAGAGTGCTATATGGACGATGATTGCCCTATCCAACGTACTAAAGCCCAAATGAGAAATTATCTCCATACCTTCCATCTCAAAAATGGAAGAGTAAAATTCCATGTCTATGACTTCAGAAGAATGATAAGCGCGATGGCATAAAATAACTTTTATCCCGAAATCTTATTTTCGGGATAAAACATTTACCAAATTACCATGAAGCATAAAACAAGGAAAACAATGCTCCATAATACTTAAAACCTAATGGGGTAATAATAACTCTTTTATTTGAAATCTCAATATAACCACGTGACACACAAAAATCCAATGGGGCAGAATAATAAGTGGTAGCATCACATCCCAATAATTCACTAAGAGAGTCAAACCATTTACAATAAGATATTAGAGCTTGTCGGAACTGACGCTAAAGTTCTGGACAATATAAAAAAGAAGGCGGCGGAGTATGGAATTCAGAAGTAGTATTTGCAAGTCGTTTTGTATCAACGGATTGCACGTTAAACGGTAGAAAAGTGATGACGCAGGTCCTGACGATTTAGAAAAAGATGAAGATTTAATGTATTTAACTTTTATAAACCACAAAAATACAGGAAATGTGCAATGTATAGCTATATAGTTCGTTCTAAATGTAAATGGTCATTATTCAATTAGGGGGCGCTGGAATTAGACAAATAATGGTGTTACAACCATAATGCTCATCAAAAACGTCGAAATAGGCAAAATAATTACGAGTTTCGACACTTTATAAGAAATTATTTCGTACCTTTACACACAAAAATCAGCATAGATTATGATTATAGGCAGAGACAAAGAACAGAGAGAACTGCATGAGGCATACGAGTCGGAGTATTCGGAATTTGCCGTGGTGTATGGCCGTCGCAGGGTGGGCAAGACATTCCTTGTACGGGAGACTTTCAACTACACCTTCACATTTGAACATTCTGGAGTAGCAAAGGGCAATATGCGGATGCAGCTTCGCGCTTTCCGTGATTCACTGGCAGATGCCGGAATGGGTAAGGTGAAGGTTCCCGAAGATTGGATGGAGGCGTTTTCCTTACTGCGCCAACTCATCCGCCAAAGTAAAGAAAGGAAGAAAGTGGTTTTTATTGACGAGATTCCTTGGATGGACACACCGCGCTCCAATTTTGTATCTGCCATAGAGTACTTCTGGAACAACTTTGCTTCGGCGCGCAAGGATGTACTGCTAATCATCTGTGGATCGGCAACATCGTGGATTATCAACAAGGTACTGAAGAATCACGGAGGGTTGCACAATCGTGTGACATATCGATTGTCAGTCATGCCTTTCACGCTCTATGAATGCGAACAATATATGAAAAGCCGAAAGATTCAGGCCTCGCACTATGATCTGTTGGAATACTACATGGTGTTCGGAGGAGTACCTTTTTATTGGTCACTTTTGACACGGGGGCAGAGCGTAGCGCAAAATGTTGACAGACTTATTTTTGCGGAAGATGGCAAACTCCGTTATGAATTCAACGAGCTTTACGACTCGTTGTTCCATAACCCAGAGAAATATGTCAGAATTGTGATGGAACTTGGCGAAAACGGTTCTGGAATGACACGCGACGAGTTGGTGAAGCAATGCGGACTGGAAGAAAACGGACGGACTAGCCGTATGCTGGAAGACTTGGAGGAATGCGGCTTTATCCGCAAAATTCCCACGTATGGGCTAAAGAACCAGGCTACTTTTCGTTTGATTGATAATTATACGCTGTTCTATCTGAAATTCGTGAAGCACAACACTGCCAACGATGAGCAATTCTGGAGTCACAATTATCTGTCGAGCCTGCGGTCAGCCTGGGTCGGTTTGGCTTTTGAGCGTCTGTGTTTCTTGCACATCCGCCAAATCAAAATGGCTCTTGGCATCAGCGGAGTTGTGACCAACGTATTTGCATGGCGAGTAGGACCGAGTGCCGACGGAAAGAAAGGTGCACAGATAGACATGCTCATAGACAGGGCAGACAATCTGGTGAATATCTGTGAGATGAAATTCTCGCACAACGAATATACTGTGACTAAAGACGATGCAGATAGCTTGCACCATAAGGCGGAGCGTTTCGTCACCGAAACAGGATGCAGGAAATCTGTTAACCTTACCATGGTCACTGTGTCAGGAATTGCTCACGCTGGATATTGGAGCGAGATACACAACAGCATCACGTCAGAAGACCTGTTCAAGACATAGTCTCAGACATGTTTGTTTCATTAGATGAAGACAACAATCCTGATTATTATATTTTGTCTCGCAGTCAATTCATAAAGCTGCTCTATTCGCTTCATGATAGATACTGCAACCAAATTCAACGCGAGAAACCATTGAACCTGTCGCTACCAGCGGAACTCCATTTGGGGCTTTTGCAAGGACACGATGGCAGACCGAGTAAAGGATTGCTAGGATTTAAGAATCCTTTCCCAGGAAATATATTCCATAATGCTTGGGAAAACATATGGAAAGATTAGAATAGACACTATCCTATATTTTACCGCATACCATTGTAGACAATTAGTCTATAAGGGTATGCGGTTCTTTTTTTCATACTCAATATAACTCCCGAGATTTATTGAAATTAACGTGAGTTCGACGAAATATAAGTGCTTGAAAATTTGGTGATTAGCGAAATTTTTGGAGTTTCCTTGAACGAAGCGAAAAACTTTATAGTGTTGAAATACAAAGAATTACAAACAATAATCGCTATGATCACCGAGGACAAAGTTTTTCACTTCGTTCAAGGAAACTCCTGAATTATTTTGTATTGCAGATGATTTTTGCAAGTTTTTTGATGCCATGATGGAAAAATATACACTGAAAGCAGATAAGAAACGGCAATATCACCGCAAGTCAACCATGTCAAAGGCAGAAATTATGGTAATCATGATACTGTTTCATGATTCAGGCTATCGTTGCCTGAAACATTTCTATATAGAAAAGGTATGCAGACATATGCGTCACCTCTTCCCGAAAGTTGTCTCATACAACCGATTCGTGGAACTTGAAAAGGAAGTAGCCATCCCTTTGGCTCTATTCATCAAGAAGGTGCTGCTCGGAAAATGTACTGGCATAAGTTTCGTGGACAGCACTCCCCTTAGAGTATGCAGGAAGCAGAGGATACATATCCACAAGGTATTCAAGGGCATTGCGCAAAGAGGCAAGTGCTCCATGGGATGGTTCTTTGGCTTTAAGCTGCATCTGATATGTAATGAGAGGGGTGAGTTGCTGAACTTTATGATAACCCCGGGAGATTTGGATGACAGGAAACCATTGGAATACAAAGCCTTCGTAGAATTCATATATGGCAAGCTGGTCGGAGATAAAGGGTATATCAGCAAGAACCTTTTCCAACGCCTGTTCGTGGATGGCATACAGATTATCACCAAACTTAAAAACAACATGAAAGGTGCCTTGATGAGCGTGTCTGACAAGCTGCTGCTTAGGAAACGAGCAATAATAGAAACGGTAAATGACGAGTTGAAGAATATTGCACAAGTGGAACATTCAAGACACAGGTGCTTTGACAATTTCATCGTGAACCTGCTTGGAGCTATCGCTGCTTATTGTATGTTTCCTAAGAAGCCGTGTATCAATGTACAACGTACAGTTGATACACAGCTTTCATTGTTTTGAATTCATCGAACTCACGTTAAATAGGGTGTACAGTTTGATGGAAGAAAATCAGTAGCAACGCCCTGAGCCAAAGGTCGCCGACTGAACCAAAGGTCGCCGGCTGAAAGGAAAGGCAAAGGAAAGGCAAAGGAAAAGCAAAGGGCAAAAGCGTTATTTGGGCACAGTAGCAAAAAGGTGTGGGTATAAATAAAAAATGTTACCTTTGCAGTTATATGGAAACAAAGATATTAGAACAATTAGCGAGCCTTGTTCTTCCCAAAGAAATACTCGAACGCTTTGTGAT
>NZ_NPJH01000026.1 GCF_002251365.1 Prevotella sp. P3-122
AAATGTAACAGGCAGCATCCTGTTCAACGGAAAAGGCAATAAATACAGATGTATGCCGCTTGACGAGAACATAATGATCCAGATATCATTGTTTATCAAACGTATTCATGGCACAAATCCTAATCCTACGTGAGTTCGATGAATTCAAAACAATGAAAGCTGTGTATCAACTGTACGTTGTACATTGATACACGGCTTCTTGGGAAACATACAATAAGCAGCGATAGCTCCAAGCAGGTTCACGATGAAATTGTCAAAGCACCTGTGTCTTGAATGTTCCACTTGTGCAATATTCTTCAACTCGTCATTTACCGTTTCTATTATTGCTCGTTTCCTAAGCAGCAGCTTGTCAGACACGCTCATCAAGGCACCTTTCATGTTGTTTTTAAGGTGAATGG
>NZ_NPJH01000027.1 GCF_002251365.1 Prevotella sp. P3-122
ATTTGGATTAAGGTCAATATATAAAAAAGGCTGTTCCGGATTGCTGGAACAGCCTTTTTTTGATACTATTAATGATTATGCAATGTCTATCTGACGTTGAATCTTCTTAGCTTCGTCTTTGGTGGCCTTAGGCATGGTGATAGTCAGCACACCATTGTCAACCTTGGCTGCGATGTTGTCTTTTATTACATCTTCAGGCAGCGTGTATACCTGTTGGTAGTTAGAGTAATTGAACTCACGTCTCAGATAGTGGTCTTTTTTGTTTTCCTCCTTGTGCTCCATCTTGTTCTCAATGGTGACCTCAAGGTTACCTTCGTTGTTAAGGCTTACTCGGCAGAATTCCTTCTTAATACCTGGAACGGCAAATTCCATTGTATATTCTCTGTCGTTTTCCCTTACATTGATTGCTGGAGCCGTTGCCTTCATCTTAGGCATCCAATCGTTGTTGAAGAACTCGTCAAACATTGTTGGGAACCAACTGCTTGTTTTCATAACTGGTAACATAGTAACCTCCTATTTTAGAATTGTTGTTTATATATGTTTACCGTTTCAAGCTCCTCTGTGGGGCTTTCCGCTTACACCCCTATAACTGCAATTCACATGCCAATACGAGATATGGCGACATTGTGTCG
>NZ_NPJH01000028.1 GCF_002251365.1 Prevotella sp. P3-122
TTCGGGCAACACGCCGCGTGACCTGCACAGTCCTATAGCTCAGTTGGTTAGAGCGCCACACTGATAATGTGGAGGTCGGCAGTTCAAATCTGCCTGGGACTACACTTCGACCGAGGCTACGAGGTCAGAGTACTAAAGGTAAGCAAGCCTTTTACCACCTATTGGGGGATTAGCTCAGCTGGCTAGAGCACCTGCTTTGCAAGCAGGGGGTCAACGGTTCGAATCCGTTATTCTCCACACTTCCCTTATGTTGGGAAAGAGATCTTTGACATATTGACA
>NZ_NPJH01000029.1 GCF_002251365.1 Prevotella sp. P3-122
TTACAGTCTTGCTTGTGTCAATATGTCAAAGATCTCTTTCCCAAATATAAGGGAAGCGTGGAGAATATCGGGGTCGAACCGATGACCTCTTGCATGCCATGCAAGCGCTCTAGCCAACTGAGCTAATCCCCCAAAGAGAGGTGCCAGTCTCCAGTCTCTCCTATCAAAGAGACAGCGAAGAGAAGTACAAGAAAGGATAACCAACCTTGACTTGTGTTATACAAAGGAACTCCGCTCCAGAAAGGAGGTGTTCCAGCCGCACCTTCCGGTACGGCTACCTTGTTACGACTTAGCCCCAATCACCAGTTTTGCCCTAGGCCGACGG
>NZ_NPJH01000003.1 GCF_002251365.1 Prevotella sp. P3-122
GCCCCAGGGTGGCCGAGGATCCGCTCAAGTTCCGCGACCAGAAACCCTATCCGGCGCGCCTCAAGGCCGCGCGAACCAGCACCGGCGAACAGGACGCCTTCCTCAATGCCTCGGGCACGATCCTCGGCCGCAAGGCAGTGATCGGCGTGCAGGACTTCGCCTTCATGGGCGGCTCGATGGGCCAGGCCGTGGGCGAGGCGTTCATCCAGGGCGTCGAGGCCGCGATCGCGGCGCGGGCGCCCTATATCGCCTTCACTGCCTCGGGCGGCGCGCGCATGCAGGAAGGCATACTCTCGCTGATGCAGATGCCGCGCACCACCGTGGCGATCGAGATGCTCCACGATGCCGGCCTGCCCTATATCGTCGTGCTGACCGACCCGACCTCGGGCGGCGTGATGGCCGCCTATGCGATGCTGGGCGACGTCCAGATTGCCGAGCCGCGCGCAATGCTCGCCTTCACCGGCCGCCGCGTGATCGAGAACACGATCCGCGAGAAGCTGCCCGACGATTTCCAGACCTCGGAATATTATCGCGAGCACGGCCTGATCGACATGGTCACCCATCGCAAGGAGCTGCGCGAGACGCTCGGCCAGCTGATCGGGCTGCTGTGCGAGGGGAAGAAGGCGGCGTGAGCGGGTTTCCCTAAT
>NZ_NPJH01000030.1 GCF_002251365.1 Prevotella sp. P3-122
AATATAACATATAACATTAAACATTAAGCATTAAGCTATTTCTTGCTATTGATAATAGTTATATATATATTATATAATTATAATTATATAATATATATATAAAGTTAGAACAACTAAAAATTGTCTTAATGTTTAATGTTTAATGTTATATTTTACATCTTCATGGGGGATGATATTGTCCGTTTTCCCCGAAAAAACGCTATATTTGCAGGAGAGGGGCGTTAAATAACCTTAACTGTCGAAAACCGCAAAAACGGTCCCGAAAACCTATTGCAGGACTCAGGCAAATTATGTAACTTTGCACCTGTAACGTTACGAAAAACACAACAACCAACTAAATGTTAAACTCTTAAATCGTTAAAAACTATGAACACAATCAAGTATTCTGTATTGATGTTGTCTAACCCGGCGAACCCAGACGAAACAGAAAAGGCGTATGCAAGGGTGCAGCTCAACGAGGTGATTTCCACCAAGCAGTTCATCAACCATATCAGTGAGATGTTTATTTGTTATTTTGTCTGCCTTTTTGTTCCGTCGTTTAGGAATAATTATCATATTCGCAATCTTATTTTAATATAATTTAGTTGGCATCTATGTTTAGTATATGAAGAATTGTTGTAATTTTGCCCGTAAATTCAAAAACAGAAGATTAATACAAAAATATTATTATCATGGCAGAATCTATTGATATTCGGGAACTGAACATCAGAATAGAACAACAAAGTACTTTCGTGACAAACCTTGTCACGGGTATGGACAGAGTAATCGTAGGACAGAAACATTTGGTAAACTCGCTGCTTATCTCACTTCTTAGCGATGGGCATATACTGCTTGAGGGTGTGCCAGGATTGGCAAAGACTTTGGCTATTAAGACCTTGGCACAGCTTATAGACGCCGACTACTCTCGCATACAGTTTACTCCCGACCTGTTGCCAGCCGATGTCATCGGTACGATGATCTACTCGCAGAAAGAGGAGAAATTCCAGGTGAAGAAGGGTCCCGTATTTGCCAATTTCGTACTTGCTGACGAGATAAACCGTGCGCCCGCGAAGGTTCAGAGCGCATTGCTTGAGGCTATGCAGGAGCATCAGGTGACAATAGGCGAGAGCACGTTCAAGCTTCCCAACCCCTTCCTCGTGATGGCTACCCAGAACCCTATTGAGCAGGAAGGAACGTATCAGTTGCCAGAGGCCCAGGTGGACCGTTTCATGCTGAAGGTGGTTATCGAGTACCCTACACTTGAGGAGGAGAAACTCATCATTCGCCAGAACATCAAGGGCGAGGCCACACGCGTAACGCCAGTGACGACGGCAGACGAGATACTGCGTGCCCGCGAGGTTGTCAATCAGGTGTATATTGACGAGAAGATAGAGCAGTATATTGCCGACATAGTATTCGCGTCACGTTATCCTGACCGCTACCAGCTTGCCGACCTTAAGGACATGATCACGTTTGGCGGCAGTCCGCGTGCAAGTATCAACTTGGCCAAGGCCGCGCGTGCCTATGCCTTCATCAAGCACCGCGGATATGTAGTGCCAGAGGATGTGAGGGCTGTAGCCTACGATGTGATGCGCCATCGCATTGGCCTTTCCTACGAGGCAGAGGCAAGCAACGTCACCAGCGAGGAGATTATCTCACGCATTATAAACAAGGTGGAGGTGCCATGATGACGGTGCCTGCAAGCGCGGATACCAGGATGGGTGAGCAGTTAGTTATAACACTAAGGAGACAATGTTTTGGAAACATCAGAGATATTAAAGAAGGTCAGAAAAATTGAGATAAAGACGCGCGGGCTCAGCCAGAATATTTTCGCGGGCCAGTACCACTCAGCCTTCAAGGGTAGGGGAATGGCGTTCTCTGAGGTTAGGGAATACCAGTTTGGCGATGACGTGCGAGATATAGACTGGAATGTCACTGCCCGCTTCCACCGTCCCTACGTGAAGGTCTTCGAGGAAGAGCGTGAGCTGACGGTAATGCTGCTCATAGACGTCTCGGGGTCGCTTGACTTCGGTACGGCGAGGCAGATGAAACGTGACATGGCTACGGAGATTGCCGCCACGCTGGCGTTCAGCGCCATACAGAACAATGACAAGATTGGGGTGATATTCTTCTCGGACAAGATAGAGAAGTACATCCCGCCAAAGAAAGGCCGCAAGCACATATTATATATTATACGCGAGATGCTCGACTTCACCCCAGAGAGCAAGAAGACCGATGTCGGCATGGCCGTTGAGTTTCTGACAAGAGTGATGAAACGCAAGTGTACGGCATTCCTGCTTAGCGACTTCTATCAGCGTGGCGACTTTATGAGGCCATTGCAGATAGCCAACTCCAAGCACGACATTGTCGCCATACAGGTGTTCGACCCCATAGCAAAGATGCTGCCCGATGCCGGCCTGCTCAAGGTGCGTGACGCTGAGACAGGACACGAGATGTACATCGACACGTCGAGCAAGAAACTGCGGCATGCGCACAACCGCTACTGGCTGGAACGGGAAAGCGCGCTCAGGCAGACATTCGCCAAGTGTAATGTCGACTGGACGAGCGTGGCTACCAACGAGGATTACGTAAAGGCAATGATGGGGCTGTTCGCACGCCGCAACTAATGCTTGCGCAATAAACAATCAACACAATGAATATTAGAGTATTATCACATATTACTAAACCATTCCTTTCTGCTACGTTTGCTGACTGGCGGACGAGTACAGACAGGGGCATGCATAGTCGTGCGCGCCTTGTACTGGTTGCTGTATTTGCGGTTGCATGCGCCGTTAGTGTCAGGGCGCAGGTATCAATAGAGGCAGCCATCGACTCCGTGCAGATATTGATTGGTGAGCAGGCTCACATGACGGTGGACGTAACGGCCAACGAGGGTGCCAGGATATCATGGCCACAGCTACAGCCAAGGCAGTATCTCGTACCGGGAGTGGAGATAATAGAGATTACGGACGCAGACACAAGCCATTTGGACAACAACAAGGTGAAGGTTAGCCGCACGCTCACCATAACGGCTTTCGACGAGAAACTGTATTCCATCCCAGGCATGGAACTGAAGGTCGACGGCAAGGCTTTCAAGGGCAACACCTGTGCCCTGAAGGTGCTCACCCTCGACGTGGACACGGTGCACCCCAACCAGTTCTTCCCACCGAAGGACGTCCAGGACAATCCGTTCCTGTGGAGTGAGTGGAGCCCGCTGTTCTGGTTCTCCCTGCTTGCCTTGCTGCTTACCGTCGCCCTGTTCTACCTGACGGTTCGGCTCAAGCAGAACAAACCCATCATCACCCACATACGCATCGTCAAGAAGGTTCCTGCCCATCAGAAGGCGTTGAACGCCATCGACAGGATAAAGGCTGAGAAGATGCAGACGAGCGAGGACCAGAAGACTTACTACACGCAGCTTACAGACACCCTGAGGCAATACATACAGGAGCGTTTCGGCTTCTCGGCAATGGAGATGACGTCGGGCGAAATCATTGAAAGGCTCAGGGAGAATGGCGACAAGACGATGATTGACGAGCTGCGCGAGCTGTTCAGCACTGCCGACCTCGTGAAGTTTGCCAAGTACTCTACGCTCATCAACGAGAACGACCTGAATCTTGTCAACGCCATCAACTTCATTGACCAGACAAAGGTGGAGGGGCAGCCCACAGAGGAGAGGATCGTTCCCAAACTGAGCGAGAACGACCAGCGTACCATCAAGGTCCGCCTGACCATCAAGGGCTTCATATACGGTATTGTCACCGTGTTGCTGCTGTTGCTGGCGTATGTCATATATAATATGTACCAACTGCTGAACTGACAATGATGGAATTTGCTAATAAGGAATATTTTCTGCTACTGCTGCTGCTCATACCCTATGTGCTGTGGTACTTCCTCGACAACAGGAAGAAGGAGCCTACGCTGCGCATGAGCGACACATTCGCATATCTGTATGCCCACAAGAGCTGGAGGGTACGGATTGTCCATCTGCCCATGGTGCTGAGGTGCTGCATCTTTACCCTTGTAGTGATAGTGCTGGCACGTCCTCAGACACATAGCTCATGGGGAAGCCGTACTACAGAGGGCATAGACATCATGCTTGCAATGGACGTATCGACATCAATGCTTGCCGAAGACCTCAGGCCAAACCGCATGGAGGCTGCAAAGGACGTGGCGGCGGAGTTTATCTCCGGACGTCCTGACGACAATATCGGACTCACCATCTTCGCCGGAGAGTCGTTCACACAATGCCCTATGACCACAGACCATGCCAGCCTGCTCAACCTTCTGCAGAACGTGCGTACGGACATGGCGGCTACGGGACTTATCGAGGACGGTACGGCAATAGGCATGGGACTGGCCAACGCCGTGAGCAGGCTGAAGGAGTCGAAGACCAAGAGCAAGGTTGTCATACTACTTACCGACGGCTCGAACAACCGTGGCGACATATCGCCGATGACGGCGGCACAGATTGCCAAGAGCCTCGGCATCAGGGTCTATACCATTGGCGTGGGAACAAACAAGGTGGCCCGCTATCCTATGCCCGTGGCTGGAGGCGTGCAGTATGTCAACATACCTGTGGAGATAGACGAGAAGACGCTCGGCGACATTGCCGCCATCACGGACGGCAACTACTACAGGGCAACGAGCAACAACGAGCTGAAGAAAATATATCAGGACATAGACAAACTGGAGAAAACAAAGATGAAGGTGCGGAAGTTCTCGAAGAGATACGAGGCTTATCAGCCGTTCGCACTGGCGGCTGTGGTGCTGTTGCTGCTCGAGATACTCTTGCGCAACACCGTACTGAGAAAGCTCCCGTAAGTCACAGAATGTTCCAAACACCATGTGTAATATAAAGAGATTATTCTTATGCTTAGATTTGAAAGCCCAATATACCTCTACCTGCTGATAGCCGTTCCGCTGCTTGCGTTGTTACGGCTGCTCAGCTGGCGACTAAGGAAACGAAAACTGAGAGCCTTTGGCGACCCCCGGCTGCTGTCCTCTCTCATGCCCGACGTGTCGAGATACCGTCCTGCCGTGAAGTTCTGGCTGCTGGTTGCTGCCTACGTGCTCCTTGTCCTCATGCTGGCGCGCCCGCAGATGGGAAGCAAGATATCGCGTGAGAAGCGCAACGGCATAGAGGCCATCATCTGCATGGACATATCAAACTCCATGCTTGCACAGGACGTGGTGCCGAGCAGGCTCGACAAGAGCAAGCTGCTGGTTGAGAACCTCATCGACAACTTCACCAACGACAAGATAGGCCTGATAGTCTTTGCTGGCGACGCCTTCGTGCAGTTGCCTATCACGAGCGACTATGTATCGGCCAAGATGTTCCTGCAGAATATAGACCCCTCGCTGATTTCCGTTCAGGGTACCGACCTCGCAAGAGCCATCGACATGGCAAGCAAAAGCTTCACAAAGCAGGAGGGAGTAGGCAGGGCCATAATTGTCATAACCGATGGCGAGGACCATGAGGGCGGAGCGCTGGAGGCTGCCAAGGAAGCGAGAAAGCGTGGCATGAATGTGTTTATACTCGGTGTCGGCGACCCCAAGGGTGCTCCCATACCATTGGGTGACGGCAACTATCTGACCAACAGTCAAGGCGAGACCGTCATGACAGCACTAAACACCAGGATGTGCCAGGAGGTGGCCTCGGCGGGCAGCGGCACATACATTCATGTAGACAACACAGGAGACGCACAGGAGAAACTCAACGACTCGCTGGCCAGACTGCAACGTGGCGAGAGCGAGAGCGTAATATATAGCGAGTACGACGAGCAGTTCCAGGCTTTTGGCATTCTCGCAATATTGCTGCTCATGGCAGAGATATGTGTGCTGGAATGCAGGAACCCCATGCTCAGGAACATCAGGCTATTCAAGAAGAAATAATCATACAGGCAACACCATGACAGCGAGTAAGAAAAATAATATATTCAGAAATATCCTCTTCGCCATTCTTCTGATACTGTCCTTCCAAACAGCATCGGGACAGAGTGACCGGCAGTTTGTCCGCAACGGCAACAAGTTCTTCAGACAGCAGGACTACGCCAAGGCCGAGGTGGAATACAGCAAGGCAATAGCCGCCAACGCCGCAAACACTACGGCTATATACAATCTCGGCTGCGCCCTTCAGATGCAGCAGAAAGACTCCGCCGCTATAGTGCAGTATGAGAAAGCCGGCAAGGCTGAGACCAGCAAGCGACGCAAGTCAATGGCCTATCACAATATTGGCGTGATATGTCAGAAAAACCAGCTCTTCCAGGAAGCTATAGAGGCATACAAGGAGAGCCTGCGCAACAATCCCGGCGACAACGAGACACGATATAATCTTGAGCTCTGCAAGCGGCAGCTGAAAAAGCAGAACCAAAATGGCGGCTCAAAGCAAAACGAGGACAAGAAGCAGGACAAGAATAAGGACAAGGACAAGAAAGACCAACAGCAGAAACAAGATAAGGACAAACAGAACCAGCAGCAACAGCAGCAACAACAGCAGCAGATGAGCAAGGAGAATGCCGAGCAGCTGCTCAATGCCGCCATGCAGGAGGAGAAAGCAACGCAAAAGCGCATGAAGCAGAAGATGCAACAGCCGCAGCGACGCTCTCTGAACAACAACTGGTGATGGGATGCGTAGGATAGAGGAGATAGAGGAGATAGAGAGGATAGAGGAGATAGATGTGATAGAGGAGATAGAGAGGATCCCTTCGACCTTAGTCCTTCGTCCTTCGACCTTCGTCCTTCGTCCTTCGCCCTCAAATAATGATAATTATTCAGAATGCTATTATGAAGCGATATCATATACTGTTTATACTAATGTTACTCACCTCTGTGTGTATGGCACAGAGCATTCAGGTATCGGCACCGTCAAGAGTAGAGGCCGGTGAGAATTTCCGTGTGTCGTACAAGGTGACGACTCAGGATGTTGACGACTTCAAGTCCGGACTCCATTCGACAGACGTTGTGGAGGTGATAGCCGGGCCATACACATCCTCGGAGTCGAGCTTCCGTATGGTTAACGGCCATACAAGCTCGTCATCGTCGGTAACGTTCACATACACATTGTATGCCGTCAAGAGTGGAGTCTTCAACATCCCTGCAGCAACCGTAAAGGCAGGAGGCAAGCAGATAAGCTCCGCAGCACACAAAATAACGGTGACCGGAACGGCAAGCAATAACGGAGGAGCACCGAAGATGCACGAGGACGACGACAACAGGAGCGGCATGCGCCAGGCTGGCACTGCCATAACCGGGAAGGACCTCTTCATAAAGGTCAGCGCAAACAAGCGCACGGTACACGAGCAGGAACCGATATTGCTCACCTACAAGGTATATACTCTCGTAGACCTTACGCAGCTTGACGGCAAGATGCCCGACCTGACGGGCTTCCATACCCAGGAGATACCACTCCCGCAGCAGAAGAGCTTCCACATAGAGCGTGTCAACGGCAAGCCATACCGTACGGTAACATGGAGCCAGTATGTGATGTACCCTCAGATGACGGGCAAGCTTGAGATACCAAGCATCACTTTCAAGGGCATCGTGGTGCAGCAGAACCGTGCCGTTGACCCCTTCGAGGCATTCTTCAATGGTGGCTCGGGATATGTGGAAGTAAAGAGGGATATTGTCGCACCAGGCCTAACCATCGACGTGAAGCCGCTTCCTCAGAAGCCTGCCAACTTCTCCGGCGGCGTAGGCAAGTTCAACATCTCCGCACAACTGAACAAGACGGAGCTAAAGGCCGGCGACCCGCTGTCGCTAAGAATTGTTATTGGTGGTACAGGCAACCTGAAACTTATCAAGCAGCCAGAGGTGCAGTTCCCTAAAGACTGGGACAAGTACGACCCGAAGGTTACGGACAAGACCAAGCTTACCGCTAATGGCCTGGAGGGAAACATGGTGTACGACATTCTGGCTGTTCCGCGCAATCAGGGCCACTATACCATTCCTCCGATAGAGTTCACATATTATGATACCTCTGCCAATGCCTACAAGACCGTAAAGACACAGAGCTTTGAGATTGACGTGGCAAAGGGCAGCGGCAGCAAGTCTGACGTCATTGACTACAGCAGCGACAACACCAGCAAGGACATCCGCGGCATCAAGACCGGCAACAGCGAGCAACATTCTGTCCAGGACTTCTTCTTTGGCTCTACAGAGTATCTCGTGAGCCTGCTGTTACCGTTCATAGCATTCATCACCCTGCTGGTACTGTTCCGCAAGCGCGCCATCGACAATGCCGACATCGTGAAGATGCGTGGCAAGAAGGCCAACAAGGTTGCCACCCGACGTCTGCGCACAGCCAGCAAGCTCATGGCGCAAGGCAAGGGTAACGAGTTCTACGACGAGGTGCTGCGCGCATTGTGGGGATATGTTGGCGACAAGCTTAACATTCCTGTCGACCAGCTCTCGCGTGACAATATTTCCGGGAAGCTGTCCTCGTACGATGTGGACAGTGCTACGGTGGACAAGTTTATCGGAGCACTCGACGAGTGTGAGTTCATGCGCTTTGCACCCGGTGACCCCGAAGGCAATATGAACAAGACTTTCGACAGCGCCATGACTGCCATCATGGAAATAGAGAATACGATGAAGAAAAAGAAGAACGTCAAGAAAGCCAATACCACAGGCTATACCTTCCTGCTGCTGCTCATTGCGCTGCTGCCCCTTCAGTCGCATGCCATAACGAAACAGAATGCGGACGACGAGTATGCAAAGGGCAACTACCAGCAGGCAATAAAGGATTATCAGGAGCTGTTGCGCAGCGGAGTCTCGGCAGACATATACTACAACCTTGGCAACGCATGGTTCCGCACGGACAACATCACACAGGCTGTGCTGGCTTACGAGCGTGCCCTGCTGCTGTCGCCCGGTGACGAGGACATACGCTACAACCTTCAGTATGCGAGGTCGAAGACCATCGACAAGATTACTCCGGCCAACGAGATGTTCTTCGTCACATGGTATCACTCGCTCGTCAATTTCACGAGCGTCGACACGTGGGGCAAGACGGCCATAGCGTCAATAATCCTTGCCCTTCTTCTGATTCTTGTCTTCCTCTTCGCACCGTCAATGTGGGCACGGAAGACGGGCTTCTATGGCTCGGCGGCATTCCTCGTTCTCTTCATACTCTCAAACCTGTTCGCATGGCAGCAGAAGGCGGAGCTGGAGAACAAGAAGGGGGCTATAGTAATAGCCACTACGGTGAACGTAAAGAAGACTCCCTCTGCCACTGGTACTGACGTCTTCGTGATACACGAGGGTACACGGGTGGACATCACCGACAAGAGCATGAAGGAATGGCGCGGCATAAAGCTCGCCGACGGCAGAGAGGGATGGTTGCAGGCCAGCCAGATAGAGGAGATATGATTTCCGCTAATTGGCAGCATTCAGAAAGTTATTATTATGGAGCAATTGTTAGATTTAGACACCAAACTTCTATACCTCGTCAATGGCAGCCACTCGGCTTTCGTTGATGGAGTTATGATGATGCTTACCAATGGCTTCACGTGGCTTCCGCTCTATATAGCCCTGTTCATTCTTGTCATAAAGAACAACGAGTCAATGGCACAGATTATGCTCATCACGGGTTGCGCCTTGCTGTGCATACTCCTCTCGGACGGCCTCGCCGACTTCATAGCCAAGCCTGTAGTGGCACGCTGGCGTCCGACAAGCGACCCTCTCATCAAATACACCATCGACGTAGTCGACAACTACCGCCCTGGCATGTACGGCTTCTTCTCGGCACATGCCGCCAACACCATGTCGTTGACAGTCTTTTTGAGCCTGCTGGTACGCAACCGCATCTTTACATTCGCGCTTGTGTTCTGGTCGCTCGTCAATTGCTACTCCCGGCTATACCTTGGTGTCCACTATCCCCTCGACATCCTTACGGGCATAGTGTGTGGCATATTGGTAGGCGTAGCCTGTTTCTTTGTATGCCGTCATTTCTATTTCAAGATTAGCCCGAGGTTCAATTACATATCATCACAATATTCATCTTCCGGCTACAGCATAGCCGACATAGACATGGTCCTGACGGTTCTTGTCATGATTTACGCTGTGGCGGTGATCTTCTCAATGATATAAAGCACATGGATACCAAGCATATTCAAATCAGCGATTACAGCTACGAGCTGCCCGACAGCCGTATACCCCGCTTCCCAGTAACACCGCGCGACCACAGCAAGTTGCTCGTCTACAGGCAGGGGGAGGTCAGCGAGGATTATTTCTATAATATCGCCAACTATCTGCCCGAGCATTCGCTCATGGTATACAACAACACCAAGGTCATACAGGCCCGGCTTCATTTCCGCAAGTCCACAGGCGCGCTTATAGAGGTATTCCTCATGGAGCCTGCCGCGCCTGCCGACTATGAGCAGATGTTCCAGACCACAGGGCATTGCTCATGGTACTGCATGGTCGGCAATCTGAAGAAATGGAAGGAAGGCCCGCTTGTAAGAACCATCGACATCAAGGGACAGCCGGTGGAGTTCTCCGCAACCATGCGCAGAGACCAGCCCGACGGCATCAGCGGAGGCACCAACTACTGGATAGACTTTGCATGGGACAACGGCGGAGTCTCATTTGCTGAAATTCTTGATGCCGTGGGAGAGCTTCCCATCCCACCATACCTTAACCGTGAGACTCAGGACAGTGACAAGACGACATATCAGACCGTATACTCCAAAATCAAGGGTAGTGTGGCTGCACCCACAGCCGGCCTGCACTTTACTGACAATGTCCTTGCTGACATCGACCGCCACGGAATATGTCGTGAGGAACTGACGCTGCACGTGGGGGCAGGAACGTTCAAGCCCGTGAAGAGCGCAGAGATTGAGGGGCACTCCATGCACACGGAGTATATTTGTGTAAGGCGTGAGACGCTGCAGGCCCTGCTCAGCCACGGATGCCATACAATAGCCGTTGGCACGACGAGCGTGCGGACTCTCGAGAGCCTATATTATATAGGTGTAAGGCTTGAGAACAATCCCGATGCCTCTGAGCAGGAGCTGCATGTATGCCAATGGGAACCATACGAGGATGGAGCAGAGGGTGGTCTCATCAACGGCATCACTCCCATGAGGGCCATCTCGAACATTGTCGCCTGGCTCGACCGCAACGGCCTGAAAGCCCTGCACTCCAGCACGCAGATTATTATTGCTCCCGGTTACAGGTACAAGATTGTAAACATTCTGATAACCAACTTCCATCAGCCACAGAGCACACTCTTGCTGTTGGTAAGCGCGTTTGTTGACGGTGACTGGAGGACAATATACGACTATGCCTTGAGTCACGACTTCAGGTTCCTGAGTTATGGAGACAGCAGCCTGATAATACCACGCAGGATTGAAGATGTGGACAAATAGCCCATGGTGAGGCGATATAAGGAATAATAAATATAAAAACCAAATACCGAAAAAGACAGATACCAATATGAAGATAGGAGACAAGGTAAGATTTCTCAGTTCCCTTGGCGGAGGTACCGTCGCCGGTTTCCAGGGCAAGGACATAGTACTCGTTGAGGACGAGGACGGATTTCAGATACCTACACGTATCAACGACGTCGTGCCTATACAGAGCGACGACTACAGCAGCAAGGCAACCGTTACGGCCAAGATGCGGCAGCAGGAAGAAAAACAGCAGGCCGTACGCGACGGACGGTCCATCAGGGCCATGATGCGTGAGGGACAGGACGACGAGGAGGCTGCTTTCGACTACGACTCGTTCGATGTCACCGACCCCGAGGGAACAGTGACATTCAAGCCGAAGCCAGAGGAACGCAAGGGCGGCAACATGCTTACGGCATGCCTTGCTTTCGTGCCTATGGATATCACGAGCATGACGTCAACACGCTTCGAGCTGTATTTCGTCAACGACTCCAACTATCACATAACCTACAGCCTTCTTACCGCTGAGGGCGCAAACTGGTCGTTGTTGTCGCAGGGCACCATAGACCCCAACACCAAGGAATTCATACAGGAAGTTGGCCGTGAAGACCTTGACGCGCTGTCGAAAGTCTGCGTGCAGCTGTTTGCATACAAGACAGACAAGCCATTCATTCTCAAGCCTGCTGTGGACGTGCAGTTCCGCATAGACCCCGTGAAATTCTTCAAACTCCATACCTTTACGGACAATATATATTTCGAGTCGCCTGCGCTGATATTCAATATCGTGGAGAACGACGTCCCCGTCCGCTCACTTGTCGTAGATGCCAAGCAGCTGAAGCAGAGCATGTACAAGGATGCAGGCAGCGGCAACGGCACGAATAAGGAAAACACAAAGGATTCCTACGTGCGCAGATACGACAACGGAGGCAAGAAGGGCAATCCGTTCCTATCGAAGAGGAAGGAGGATGAGGATGTGGTGGTGGTAGACCTGCATGCCGACTCCCTGCTCGACACTACTGCTGGCATGAGCTCTGCAGACATACTGAACTATCAGCTGACAAAGTTCCGGGAGGTGCTGGCCTCATACAAGAACAAGAAAGGACAGAAGATTGTCTTCATCCATGGCAAGGGCGAGGGTGTGCTGCGCCGCGCGCTGGTCAATGACCTTCACTACCGCTACAAGAGCTATACCTATCAGGATGCCTCTTTCCAGGAGTACGGCTACGGTGCCACACAAGTAACAGTAAGATAACTCAATAATACATACGACTATGCAATACGGTTTCATAAAAGTTGCAGCTGCTGTACCGACAGTCCAGGTTGCAGATTGCCAATATAACCTACGCCAGATGGAGTCCCTGATAGCACAGGCCGAGGGACAGGGCGTAGAAGTCATAGTGTTTCCAGAGCTTTCCATGACGGGCTACACCTGTCAGGACCTGTTCCGTCAGGAGCTTCTTCTTCAGGCCTCAGAGACCGCCATATTCCAGCTCCTCGACTTTACCCGCAAGCTTCATGTCATCTGCATCATCGGCATTCCGCTTGCCGTTGGCGACCTGCTGCTCAACTGTGCAGTGGTAATACAGAGCGGACAGGTGATGGGTATTATTCCAAAGACATATCTGCCCAACTATTCCGAGTTCTACGAGAAACGCTGGTTCTCGTCGGCTCAGGACCTGCGTCCCGCTGAAGTCCGCATAGCCGGCAACATGATCCGCATCAGTTCTGAGCCAACCCTTTTCCGCACCTCCGACGGCGTACTCTTCGGTGTGGAGATATGCGAGGACGTATGGGCACCCACACCACCGAGCAACCATCTGGCCCTTGCCGGAGCAGAGATTATCTTCAATCTCTCCGCCAGCGATGAGCTGACAGGAAAGCACAACTACCTGATGAGCCTTCTGCAGCAGCAGAGCGCACGCACCATCACGGGCTACGTCTATGCCTCTGCGGGGTTTGGCGAGAGCACACAGGACGTTGTCTACGGAGGCAATGCCATCATCTGCGAGAATGGAAGCGTGATTGCCAAGGGGCAGAGGTTCGCCATGAGCGAGCAGCTTGTCACCGCACAGATAGATATAGAGAAGCTGCGTGGCGACAGACGGTCCAACACCACATTCACCAACGCACAGAGGCGCATGGCAACAGAGAAAATCAATATCATTGACATGCACTCGGCCTGCCAGCGCGACTTCGTGCTCGAACGTGAGATAGACCCTACGCCATTCATACCCAAGAGTGGCGAGATGAAGGAGAAATGTGACGAGATACTGAACATTCAGGCCATGGGACTCGTGAAGCGTCTAACACACACCTCATGCAAGAGGGTGGTAGTGGGTATTAGCGGAGGCCTTGACTCTACGCTCGCATTGCTCGTCTGCGTCCACGCCTTCGACAAAATGCAGCTGCCGCGCAAGGGCATCATCGGCGTCACCATGCCGGGATTCGGCACGTCCGACCGCACGCATACCAATGCCGTAGCACTCATGGAGAGCCTCGGAGTGACTATGTATGAGATACCTATAGCAAAGAGCGTTGAGCAGCATTTCAAGGACATCGGCCACGACGCGTCGGTACACGATGTTGTATACGAGAACTCTCAGGCCCGCGAGCGCACTCAGATACTCATGGACCTGAGCAATAAGTTTGGGGCGATGGTTATCGGTACGGGTGACCTCTCAGAGCTTGCACTTGGCTGGGCCACCTACAATGGCGACCACATGAGCATGTACGCCGTAAACGCAAGTGTTCCGAAAACCCTTATCAGGTATCTGGTAGAGCACTTTGCAGAGGTCACCGACAATGCCTCTGCCCACATACTGCGTGACATCATCAATACTCCTATAAGCCCGGAGCTGTTGCCGGCAGACGAGGATGGAAATATACAGCAGAAGACCGAGGACCTCGTGGGACCATACGAGCTGCACGACTTCTTCCTCTATCACTTCCTGCGTCATGGCTTCCGTCCAAAGAAGATTTTCCTCATGGCACAAAAGGCTTTTGCGGGCAAGTTCGCCGACGAGGTCATCACTCACTGGCTCTCTACCTTCTGCCGCCGTTTCTTCTCGCAGCAGTTCAAGAGAAGCTGCCTGCCCGACGGGCCGAAAGTAGGAAGCGTAAGCCTAAGCCCACGCGGCGACTGGAGAATGCCCAGCGATGCGGCAAGCACCATGTGGCTGAACGACATAGGATAGGGGAGTTGTCAAGGGTAACTCCTCTTAACTCCTAAATAATACAATTATGCGACAAATAATAATCCCATACTTGTCACGCATAACATTATCGCTCATTCTGACTGCTGTGATGCTGTCATCTAATGCGCAGGATAGAAGTCATCTGCGTGACAGTCTCAGCAAGGCCCTGGAGACGTTGGCATACCATCCCGACTCTGTAGACCTTATCCTGAAAAAGGCATCATGGAACATAGAACTCGGGCAATGGCAATATGCCAAGGACTCTTACGACGACGTGCTGCGCCTTGAACCATACAATCTTGCAGCTCTCTTCTTCCGTGCATATGCCAACGAGAAGCTCAACAGGCTCAATTTCGCACGGCTCGACTACGAGACCTTGCTGACCATTGTCCCAGGACATTTCGAGGCACAGCTCGGACTTTCGCTGCTCAACTTTAAGGACAAGCACTTCACAGAGGCCATTGACATGGCCAACAGGCTCGTCAGCCAGTACCCGGACAGTGCGGTGGCTTATGCAGCAAGGGCCGGCATGGAGTCGGAACGTGGTATGTGTGAGCTGGCGGAGTACGATTATACCGAAGCGTTGCGCCGCGACTCCGCCAATACCGATTACTTGCTGTCAAGAGCCGACCTGCGGATACGTATGAGATTGTGGGATGCAGCAAGACGTGACCTTGACACACTGGTCGCGCTTGGCATCCCACAGTCCTCACTTAAGGCTTTCTACCGCCGGCTACGCCGATGACTTTTATATCGTAACTATCGCTGTCTGCTAACACATCTTGCCGAAACTGGCTGCAATAAGGGTATAATCATAAACTCTGTGGGATTTTATGTACGTGATTTACGAGTTTAAGCGAAACTTGCTTCTTAGTTTTGCAAATAAGGCTTCAAGTATTTCATAACACATTGTACCACTTTAAACGTATCAACAAATTATCAAAGAAAATTTTGTTGTTCGGGTAAATTGCTGTACTTTTGCAAACAATATGATTAATTACGACCTCTCAAAAATTAAAGCGATAATCTTCGACGTAGACGGAGTATTGTCGAGGCAGACCGTTGCCATGGATGCAGAAGGACAGCCACTTCGTACAATAGATATTAAGGACGGGTACGCATTGCGGCTGGCACAGAAGTCTGGTATCAGAATTGCCATCATTACTGGTGGAAAGTCAGAGTCTGTAAGAAAGCGTTACGAATATCTTGGCGTTGAGGACATCTATATGGGCATTCCCGTAAAAGTGAAGTGCTACGAGGAATTTAAGCAGAAGTATTCTCTCTCTGATGAGGATATCATATTTATGGGCGATGATGTACCCGACTACGAGGTTATGAGACTTTGCGGATGCCCCTGCTGTCCTAAGGATGCTTGCAGCGACATCAAGGAAATCAGCCTGTACATTAGTGACAAGATGGGCGGATGCGGATGTGCGAGAGACATCGTGGAACAGGTGCTAAGGGCGCAGGCAAAATGGATGACCGATGCCAAGGCATTTGGCTGGTAGGATATGTTTTACTTATGCTTGAAAAGATGAAATACAATATTATCTTGGCATCCAACTCTCCACGAAGAAGAGAACTGCTCGCTGGTCTGGATGTCGATTACGAGGTGAGGGTACTTAAGGATATTGACGAGACTTACCCCGACAGTCTGCCTGTTGCAGAGATACCCACATACATTTCACGCGAGAAGGCCGCCGCATATACCATAGCCGACAACGAGCTGCTGCTTACCGCAGACACCGTAGTAGTGCTTGGTAATGAGGTGATGGGCAAGCCTGTTGATGATGCCGACGCAAAAAGGATGCTGAGAGAGCTAAGCGGCAAGACACATCAGGTCATTACGGGCGTATGTCTCACTACTACAAAAAAGCAGCATAGCTTTTCCGTAACAACGGATGTCACATTCAAGGAGCTGACTGATGACGAAATCGATTATTATGTCTCCAACTATCATCCCTTGGACAAGGCCGGTGCTTACGGCATACAGGAGTGGATAGGATATATTGGCGTCACCTCACTCCAAGGCAGCTATTTCAACGTTATGGGACTGCCCGTACAGCGTATTTATGAGGCTTTGGCTGATTTCGAATGACAGTTTTGAGCGTTTAACGGCAGCCTGTCCTCACACCAGCATTCTTATATATATCATCCAGTATGTCCAGCAAGAAACAGTATAAATGTATAGGTTGTGGATATTCCGTTGATATCTACGAGGGTAGGGGACTGTTCCAACAGGAGATAGTCCCGATGTTGTGTAGTGAGTGTCATACCATACAGAACATTGTTGTTGGTGGAATTATCGGTGATGTCGCCCCGTCATACCGCAGCGAGGCTGGCAGACTGTGCCTTAGATGCGGCAGCCCAAACATAAACCATTGGAATGGACATACATGTCCGAAATGCGGTGCTGATATGAGGTATACAGGCAAAAAGGCTTTTTGGACATAAAAAGGTATCTTGACTTATTTATTATGGTGTCCAGTTAGCCGTTTACCCTATTTATTTATGTAGGCAAACATTTGGCAGTCTCGTTAATTATGCCTACTTTTGTGGTCTGTTATTAAAGAATACTGCAGCAGAAATCAAGGAAAACCATCAATATATATGGCAGAAAACACCAAAGCTACAAACACGCACAAACGCCAACAGCAGGCAATTGACAATACATACGGCCACCTTCAGCCCCAGGCTACGGATGTGGAGAAAGTTGTTCTTGGAGCACTAATGGTCGACAAGGACGCCTTCTCTGTGGTCAGCGAGCTGTTGTCTCCCGAGACTTTCTATGAGCCACGGCACCAGAAGATATTCCATGCCATCAGGACTCTGAACATGAACGAGAACCCTGTCGACATAATGACTGTTACTGACGAGCTTGCACGTCAGGGAACACTCGAGGATGTTGGCGGCTCGCCATATGTCGTTGAGTTAAGCTCGCTCGTTGCATCGTCGGCACACATAGAATATCATGCCAAGATACTGGCCCAGAAGTTCCTGGCCCGTCAGCTCATCTCTTATGCCAGCCGCATAGAGACCGATGCCTTTGACCCTACTGTTGATGTAGACGGACTGATGCAGGAAGCGGAGGGCAGGCTGTTTGAGATTTCACAGAGGAATATGAAGCAGGACTATACCCAGATAGACCCTGTCATTCACCAGGCCGTACAGATATTGCAGAAGGCATCGGCAAACTCCGGCGGACTTACAGGTATTCCTACAGGATATACCAAGCTTGACGACATGACGAGCGGATGGCAGAAGTCTGACCTCGTAATCATTGCCGGACGTCCCGCCATGGGTAAGACCTCGTTTGCGCTGTCGTTGGCCAAGAACATTGCTGTGGATTTCCGTAAGCCCATAGCCTTCTTCTCGCTTGAGATGAACAACGTACAGCTGGTAAACCGTCTTATCTCCAACGTGTGCGAGATTGAGGGTAAGAAAATCCTCAACGGACAGCTAAGCAGGGACGAGTGGGAACGGCTGGACAGAAATCTGAGAAAACTTACCGGCGCACCTGTATATATTGATGACACGCCTGGACTGTCGGTTTTTGAGCTCAGAACCAAAGCGAGGAGACTTGTCAGGGAGAAGCATGTGGAGATAATAATGATTGACTACCTGCAGCTGATGAACGCCAACGGCATGAAGTTTGGCAGCCGTCAGGAGGAGGTGTCTACCATCTCGCGCTCGCTCAAGGGACTGGCCAAAGAGCTTGATATTCCAATCATTGCGCTATCGCAGCTTAACCGTACCGTTGAGGGACGTGAGGGTCTGGAGGGCAAACGCCCACAGCTCAGTGACCTTCGTGAGTCTGGTGCCATCGAGCAGGATGCCGACATGGTGGTATTTGTCCACCGGCCGGAGTACTATCATATATATCAGGATGAAAAGGGCAATGACCTTCATGGTATGGCGCAAATCATCATTGCTAAACACAGAAAGGGAGCAACGGGCGACGTACTCCTGACCTTCCTTGGCAAGTATACCAGGTTTGCCAACCCTGAAGACAACTACAACCGGCCATCTGTCAGCGAGGATATGGGAGGAGAAATTGTCGGAAGCCGTATGAACGACGATGACCCGTTGGGTGCTGCAGGCGGTTCTGCGGAAGACCTGTCCTTCTGATGCTATATTTAAGGAGGTAATAGGTTAATGGGCTGAAAAAAAACAAAAATGATACTTTAACCACTCGCAACTGGTATAAATGTCACTTTTTGACGCAAAAAGATTACGAATTATTTGTGCGGGTCATCTAAAATGCTTATCTTTGCAACCGTTAAAAGAAAAAACAACGAATATGAGAACACTGAACAACATACTTAGCATTATTATTCGAATTCGACTTACAAGCCATGTCGGAGGTGATAGGGTATGCATGTATGTTTGATATTTCAGATACTAAAAGAGCCTTTCCACTTCCGACGAGTGCGAAAGGCTTTTTTTTTAATTGAATCAGATAATAATGAATAAACAATAAATGATATGAGCGACAGACTATTTATTTTTGACACCACACTCCGTGACGGTGAGCAAGTACCAGGATGCCAGCTGAATACGGTTGAGAAAATTCAAGTGGCCAAGCAGCTTGAGCTGTTGGGGGTTGATGTTATTGAGGCAGGATTTCCCATTTCCTCACCAGGTGACTTCAATTCTGTGATAGAAATCTCCAAGGCTGTTACATGGCCAACAATATGTGCGTTGACAAGAGCAGTAGAGAAGGATATTGACGTTGCTGCGGAGTCGCTGCAGTATGCCAAGCACAAGCGTATACACACGGGTATCGGAACGAGCGACAGCCATATCAAATATAAGTTCAACTCCAACCGCGAGGAGATTATAGAGCGTGCCGTTAGGGCTGTTGCCTATGCCAAGCGCTACGTTGAGGATGTGGAGTTCTACGCCGAGGACGCTGGCCGCACAGACAACGAATACCTCGCACGCGTTGTAGAGGCTGTCATCAAGGCCGGAGCAACTGTCGTGAACATACCCGACACTACCGGCTATTGCATGCCCGACGAGTATGGAGCAAAGATAAAGTATCTCATGGAGCATGTCAACGGCATTGACAAGGCCATCATCTCCACCCATTGCCATAATGACCTCGGCATGGCGACGGCCAATACCTTGCAGGGAGTCCTTAACGGAGCAAGACAGGTGGAGGTTACTATCAACGGTATTGGAGAGCGTGCCGGAAACACTTCTCTCGAGGAGATTGCGATGATACTCAGATGCCATAAGCATGTTGGCATAGACACCAATATCAACACCACAAAGATCTATCCCACATCAAGGATGGTGTCGAGCCTGATGAACATGCCCGTGCAGCCAAACAAGGCTATCGTTGGACGTAATGCTTTCGCACACTCAAGCGGCATACATCAGGATGGCGTGCTGAAGAATGTTCAGACATACGAGATTATGGACCCGAAGGACGTTGGACTCGACGACAACGCCATTGTGCTGACAGCAAGGTCGGGTAGGGCAGCCCTGAAATACCGGCTGCATGTCAACGGGTGCGATATCGAGAGCGAGGAGCGTCTGGACAAGATATACAAGAAGTTCCTTGAGCTGGCCGACAAGAAGAAGGAAATTACAGATGACGACATACTCATTCTGGCTGGTGCCGATACCGCTGAGTCGCATGCCGTGAAGCTCGACTTCCTGCAGGTAACGACGGGCATGGGATGCAAGAGCGTGGCAAGCATCGGACTCGACATTAGCGGACAGAAGTTTGAAGAGGCAAGCTCGGGCAACGGACCTGTGGACGCTGCCATAAAGGCCTTGAAGAAAATCATCCAGAAGCAGATGGTGCTCAAAGAGTTTACCATACAGGCCATCTCGAAAGGCTCTGACGACGTGGGCAAGGTACACATGCAGGTGGAGTACAACGGCAACGTGTACTACGGCTTCGGAGCAAATACAGACATCGTAACGGCTTCGGTAGAGGCTTACATAGATTGTATAAACAAGTTTAGAAAGTAATCAGGATTTTTATATGAACACACTTTTCGACAAAATCTGGGATAAGCACGTCGTTCAGATTGTTGACGACGGTCCCACACAGCTTTACATCGACAGGCTATACTGTCATGAGGTAACATCGCCGCAGGCTTTCGCAGGCATGAGGGAAAGAGGGTTGAAGTGCTTCAGGCCACAACAGATATTCTGTATGCCTGACCATAACACGCCTACCCACGACCAGGACAAGCCTGTAGACGACCCAATATCACGCAAGCAGCTTGAAACTCTAGACAAGAACTGCGAGGATTTCGGGCTTACTGAGTACAAGATGTTCTCTAAGGACAATGGCATCATCCACGTAGTGGGCCCCGAGAAAGGACTCTCGCTGCCTGGCATGACCATCGTTTGTGGTGACTCCCACACTTCCACTCATGGTGCTATGGGTGCCGTAGCGTTTGGTATCGGAACGTCTGAGGTTGAGATGGTAATGGCCAGCCAGTGCATTCTGCAGCAGAAGCCAAAATCCATGCGCATAAACATCAACGGACGTCTGGCCAAGGGTGTAACGGCAAAGGACGTGGCCTTGTATCTGATGTCGAAACTTACAACAAGCGGTGCAACGGGATATTTCGTGGAATATGCCGGAGATGTTGTTCGCGACATGTCCATGGAAGGACGTCTGACCCTCTGCAACCTGTCAATAGAGATGGGTGCCCGTGGTGGTTTTATTGCTCCTGATGAAACAACATTCGAGTACATAAAGGGCAGGGAGTATGCCCCCAAAGGTGACGAGTGGGACAAGGCTGTTGCTTATTGGAAAACGCTAAAGAGTGGCGAGGATGCAGTATTTGACAAGGAACTCGACTTCAATGGCGAGGATATAGAGCCACGCATCACTTATGGAACCAATCCAGGAATGGGCATCGGTATTACCGAGGCCATACCTACACTTGACGAGATAGACGAGAACGGAAAGGCAAGCTTCCTGAAGAGCCTCGACTATATGGGCTTCAAGCCGGGTGACAAACTGCTCGGTCATAAGATTGACTACGTATTCCTTGGTGCTTGCACAAACGGACGTATCGAGGATTTCCGCGCCTTCGCAAGCGTTGTTGAAGGAAAGCAGAAGGCAGATGGCGTAACTGCTTGGTTGGTACCGGGTTCATGGCTTGTTGATAAACAAATCCGTGAAGAAGGACTCGATAAGATTCTTGAGGCAGCAGGCTTCGAGATACGCCAGCCCGGATGCTCTGCATGTCTTGCCATGAATGACGACAAGATACCTGCGGGAAAATACAGCGTGTCGACAAGCAACCGCAACTTTGAGGGTAGGCAGGGACCAGGCTCACGCACCATCCTCGCATCACCATTGGTTGCTGCCGCAGCTGCCGTTACGGGTGTAATAACAGATCCAAGAACTTTAATGTAAACAGCTATGAAACAGAAATTCGACGTAATTACATCTTCATGCTATCCTCTTCCCTTAGAGAATGTTGATACAGACCAGATAATACCTGCCCGTTTCCTTAAGGCTACCGACAAGGAAGGCTTCGGCGACAACCTGTTCAGAGACTGGAGATACAATAAAGACGGCTCGCTGAAAGAGGATTTCGTGCTTAACGACCCATCGTATTCGGGAGTAATACTTGTCGCAGGAAAGAATTTCGGCTCAGGCTCCTCAAGGGAGCATGCTGCCTGGGCCATAGCAGGATATGGCTTCAGGGTGGTTATCAGCAGCTTCTTTGCCGACATCCACAAGAACAACGAGCTCAACAACTTCGTTTTGCCCGTTGTCGTCTCGGAACCATTCCTGAAGGAACTCTTCGACAGCATTGACAAAGACCACAAAACTAAGGTAAGGGTTGACTTGCCCAACCAGACTGTAACCAACCTGGCAACGGGCAACACCGAGCATTTCGAGATAAATGGGTATAAGAAACATTGTCTGATGAACGGTCTCGACGACATTGATTATCTTATACAGAACAAGGATAAGATAGAAGCATGGGAACAGCAGAACAAGTAACCCACGACTATGCCCGACACCCATTCGTAGAGATTATGGACAGCACACTCCGCGACGGCGAGCAGACCAGCGGAGTGTCGTTTCTTCCTCATGAGAAAATGATGATTGCCAAGAAGCTCCTCACGGATGTCAACGTAGACAGGATAGAGGTGGCGTCGGCACGTGTTTCTCATGGCGAGAAGGATGCTGTCAGAATGATATGCAACTACGCACAGAGTGTAGGCAAACTGAATAGGGTAGAGGTGCTGGGCTTCGTTGACGGTCACCTGTCCGTAGACTGGATACGCAGCTGCGGAGGAATGGTCATCAACCTGCTTGCCAAAGGGTCGCTCAAGCACTGTACACACCAGCTTCACAAGACCGTAGACGAGCATCTCTCTGATATCCAACATACTGTTGACTACGCGCTTGAGCAGGGTATGGACGTTAATCTGTATTTAGAGGATTGGAGCAACGGAATGAAGGACTCGCCTGACTACGTCTACAAGATGCTCGACGTGCTCACCAAGACCAGGATTAAGCGCTTCCTGCTCCCTGACACGCTCGGCATCATGCACCCCCTGCAATGTGTGGAGTTCATGCGCAAAATGGTGAAACGATATCCCGATACCCATTTCGACTTCCATGCCCATAACGATTACGACCTTGCAGTCTCCAACTCGTTGGCGGCAGTATTGTCGGGTTGCAAGGGATTGCATGTGACGGTAAACGGATTGGGCGAAAGATGTGGAAACGCTCCGTTGGCAAGCGTGCAGGTTATCTTAAAGGATATGTTCCATGCTAAGACTAATATAGTTGAGAGTGAGCTGGTTGCGCTGTCAAGACTTGTAGAGGGATATTCGGGAATAGCTATTGCCCCCAACACGCCAATTGTTGGAGAAAACGTGTTCACTCAGGTAGCTGGAGTTCATGCCGATGGAGACAACAAGAACAACCTTTACTGCAACGACCTGGTACCTGAGAGGTTCGGACGAAAGCGAGAGTATGCTCTTGGCAAGAACAGCGGCAAGGCTAATATCGCTCGCAACCTTGAGGAACTAGGTTTGTCGCTCACGCCTGAACAGACAAAGAAGGTGACTCAGCGAATAACTGAGCTGGGTGACAGAAAGGAGTTGGTAACACAGGATGACCTTCCATATATCGTTTCTGACGTTCTCAAGCATTCTGCGCCAGAGGATAAAGTTAAACTTGTAAGTTATATGGTAAGTACCAGTTATGGTCTGAAACCAATTGCAAGTATCAAGGTGCAGATAAATGGCGAGGAGTTTGCTGCCGACGCAACGGGCGACGGACAGTATGACGCTTTCGTGAAGGCGTTGAGGAAAATATACAGGGAAGAGCTCGACCGCACATTCCCCGTGCTGACCAACTATACGGTTTCTATTCCTCCTGGTGGAAGAACTGACGCTCTCGTACAGACTATCATTACATGGCAATATGGCAGTAAGATTATTCGCACACGAGGACTGGATGCTGACCAGACAGAGGCTGCAATAAAGGCTACCTTCAAAATGCTCAACTTGTTTGAGGACGAAAGCAAAAGTTATTCATGAGGACTGAGGACTGAGGTCAAAGGACTAAGGACTAAGGTTTGAGGTCAAAGTTTATAAATTATACATTATATAATATACAAATTATGAAATTGAATATTGCGGTTCTGCCCGGTGACGGAATAGGACCAGAGATTATGAAACAGGGCGTGGCAGCTCTTGATGCCATAGCTGAAAAATTCAACCATGAGTTTCATTACACGGAAGCTCTTTGTGGTGCCCATGCTATAGATGCTGTTGGTGATCCATTCCCTGATGACACCTATAAAGCCTGCATGGATGCTGATGCTGTTTTGTTTGCTGCTGTCGGCGACCCACGTTTTGACAACGATCCTACAGCCAAGGTACGTCCTGAGCAGGGTCTGCTTGCCATGAGGAAAAAGCTCGGACTGTTTGCCAACATACGTCCTGTAGCCACTTTTGAGTGTCTGCTTCATAAGAGTCCATTGAAGGACGAACTGCTCCGTGGTGCCGATTTCATCGTTATTCGTGAGCTTACGGGTGGCATGTATTTCGGAGAAAAATATCAGGACAACGACAAGGCTTACGATACCGATATCTATTATCGCCACGAAATTGAGCGTATTTTGAAGGTTGCTTTTGAGTTTGCCCAGAAGCGTAACCGCCATCTCACTGTTGTCGACAAGGCCAACGTGCTGGCAAGCAGCCGTTTGTGGAGGCAGATTGCCAAGGAGATGGAACCACAATATCCTGATGTCACTACAGACTACATGTTCATTGACAATGCCTCTATGCGTGTGCTGACAGAACCGACATTCTTTGATGTCATAGTAACAGAAAACACGTTTGGCGACATTCTGACAGACGAGACTTCATGTATCACAGGTTCTATGGGATTGCAGCCGTCAGCATCACTTGGTGAGCATACGCCATTGTTTGAGCCTGTTCACGGAAGCTGGCCACAGGCAGCCGGCAAAAACTTGGCAAATCCTGTAGCTCAGATTCTTTCGGCAGCCATGTTGCTTGAGCATTTTGGTTTGACAGCCGAAGGTGCTCTCATAAGAGAAGCTGTAAACGCAAGCCTTGACGCTAACGTCAGAACTCCTGAAATTCAGGTTGAGGGCGGCAATAAATATGGTACTGTAGAAGTTGGTGAATGGATTGCTGACTATATACGCAAACACTAACTGCTTTTATTTATCATAATTGAATACAAAGTTAAAGTCCTAATGACATAGATATTTTTGTGTTTATAATCGGAGTTATGATAAATATACGGTATTGAAATAAATAAGGTGGGTTCAAGTAACCCACCTTGTTTGTATTCTCATCATTTCACATTCTCGTCATTTTATATCCCATTCTCTTCAGTTGCATATAGCAACCGTACCTATATAATGAGTTCAATGTGATAAGGAAACATTTGAATGCATTCTCAGTTCCATTCTCGGCTCCGCTATGCATTAGCAATGAGTCTGCGAACGAGGCCACGTTCACAACCTGTTTCTGTGTTGTTGCTTTCTCGTCGGATGTCAGCAACAACACCTCATCACAGATATAGTCATCAATATTGTCGAAACCTCTTTTTTCTCGTATATATTTATAGAGGTCCGGAATTTTGTCATATATGTTCCATTCTACATCCCAGTATTTGGCAACTGCCATGCCAATATATATCATCCACGCCAATACAGCATCAGGATAATCACCAAATTCCCGTAAAGCGTCAGGCATAAATGATGTTGCTATTTGTTCCCATTTCTGCTCAACGTCATCACATTCTGGCAATATAGGGTCAATCAGGTCCCTCTCTGAAAGATATGACCTAAGCGTAGATTCAAACGTGTCGTGATATTTCTCAACTATATTTACCATAATATAGGACAGCGTTACTAAACTCTTAAATTTCAATCATTTGGAAGGTGGAACTTATACTTGTTCTCGAACACTTGTCTAACCTTGTTTATCTCGAGGAAAGTAGTACCCCCACCCTCTCCGAAACTACCGCTAAGGTAGGCTATCTTGTCTTCGAGTCCGATATATCCTTTTTGTCTCAACATGCGTAGAGCGGCATAGAAAACATATTGCGAAGATACTTGTTCCTTCTGATATACAGGGATTACCCCATAGCTGAGGTTCAGCCACCGTTGTGTCTTCTCCCGGTAACAGATGGCCAATACTGGATGGGGGCCACGGAATGATGCCAGTATGCGGGCGGTCATTCCCGTCTCGCTGTCTGTTATGATGCCTGCCACGTTAATTTTCTGTGTAGACTCTATGGCCGCATGTGCAAGAAACTCTCTCTGGTCGCAGTTGGCAGACAACGGTACTGTTATGTCGTTGTCCCTTATCTTGTCTTTCTCTGCCTGCTCTGCAATAGCTGACATGGTTCTCACCGCCTCTACGGGGTATCTGCCTGTTGCCGTCTCTCCGCTCAGCATCAGTGCGTCCGTTCGGTAGTAAATGGCATTTGCAATATCCGTAACCTCGGCCCTGGTTGGTCTTGGGTTGTTTATCATGGTGTGGAGCATCTGTGTGGCAACGATTACAGGCTTGTGCTTCTGTATACATTTTCTTATTATAAGCCTCTGTATTCCCGGTATTCTCTCAATAGGAACCTCTATGCCGAGGTCACCACGTGCTATCATTATACCGTATGATGCATCGATAATCTCGTCGATATTGTCTACGCCTTCCTGATTTTCTATTTTGGATATAATCTTGATATCGCTTCCTTTTGAGTCAAGGATGTCTTGCACAGCCTTCACATCGGCAGCGTTTCTGACAAAGGAGTGAGCTATGAAGTCGATGTCCTCCTCAACGGCAAGCAGTATGTTGGCTTTGTCTTTCTCTGTGACTGCGGGCAGGTCGATATGTACGCCAGGAACGTTCACGCTCTTGTGTGCGCCAAGGACACCGTCGTTCTGTACGACACCAACAAGCATGGGGCCAGTATTCTCGATGATTTTCACAGATAGAATACCATCGTCGAAAAGCATCTCGTCACCAACCTTCACGTCATTTGTGATGTCGGAATAGCTGACGTTGATAATGTCGTGAGTGGTAACCATTCCCGGGCGTCCGAAAATTTTCACCACGTCTCCAGTCTTGTAATTAATTGGTGACTCCACATCCGTTGTCCTCACTTCCGGTCCTTTCGTGTCAATAAGCAGACCAATGTGTGGAGACACCGTTCTGACATTACGTACTATTGTCCTGATACCATCAGGTGTGGCGTGGGCTGTGTTCATCCTGACAACGTTCATCCCAGCGAAAAAGAGTTTTCTCAAAAATTCCACATCACATCTCCTGTCGCTGATAGAGCATACAATCTTTGTCTGTTTCATAATACCTGCAATTAATAATAAATTACCCTAAGTAGAGGCGGTTTTGGTATATCTGCCACCTTAACTCATGCAAAGTTACGGCTTTTATTTTGAAAAACGCAATGAAATGGGAAAAATATACGTACATGCCGAAGCAATATCGTATTTTTTTTGTAACTTTGCAGACCCAAACGATAAAGGTATAAGATTTAAAAATATTAGGTTAACATGCGACAATTAAAAATTCAGAAGAGTATCACGAACCGCTCAAGCGAGGCTTTGGACAAATATCTTGTTGAGATTGGTCGTGTGCCGATGATTTCAGTAGATGAGGAAATAGAACTCGCGCAAGCGATTAGAAAAGGAGGAAGAGAAGGAGAACGCGCTAAGGACAAACTTGTCAAGGCCAATTTGCGATTTGTCGTATCTGTTGCCAAACAATATCAGCACCAGGGATTATCCCTTACCGACCTTATAGACGAGGGCAATATTGGACTTGTAAAGGCTGCCGAGAAATTTGACGAGACACGTGGCTTTAAGTTCATCTCATACGCAGTATGGTGGATTCGTCAGAGCATCCTTCAGGCCATAGCAGAGCAGAGCCGTATTGTAAGGCTGCCTCTCAATCAGGTCGGGGCGTTGAGCAAGATTAACAACGAGATCTCCAAGTTCGAGCAGGAGCACCAGCGCCGTCCGTCAGTAGCAGAGCTGTCACAGCTTACCAAGATGGAAGAGGCAAAACTCGATCAGACCATCAAAGCCGACAACCATCACATGAGCATAGACGCACCTTTTGCCGATGGTGAGGACAACAGCATGGCCGACGTATTGGCCTCTGGTGACGACAGCAGGACGGACCGCAACGTAGACTTCGAGTCAATGTCTATGGAGTTGGACAACGTTCTCAGAAGCGTTCTCAAAGAGAGGGAGATAACCATCGTAAGGGAGTGTTTCGGAATAGGTTGTCACGAGAAAGGACTTGAGGAGATTGGTGACCAGCTTGGACTGACTCGCGAGCGTGTAAGACAGATAAGGGAAAAAAGTATCGTGAAACTTCGTGAGAGCGGATATTCACGCATATTGATGAAATATCTTGGATAATCATCAAATATTCATTATATGGATTGGTTAGTTAATCTTTTCACCACAACGGATTCTGTAGCGCATATTGCCCTACTCTACTCCATTGTAATCGCCATCGGAGTCTACCTTGGCAAGATCAAGGTCGGAGGTATCTCGCTTGGCGTGACTTTCGTGCTCTTTGCGGGCATTGTGGCTGGACACATGGGATTTACAGGTCCTACCAACATCCTCACATTCGTACAGGATTTTGGTCTTATCCTCTTCGTGTTCTGCATTGGACTCCAGGTGGGTCCGGGATTCTTTGAGAGCTTCAAGAAAGGTGGCGTCACCTTGAACATGCTCTCTACCGCTCTCATCATGCTGAACATTGCTGTGATGTTTGCATGCTACTATCTCTTCTTCGACACTACCGATGTGAAGAACCTACCTATGATGGTCGGTACACTCTATGGTGCCGTCACCAATACCCCTGGTCTTGGTGCTGCCAACGAGGCTCTTACATCAGTATTCGCCAATGGTGAAGTACCGCAGATTGCATCAGGTTACGCCTGTGCATATCCTCTCGGTGTGCTCGGTATTATAGGAGCAACCATCGCCGTAAGGTACATTTGCCGCGTAGACCTTAACGAAGAGGAGAAGGAATTGGAGGATGCTGAGGCACAGAACCCACATGCCAAGCCACACCAGATGAGGCTCAAAGTGACAAACAAGTTTATAACTGGCCGCACCCTGCAGGAACTTTCCCGCTTCCTAAACCGCGACATCGTATGTACCCGCCTCCTCCATGAAGGCAAGGTCTACAATCCAATGCGCGACACCATCCTTCATCTTGACGACGAGGTTCTCATTGTCTGCGCAGAGGCCGACGCCGAGGCTATTCAGGCATTCATAGGTCCTGAGTTGGAGAATGTATGGACAGAGCAGGACGAGAAGAAGCCAATGGTTAGCCGCAGAATTATTGTTACCAATCCTGCCATCAACGGCAAGACTCTTGGCAAGATGCACTTCTCAAGTGTATATGGAGTCAACATTACGCGTATCACCCGTCAGGGAATGGACCTCTTCGCCAGCCGTGACCACCACTTCCACTATGGTGACAAGATTATGGTTGTTGGCCCAGAGGACAACGTAAACCGCGTAGCCGACCTCATGGGCAACTCCGTGAAGAGGCTCGATGCGCCAAACATCGCTACAATCTTCATTGGCATCCTTGTAGGTATCCTCTTCGGAAGCATACCAGTAGCATTGCCTGGAATGCCTGTTCCTTTGAAGCTCGGTATCGCCGGCGGTCCGCTGATTATCGCTATTCTCGTTGGCCGTTTCGGTTATCGAATGAAGCTCGTCACCTACACAACAACATCCGCCAACATGATGTTGCGCGAGATAGGTCTTGTCCTGTTCCTTGCCAGCGTAGGTATCAAGGCGGGTGCAAACTTCTGGGAGACTGTTGTTCAGGGAGACGGACTGAAGTACGTATATACAGGTTTCCTCATTACCATCATACCTATATTAATTATTGGTACGATAGCCAGACTGAAGTTCAAGTTCAACTATTTCACCATAATGGGTATGCTCGCCGGTACATGTACCGACCCTCCTGCATTGGCCTACGCCAACCAATGTTGCTCCAAAGAGGCACCTGCAGTAGGCTATTCAACCGTTTATCCTCTTAGCATGTTCCTGAGGATATTCACCGCACAGATAATTGTTTTGTTCTGTTGTGGAATGTAGAATTCCGCTAACGCACAAACTGACATACATGGAGCATCGTTACATACAAATGTGACGATGCTCCATCGTTTAGTATATTATTTAGATGGTCAAATAGGTTAAATAGTCAAAAAAAGAATGATTATTAATTGGATTTGCATTATTTTTGCAAACTGAAAGTACGCACTAATTAATCATTAACTAAACAAACAGAACAGATGAAGAAATCTTATTTTCTTTCGTTATGTCTCGCAGCCTTGACTTTTGGCAGTTGTGGAGATTCAAAACAGGTAAAGGTAGGTTCAGATGAAGCCGTTGCGGCAGATTCCGTGGTATCGGTAGAAGGATTGTCTGAAGGCATCAACTCAACATTAACTGCACTTCAGGGCGAACTTACCTCATGCATTGAGAAGAAGGATGTCTCTGCCGTTGTGACAACTCTTGCCAATATGCTGGTAATCTACAAGAACCTTGTAGAGGAAGGTAAACTTGAAGAGGCAAAGGTATATGGCGATGCTATCAAGACATTTGTTAGCGAGAATGCAGAGCAACTGAAGGAAATAGCACGTGGCAACACAACTGTCAGCTCACTTATCGATGGTGTTAAGAACCTTCCTACCTCAGCAGAGGCAACAGTTGACGAGGCTAAAAAAGCCGTTGTCTCTGACATTGTAAACCTTGCAGCACCAAGTATCGCAAAGGGAGAGACCACTACAAAAGCTGTCACAGAAGCTGTTGAGGCTGTACAGAATGCGCCCGAAAATATCAAGGCTGCAGCTACTGAGGCTGCCAACAAGGCAGTCAGCGATGCTAAGGCTAATGCTACACAAGCCGCTAACGATGCTAAGGCTGCCGCTGCAGAGAAAGTTAACTCTGAGGTGGAGAAAGCCGCTAATGCTGCTACGGAGAAAATCAATAGCTTGAAACAGAGCATTACAAACCGTACAAAGCAGAATCAGTGAGGTTGTTGGCTAAGGGGTACAATTTGATGTGCAATAATTGAATATCCTAATTCTGAATTCAAGTCGATAATTGTCGCGCTGTAAGCGCAAAAGCACAAAGCCCAGGGTAGAGCGCAGCGACACCCTGGGTTATTTTATGTAGGTTATGGTCGCGCTGTAAGCGCAAAAGCGTAGATAACAGCAGGATAATAACGCTTTTGCGCTTACAGCGCGTGCTGGTCAATGTATTTTCTGCGAGCAAGTAGTCAGAGTAAATCAGGAACAGGTTTCATTTTTGGTTATGAAGGCACCTTTTATGCAAAGCTTAGCGTTGGCAGATGCAAAGCTTTGCGTTGGCGATTGCAAAGCTTTGCGTTGGCGGTTGCAAAGCTTTGCGTTGGCAGATGCAAAGCTTTGCGTAGACAGATGCAACGCTTTGCGTGAGATGGGCAATCCTTGCACAATAATCGACAGTCCTATTTTGGATAAGTGAAAAGGAATGACTCATCACATGAGTCACTGTAGAACACAGGAAATTTCTGCTGAATCTGAAACTGGCTAAAAAAGGCATCATGACGATTATGCTGTAACGTGTTAATTAGAAGTTCTAAAGCTTCTTGTATCTCGCTCATCCTTCCTACTACGTTCGCCGAGTTGATCCGTAGTCTATGGTAATCGCTTATGGCCGTACTAAGCAAGTCTCTTAAATCGTTGAAAACGTCATCCTGAATGCGGGCTGGAATGTCGTACATAGCCCGGTTGATGGCAATGTTAATGTCGCACCATACTATATAAACATAATTGACTTCTCTGCTTAGGTCGAGTATGACAGAATTACCCGTACAGGAAGTATTACAGTCTATAACTTGCCTCATATAATAGACATACTCTGAGTATTCCGCATTGAGTAAACTAAGAAATGAGCGGGTAAAGTTTCTCCTTTCTATTGTTTGCGTTAGTGAGAAGACATCGGAGAAACTACTGATGTCTATGACCCCGAAGATGAAGATTTTCGCCGCCGTTTACAACAGAAGAAGAAAAAAAGCGTGGACTGGGACTATGATTTTTGAGGGTGTTTTACACCCTCATAAAATCACCAATCATCCTCATCTTCTAATATGTGTCCCCACACAAAATTCGTGGGAACTGCAGGTATGTATTTGTTGTAAGAAACGCCAGAAAGATTACAATTGATGTAAAAGACTCTGGTTACGCCATCTGCGATAGAATCGTTGGAGGGGGATGCTGTAAAACCAATAGTTTTCGTTGTACCCTTCCAGCCCATAGCATTTTCTGGCGCATTAGGAGAGTCATATCTTCTTGCGATAATCGATTTGTTGGGTTGAATCGACAGATTCTTATGGACTTTTATATATCTTGCAATATAAATGCCAGATGAGATTCCATATTGGCTCCAAGAACTGCCTAAAGAGTATTTTCTCCAGTCACTTTCGGGCTCCTCATAGTCAAATCCGTAATCCAGTTGTGTAGGAGATGATGCCCTTGTCTGAGACGAGAAACTGTCTTCACAATGTGAATTTGTGCCTATTGCCAAGGCTTCATCAAATTCTAATTCATATGTGGTTGTATAACTTAAAAGGAGTGTCTCGCCATTTGAAAGGCTTATAATACTCCCATCTTTGTTCTCTGTGGTAAATAATTGATTTTCATCAGATGAACATGCCGTCTTCCATAGCGGGAAATGATACGCTATGTATAAAGGCTTCCTCAGACTCATAGAATTTAGGGTGGTAATCAACAGTAATAATATTGCCGTCCTTCATGCTAACATGAAGGATGTAATCCTTAGAAGCACATCCCCAGTTTATGAGTATGATAAATATCCACAATACAGATGGCATACGTTTTGTACAACCATTATGAACTATTTTTTTTCTTTTCATTGCAATTCTTAATATTCCATCTTTAAGCTTAAAACATTGCTCTTTATTCTATACGCTTTATAGTGTATATACAATTTTAGTTATTTCATTTCAATACTTTCTTATTACATCCTGCAATAACTATCCCACGGATGGACTTGCTTGCACGCCTCCCTGACAGGTCGAAAGACTGCGCAGGGAGGTCGTTGATTGGGGCCTTTGCAGAATGGATGGCAGTGGTTCCTTGCGTGAAGTCGCGGGTGGCGAAGATCTGGGAGCCTTGCTCCGTGACAGATTGCAGAATCGTGTAGTAGGAACACAGCTCATAACTGCGGAGGTAGTCATCGCTTAGCCCGATGCCATCAACGAGGTATTGAAGATGACCGTCGCGGTCGATAGTGATGCGCTTGCGAGTGATGCCGTTAACCGTCACTTTATCGACTGCAACGACACGACCAGAAAGGCCGTCGATGTCGCCAACGGAAAGATTGAAGTTCAGAAACTCTTTCTCGCAATCGTCTGTTACGTGATACACGCGTGAATCCCGTTCGAGGGCAGCAAAGTGGAATAGGGTTCCTGTATCATCATGCCAGACCTGTTCCAGTCGCTTACATTTCGTACCGCCGACAATGGTGTCACCAACGACGGTGATGGTAAACGGACGGTCGTATTCGCCCGTCTGGTCGTTATACATACGCTGTACGCAGTTCCACACTTTGCCATCGGTCAATAACTCCTGTGCCGCCAGCGTGTTGATGCTTGCTGCTGCAATGATTGCAGTGATGATGGTTTTTGTTTTCATACTCTATTTGTTTTTGAGGGTTGATAATAACTGATATGTGTCTCTGACTGATAACAGGTCTGTGAGTACCTTGTCTGCTTTGCCCCCCACTGACTCCACGAAAGCAGAAAGCTCGTTGAAGTAGCCTTGCGAATGGATTTGGTTGTTTTCAAGGATGGGGGCGAAGTTGTTGCGGGTGTATAAGTATTCGACGGTCTTATTGTGGGGACGGACTTTCTCGGTGGGAATGCTGAGAATGGTGGAAGGTTTTGGTTCGAAGGTTAATTCTTCCATCTGCGAGAGGCGGTAGATGCCGTTTGACGTGCAGACTTTGAGGGATTCTTCGGCAGAAGTCCATGCGTAGGATGTGGAGAGTTCGAGGGTGCCGACGATATGGGGATGCCGGAGCATGAGGATGTAGGATGCTGGGGCGACTTGCTGACAGGCGATGATTTCTGGTTCGCCAAAGAGGAGACAGACAAGGTCCAGGGGATGGATGTAAAGATCGAGCAAGGCATCACCTTCTGGATAGTTACCAGTGAGGTAATGGAGATCGTAACTGACAAGATGCTCTTTGCGCAGACGTTTACGAAGGATTTGCACGGCAAGGGCGTAGCGTTTCTGCAAGCCGACCATAGCGACGGGCGAGCCGTAAAGTCGCTGCATATCAATGAGGGTTTCAAGTTCCTGTAGCGACTGGCAGGGTGGCTTCTCGATGAACAATGACTTGCCGCTTTTTAATATCTGTGAGGCGATGAGGAAATGAGCAGAGGGTGAAGCAGAAACAAAAACGCCTTTTACTTCATCATCATTCAATATCGTGTCAAGCGAGCTCGTGGCTTTCACTTGTGGGAATTTCCGTTCTATCAGCCGTGCCTTCCTTTCCGACGTGACACAAATGTATTTCAACGGTATGCCGAGGTAGTGGAGCACGGGATAAAGATTGGTGAGCGAGTGCTGGCCCATGCCCACGAAGGCATATTGATATTGGTACGTTTGACGTAGGAATCGCTCCGTGCGCATACGCTTATATCGGTTGATAACAGATTGTATCATAATATCGCTTTTAGATGTCTTCTATAGGTTTGCTTGGGGTCTGCCGTCCACTGATACGGGCCGTAGAACTTCTCGATGAGCCATTTAGGCAATAGTCGCTCGAAATTGCGCACAAGGATGATGTCGTATTTGCGATGGAAGTTAATCCAGCAGTCGTTGCAATGGTGTGAATAGTGGCATTGGGTCTGACAGGCCGATGCTCCGTTGAAAATCTCGTCGAGTGATTGCTCGTGGATATTGCCCAACATCACATCAAGGTTCTGGCAGAGCGGTACATCGCCATTACTATGTACCACGAGACTGCTCATGATACTTTGACAACGAAGCCGAAGATGTCCATTTCGCCATTCATCATAGAGTGCCACGAAGTCGTAGTTCTCTTGTGTGTCGTGGATGCTCTGCGGTATCTGCGTCACGAAGTCCGATGCCGCCAGCAGTCCACTCGTCGTATCGAAGAAAGCCATTGTCCCGTAGATACCAATCCTCACATCCACGCCGTAATGCTTGGCAACGTCTATCACATTCGCCATGTCGTCGAATGTATTCCACGGCGACAGACAGAACATCAGCGACAGAGGCACTTCACCTTTAAGGGCTTCCACCACCTCGATCACTCGGTCGTAGCCGTCGCGTCCCCGCATCCGCTGATAAGTCTCGCGGCCACCGTCGAGAGAGACGTACAGATGACAAGGCTGATAGCGACGGACGGCATCAATAACACGACGGAACGCGAGACAGTTGGATAGCAGCGTGTAGTTAGGGTGATTCTCTTGAAACCAGGCCATGATTTCATCAGCCTGTGGGTGTAGGATGAACTCGCCGCCCTCCAATCCTACGGTGGTTCTCTGTGTCACACATCGACTCTGCATCATCCACTGAATGTCATCGAGCGAAAGATGCTCCACCGGACGTTTCTGCCAGATGTTGCAGTGCTTGCACTTCGACTGACAGAGCGTGGTCGAGTAAATCATCAGTTGCGATAGCCACTTATGGTGTGGCCTCGCAACGTTGTTCAGATAGAGCAGTCCATTGAGGACATAATCCTTAGCCTTATACATTGTTCTTATACATTGTTTACGAATGTAGATGCAGGAAGAACATATCTCCCCGCATCTATACTAATCTATTCTATTATTAATCTCTGTGAATCGGTAAGTTTTCCATTTACATATAGTGACACGATATGAATGCCAGAATTTAAGGATGATATATTCTCAGTAACATTTGGCATCACATTTGAAACCACAAGTGTTTTTTCTCGATTTCCAGTCATGGAACTTATTACGAGTTGGCCTGATGATACTCCGTCTTGCAATTTAGTGGTTATGGTGACATTGCCACTGGCAGGGTTAGGGCTGCATCTTATTATTTTACTGCCAGAATCGGAGATATTCGTACTTGCTACCGTTCCATTTGACAGCATATCGATTTTTTGAGCCTGAGCCTCTATTGTTGATTGCATTTCTTGAATGGCCTGTACAAGCATCGGTATCATGGCTGTGTAATTTATCATTTTGTGGCCTTCCTCATCAGTCTTCACCGCATCAGGTATTCCTAAGGGGACTTCATGAGTGCGACTACAGGAAAGATAAATATTTACCCCCATTGCCTCTTTTTCTACACTTGCTAATGTACTTAATGTACTTATCGCAAATACGAATAGGATTAGTACTACTTTTTTCATAATTTGAAATTTAATGAATGAAATGAAATCGGATGCAAAATTAAAGATTGATGTAAAAGATGACAAGAAAAAATCAAAATGAGAATTTTCAGAAATTATATAGTAATTTTCCATTTACCTGTTTTTCAATGAATTACAAAATAAACTTGAAATTTTTGAAAATTATTATCAGTTTAAAAAGCACTGGCTTCAGCGAATTTTGATTAATTTTGCACTCGAAAACTAAAGATGTAAAGTATATGAAGAAAGTCTTTTTATACCTTACCGTATTGCTGACTGTAATAGGTTGCAGTCAGACAACCGAGATTGACATTGTCATGAACCAAGCGGAAAAGATCATGGAGACTCGTCAGGATGATGCCAATAAGTCATTGATAGTGCTTGACAGTCTGAAAGCGCGAATCAACGGAATGACAGAGGCTCAGCGGATGAGGTACCATCTGCTCCAGGCCAAGGCCATGAATAAGGCGTATGTAGACTTCACTTCCGATAGCATCATGCTGAAAGTTGTGGACTACTACGAACGTTACGGCTCTGGTTACGAGAAGATGACAGCCAACTATCTGCTTGGCTGTGTATATCGCGACCTAGGCGATGCCCCTACAGCGATGAAATATCTCGAACGGGCTACGAAATCTGATGGGAAAGACATTCCTACATATAAGACGCTTGCACATATACACGGCCAGATGGCGTATTTATTGGAGGAGCAATCTTTAGCCGAAAATGCATTACGTGAACTGGATGTTGCTTACAAATATTCCATACTTGCCGGTGATACTATAGATGCTTTGACTATACTTAGCGTAAAAGCTCCTGTATATTCTCTCGTTAACAAGATGGATTCTTCAGAGATTGTCATTGACTCCTGCATCAATATGTTTAAGAGAATGGGATGTCAACAATATGCAGCCCAAATGTGTGCATATAATATAAGGTATCTTCTACAGAAAGGAGAAATCGGAAAGGCACATGAGCGTATGAAGATATATGAAACGGAGTCGGGCTATTTCCATAATGGCGAAATCGAATCGGGTAAAGAAGTGTACTATTATTACAAGGGGCTATACTATCTTAGTGTTAATCATACTGATTCTGCACGGACAATGTTTCAAAAATGTCTAAATTATATAGCAGACCCCAATATTAAAGTATCCGCCTATCATGGTCTAAGTTTACTTTATGACAAAATTGGGCCAGCAGACTCCACAGCGAAATACGCATTGTTGGCATATAACGCTAACGATTCTGCATACGATAAAAGAGTAAGTGAGACTCTGATAAGGCAGCAAGCTTTGTATAACTACAGCAAGCATCAAGAGACTGCACTTCGGAGTGCAGAGCGTGCAGCCACGCTTGGATGGTGGCTGTTTGCCTCACTTGCTGTACTTGTCGCGGTTGTATGCTCCACCTCATTTATATATAAAAAGAAGAAAAGGGCTGCAGGGCGGAGAATAGCCATGATGCAAGAACGCTATGAGACGGAAAAGACATTACTTCAGCGCGAAATGGAAGAGATGAACGCCCTTCTTGAGAAGCGGCAGTCGTTGTTGGAAACCAAGGAAGATTTGTTGGAACGACGAGAAGCCGAACTGAATATCGAAATCGGAAAGCGCGAACAGTCTATAGTAGAGTTACAAGAACGGGTGGCTGGATATGAACGCGAAATGCATATCAAAGACATTGCCGTTTTGGAGGACGAGATTCAGAAGGCACCGCTGAAAGACGATTTCAGCTATTATCTGAAGAACGTCATGGAGCAGCCCTCCAGCAAGGACTGGGACAAACTCATAAGGTTCGCCAAGAGCAATTTCCCAAAACTGTATGTGATGCTTCGAAACTACAATGTAAGCGAGCGTGAACTCAGAATCTGTCTCCTCACCCGCCTGATGTTCAAACCCAAAGACATTGCCGTCCTTGTTGGTTGCCGTTTCCCAGAGGTCTCGCTTACCCGCAGTCGTCTGCTAAAGAAAATCTACGGCATAGATGGTAAGGCTTCTGACTTCGACAAGAGAATCATACTGATGTACTAAGCAACTCATGTAAGCAGAGTGTAACACAAAGAGATAATTATTTAAAATTATCTACTCGTTCTTTATGGAATTGGCAGTCAAAGACTTACATTTTTATGTTGAAATTTTTAAAAATTCATATTCGTGACTTCTCTTGGCAGTTAATTTGTTGAATTATAATTTTGCAGCGTCAAAGCATTTAATAGCTCGAATAATAGAGTCCGATATTATACAGACTAGACTGGCACAAAGGGGTAATGTCGCAATGCCTTAGCGGTGAGTATTAACAAATAAAAAAAGAAACAATGAAGAAGTTATTTGCTACATTTTTTTGGCATTAGGATTCGCTTCTACTTCATTTGCAGCTACGCCAACTGTCAATCCTGTGTCTGAAAGCCAAGTTTCCAAAAGCGTTCAGATGCAAAGTCGCGATGTTGTCATCATTGTCATTGAAGATGGCGATGATGTGATAATCATTATTATAGAGCGTCCTTAATTAAGGGGTTGGGATATTGTTCTCTTCAAAGCCGTCCGTCGGTAATGAAGAGGGCAATATCCTCCTTTGTCAAAAGGATATAAAGCCCTAAAAATTTCAGAAAACTGACATAAAAAAAACGAAGATACCTTCGTGAGCCTCCCCCAAAAAACTTCGTAGGCCCACGAAGGTCTCTTCGTAAAATAGGTCATATAATATATTAAGACCAAGCTATTTTTTTTCTGCCATAATTTCCCTGGCTCTTGCAAGTGCAAGGTCGATATGACTGCAAATATTCTCTGTGCCAACAATGTCTTGGAAGCCTGCCTTGGTGAGCTGGGCATCTACTTTTTGAGTCACACCAGAGAGTACAATCTGTATGCCCTCTTTCTTGCTCATGAGGCAGAGGTTTGTAAGGTTGTGTATACCCGTAGAGTCAACGAAAGGTACCTTACGCATCCTTATAACCCTGACTTTTGGCCTGTCGCCGAATGTTGCCATTATTTCCTCGAAGCGGTTACCGGCACCGAAGAAATATGGGCCATTTATCTCGTACACCTCTACACCCTTGGGAATGGTGAGATGCTCGAGGTTGCCAAGCTCCAGACTGCTATATTCCTCATCAGGATTAATTTCGTCAGAGATAACCTTTACATCAGTAGTTTCGGACATACGTCGCATGAAGAGCAAACAAGCAATGATAAGTCCCACCTCTATGGCTACGGTGAGGTCGAAGATTATGGTCAAGAAGAATGTTATAAGCAAAACCGTTACGTCGCTCTTGGGGTTGTTCATAAGAGCGAGGAATGAACGCCATCCGGACATGCCATAGCTTACAACAACCAGAACACCGGCAAGACATGCCATTGGGATATATTTTGCCAAAGGCATGAGGAATAAAAATATGAGCAGTAATACGACGGCATGTACAATTCCTGCTATAGGTGTACGTCCACCATTGTTGATGTTGGTCATTGTTCGTGCAATGGCGCCTGTTGCTGGAATACCGCCAAATATTGGTGAAGCAAGGTTGGCAACACCCTGTGCTACGAGCTCTGTGTTTGAATTATGGTGATCGCCTATGACACCATCGGCAACAGCTGCAGAGAGCAAGCTCTCAATAGCTCCAAGAATGGCTATGGTAAGTGCAGGTGACACCAGGCTCTTAATGGTTTCCCATGTGACATGTGGCATGTCGGCTTGTGGAAGCGAGTTGCTTATGGAGAAACGGTCACCTATAGTCTCAATAGTGGTAACGCCAGCATATTGTTTGAGCAACAATGCCAGAACAGTCATAATGATGATGGCTACAAGTGAACCCGGAATCTTCTTGTTTATCTTCGGCATCAGCATGATGACAGCCACACTCGCAATACCAACGATGGAACTCCACAGATCAGCAGTCGAGAAGTTGGCGGCATAGCATTGCCATTTCTCAATAAAGTCAGACGGCAGATTGCTGATGCTCAGTCCAAACAGGTCCTTCACCTGTGTAGTGAAGATTGTTACGGCAATACCACTGGTAAAACCTACTACTATGGGGTATGGAATATACTTAATTATTGTACCGAGATGCAGTAATCCGAACAGTATCAGGAAGACCCCCGCCATAATCGTCGCTATGGTCAGTCCCTCAAGCCCATACTGCTGTATAATACCATAGATAATGATGATGAAAGCTCCCGTTGGGCCACCGATCTGGACCTTGCTTCCTCCTAATGCGGAGATTACAAATCCGGCAACAATAGCAGTAATAATACCCTTTTCTGGTGTTACTCCTGATGCTATACCGAAAGCAATGGCCAAAGGCAGGGCAACGATACCTACAATAATTCCCGCCATAACATCAGCTATGAATGTCTTGCGGTTGTACTTGCGCAGGCAATGGAGCAAACGTGGTCTGAAATCAAATGTCTGTACCATAAAGAAAGTCTGATTTTAACATTTATACCAAAAGATACGATTATGTATACTTGTGTTATTATCTTTCTGAAAACCACTGCAAAGGTACAACCAATTATTTAAAAAACCAAAATTACTTACCACTAAATGTTAATTCACTTTTGCTTTGTTGTATTTTCCTCTTCTCTTCCGTCTTTTACACATCCTTGATGTCTAATGGAACGTTATATCTGTCAGGTGGCATTTTTGGCATGTTTTTTGTATTTCGTATACATAATTAATTAATGGAGGGTAACAATATGGCATTTATAGATTATTACAAGATTTTGGGTGTTGACCGAAATATACCTCAAAGCGAGGTAAGAGCGGCATATAGGAAACGTGCTAAGCAGTTTCATCCCGACCTTCACCCCGACGACCCGAAGGCGAAAGCCAAGTTTCAGGCATTGAGCGAGGCTTACGATGTTATCGGAGATCCGGAGAAGAGGAAGAAATATGACCAGTATGGCGAGCAGTGGAAACAAGCCGACGCATACGGTGGCGGTTTCTCAGGCGGCGGTTTTGGCGGTTTCTCTGGTGGCGGCTCACCGTTTGAAGGTTTCGACTTCTCATCGTTCGGCTCTGGAAATGGTGGCTTTTCAAGTTTCTTCCAGAACCTTTTCGGCGGTGGCGCACGGACATCCAGCAGGCGCGGCACGCCCCATAGTGGGGAGATGAGCGCCAGTGTGACCATCGACCTGTACTGTGCCCTGCTTGGCGGCGAGGTGATAATACAGCTTAGCAACGGCTCAAAGATAAAGTTGAAGGTGAAACCCGGTACCCAGCCAGGGACGAAAGTCAGAATTAGGGGCAAGGGCTACGACCGTGGCGACGGCACCATGGGCGACCTGATTATCACTTACAATGTCCGTCTGCCAGAGAATCTGACAGAACGGCAGAAGGAACTGCTCAGGGAAATGAGAGGGTGAGATACCTTAGGGTAATACGCCCTGATTCTTTCTTATGATTCTTATTCCTGTTTGCATCCGTTGACCAGCCATATATGTACGCAGCAGCTTGGGCTCAAGGACTACTTTCCCATGCAGCCTCGAGGCATTGAGCAGATGAAGGCCGTCATCGAGCCACACGGCGATACCTATATGGCTGGTGTCAAGTCCCTTGCGTGAAGTTAGAATGGCAATGATGTCACCATCGTGGATGGTGTTTCTGAACAAGCGATTGTTGGCTATTGATGACTTCGGGATATAGCGATAGCGACGCTTGCTGATGTTTCGCTCGTTGCGTGCAATCTGCCTTATAAAATCTCTGTTTCCCTTGAGCATGGGATATTGCGAGGTGTTAGTTGTCATATAGTTGACGTTTACTGTCTGCACGGCCGTGAATGGCGGATTTGGACCTTGTACCTCGTGTACGAACCCTTGGGCTGTATTATCTTCAATCCACTCTGTAAAGTAATGGAGGCGGTCGGGATAGGTGACATGTCCCTTTCGGTAGCGGATATTGCGCAGGTATCGGCAGAAGTCACAGAAGTCAGTCTTGCCGTTCTCTGTGCATAATGTCAGGGCAAGCACATTCTCCACGAAAGTAGTGCAGTCGAGTTCGCGCAGGTTGATGACCAAACGTTCTGTATTGTTACGCTCAAGGGTCTTGGCGACATATGGTGTGCCACATAGTTTTTTTCCGAAGAAAACCATAAGGTTGGTTTGCTTGGGTTGAGAGGCTCCCTCTACAAGCAGCTTCTCTACGAGTATTGAGTCTTCAGCCTGATACTGCGGACGCTGGGCTGTGGCTACAGCCGTGGCTGCCAGCATGGTTGCCGTGACGGCAAGCCTAAGGAGGAATGTTGTTGTCATCTGTTTCCGAAATTTACACCCACATATAGGTTAACGCAACCAAAGACGGTGTTGGAACGGAACTGGCTTTTGCGGTAGTTGTATGTATGGAATATGGCGCTTGCGCCTGCGTACCACCTCATGTTGTTCCAAACTATGCCTATGCGGCTCACACCATCTATATTGAAATTCTTGAAATCAAAATCTTTCAGGAACACACCGTTATTGTCGACCTCACCGATGGTGTGCTTGTAGCTGACGCCCAGTGACAGCGATGCGTCGAACAGCCAGTTGTGAGCAAACACCCAGTTGTAGGCATAGCCGCCAGAGACGGAGTAGTCTGTGAACGCTACCTTGCCGAACCTCATGGTGCTGTCGAGCTTTGTTGCCGCCACTTCGTCGCCCAGCTTGTAGGCTACCACGTCTTGCAGCTTGTTCCAGTCAATGTCTATGCTATGCTTGGTATAGCCGATGCCAACGAGAGGGCTGCCGGCCGACCGACGTTGTATGGTGCTTTGGCTATATGCGGCTGGATAGGAGAATTTCTTGTGGTTGAAGATGTAATAAAGGTTGAAACCCTTGATGCTGGCCTTGAAGCCGTTGAAGTTGGCGTTGCGTATTGGTCGGGTGTCGACATTCTGCCCTAACGACATGCGCATGATTTTATAGTTGTCTCCCGTCTTGCGGTAGAAGAGGTCTATGCCAATCTGGTTGCTGTACAGGCTGATGTCGAGGTCTTGCCTGTTATCATCGCCGCTGAGATGGGCAAGGTCAATGGTGTAACCAAGGAAAATCCATCTCCATCCGATGTATGGTCCGAGCTTATATGACGGTTCTGGCGAGAAGGTGATGGTGTTGCCGCTCTTGCTTGTAAGCTGGTACATCTCGTAGGTATAGGTGTTTTGCAGCATGAAGGTGTAGTTGTACTTCTGCGGTTCTATGTAGTTGGTGTCCACGCGCGAAAAATCCTTTACTTTCTCATATAGCCTGTTAAGAAACTTGTTTTTCAGCTGATGCCTGCTTTGATGTGGCGTTTCCATAGCGCAGGTATCGCCTTCTGCTATCTCCTGAGAGCATAGCGGAAGGTGAATGAGCAGAAGAAATGATAGTACAGTCACTATTCTCGGCATGGCAGCTGGTGTTTGTTTTGTATGTAGGAAATGGCGTGTTGTGAGGGTGTTAGTATTTCCCCAGTATGCGGTCCATAGCCCAGTTGACCGGCGTGGCGCTGACGCTTGTACACTCACAGATGGACAACCCCTGGAGGTGCCTTGTGACCTCTGTGATAATAGGCAACTGGACGTATGGCGGGTTGGGCACCGTTATTAACTCCTCGCCTTCGCTCGTCACCACCCTTATGGGATCGTAAGTGAAAACGGAGAACGACATCATACCTTTCTCGCCGATAATCTCTATGCTGTCCTCCCGTGCGCTCTCATGGCCTACGAAGCACCAACTGCCGGAACCGGGCAGTCCGTTCTGGAACATGAATACCGCGGAGATGGTGTCCTCGGCATTATACAGATGGGCACGGTTGGCGCAATAGCCATGCGCACGGGTGATTACTCCGAATATCTCCTGAAGGATGTCCAGCTGATGAGGCGCAAGGTCATAGAAGTAGCCGCCTCCGGCAATGTCGGGCTGCAGGCGCCATGGCAGCTGTTCCGGTGCGGAATAGTCAAGGTCGCGGGGAGGAACGGAGAACCTTATCTGCACGTTGATTATTTTTCCCAATGTTCCCTCGTCGACAATCTGTTTGGCTTTCTTGAAATATGGCAGGTAGCGGCGGTAGTAAGCCACAAAGCACGGTACGCCCGTCTGCTCTGATATGCGGTTTATGCGCACACAGTCCTCATAGCTTGACGCCAACGGCTTCTCCACATACACCGGCTTGCCCGCCCGCATGGCCATGATGGCATACGTGGCATGGCTGGATGGCGGTGTGGCTATGTATATGGCATTGACATCAGGGTCGTCGACTACCGACTGAGGGTCGGTGTACCATTTTCTGATATGGTTTCGCTCGGCGTAGGAGCGTGCTTTCTGTTCGGAGCGGCTCATGACGGCTACCACCTGCGAACCCTCAATGGTTGAGAATGCAGGACCGGACTTCTTCTCCGTCACCTCGCCACAGCCGATAAATCCCCATTTAATCTCTTTCATTCCAATGATGTTTTGCCTACAAAATTACAAAAAACAATAGACTTTATCTCTAAAATCTCAAGATTTTATTAACTTTGCACAAAATATCCGATTATAATCATGGAAATCAAAAAGTCAGAATACTCCATCTCCGCACCCAACGTAGGGCTTTGCCCAAACGACACCAAGCCGGAGTTTGCGTTCATCGGAAGGTCTAACGTGGGCAAGTCGAGCCTCATAAACATGTTGTGCAGGCACAAGGGACTTGCAAAGACTTCCGCCACACCTGGAAAGACTCTTCTCATCAACCACTTTATCATAAACAACGAATGGTATCTTGTCGACCTGCCGGGATATGGCTTCGCAAAACGCTCGAAGTCGGTACAGCAGAAGATACAGCAGATGATTACGGGATATATACTGCAGCGAGAGCAGCTTGTCAACCTGTTCGTACTTATTGACATCAGGCACGACCCGCAGGCCATTGACCGGGAGTTCGTGGACTGGTTAGGTGCGAGCGGCGTTCCTTTCTCAATAGTCTTCACCAAGGCCGACAAGCTCAGCGTTGGCAAGGCAAGGGCGAATGCGGAGAAATGGATGAACGCCCTGAAGGACACCTGGGAGACGTTGCCGCCATACTTTATCACATCAAGTGAGAAAGGCACCGGAAGGGATGAGGTTCTGGACTATATCGGGACAATAATGAAAACCCTATAACCATGGCTCTACAGACACCATACCTCGACGTACAGCATCTGACAAAGAGCTTCGGAGCGCATCTGCTCTTCAGGGATATATCGTTCTCCATAGCGGCAGGACAGAAGATAGGACTCGTTGCCAAGAATGGTACGGGCAAGTCTACCCTGCTGTCGGTGATTACTGGTAAAGAGGGCTACGACTCGGGCGAGATCATCTACCGCAACGACCTTCGCACGGGATACCTGGAGCAGTCGCCGTTGTTTGACGAAAACGAGTCCGTGCTCGATGCCTGCTTCAACCATCATGGCGACCCGGAACGGGTGCTTAAGGCGAAGCAGATACTTACGCAGCTGCACATCAGCAACCTTGAGCAGCCCATGGGACAACTGTCGGGAGGACAGCAGAAAAGGGTGGCGTTGGCAAATGTGCTTATCACCGACCCCGACCTACTGATATTGGATGAGCCTACCAACCATCTCGACCTCGAAATGATAGAATGGCTGGAGGGCTACCTGAACAGGGGCAACAAAACGCTGCTTATGGTCACCCACGACCGCTTCTTCCTCGACCGCGTGTGCAACATCATCCTGGAACTTGACGACAACACGATATACACCTACCGCGGCAACTACAGCTACTATCTGGAAAAACGCCAGCAGAGAATAGACAACAAGAGGGCCGAGATAGCCAGGGCCAACAACCTCTACAGGACTGAGCTTGAATGGATGAGGCGCATGCCGCAGGCCAGGGGGCACAAGGCACGCTATCGTGAGGAGGCTTTCTACGACCTTGAGCGAATAGCTAAACAACGAATAGAGGAACGGCAGCTGAGGCTGAAATCGAGAAACGTGTATATAGGCTCGAAGATTTTTGAGTGCCAGTATGTGTCGAAGGCTTTCCATGACAGCGAGAAGGAGACCGTAATACTGAAGGATTTCTATTACAACTTCGCGAGGTTTGAGAAGATGGGCGTTGTCGGCAACAACGGCACTGGCAAGTCAACGTTCATAAAAATGCTGCTCGGCATCGTACAGCCCGACAGCGGACGCTTCGACATCGGCGATACCGTGCGTTTCGGCTATTTCTCGCAGGAAGGACTGAAATTCAACGAGCAGCAGAAGGTCATTGATATCATCAAGGACATTGCGGAATACATCGACCTCGGTGGAGGCAGGCACATGACGGCCTCGCAGTTCCTGCAATACTTCATGTTCACGGCACAGCAGCAGCAGAACTACGTCTACAAGCTCAGCGGAGGTGAGAAGCGCAAGCTGTACCTTTGTACGGTGCTGATGCGTAATCCCAACTTCCTGGTACTTGACGAGCCTACCAACGACCTTGACATTCAGACACTGCAAGTGCTGGAGGAATATCTTCAGGACTTCCCCGGCTGTGTCATCGTAGTAAGCCACGACAGATACTTCATGGATAAGGTTGTGGACCATCTGCTGGTATTCCGGGGCAGTGGTGACATAAAGGATTTCCCCGGCAACTACACCCAATTCCGGGAATGGCAGAAACTGCAGAGCGAGAACGAACAGACGGCCAAGCCTGAGGTGACAGAGGTGAACAAGGACCGAAACCGAACCAGGAATCAGGAGAAGAAGAAACTCTCGTTCAAGGAGAAACAGGAGTATGAAAGACTGGAAAAGGAAATAAGCCAGCTGGAGGCCGAGCAGCAGGAAATAGAGCAAAAGCTGTGTTCTGGAGAGTTGCCCATAGACAAGATTACGGAATACAGCATCAGACTGCCTATTCTCAAGGACGAGCTCGACGAGAAGTCCATGAGATGGCTCGAGCTGTCGGAAATGGCATGAGGGGTGTAAGGGACATATATTTAAACCGAAACATAACACACAGAAGAATATGAAAACAAACATTATTCCAGTCCTGCTGCTTACGGGCTATCTCGGTAGTGGCAAGACTACATTGTTGAACAGGATACTCAGCAACAGACGGGGCATAAAGTTCGCAGTCATAGTTAACGACATCGGCGAGGTGAACATCGACGCAGACCTCATACAGAAAGGCGGCATCGTTGACCAGAAAGACGACAGCCTTGTGGCATTGCAGAACGGCTGTATATGCTGTACGCTGAAAATGGACCTTGTAGGCCAGCTGCGGGATATAACAGAGATGGAGCGTTTCGACTATATCGTCATTGAGGCCAGCGGCATCTGCGAGCCGGCACCCATCGCACAGACTATATGCTCCTACCCTACCATGGGGCCAGAGTTTATACGCAAGGGCATAGCAAGGCTCGACTGCATAGCAACAGTTGTCGACGCCATGAGAATGAGAGACGAGTTTGGCAACGGCAACAGCCTCATGAGAGGAAACTTGGAGGAGGACGACATCGAGAACCTGCTCATACAGCAAATAGAATTCTGCAACATCATATTGCTCAACAAGGCCGATGAGGTGACAAGCGAGGAGCTTGGAAAAATCAGGCAAATTATCCGTGCCCTGCAGCCAAAAGCCGAAATCATTGAATGCAACTATGGTGATGTAGACCTCGACAGAATTATCAATACCGGGATGTTTGACTTCGACTCCGTTGCCACCTCAGCCACATGGATAAAGGAAATAGAAGGACATCACGAGGAGGATGAGGACGATGAGGACGATGAGGAGCATGATCACGACCATCATCATGAGGACGAGCATCATCATCATGACCATCATCATGAGCATGAGCATGAACATGAGGACGACCATGAGCATGAGGATGAGCATGAGCATCACGAGCATGGACACCATCATCATCACCATCACCACGACGAGGGAGGTGAAGTTGAGGAATACGGCATAGGAACTTTTGTCTACTATCGTCGTCCGGCATTCAGCCTATCAATGTTTGACGATTTCGTTGCCCGTCTGTGGCCGCATAATATAATAAGGTGTAAGGGCATCTGTTACTTTGCGGAAGAGCCCGACAACTGCTATCTCTTCGAGCAGGCAGGACGCCAGGTGTCTCTTGCCAATGCAGGCCAATGGTATGCCACGATGCCTGCCGACGAATTGGCTGAGCTTAAGGAACGCGAGCCAGGACTGCGCCGTGACTGGGACGACAAGTATGGCGACCGCATGCAGAAACTGGTTTTCATCGGACAGAAGCTCGACAAGAAGGCTATAGCAAAAATGCTTGACGACTGTCTGGCAGAATAAGTTTTAGTTTTATACTTCAGAATAATAAAGGAGGGACGCTATCCCTCCTTTATTATTTTTGCACCTGGATAGAGGTCAAAAGAGATATTGCGAGGGGTATTCTTTGGTATATTCCACGTTCCGTCAAGAACATATATGCGGGTGCGCTTGCCCTGTGGCACAGCATCAATGGCTTCCGTTATGTCCATATAGTTGCCGAACCCCTTTTTGGAGACTATATAGTCGTAGTGGCGGAGATGCTTCTTCAGGGCCGGCACAGCCTGTACAAGTGCGTCGGCAAGAAGCGATGCCACCTGATGTGCACCATAGACGTTGTAGTGGGTGTTGTCCTTTCTGCCCTTGGGGATTGACGCTACCTCACCAGGCTTGAACCACATGTGCAGTTTCCTGGAGCCTTCAATACCCATACCCTGCTCAAGGTCGTGAGTTATGCGGTTGGCATCAATAAACGGCACGGAGAGTTCCCGGGCAACGTTACGCGGCGACAATAGATAGGCTCCATGAGTATCTATAAGGGTGTCGGAGTTTACTTTCTCGTCCTCGTATGTGGTGTTGCGCAGAGACTCGTCATCGGTTTCGTTGTCAGGCTGCAGGTAGAAGTTGCGGCGCACCACAGCATTCAGCAGTACCGGTATGCCTCCACGCTCACGAGTCTCAGTGACATAGCGTGCCAGGTTCGCATCAAACGTGCTGCCTGGGTCGGTATGGCGGTCGGGCTTAGGTTTCTCGTCGTTGTGGCCGAACTGTATGAGCACATAGTCGCCCGGCTTTATGAGCGAGAGCACTTTGTCCCAACGTCCCTCGTCGATGAAACTCTTCGATGACCTTCCGTTGACGGCATGATTGTCCACCCGGATTTTAGAACTGAAGAAGCCCTGAAAGGCCATCCCCCACCCTCTTTCGGGATTTGTCTCAGGTTTCGACTTATTTGCGGCCGTAGAGTCACCAATGATGAATATTGTTGTCTGTCGGGTTCCCGCAGTAAAGAGTATCGCTGCAAGGACAAGCAGGAATAGGTTAGTAAGATGTTTCCTCATCATGATTATTTTGATAGTTTGTTTTAGTAGTGTAAGTCCTTATGCCTTAATCTTTTCAAGAATAGTCTGAAAGCTTTACCTTCATCCTTAGGTACCGTCTTTCAGGCTATTCTCTATTATATCCTGCATTTCATCAAAACACGGGTGCATGTCTCATCAAAAACACGATGCATGTCTCATCGAAATGCGAGGTGCGTTCTTAGGAGATATGTTCTATGAGCTCCTGTGCCGTGACAAGTCTCTGCTCTCCCGTCTCCATGTCCTTGAGAGTATACTTGCCCTCGTTCATCTCGTTCTCTCCGGCCAGAGCCACAAACGGGATATGCTTTGCGTTGGCATAGGCCATCTGTTTCTTCATCTTAGCAGAGTCGGGGAAAATCTCCGTGCGTATGCCTGCTTTCCTTGCCTGAGAAACAACGGGCATGCAGTATGCCGTCTCTTTCTCGCCGAAGTTGATGAACAGCAACTGCGTGGTGCTTATAGCCTCCTTGGGGTAGAGGTCGAGAGTGTTGAGGACATCATATATGCGGTCAGCTCCGAAGGATATGCCCACTCCGCTGAGTCCCGGCATTCCGAATATGCCAGTCAGGTTGTCGTAGCGTCCGCCGCCAGTGATGCTGCCCATAGGTGTGTCCAATGCCTTCACCTCGAATATGGCGCCTGTATAATAGTTCAGTCCCCGAGCAAGTGTCAGGTCAAGCTCCATGCTGTTCTTGAGTCCGCATGATTTCAGGGTGTCGAGGATGAACCTTGTCTCCTGCACTCCCTTCAGGCCGGTCTCGCTGTCACGGAGTACATCCGCAATGACATCGAGTTTCTCGTCGTTGGTGCCTGTCAGCGACATTATCGGTTGCAGCTTAGCTATTGCCTCGTCGCTGATGCCGTTGGCACGCAGCTCCTCGTTGACATTGTCGAGTCCAATCTTGTCGAGCTTGTCTATGGCAACCGTGATGTCCACTATCTTGTCAGCCTCGCCAATAGTCTCAGCCAGTCCTGTGAGTATCTTGCGGTTATTGATTTTGATGCAGACGTTTATTCCAAAACGGGTGAAAACGGTGTCGACAATCTGCATCAGCTCAACCTCGTTGAGGAGAGAGTCAGAGCCTACTACGTCGGCGTCACACTGGTAGAACTCACGGTAACGGCCCTTCTGCGGACGGTCAGCACGCCATACGGGCTGTATCTGATAACGTTTGAATGGCAGCTGCAGCTCATCACGGTGCATGACGACATACCGTGCGAACGGAACAGTAAGGTCGTAGCGCAGTCCTTTCTCGCAAAGGCGGGCGGCAAGGCGCAGAGGATTGCGCTCTGTCAGTTCCCCGTCGCTAAGCTTGCTTGTGAAGTCGCCAGAGTTCAGAATCTTGAACAGCAGCTTGTCGCCTTCCTCGCCATACTTGCCCATGAGGGTTTGCAATGTCTCCATGGCAGGTGTCTCAATCTGCTGGAAGCCATAAAGGGCATAGACTTCCTTTATGGTGTCGAAGATGTAGTTGCGCTTAGCCATCTCCACGGGGCCGAAGTCACGCGTCCCCTTAGGTATGCTTGGTTTGTTTGCCATTGCTTACTTGTTTCTAATTATTGTCTGTGCACGGTCCGGGCCGATGGAGATAATTGTTATAGGTGTTTCGAGGAAGTCCTCAAGGAAGGCGACATAGTCGTTGAACTCTGCCGGGAACTGCTCCTCGCTTGTAAACTGAGTCATGTCGGTCTTCCATCCTTTCATCTCCTTGTATATTGGCTCTACGTTGTCAATCTCGTATGGCAGCTCAGTAGTCTCAGAGCCGTCAGGCAGCCTGTATGCCACGCATGCCTTAATGGTTTCGAAGCCGTCGAGCACGTCGCTCTTCATCATGATAAGCTCCGTAACGCCATTCACCATAACGGAATAGCGCAGCTGAACGAGGTCTATCCAGCCACAACGGCGCTCACGGCCTGTTACGGCACCATACTCATGGCCAAGGTCACGGATGAGCTTTCCGGTCTCATCGAAGAGCTCTGTAGGGAACGGTCCTGCACCAACGCGTGTGCAGTATGCCTTCATAATGCCATAAACGTTGCCTATCCTGTTAGGGCCGATGCCAAGTCCCGTGCATGCTCCTGCGCAAATGGTGTTGGAGGATGTCACGAAGGGGTAGCTGCCGAAGTCCACATCGAGCATAGTGCCCTGTGCGCCCTCGCAGAGAATGCTCTTGTCCGAGCGCAGGAGATTGTTTATCTCGTGCTCGCTGTCTACAATTCTGAACTGCTTCATATACTCTACGCCCTCCATCCATGTCTTCTCAACTTCCGTAATGTCGAAGTCGGTATAGTTCAGTGATGCGAGCATTTGCAGATGTCTCTCCTTATGCGCCTTATACTTTGCCTCGAAGTTGTCGAGGATATCGCCTACTCGCAGGCCGTTGCGGCTAATCTTGTCGGTGTATGTGGGTCCGATGCCCTTACCGGTAGTTCCCACCTTGTTTTTTCCTTTGGCAGCTTCGTAAGCGGCGTCGAGCAGACGGTGGGTAGGCATTATGAGGTGTGCCTTGCGTGAAATGTGGAGCCTGTCGCGCAGGTTATGTCCGCTGCGCTCAAGGTCTTTGGCCTCTGCCATGAAGAGGTCGGGGGCCATTACAACGCCGTTGCCGATGATGTTGACCTTGCCACCCTGGAATATTCCCGACGGGATGCTGCGGAGGACATATTTCTCGCCCTCAAACTCAAGTGTGTGACCGGCGTTGGGGCCGCCCTGGAACCTTGCCACCACATCATACTTGGGAGTCAAAACGTCGACTACCTTTCCTTTACCTTCGTCGCCCCACTGTAGTCCCAGCAGGACGTCAACTTTACCTGTACTCATTTGTGTATTATTTGTTTTTTTGTTGTTCCATTAATGTTTTGCTGCGTGTATTCTTAGCCATGCAAGTGCTGCATATACCATATATGTATAGCGAGAAGCCCTCGCGCCGGAATCTCTGGAGCTTTATGGCCCCAACGGCATCTATCACTATTTGCGACTTTATCTCCGTAATCTTGCCGCACACGTTGCATATCTGATGACAATGATTGTTCTCCATGTCGCAAATCTCGTAGCGTGTGCCGGCAGGAAGCCTGTGCCTGATGACGATGTGCAGCTTTATGAACAGGCTGATGGTGTTGTAGAGCGTAGCACGGCTCACGGGGAAATTCCTACTGAGCAACCTCTCTCCCAAATCCTCGATAGTGAAATGACCCGTCATCTCACACACCGCATCCAGGATAGCATATCGCTCAGACGTCTTCCTGTGACGGCTTGTCTCTAAATAGCCATCGAGAGTGGCTTTCAGTTGTGCCTTTGTCTCAGTGTCCATACGTCATTTGTCTCCCTTTATCTCCACTTACTAATACACGCGCGGTCCGAAGATGCCCGTCCCTACCCTCACCATCGTGGAACGGCATTCCACGGCAATCTTGTAGTCGTGGCTCATGCCCCATGACCTTTCGCGGAAATGGTCGTCGTCAGTGAAATACTTGCTTTTCACCTCGTCGAAGAAGTCGGCGGCAATGGTCATCTCACGGCGTATCTGCTCCTCGTCATCAACGTTCGATGCCATCATCATAAGTCCGGCTATCCGGACGTTATGCATTTTGCGCCATTCTCCGTCCTCGAGCAGTTGCCTGCACTGGTCAATGGTCAGCCCGTATTTAGTGGCTTCCTGTGCTACGTGCAGTTCCAGCAGCACGTCTATTACGCGGTTGTTGCGTGCCGCCTGCTTGTCTATCTCCCTAAGCAGTCGCAGGGAGTCCACGGCCTCTATCATGGATATGTACGGGGCAATGTATTTCACCTTGTTAGTCTGAAGGTGTCCTATAAAATGCCATTCTATGTCATTTGGCAATGTCGCTACCTTCATCTTAAGCTCTTGCTCATGGCTTTCGCCGAAGACGCGCTGTCCCTCGTCGTATGCCTCCTGGATGTATTCCGCAGGATGATATTTGCTGATGGCAACCAATCTCACGCCATCAGGCAAACATTCGAGCACCTGATGAAGATTTTTTGCTACATCAACGTCCGTCATGCGTTTTCTCCTTGCTGTTTGTTCTCGTCTGTAAGATACTCGGGGACATCATGCCGCTCTACAGTCTTCGCTGCTGACGAGTGCTCGTATACATCCATTATCATGGTCTCAGCCACGCTTGAGATGACATAGTCTATCTGTGTACTGCCCATCACCTCGTCGATATGCTTCACGGCACCGGGCAGGCTTGCTGCCTGTACGAGATAGTTGACGGCTGTACGCTTCTCCTTCTCCGTTTTCTCGTCGAGGGTTATGAACTGCAGCTTAGCCTTGTACCATCTGTCGTCATTGGTGTTCTCGCTGAAGAATATCTCGCGGTAGGCGGCATGCTTGATGTCGGTAATCTTAAACTCGCCGCTGATGTATGAGGACATCTCTTCTATGATGGTGTTCTCGGCCTCCGTGAAGCTCAGGGCGTCAACCACATATTGCTCCGTAACCTTCTTCTGTGCACCATCCTCCATGGTCTTCTCATATCTGATTTTGGTCTCGTACCAGTCAGCTGTTCTACTTCTCATAATTATATATTTCTGTTTATTTATTAGAATTAGATTGCAAAGTTAGCAATTTTTATCGAAAACGAAACATTAAGAGGCAAAAAGTGAGGATAAATGTCATTTGCATATCCATGTTGCCTTTTTCCACAGATGCTCCAATGGTCCATGGCTGTGCTTGGACATCCACCAACGGCAGAAGAGCAGCTGCAGCACAAAGAGTACGACACCGGCAATGCTGCTCACGGTGATGCCCATATATCTGTGGAGGCCAAATCCCCAGTTGTAATACATCATTGAGCCTACGACGCTCTGTGATATATAGTTGGTTAGGCTCATCTTTCCGTAAGGGGCTATGAACATCAGCTTGCTGTGCAGCTTGGTGGTGTAGAAGACGATAACGACTCCCGACACGAGCACGAGCATGAAGGCAAAATTTGACAGTGAGCTGATGATTAGATACAGTTGGCCATAGAGCGACTCATTGGAGACGAAGTCGCGCAGCATGTTGCCGATGCCGTAGAGCGGGAAGAATGCCGTCAGCGAGAACCCTAACACCTTGCACCAGAAGCCCAGGTTTTCCCTCAGGAACAGTCCTCTACGGCCAATGAGCATGCCCAGCAGGAACAAGGCGGCAGTCTGGAACACCCGGCCGTGGTCCCATGCCCATGCAAGGCTGGCAAGCTGTCCCTCCCACAGGTTCACCTTCACCGTCTCGAGGAATGTCCCTGACGACTGCACGGCGAATGTGGCGTCCCAGAAGGCACGTGTGGGCAGCTGTGGAGCCACAAAGGCGGGGTCGGCAATTGAGCGCAGGACATAGTATAGTGGCATAGGCTGGATGAGCAGCAGGCAGGCCAACGCCAGTACCCACTTGTCCTTCATCCGGCAGGCAAGAGGCAATATGAAGCCTACAAGCGAATATAGCACAAGCACCTCGGCCGTGAAGAAGCAGGCGTTGATGTTTCCGAAGACGAACAGCAGTACAAGGCGCCAGCAGAAACGGCCACGGAAGTCGTAGCCACGCATGCGCTGATTGTCATACTGGATGAAGAAGCTGAAACCGAACAGCAGGGCAAAAACGGCATAGGCCTTACCGCCAAAGGTGAAGAACAGTCCGTCCCATATAGCACGGTCGGTAAACCTCAGCAGGTCGCATTGGCCAGCAGTATCAGGAAACGAGTAGAAGTTGAAATGCTCAATAGAGTGTAGGATGATAATGCCCATTACGGCCAGTCCGCGCAGCACGTCGGCAACGTCCACGCGTGGGTGTCCAATTCTGTGTGTGTCCATTCGAATAGTCAATGCTTCAATTTAACCTTATTATTATCTTTTCCGTACAAAGGTAATATAAAAAAACATCATCAGATACATTATTATCGTTTTTTTTCGTAATTTTGCAAACATGAAACTAACAGTCATCATACCGGTTTACAACGTTGAGGACACCATCGACAGGTGTCTCGACAGCGTATTGGGGCAGTCGTTTCATGACATGCAGGTCATCATTGTCGACGATGCATCTACTGACGGCAGCAGGGACAAGTGCGAGGCATGGAAGGAAAAAGACCATAGGGTGCAGGCCCTATACCACCAGGATAACCAGGGGCTTAGTGCCGCACGCAACACCGCTCTCGCAAAAGCCCGTGGCGAATATGTCACCTTCGTCGACAGCGACGATACCGTTGCGCCAGATACGTACAAGAGGCTGTTCGACATCTTGAACTCACATCCCGACTATGACATCCTTGAATATCCTGTATACGAGAAATACGGTAACATAGCCCGTCAGCGCATACTCTATTTCGGGAAGGACACAGAGTATGCCGACATGAGGCAATACTGGCTGAAAGGCAAGGCATACAGACATGCCTACGCATGGAACAAGGTATATAGAAGGGAACTGTTCCGCGGACTCACCTATCCTGTGGGCAAGAAATTCGAGGATGTCTACATCCTTCCGCAGCTGTTGAGCCGCTGCAAGCTCGTCGCTACCACCTCCGTGGGACTGTACCATTATTACCTGAACCCGCGCGGCATCACCCAGACTGCTGACGGGAAGGCAATGACAGACTTGCTCGAAGCTCATTTGCAAGTACTCCCCGAGGTCCACGACGCCATATACCATTCCCACGTTCTGAATATCGCTCTCGATGTATATGAGCGTACGGGCATTGCCCACGAACTGCCCCGGTTTGACTATTCGCTAACGCTGAAACAGAAAGTACTAAACTTAATAGGACTAAAGAAACTATGCCAACTGAACAAGTTCCTACACAGGTTCTACCGAAGAAGCCGCTGATCAGCTTCATCGTTACAACATACAATACTCCTGTCGAGATGCTTGCCGACTGTCTTGACAGTATTACCTGCCTGTCATTGTCAAATAGTGACAGGGAGATTATCATTGTCGATGACGGGAGTGACCCTCCCGCAATAACGGTACTGACCGACATACAGGACGACATTATATATATACGGCAGCCAAACAAGGGACCGTCCGAGGCCAGGAACATGGGAATAAAGGCCGCTACGGGAACATACATACAGTTTATCGATGGCGACGACATGCTGCTGCGCGGAGCCTACGAGCATTGCATAGACATCGTCAGATACCAGTCGCCGGACATGGTGGTGTTCAATTTCACGAACAGCTCTGTCACCGAGACTCCCTTCAGCTTTGACGGTCCGATGACGGGCACCTCGTATATGCACAACAACAACCTTCGGGGCAGTGTCTGGACGTATGTCTTCCGCAGGAACATCCTTGGCGACCTGCGCTTCACGTCAGGCCAGAACTACTGCGAGGACGAGGAGTTTACGGCTCGGCTTGTCCTCAGGGCTGAGAAGCTCATTGCCACAGATGCTCACGCCTACTACTACCGGCTACATTCGGAGTCGCTGACGGGAAGCCGGACACCAAGGAAAGTGATGACAAGGCTGACCAATCATTTTGATACCATTTGCCGTCTACACTACATTGGCGAGCGTCTGCCCGAGGCTGCCAAGATGGCCATGCGGCGCAGGGTGGCCCAGCTGTCTATGGACTATCTCTACAATACCGCACGCCTGACACACTCCATCGACAAGCTCAACGAGGCCACCGGCAAGCTGCGCGAACTGGGGCTGTTCCCGCTCCCCGACAAACACTACACGGCAAAATACTCACTGTTCCGCCGTCTTGTCAATTACAAGGCTGGCAGGTACCTTCTCTTGTTAATGACGGCAAAGTGATGAGGATACTGCTCTTAGGCGAATACAGCAATGTCCACTGGACGTTGGCCAAAGGTCTCAGGACTCTTGGCCATGAGGTGACGGTTGCCTCAAACGGGGACTTCTGGAAAAACTATCCCCGCGACATAGACCTTGCGCGCCACGAGGGACCTCTTGGCGGGGCCATGCTCATGTGCAGGATTGCGGCAAGCCTGCCAAGGATGAGGGGCTATGACATCGTACAGCTCATCAATCCGATGTTCATGGAACTGAAGGCCGAGAGGCTGTTCCCGATATACAACTTCCTGCGCAGGCACAACGGGAAGGTCATTCTTGGAGCTTTCGGCATGGATTACTATTGGGTGCACGAGAATATCACGAGGAAGCCTTTCCGGTATGGCGACTTCAACATTGGCGACACCCTGCGCGATACTCCTGACACACGCAAGGAGAAGGCAGACTGGCTCTGTACCCCCAAACAGAGGCTCAACGAGCTCATAGCACACGACTGCGACAGCATCGTGGCAGGACTTTACGAATACTATGAATGTTATCATCCGCTGTTTCCCGACAAGACGCAGTTCATTCCGTTCCCCATTGTCAGCAAGGATGTCACCATCGGCCCACGGCAGAGCAACCAGCCTCTGCGGCTCTTCATTGGCGTCAACAAGCCACGCTCGGCATACAAGGGTACTGATATCATGCTCCGTGCCGCACGCGACGCCGCACGCGACTATCCCGACAAGATAAAGCTCGCTGTTGCAGAGAACATTCCTTTTGCCGAATACACAAGGATGATGGAGGGCAGCGACGCCATCCTCGACCAGCTATACAGCTACACGCCGTCAATGAATCCGCTTGAGGCCATGTCGCGCGGCATAATATGTATTGGTGGCGGAGAGCCGGAGAACTATGCCATACTGCACGAGGACCGCCTCCGTCCAATTGTAAATGTCCTTCCTACCTACGAGAGTGTCTACAACGCCATCGTAGACCTTGCCGCAAGACAAGAGGACATAACAACCATGCAGCGCCAGAGCGTGGAGTATATACGCAAGCACCACGACTATATAAAAGTGGCAAGGGAATACGAGGCGCTGTATCAATGCGCGCTGTAGGCGCAGAAGCGCACAGCCCAGGGTAAATGTAGCGTAGCGAAATGACACCCTGGGTTATGTAATGTGGGTGATGTTCGCCCTGCTAAGGGCAAAAGCATAGACAACAGCAGGACAAAATATAACGCTTTTGCGCTTACAGCGCGCATTGATTATATTACAATAATACCCAGGGTGCCGCTACGCTTTACCCTGGGCTATGTGCTTCTGCGCTTACAGCGCGTGCTGACTACGGTATTGTCCCTTATCTCCCCTTATCTCCTCTTAACTCCACTTATCTTCAAAAAACTCCAGAGACTAACAGTCATCGTCTTCTTCCTTCAGTCCGTTTATCTGACGGATAAGCTCGTCGTTGGTACGGTTCATCCTAATGAGAATTCCGATTCCTATCGCCATACCTATTAGTCCTCCGACAACAGAGCCGTATACCATGGCATCCTTGCCCTCGAACTCCAGGTCGTAGAAGAGCCATACGAAGAGCACAAACACTATCGGCAAGTTGACGGCCACCTGCATCCAGCGCAGGCGTTTCATCCTCAGCAGCTTCATGCCCGTATTGACAAGGTTCTCACTTTTCCAGTCGTTCTCCGACGTGTAGTTCACGTACAGGTCTACTGCTATACATGCCAGCATGAAGACCAGGATGGCCACAATGGGATACCAGGACATTCCCGGTACCATGCTCTTCAGGTTGCAGAAGGCAATGGCAGTGAATGGCAGCAGCACTATCAGCTCCGTCCACAAGAATTTCATTATCCACGACATCTTGTTCGACATAGCCTTTTGCACAAGTTTGTCGGTTACTATCTGCTGCTTGTCAAGTTTCTTTTTCAGGGTCTCCAGCTGCATGCGCATGGACTCCATATCCAGATGGTTTTCTGTATTCATTTCCATAATGTTACTTTTTTTTCAGTTGTTCGCGTATTCTGACCAGCTTCACCGAGACATTCTTTGCCGATATGCCCACGATGTCGCCAATCTCGTCGTAGGGAAGACCTTCAAGCCACAACAGTACAATGGCCCTGTCGAAAACGCCCAGCCGGTTGATGCGCTCATAAAGCAGCTTCACCTGCTTGGTGTCAGCATCGTTGTCCGCATACAGGTCTATGTTCATGTCAAGACTCTCCGACTTCTTGCGGCGTTTCTTCTTGCGGTCGGCAGAGATGCAGGTGTTCAGGCTGACCCTGTATACCCAGGTCCTGATGTCGCTGCGTCCCTCGAAGGAGGGAAACCCCTTCCACAGGTTGACCAGTATCTCCTGAAAGAGATCGCCAACCTCATCGCTGTCTTTTGAGAACATGTAGCACACCGTGTAGATGGTGGACTTCTGCTCATTCACCATCTTGGTGAATTTCTGTTCTAATGGATCCATTGTTCTGTCATGTTTTTATTGTCTTCTGCCTGTTAGACGCAGTAACATGAGGAATACTACAGATTTTTTTTCTTATCTTCCTTTATCTCCCTTTATCTCCTCTTATCTTCCCTTATCTTCCCTTATCTTCCTTTATCAATAGCGAGCCGACTATGCTGCCTACAAGGATTACCAGGATGACAGCCAGCGACAGCATGGCGTCGATGTCTACAAACTCGTGTATAAGCAGCTTGACGCCGATGAACAGCAGCAGCAGGCTCACACCGGGCTTCAGCAGCCAGAACCTGTCCGACACTCCGGCCAGCAGGAAGAACATAGCACGCAGTCCGAGTATCGCGAAAATATTGGAGAAGAACACCACATAAGGGTCGAGCGAAACAGAGAACACGGCGGGAATGCTGTCGAAAGCGAATATCAGGTCGCTGAACTCAATGAAAACCACCGTGACCAGCAGCGGCGTTATATAAAGGCTTGAGTTCTCCCTGACGAAGAACTTGTCACCACGGAACTCCTTGGTCACACGGAAGTGGCGGGACAGAAACTTCACCACCGGATGGTCTGCGGCACTGATCTCCTCTTTCTTGTTGCGGTCGACAAACATCTTCACTCCGCTATAGACAAGGAAGAGGCCGAAGACAAGCAGCAGCCAGCTGAAGCGGGCGATAAAGGCCGCACCCAGGAAGATGAAGACACAACGTAGAATAATAGCGCCGAGTATACCCCAGTTGAGCACGTGCTGGTACTCCTTCTTGCTCACGCCGAACGACGTGAATATCATCATCATCACAAAAAGGTTGTCCACGGACAAAGTCTTCTCTATCAGGTAGCCCGAGATGTATGATATGGTCATGTAGTGACGGTACTTCTGCAGGCTGCCCTCATAGTCGTCAGGGTCGAGCTTCAGGTTCGAGGCATAGCGCGAGGCCACAGCCTGCAGCTCGTCGAAATTGCTTATGCCGTGTACCATGTCGCCGTGGAACCATAGAAATACAGAGAAGGCCAGCGCCAACACTATCCACACAGCCGTCCACGAGCCCGCTTCCTTCATCGACACCTCGTGTGCCTTCTTGTCAATGACCAGCATGTCGAGAAGCAAGATACCTACTATGACTGTCAGGAAACAACCAAAGAAAATTAGTTCTGATAAATGCATTGCTATAAATAATGATTAATATCTTTTTGAGCTGCAAAGTTAGGGAATAATAACAAATTAAAGCACGTTTCATATGTTACTAAACCTAAAATGACTAAAAAAACACCCCCAAAGACATAAACGATACGTATTTTTTTTATAAATTTGCACAACTAATAATTAACGAACAAAAACTAAGACTTGATGAACAAGACACAACTGACAGCCATTGTGGCAGAGAAGACAGGCATCTCGAAGGCTGATGCCGCAAAGTATGTTAACGCAGTCCTCGGAACCATTGCCGACACCCTCACCGAGGGCGACAAGGAAGTTGCCATACCCGACTTCGGGCGCTTCCTCGTGAAGAGTGTGCCCGAACGACAGGGCATCAACCCCGCAACCAAGGAGGCCATCACTATACCCGCACACGAGAAGGTGACGTTCAAGGCATCAGACAACCTGAACATCTTCTCGCGCAAGCACGGAGTATAAGGCGCACAAACATACAATCTCTCATTCATCATACAGATACCTTCGCAAAAAGCTCGAGGGTATCTTTTTTTGTTCATCATGTCAACATGGCTTATGCCAAGTAAAGTCTCTATAGAAAAACATGGGGAAGGAAGTCACCAAAATGTATGCGCTTTTTCCCCGCAAAAAAACGTATGGGCTAGCGCAAAGCTTTGCGTGGGCTGATGCAAAGCTTTGCGTTGGCACTTGCAAAGCTTTGCGTTGGCACATGCAATGCTTTGCGTCTGAGATGGGCAAAAACAGGCATCGAAATCGTCTGCCCTATTCTGGATAAGAGAAAAGGGAGGAAAGACTCACCACATGGGGCACTGTAGACCCACCTATACATAACCCATGTAGGGCCGCCATACGCAGGGTTGACTTATTCTGCTTCAGCTCGGCAAATGCAGTACAATGGGACAATGTCCTGCCCCTGCCCATAATTTCAAACTAAAAGACAGCTTTGGGAGTCCAGTTGGCAAATGCCCGCACGACCTTCTTCGTGTCATATCCGTTGCCCTGTTCAAGGAAGCTGGAGTCCTGAATGTGAATGACATTTCCCTCGGCATTAAGGAAAACGAATACGGGAAAGCCGAAACGTGCCGGATTGCCAAGGCGCTTCATCAATGCCGCTGCCTGTGCGGCCTTTGTCTCGTCGGTTTTCTTTCGCGGATTATAATTCACGTGCAGGTATACAAAGTTCTCCGCCACCAAGCGGCTAACAGTAGAATCCTTCTCCATGAAGTCTGCAAAGCGCAGGCACCAGGGACACCAGTTGCCTCCAACCTGGCAGATTATGAATTTGTTCTCAGCCTTAGCCCTGATAATAGCATCGTCAATCTGTGCCATCGGGTCGACATTCTCGTCGTATACTTTTTTCAGAGCCTCCTGTGCGTTGATACCGGCAACAGCTACTCCATATAGAAGAAATGTAATTAAAAGTCTGATCATAGTCTTTCTTGTTTTGTTTTTGGTCAGCTGGGGATGCTATTGGAGCTGGGACCCGAAGGAGACATGGGCACTGATAACGCTGATGGTTTATGCGGTACCGTTGCACGGCTGGCTTCTCCCGGCATTCTCACAGCCGCGGGTATATCATCTGTATATTGTGATATCGTTGGTTTCCGTCGCCATAACATACTGGGGTGTAAACATGCTGCTGGATGGCATGCACAGCTACGCGTAGCCATGCACGGCTAAGGTGCAGTGCGACAGGGTTTTTATTAAAAGAAGTCTATGCCAGCCTGCTGCAGTGCTTTTTGCGCTATGGCCTCATAGTCTTCTCCAAGTTCCGCAAAGCGGTTGGTGCAGTTCCATGCGGCATGTCTCACTCCCACGGAGGTTCCCAGCAATGCCGTGACGGCCTGGTCGAGAAACTCGTTGATGCCTCGCTCGTTGGGTTCCTGTCCCCTCATGAAGAGCCGTGACAGGATGCAGAAACCGCATATCTGACGGATGTCGTTATCGGAAGCCATCCAACGGTAGGCTATCTCGGGGGCGTAGCTGACATCTTTCAGCAGGTTGGCAGCAAGCATCTCGGCAAGCTCCTGCGACGTGGTCTGCTCAAGCCAGATGTCGGCGATCTCGGGCAGAAGCCTCTCGGCGGGCATTATCAGCGTGGCGAGTATCTTACATTCACGTATATCCTCTTTCCACAAGGATATGGCAAGGTCGTAGTCCTTGCCGTAGGTGGCGGCCATCTCACGGAGATGGACAAGGCTCACTCCCCAGTTCAGCTTATACCCCACTCCCTTCTCGCGCATGGAGTGGCTGGCAACGCCGTTCATGACTGTGCGGAACGAGCGTTTTATCGCCTTCAGTTTCTCGTTGGTTTCCTCTGTCATCAGTGATGAGTTATTAATGTGTTACGGTGGGTTCTGTTGTATTATGGTGTATGCGTGCAGCCTATAGGAACCCGTAATCGCGGCTGTATCTGAGCATCTGCTCGTGGTATGTCTCGGTATAGTCGGGCACTATGTTGGCGATTTCTCCGTCGGCCCCTATGACGGGCTTGAGCCAGGGGTTTAGAAATCCCTTGTAGGGTGCGATGTCCAGGAGGCGGTAGCGGCTTAGCACCTCGCTGTGCAGCTGTGCGTCAATGGCTATGCCGTAGGTCTCGACGAGGTTGCGGGCAGCGTCGTAGTCGCCCTCGCTCTTTATCCTCTGCACCTCTGCCAGCAACGTGGCAAACAGGCTTCGCAGGCGGGGATAGTCGGTTATCTGCACGTAGGTCTTCCCCTCACGTCTCACCATTCTTACCGCACCATCAGAATGCGCATATACCCAGCGGGCTATGAGGGCGCGGTTGCGCATGTGCGCCTCTTCGATGACGTCTCCCTCTTTTATGCGCACCAGCTGAGTCATCAGGCCGTTGAGCATATAAGTATAATAATGTGAGCGGTAGGCACCGGCATCGGGCAGCAGGCCGAGGTCGACGAGTTTCTGGTCGGCAATGTAGTATAGGCCGTAGAGGTCGGCACGCGCCTCCTCAATGGTGTTGCCGTAGGCCCTGAGAGCGTCGGCGCTCACGCCGGGCAACAGCTGGCCGCTGCCATGTCCGAGACACTCGTGTAGGTCGGTGTGGAGCTCGTCGCACAGGTCGCCATACTGGTTGATTATGTCGAGGGTCTCTCTGTCAATTACAAACTCCTCGAGCATGCCGTTGCCATGTGCGGCCTTGTTGTAGGCCTCCGTGATGTTGCCGATGGTTACGCTCTTCGAGCCGTGCTCGGCCCTTATCCAGTCGGCATTGGGAAGATTTATTCCTATGGCCGTGGAGGGGTATTCGTCGCCGCCGAGCATTGCCGCGCAAACGACATTTGCCGTCACGCCACGCACGGTGCTCTTCCTAAATCGGGGGTCAACGGGGGAATGGTCCTCGAACCATTGGGCATTGTCGCTGATGGCCCGTGTGCGGCGTGTGGCCTCCAAGTCCTTGTATTCAACGATGCCTTCCCAGGAGGCCTTTATGCCGAGAGGGTCGCCATAGACCTCGATGAAGCCGTTGATGAAGTCGACCATTCCCTCCTGCTCCTTGAGCCACTGGATGGAATATTCATCAAAAGTATGCAAATCGCCTGTCTCATAGTAGCTTATGAGCAAGGCTATAACATGTCTCTGCTGCTCGTTCTCAGCATGGTCTGCCGCCTTGCGAAGACAGCCGATGATGTGTCTTATGGCGGGGGAGTAGAGTCCGTTGGCCGTCCAGAGTTCTTCTCGCAGGACTCCGTCTGTCTTCACCAGCCGTGAGTTAAGCCCGAACGAAGGTGGTCTCTCTCCTGCCTGCTCCTTGAGCTTGCCATAATACTCCTCAACCTCGGCCTGGCTTACACCTATATAATAATTGCATGCTGAGGTCAATACGAGGTCTGCGCCTTCAGCCTTGTTGACGCGCTTGGGCAGGATGTCGGGGTTGAAGATTATAGGGACGAGTATGTCGAGCAAGGACTCTGCTGTCTCGCCATCGGCCAATGGCAGCAGTGACGGACTGATGCTGCTCAGGGCCTGGCGGAAGAAACGCTCAGTGAAGCCAGGGGTGAACTTCCCGCAACCATAATGGTGGTATATGCCGTTGGAGAACCATACTTGCTTGAGGTATGTCTCCATTGCCTGGAACTCAGCGTCGGCTCTGTCGCCGTCGTAGTGCTGGTATATGGCCTCAAGGGCTTTCCTGATACGCAGGTTATAAAAACCAAATTGGTCGGTAGTGATATCCCTACCGGCCAATGTTGCCTCACTCAGATAGTATATGTACTTCTTCTTCTGTAACGGCAGCTCGTCGAAACCATTCAGACGGTATCTGAGCATCTGTATGTCGGCAAAACGCTCGCCGCTATAGCAGAAGGAGTTGTCGTCATGCGTTGTTGTCTTGTGTTGTGTCATTTTTCGCTTTGTTTTTAGAGCCGGGCTTCCTGCCGCGCTTCTTTGGCTTCTCCAGCAGTGACGGATGCTGTGCGAGATGGTTCATCTTGTAGTCACGTGGGGTCATGCCGTTGATTTTGTAGAACGAGGCGTAGAAGGACTGCCTGTTAGCGAAGCCCACCATGTCAGAGATGTCCTCCATGTTCAGGTCCTGGTAACGCTTGTCCACAAGCAGCGTCATGGCTTCCTCTATGCGGAACTTATTGACGAAGGACGTGTAGTTGGTGTGGAACCTGACATTTACCACGGCAGAGATATAACGGGTGTTTGTCCCGAGGTCTTCTGCCAGCTTCTTGGCCGAATAATCCTTATCCTTATATTTCTTCTGAATAAGAATGATTTCAAGAATTTTCTCCTTAAGCTCGTCCATGAGCTTGGGGCTTACCAATGTGCGATAGGCTGCTTCTTTCTCTTTACGCTCTGTGATGTTGTACTTACCCATAGAAATGATTACTGATTAGTTCTTAGAATTTTTCGCAAAATTAAAGAAAAGATTTTATATAACCGAATTTTTGAGAAAAAAATATATTAAAAAAACTTAACCTCCCCTATAGTGCTCATTTTTTGGCTCTTCGGGAATGTTGAGTGGTGTTTGATAACTAAGTCCTGACCTCATAGGCTTGTTAAACGCCTCCTTTTCAAAAAAAATTGTTATATGCTTGTTTCTTTTGTTTTTTTAAGCTACCTTTGCAAACAAGAAAAAGACTAAGAACTGCATAATGAAGAAACTTGCATTTATTTATTTTTTGGCGTTGTCAGTATTCTGTACGGCAACGGCTCAGAAGCATTATACTGTGGTCATTTCCCTCGATGGCTACAGGTGGGACTATCCTGAATGGTACGACACTCCATTTATGGACATGATGGCCGACAAGGGCGTGAAGTCCGCTCTGATACCATCATACCCCTCGAAGACTTTCCCCAACCATTACTCAATAGTGACTGGCCTGTATCCCGACCATCACGGCATTGTCGCCAACAGCTTCCTTGACAGGACCACGGGCGAGAGCTTCTCGCTTGGAAATCCCGAACAGAAGATTAATCCCGTTTACTATGGAGGAGAACCCGTCTGGGTAACAGCGCAGAAACAGGGGCTGAGCACGGCCGTATTCTACTGGCCTGGGTCGGATGTCCGGATTGGCGGACAATATCCTAATACATATTATATGTATGACCGGAAACCGCGGCTGACCATAGAAGAAAGGCTCGACGGCGTAATAGGACAGCTGAGCCTGCCGGAAAGCCAGCGCCCGGACTTGATAATGGCGTATTACGAGCAACCGGACTCCTACGGCCATGAATATGGTCCGTTCAGCAAGAAGACAAGAAGTGTCATCGGACATATAGACTCCCTGCTGACGGATTTCCATGCGAAGTTAGTAAAATTACCGATTGCCGACAGGGTGAACCTGATAGTATTGGCTGACCATGGCATGAGCTGGGTTGGAGCCGGCAACAGCGTGAAGATTGCCAGCAGGCTCAGACCGGAATGGATAGAGAAAATAGACGGCAACCTGCCTGCCAACATCTATTGCCGTGACGGGTTTGCCGACTCGGTGGTCAACGCCCTGCAAGGACTTGACCACGCAAGGGTATGGAAAAAAGAGAATGTCCCGGCAAGGCTCAACTATGGCACCAACCAGAGAGTAGGAGAAGTAATCGTAGACCCGGACCTCGGATATATCATTGACGAGAGAGACTTGCCGGGAGGAGGCATGCACGGCTTCGACCCTGCCTGTCTTGACATGCACGCACTGTTCCGTGCAATGGGACCGGATTTCAAGCATGTCGAAATCCCGCACTTCAGGAACGTGGACATTTATCCGTTGCTATGCAGGCTGCTTGGCATAAAGCCTGCCGACAACGACGGATGCGTAGAGGAAATCGCAGAGATATTGAAATAACTCATACTAAAACATATCATACACACAGCAAAATGGAAAAAACATGGAGATGGTTTGGCAAGAATGACAAGATTACGCTTGCCATGCTCAGGGAAATAGGAGTAGAGGGTATTGTCACAGCCCTGCACGACGTGCCGAACGGAGAGATATGGACCAGGGAGAAGATACGCGACCTGCGTGAATATATCGAGAGCTACGGCATGCGATGGAGCGTCGTGGAGAGTCTTCCCGTTTCTGAGAGCATCAAATATGCCGGTCCGGACAGAGACCAGCTCATCGAGAACTACAAGCAGAGCCTGCGCAACCTCGCGGCAGAAGGCATCCACACCATCTGCTACAACTTCATGCCCGTGCTCGACTGGGCACGCACGGACCTTCTGCACCCCAATCCCAATGGCACGAGCAACCTCTATTTCAGCTTCGCACAGTTCGCCTATTTCGACATCTACATCCTGAAGCGCGAGAATGCGGAGCAGGACTGGAAGGCTATGGGCGAGAAAATGGACCGTGACATCGTTGGGGAGGCCGCCGCACTCAGGCAGACTATGACACCGGAGGACGACCACCAGCTGGTGGAGAACATCATCGTCAAGACCCAGGGCTTCGTAAGCGGAAACATCCGCGAGGAGGACGAGCATCCCGTGGAGCTGTTCAGGCAGCTGCTCTCGCTCTACAAGGGCATCACCAAAGACCAGCTGCGCGAGAACATGCGCTACTTCCTGTCGGCCATCATGCCCGTATGCGACGAGTGCGACATGTACATGTGCGTGCATCCCGACGACCCTCCATTCCAGATACTTGGCCTGCCACGCATCGTTACCTGCGACGAGGACATAGAGTGGTTCCTCAATGCCGTGGACAATCCTCATAACGGACTGACGTTCTGTGCTGGCTCCCTTTCTGCCGGAAAGCACAACGACATCACGGCTCTGGCAAGGAAGTACGCCGCCAGGACATGGTTCGTGCACATGCGCTCATGCCACATCTTCGACAATGGCGACTTCACTGAGGCCGGACACCTCGGGGGACGCGCTGACCTCATAGAGCTGGCAAGGATTTTCGAGAGCGTCAACCCACAGCTGCCAATGCGGGTGGACCATGGCATGACGATGCTTGGCGACGAGAACAGGGGATACAACGCCGGCTACTCCTTCCTTGGACGAATGTTCGCCATGGGACAGGTGCAGGGCATACTTGCGACGGTGGACAGAGAACTGGGAATAGAGTATAAGCAGCCAGTAAACTTCCGACAGTAACGGCTGATTATTGAAAAACAAGCGGTAACAAAAGACAGTCATTCATACCTACTAAGAATTTTATCAAACAATGAAACAGAATCTTTTCGACATTAACGGATATGTTGTAGTGATAACAGGCGGAACAGGAGTTCTCGGACGCACCATAGCAAAGTATCTTGCCGGACAGGGTGCCAAGGTGGCCATACTTGGACGCAAGGAAGACGTGGGCAACAGCATCGTAGAGGAAATCACCAATGCCGGAGGCGAGGCCTCGTTCTATAAGACGGACGTCATGAACAAGGAAACACTTGAGCAGAACCGTGCCGACATCCTGGCACGATACGGGAAGGTTGACACCCTGCTGAACGCTGCCGGAGGAAACATGAAGGGAGCGACCATCGGTCCCGACCAGAACTTCTTCGACCTCGACCCCGCCCAGTTCCAGACCGTCCTGAACCTTAATCTCACTGGCACCGTCATACCGACACAGGTTTTCCTGGAGCCTATTGTCAGCCAGGGCAAGGGCAGCATCATCAATTTCTCTTCCATGGCAGCCTTCCGCCCCATGACGCGCGTGTGCGGCTATGCGGCGGCCAAAGCCGGCATCTCCAATTTCACTGCTTACATGGCGCATGAGTGCGCAAGGAAATTCGGCGAGACCGTCAGGGTAAACGCCATTGCCCCAGGTTTCTTCATCACCGAGCAGAACAGGTCGCTGCTCACCAATCCCGACGGCACGTACACCGAGCGCGGCCAGGATGTCATCAGGCAGACTCCCTTCGGACGCATGGGCGACCCTGAGGAGCTTTGCGGCACCATCCACTACCTGATGAGCGACGCTGCGAAGTTCGTTACAGGCACGGTTGCCGTAGTTGACGGAGGCTTCAATATTTTCGCAATGTGACGTTTTACCTTATAAGACTATCATAATATGTTTAAATCAACATTCGCAATTGCGGCATCGGCCCTGATGATATCTTGCGCCAATGCTCAGGACATCGCACTCCCAGCCCCGTCGATGATTACGGAGATGACGTTGGGCGACGCCCTCAGCCACCGGCACTCCTCACGTGAGTTTGCAGAGACTGAAATCTCCGACTCCGTACTCTCACAGCTCCTTTGGGCCGCCTGCGGCATAAACCGTCCCGAAAGCAAGAAGATAACGGCACCCTCTGCCATCAACGCCCAGGACATAGTGGTTTATGTCGTACGCAAGGACGGAGCATACCGCTATTACCCGCAGCAGAACATACTTGTCAATGTTAGCGGCAAGGACCTGCGCAAGGCGGTGGCAGGCAGACAGGAGGCGGTGGCAGCAGCTCCGCTATGTCTCGTGCTCGCAAGCGACCACAAGAAGTTTGGCGACCACAAGAACGGCGCAGAGAGAATGGGATGTATAGACTCAGGATATGTTTCTGAGAACATTGCGCTAATGTGCACGGCCCTTGGCCTGAACACGGTGCCAAGAATGTCCATGGATTCCGAGATACTGAGAACAGAGCTGAAGCTGGATGCGGACACCGACCTGCTGCTGAACCATCCGGTAGGCTATGCTCCTAAGTAAGCGTGTATGAGGCGGAACATTTTATTTAAAAACAAAACTACTTTTTATCTATGAACTTTAAATCAAAGACTTTCCTGTTGGCCCTGTCCTTATGCGCCTTGTCGCATAGCACGACAGTGGCGCAACAGCTCGCCTTCCCTGAGGCTCAGGGATGGGGACGCTACGCAAAGGGTGCGAGGGCTGTGTCCTCACCCAAGGTGTACCACGTAACAAACCTCAACGACTCCGGTACGGGGTCGCTTCGCGATGCAGTGTCACAGAGTGGACGTATCGTAGTGTTTGACGTCTCGGGAGTTATCAAGATAAGCTCGCGCATAGTGTTCGCAAGCAACATCTATGTGGCAGGACAGACAGCGCCGGGCGAGGGCATCACCGTCTATGGCGACGGAGTGAGCTTCTCGGGCTCAACCAACATCATCTGCCGCTACCTGCGCGTGAGAATGGGACATGACGGCACGTCGGGCAAGGACTGCGCGGGCATCTCCAACGGCACGAACATGATCTTCGACCATTGCTCGTTCTCGTGGGGACTCGACGAGACATTCTCCATCAACCCCGACGGCAAGGGCGACATCGGCGACATCACCATCCAGAACACCATCATCGGCCAGGGACTTATGACCCACTCTGCGGGCGGTCTGATACAAGCCGACAATATCACCCTGTACAGAAACCTCTATTGCGACAACTCCACACGAAACAATAAGGTGAAGGGCATCAACCAGTTTGCCAACAACATAGTCTACAACTGGAAGAACGGCGCCTATATCATGGGAGGAGACTCCGAGGGTACCTCGTATGTCAACATACAGTCTAACCTCTTCATCAATGGTCCTTCGGGTGGCGGCGACGCCTTTACAGGCGCAAACGCCGACTTCCATTGCTATGCCGACGACAACTGGCAGGACAAGAATACCGACGGTGTCTACAATCCAACGTTGGTGACAAGCTACAGCGCGGCAACACGCGAGACCACACCTTATCCTTATCCCGAGCTCGACTTGTGGAATGGCAAGGAGCTTATCGAGAAGAGCCTGCCCGAGGTGGGTGCCTCACTGCCCTACCGCGACCAGTCCGACTGCTACATGATAGACGAGGTGATGTCGTTCGGAAAGAAAGGCAATCTCATCACCTACGAGACTGCACTCCCCATAGGAGCTCCAGACACGTGGAAGTGGTGGGCAGGCACCAAGGCTGCCGATGCTGACAACGACGGCATGCCCGACTGGTGGGAGACCGAGAACGGCACCAACCCCGCTGCCGACGATGCCTGCACAGTGGCTGCCAACGGCTATCTGAACATAGAGAACTACATCAACTCCATCAGCCTCTCGCGGCGCGAGTTCTTCCTCAGACAGCCAATAACGCCTGCTCAGAAGTCGGCTACTACCACTACCATGACCATAGAATGGCGCGACTACACAGAGGGCGAGGAGGGTTTTGCCCTTGAGGTCTCTGCTGACGGCACATGGTCAGAGGTTGGCCGTACGGAGGCAAACCAGACCGAGTACACCATTACCGGGCTGACCCCCGGAACGGCATATCAGATTAGGCTGAGGGCATTCGGGCACAATGGTGCTGACGAGGCATTCTCCGACTATACCGACGTGTGCTCTTTCCTCACACGCCCGTTAGAGGTTGGCATGGTCGACATCGACACCTACGAGCCTGATGTTACTAATACTAAGGAAGTGGCAGAGGGACAGAAACTGCTGCTTACAGCCGGCAAGGGCACCAACTACATGTACACTCTGCTCAACGAGATTGCGCCAGCAAGCGTAGTCGTCAAGGGCGAGGGTACCGTTACCATAAGCGGAAGCGCAATCAAGGGAGAGGGCACGTCCGTCAACAGGGATGGCGACGGCAAGCTCGTGCTCAACAACCAGAACTCCTATACAGGAGCTACCGTAACCCATGGCGGCACCATCGACTTCGCCACCATAGCCAACGGCGGACAGCCGTCATCGCTCGGTGCCTCGCAGTCGTTTGCCCAGAACTGGGTATTCGATGGCGGCACATTCAACTACATAGGCGAGAGCGCATCCTCCGACCGTTCGGCCCGGATACTTCGCGATGCCACACTGTCTGTAGCAGAGCCGACGACAACACTCTCCATGAACGGAGTCTTCGAGGGCGATGGCTCGCTCACCATTGGTGGCGAGGGCACCGTGTCTGTTGCCGACGCCGGCTTCTTTGGCTACAGTGGCGCTACACGCCTGAAGAGCGGAAAGCTATACCTCAGCGACACGGAGAAGGCCTGCAAAGCCTTTGGCTCATCAGGGAAGAAAATAATCCTCGACGGCGGTACCATGCAGTTTGCCTACAAGAACGAAGACTATCAGACGCTGAGCTTCCCCGTGGAGGTGGAGGACGAGTCTGAGGGAACGCTCGCATTGCCGTCACATTGCTATTTCCGCTCAATAGTTACCGGCAACGGCATCCTGCATCTCGACATCCCCTACCTGAGGTCTTACCTCAAGCCAAACCTGTCGCTGTTTACAGGAAAGATTATCGGCAACGGAACAAAGAGCGGCACCATACTACTGCACGAGACACAATGGAGCGCACCAAGGGTACGGTTCGAGCTGAAGGGAGGCATCACCATGGTGGCATGGACAACCAACGCCACAAATGTCATCGGCGGACTCTCTGGCGACGCAGGTACATTCCTCGGAGGCTCAAGCAAGCAGACCAAGGGCTTCACATGCTTATGGCAGGTGGGCGGCGCAAATAGCGACGAGACCTTCAACGGAGTCATCAACGACCTCCCGGCAGGACTCAACAGCGCATATTCGGGTACAGTGTCTATCACCAAGGAGGGAACCGGCCTGTGGCGACTGACTGGCAAGAACGTATACAGCGGAACAACCATCGTCAGCGCCGGCACGCTCGTAGTAAACGGAACACATACGGGCACGGGAGCAGTAAGCGTGCTCGGTGGTGCAACCCTGAAGGGCAAGGGCTCGCTCAAGGGAAAGGTAACGGTAAACAATGGCGGCATACTATGTCCCGGTGACACGCTTGTCGACAACAGCAGCATCACCCTGAACGGTGGCGTGACCTTCAATACCGGAAGCACACTGCTCATCCCCGTGGCAGAGAATGGCGAGGAAGCTGTCAGAATAAACGCCGTAAGGGTGAACGGCAACGTGAACATCAGCCAGGGAGCAAACCTTGAGCTCGACCTCACACGTGCAACTAAGCATCAGTTCAGAAGGGGCGATGCCATACCAGTATTCACAAACTCTACCATCGAGACGGGCTCAGGCTCGTTCAACATCATTCCACAGACACCGGGTGAGGGACTGGAATGGGAAACCTCTACCCTACTCGTCGACGGTATGCTCCGCGTGAAGAACGAAGGAGAAATCTATGAGGGCGGAGCCATAACAACGCAGGTCTATGATGCTCCCCTTGAGCACACGGCCAGCTCTCAGGGTGGTGCCAACGAATATGGCAAGTTCCTTGACAGCGAGACACACTACTACAACAACTGGGGTTCGGGCACGTCATGGTACGCACAGGCTTATTCGCAGTTCACGCTCAACATTCCGGCCGGCGAGGAGGTTACCAAGGCCGAATACACAGTATATGTTAACTGCTCGCGCGGAACGAGGACATTCGACATCTGCTACATGCCGGCAGGCACGCCGCGTATAACATCTGCTGATGACATACCCGAGCTTACAGCCAAGGTCGGAACCCAGCTGGCCACATACAGTGACATCACGACAACGTATGCTGCCAAGACAGTGGAATGTACTGATGCCGTGAACGAAATGCTCGCCGCAGGACAGGACTACATCCTGTTCATCATGTCCAATGGTGCCGCCGGTGGCAACATCTACGGCAAGGGCTCTGCCACCTATGCACCGAAACTTACCATAACGACACGGCGCGACCCGACGGGCATCGAGGATGTCACAACCACACGTCCTGCCACGTCCGGCGACATCTACGACCTCAGTGGCCGAAAACTGTCATCTGTATCAGCCGCCAAGGGTATATACATACGAAACGGAAAGAAGTACGTGAGATAAAACGTCAGCATCTTGTTTCAATATAACTAAAAACGGGCAGTACAACCATCCGAGGTCGTACTGCCCGTAACTAAATCTGAAGGTTGCTCTATACATTTGTCAATTCATCTTCGTGCTGATACGAGGTTTCATCCCCTTACGCTTGTGATAGTACATACGTGAGATTAGTGTTTTATTCTCATCTTCAAACTCGTACAATCGAAAGAGAATCTGGTACTTAAATAGTAAAGATTAGCATCTGCCTACGCAAAGCATTGCCTTCATTTAGGAGTACCATCCCCATGTTTTTTTCCACTGTGCCAAAATGAATGCATAAGAAAGAGGAGGCAAAATAGAATAAAAAAAGTCAGCTCAAAATAGAGCTGACCTTAGAGGTACCTGGCGGAGTCGAACCGCCCTGAACGGTTTTGCAGACCGGTACCTAACCGCTCGGACAAGGTACCCTTTGTTTTAATGCGGTGCAAAGGTAGTGGTTTTATTTTATTCCACCAAATTTTTCATCTTCTTTTTTTTGATAACAGTGCGGTTTTCCTGTGACGGCGTGGTTTCCGCAGCAGTCGTCGGCCTTATGCGCACAGCCCTCGGCCTTATGCGCACAGCCATGGCATCCGTCGCATGGACTTGCCTTGCCCCTGACGAGCAAGTAGATTTTCCATGCGGCGCAGGCCACGGCTGCTGTTATGATAATCGCTGATATGATATACTGCCACATAAGGATATTACTCTACTGTCACTACGAGCGGCATGTCGAGGGCGTTGAGGAAGCCGTCGATGCGCACCTGCCACTCATCCTGATTGCGTACGTCGTACTCACTCCATGCGCTGCCGAAATAATAAGTGTACTTCTGGTCGGCCTTGATGTCCTTAATGATGCCAAGGGCATGTCCGGCGATGGCACCCTCGGGCTTGTCGTAGAAAAGCTTCCTGCACTTGGCGCCATCGGGGAACAGGGCTGCCACGTAGAGCTGAAAACCGTGACGCTCGGGCTGGTCGGTGGGGTCGGCATACTGTACGTAGTTCTTCCCTATGACCATGCTCTCTGTGTCGGCGGTATGGACTACAACCCCGGAGGCAAGGTTGCATGGCGAGGTGAGTCCAGAGTACCATACGGTCATCTTGTTGAAGTTGGATCCTTTGTCGAGGCTTATGATACGGTGCTCTACAACATTCTCGTCGTTCTTAATCTTCACGGGGTTGTATGTAAGCTCCACGGTGAAGCGCAGGGGACCGTTGTCGACGATGCGGTATTTCCTGTAGCAGTATGGGAAGATGAGCTTGTCGCCGTCCATGAGTGCGGGCGTACCGCATCCGAGCGACGGTCCCACGCCGTAGCAGTCGAGACCCTTTCCGTGGTCGAGATGGAATGATGTATGGAGGTCTATCCACTCGTCCTTCCGTCCGTTCTTGCCAATCTCGTAGCCGCGCACGTTGCCCTCGTAGTCCTTGTAATAACGCTCTGGCACGTTCAGGTCAGGACTGTTTTTGGTCCATACGTCGATGCCGAAGGAGCGCTCGCCTGACTTCTGCAGTTGCGGCCCGTATACACGGTAGGCCCCACGGTCGTTCTCCCATGCGATGTCGTCCTTGCGTAGGGGGTACATCTTTCCCTCCACCCACGAGCGCATGGGCTCGGGATTGCCGGGAGTGATGGTGAAGACCGTCTTGCCGCATGGCTTCACAGCCGCGTCGATAAGCAGCTTGCCATCGTAGGTTATCTGATAGGCCACCTGCTGGCGCATGGCGTTCTTGACGATGATGTTCTGTCCCTCGGCGATGCCAAGTTTCTGATAAACCGTCCGGGCGTCAATCTCAACAAGTTCCTGACGCTGTGTTTTCTGTTCGTTGGTGACTGTCACCTTGACATCGGCTGCCAGGGCGGAGGCTGGCATGAGGAGCGCGAGGGCTGCAAGGCAGGTCTGATGTAATAGTTTCATAGTTGCAATATGGTTTTTAGTTGTTAGTTCTTTAGGTGCTCGTCAAACCACTGTGTAATCTGGCGGAGGAGGTGCTTGCGGGTGTTGCCGCCATAGATGCTGTGGTTGCGGTTGGTGTAGATATTCTCCTTGAAGTCCTTGTCAGCCTGGACGAGAGCCTCGGAGTACTCGAAGGTGTTCTGCGGGTGAACGTTGTCGTCGGCCAGTCCGTGACAGAGGAGCAGTGCGCCAGAGAGGTTGTTGACACGTGAGAAGGCGTTGTCGTCATATCCCTCCGGGTTCTCATTAGGAGTGCGCATGTAGCGCTCTGTATAGATGGTATCGTAGAAGCGGTAAGAGGTTGGAGGAGCCACTGCCACTCCGGCCTTGAATACCTGCCGTCCCTCGCTCATGCTCATAATGGTGCAATAGCCTCCGTAGCTCCATCCCCAAATGCCTATGTTGTCCTTGTCGACATACGGAAGTGTGCCAAGGTATAGTGCCGTCTCCACCTGGTCGCGTGCTTCGAGGTTTCCAAGATGCAGGTATGTGCACTTCTCGAAGTCAGCTCCTCGTCCGCCAGTGCCGCGTCCGTCAACGCACACTACGATATATCCCTGCTGGGCAAGGTACATATCGTAGGCACCACCCTGCCCCATCGAGCCGGCGTTCCATGAGTTCATCACCTGCTGGTTGCCCGGTCCGCTGTATTGGAACATGATGACTGGATATTTGCGTGAGGGGTCGAAATTGGCCGGCTTTACCATCCATCCGTCGAGGGTTACGCCCTCGGAAGTGGTGAACGAGAAAGTCTCCTTCTTCGTCCATCCATAGTCGGCAATTTTCTTCTTCAGCTCAGCGTTGTCGAGGTTGGTGGCTATCACCTTTCCCTGGTTATCGCGCGTACTATATATATAAGGGGTGTCATAGTCGCTCCAAGTATTGACGAAATACCTGAAGTCGCCCGAGAATACGGCATAGTTGCATCCCTCCTTGTCGGTGAGTCTCTGAGTCTTTCCGTTCTTGTGGCTGACGTATATCTGCCTGTCGTGCGGGTTGAGTGCTGCCGCCTGGTAATAGATGTCGCCCGTCTTGCTGTCGTAACCGTAGATGGCCGTTATGTCAAAGTCACCACCTACAACCCTCTGCTGGCGGCCGTTGATGTCGTAGAGATATATGCGCATGAAGCCGTCGCGGTCGCTCGGCATGAGGATATGGTCGGGACCGATGGTTACGGCTGCCACCACCTCTTCCTTGATATACTTGCTAACCTTGTCCTGCAAGAGCATCTGGCTGACGGTAGAGCGCGGGTTGACGGTGTAGAGCGTGAGCACGTCCTGGTGGCGGTTCATGGTATAGACAACCATCTTCTCCGGGTCGCTGGTGCGCTTGATGCGCGGTATATATCCGTCCTCATCGAGCGGTACCTGCATCTTCTGCGTTTTCTTGGTCTTGATGTCGAAGCTCCATACCGACACCTTTGCGTTGTCCTCGCCTGCCTTGGGGTACTTGTAGCTGTAGTCGCCGGGATAGACCTCGTATTCGTCCTTGGAGGGTTTCATGCCGCGGAACATCTGCAAGGAGTATGTCTTTACGTTGCTCTCGTCGAACTTCGTCCAGAAGAGCATTGTGCCGTCGGCATTGAACTCAAGGGCGGAGTTGTAGGAGAACTCCTCCTCGTTCACCCAGTCGGGTATTCCGTTGATGACATGGTTGAACTTGCCATCGGTGGTCACCTGGCTCTCGCTATTGTCGTAGAGCAGCTTGACGAGGAAGATGTTGTTGTCGCGTACGAATGCCACCTGGTTGCCGTCGGGCGACCATACGGGTACCTGCTGCGGGCCTCCGTCGGAGAGACGCTGCAACAGGTGGCTCTGCATGTTGTAGATATAGAATACCGCCTTGTAGGAGCGGCGGTATACAGGCTCCGTCTGTGTGCGTATGAGCATGCGCTTGCCGTCGGGAGAGAGTATGTAGCCGTCGAAGGCGTCGATTTTCTCGCCAACGGTGTTGCTGACGTCGAAGAGCACGGCGGTCTGCTTGCCCGTGCGGAACGAATACTGCACAATCTGTTTCCCGTCCTGCGAGATCTGCGCATACTGGTCGGTGCCTTTCAGAGGGTCTATGCCGCTGATGCGCTTAGCCGCGAAAGTACCGTCGGTAACCGACTTCAGGTCTATCTTGCCGGCTGCCATGACAGACGATGTGGCCATAAGCATAATAGAACAAAAAATGAATAGTTTCCTCATATATGATTAATTATTTTAAGTTTCAGGCAAATATAGCGCAAAGTTAAACAAAAATCCGTAACTTTGCAAGAAAAGAGGACAATGATTGTCCCGATTAACTCACATTAAAACATGGCAGAACCATACTACGACTTTGGCACATGGATAAGGAGCCGCTTCCAGTTCAGGGTACAGAAACTGTCTGTCGACGCCGGGTTCTCCTGTCCGAACAGAGACGGAAGGATATCGACGGGCGGCTGCACGTTCTGTGACAACCGCACTTTCAACCCCGCATACTGCAACAGCAGCAAAAGCGTCACGGAGCAGCTGGAGGACGGGAAGGCATTCTTTGCAAGGAAATATCCGGACATGAAATATCTGGCCTACTTTCAGGCTTACACCAACACCTATGCCGGGATAGACCGCCTGAAATCACTGTACGGCGAAGCGCTGTCTGTCGACGGCATCGTAGGCATCGTCATCGGCACACGTCCCGATTGCATCGACGACTCCCTACTCGACTATCTTTCTGACTTGAGCAGGGAAACCTTCGTGATGGTGGAATATGGCATAGAGTCGGCCAATGACGAGACGCTGAGAAGGATAAACCGAGGACACACCTTCGAGTGCAGCAGGCAGGCCATCGAGAAGACGCACGAAAGGGGCATTTTGACGGGGGGACATATCATACTGGGACTGCCGGGCGAGGATGCCGGCGAGAGCCTGAGGCAGGCACCGATAATATCGGCCTTGCCACTCGACGTGCTGAAAATCCATCAGATGCAGGTAATAAAAGGCACACGGCTTGCGGAGGAATACGCAAGAAACCCGTTTCATGTGTATAGCGTAGAGGAATACCTCGACCTAATAACGAAATATATCAGGCTGCTGCGCAGAGACCTCGTACTGGAACGGTTTGTCAGCCAGTCGCCACCCGAGCTGCTGATAGCTCCTAAGTGGGGACTGAAGAACTACGAGTTCACAAACCTGCTGAGAAACCGCCTACTTGCCTCCGCGGACAGTGGGGAAGTGTGAATAGTCATCATCGGCAAGAAGATCAGAAACCTCAAGGCGGTGTTTCTGAACGTAGCGGCCAACGGCATGAACGTAGGGGGTGTCAAAGAATGTCTCTCCCAACGCCTTGTTGACTACCCACATGACCTTGCCCATGTGCAGGTCCTTCTCTATCTGCGTGCGGCTGTCGTAATTGTCCATCGGATAGATGCTGAGAAGGTAGAAGGCAAGGCTTTCGGGAACGATATACTTCCTGGTCATACTCTTGCGCTGGTCGGCCGTGTAGTATTTCTGATAAAGAGGATAGTCTGCCCCCATATACTTGTCGAGCGAGATACCAATCATCTTCTCGCCTATGACGATGCTCTGGTCCAGAGCACCTATCTGTGCGTATATATTGGGGACCGGAAGGTTGGGAAGCAACTCGGTAAGCTTGTCAAACGACTTGCGGAACCGCATGTTTATGTCGTTCATGTTGGCGTATTCCGCCTCCACGTCGGCTATGAGTGTCTGCAAGACGGAGTCCTGATAGAAACGCAGAAAACGAGTGCTGATGTCGGGGTCGCTTACCTCTCCGAGCCTGAGCATCTTCTCCACGAGAGTCCTCGTCTCAATGGGATAGTCCATGTTCATCTGCTGCAAGGCCGAGAAGTCACCCGTTGTGAGATACCTGCTCTCAAGCCTGTCATAACGAGAAACCTCGATGAGTGAGTACTCATCGTTGTCGTCATAGGGCTTGAGCTTCAGCTCACATGCCGAACAGAGGAATATGACGGAAAACAATATGTAGAATATTTTTCGTGGCAACTTACAGTAACTGGTTTTTTTGTCTATTATATATTATATAATGTATCCTGTTGCAAAAGTACTAAAAAATATTGTAAACAGCAAACTATAGGCTAAAAATATTAAAAAAAATGGCACGAAAGCATAAATTAAGTTTATTTTATTGAAATATTGATTAATAATGTCTTGTTGAAATTGATTTCTACGGGAAAACCATTAACTTTGTGATATTATCTGTTGAACAACAAAGTATATATCAAAACAAACTATGAGAAGAAAAACTATATGCCTGTCTATCTCTATGATGGCAGCAGCTGTTGCTTTTGCGCAACAAACGGTAACGGTGACATTGAAGAACAATCTGAAATGCGAGCTTAATGATGTTCCCGCAACAGTAAGCCTGAAAGAATGGCCGGACACCAAGTCGGCGACTGTTGTCGCTGACGGCAAGGAGATACCATACCAGATAGACGACCTCGACAAAGACGGCAACGCCGACGAGCTGTGTTTCCTCACCAACCTCAAGGGACGGGAGACAAAGACTGTGACAGTTACTCTCAGCGACAAGACGCAGGCAAGGGAATGGACTCCGAGGACCTTTGCGGAGATAGTGTTGCGCAACCCGTCAGTGAAGGAGAAGAACAAGCACGATATATACCTGTCGTCTATAACCATCGACAAGAGAACCACCAACCCCTACAATGTCCTGCACCACCACGGCGTGGCCTTCGAGAGCGATCTGATAGGAATGAGGATATACATGGACAAAAGACAGACCATAGACCTGTATGGCAAATTCCACAAGGGACTGGAGATAGAGCAAACGCAGTTCTATACTACAAAAGAACAGAAGGCGCAGGGATTTGGTGACGACGTGCTGTGGGTGGGCAACACCTTCGGGCTCGGCGCATTACGCGGATGGGACGGCAAGGCTCCGGCCATGCTCGAGGACGTGGAGCGCAGAACTCAGAGGATTGTCGCTACCGGACCTCTGAGAACTATCGTGGAGGTTGAGGACAACGGATGGACCATCAGAAAAGGCGACCGCCCGGTGAATGCTACGATAAGATACACGCTCTATGCCGGGCACCGTGACTTCGACGTTGACGTCACGTTCAACAGAAACGTGGAGGAATACGATTTCTCTACTGGCATCATCAATGTAAAGAACTCCGTTGAGCTGACCGACAGAAAAGGACTCAGAGGATGCTGGGGCACCGACTGGCCAGCGGGAACCAAGGACACCATAAACTGGAAACGAGAGACCGTGGGACTGGGAATATACGTGCCCGACGAATACCGCAAGCAGGAAATCCCGGCCAACAAAGACAACTACGCATACGTCATTGGATGCAAGGACAACCGCCTCCACTACTCGCTCACATACACAAGCGACAACGAGGATTTCGGCTACCACAGCGACAAGGAATGGTTCGGCTTCCTGAAAGAATGGAAGAAACAAAAACAAAACCCCGTCACAATACATATAAATCAGGGTTCGCTATAATGAAACTAATAGAGCATGACTATCTTCGCCACACATTATTTATACTGAGTTCATACCTTTATATTGACAACCGAAAACTTGGCAAGGTAACAAACTGCTAACAAACAAAATTGGGAAGCCACCCCGTGACTTCCCAATTTATTTTGCGGAAGATGAGGGATTCAAACCCCCGATACCCGGAAAAGGGTATACCGGATTTCGAGTCCAGCGCATTCGGTCACTCTGCCAATCTTCCTTTTACGGCTGCAAAAGTAGCAATAATCTCGGAAACCACCAAACTTTTTCAAACATTATTATTGTCTGTACAAGATTTTTATGCCTCTCGCATATCGCATTTAGTGACAAAATGTACATTTATACCTAATATTTTCAAATTCTCTCTTTATTTGTTTCTTTTATACCTATTTTAATAGTAGGAGGTGGGTTCCTGATAGTATTGATTGAAAAACAATATTTCCATAATTTTATACGCTATACGAGTCAATCTGTCTCTAAAAACCGCTTAATTGTAACTTTTAGATAATAAAACCTTAAATTTAGTTGCTATTTGTTTACGGTATTAAAATATATTTCTTAACTTTGCGCCATCATTGAGACTTAAGAGAGTAATTTATGAAAAGAATGTACTTTGACATGTATTCAGGCCAAGCCCTATCAGAGCTTCATCGGTATAGGGCGGTAATGTTTAGCCCGACTGTATTCTGTATTTAACTGTCGTCTGGCTTATGTAAAAGCTGGACGAACATAGGACCTTGGCGCCAGAGGAGACTATAATAGCACAATAGGTCCTTACTATTCCGAAGCACTCGACGCTGACTACAGCTGTACCATCTACGCCTACCTCTACAACCTTGAAAACGTCTTTCTTGGCAGTGGCTACGACTGCATCACATGGAACACGGCCGACATGACAGGCATTGAGAATGTCACAACCACCCTCTCCACCACGTCCGGCGACATCTACGACCTCAGTGGCAGGAAGTTGTCAACAGTATCAGCCGCCAAGGGTATATACATACGCAACGGAAAGAAATACGTGAGATAATACGCCAATACACCATACGGGCAGTACTACCTTCCGAGGTCGTACTGCCCGTTCTCTTTTTATGAGTCATGTTCTGGCTCAGTGGAAATACATAAGAAGGATTCCTAAATGAAAGCGCCTTTACGCTATGCAATGCTTTGCGAGGACAGATGCAAAGCTTTGCGTTGGCAATTGCAAAGCTTTGCGTTGGCGATTGCAAAGCTTTGCGTTGGTGATTGCAAAGCTTTGCGTTGGTGATTGCAAAGCTTTGCGTGATCTTTGTTTCATATTGATTCAAATAGGTAAGGAAAAGAAAGGATGAGGTAACACTTTGTGGCAAAAAGGGGATTTCTTAGGCAGCTTTTATTTTAAAAGCTGGTCCTCACCGCTTTTTTCTGAAAAAATTACGCTAAAATCTGCCGAATAGCTTAAAATGAGCGATTTATGAGTGTTTTACCTCAATGGAGGTAATGATTTAGCAACGGTTCTAATTTCTGCAATGTGCATACGTTTGCTTGTCAAACAACTCTTGTCGGTTGCAAAAGTACAACAAAAACTTCGGCTCGCAAAAATATAGTTTATCTTTTATGATTTATTTTCAGTTATGATTAGATAATTTCAACTGAGTTTACAAATGTACTTCGCAACTTGCCTGTTAGTTCTTGATGCGCAATTATATGTAGCTAAAATGTTAAAAATGTAGCATAAGATGGCTTTTTATCGCTAATGTTTCTTTTTTACGAAACAATATGAGTATCTTTGTCAACCAAAAAGAATAATATGGCACAAAATATCTTCCGACTTGTCTTGACAGACGAGGCACAGGACTTCATTGAGAGTTTACCCGAAACGGTATCTTACAAGATATACTACAACATCAAGCGTATTGCAGGAGGAGAACGCAAAAAGGAACTTTTCAAGAAGTTGGAAAATTCGGAGATATGGGAGTTCCGTACATTATATAATAAGACTGCTTATCGGCTTTTTGCCTTTTGGGATAGGGACAAAGAGACATTGGTGATTGCCACTCACGGTATCATCAAGAAAACTCAAAAGACACCAAGTAAGGAAATTGCGAAAGCAGAAGCAATCAGAAAAGAATATTTCAAAAACAAGTAATTATGGCACAGATGAATCTTACTCCATTGGATGATGTTCTTGACAAGCATTTCGGTAAAATAGGCACTCCAAAACGTGACGCTTTTGAAAGTGATGTGGATGATGCGTTGCATGCTTATCGTTTGGGAGAAGCCATCAAGAAAGCTCGTATTGAACAGAACTTGACCCAAGAACAGTTGGGTGAGCGTATCGGTGTGAAAAGAGCGCAGATTTCTCGCTTGGAAAGAGGTTATAGCATAACCATCCCAACAATGAGAAGAGTTTTCAAGGCTCTTGGTGTTGTAACTGCAACCATAGACTTGGGCATCGCAGGAAAAGTGGCATTGTGGTAAATAGTAATAGCATAAAGTCCTTTCTGTTGGCAAAAACAGAAAGGACTTTGTTGCTTACTTTAACTCTATCTCTATACTTTTGTTGGGCAGAAAAGAGGCTTTTCCTTCATAAAGTGGTTGGGTTGAATCATATTTGCCTGCGAAATCAGAGAGATAGACAGCCAAATGATAACCGTCAGTTGTTAAATTTGACAGCTTAAAACTCACATTGTAGTTGCACATACAATCTGCCTCAATCGTGGAATCCCCCAAAGGAATCAATACTATACGGATTTCTCCGTCTTGTGAATATACTTGCGGTTGAAACCCATTTACCGCACAATTGGCTTGGAGACCTGCCACTTCGAAATGAGCAACACCTTTTGCATCAACAGAAACCGACATCTGTGTAGGCTTTTCTTTTTCTGCTTTATAATATTCAGGACGACTTTCTGTTGCTGAGAAGGAAGAAATACAGCCAGAGTTTACCACATCACTCATTCTTACCTGCTCCATGACATTCTGTTCCGTAGAACAAGCTCCCATTGCCATAGCAGCCATAACTAAAAATACAACTTGTTTAACCATAACTATATCTATTTTTAATTTTGAATTGAACGAATTGACTCAATCAACTTATAAGTATCGATTATTGCTTCTAACGATTGTTCTGGGGAACTCTTTCGTTTCTCTACAGCATCGACAAAACTTTTGATGGTATCAAAGTAGCCTTGTGTAACTATCTGATTATTACGGATAGTTGGCACGAAATTATTTCTGTCGAATAAATTAACATCGACCCTCTTTTGTTGATAGACTTTCTCGATAGGTACGCCCATCAACGTAGATTGCTTACCTTTATATATCAAACTCTCCATCTGCTCCATTTCAAAGATACCAGATGAAGTGTTTACCGTCATGCACTCTTTTGCATCATCCAGGAATAACCAGTTGACAGTTCTAAAACACCTGTAGCTTTTTCGTGTTCGAGTACCAACATAAGTGTATGATGCTCTATCCAGCCAGCAAACTTAACTTCTGCCTTTCCGAATAGAAACGTCACGTAATCCAATGGATGAACGAAAAGATCCAACATCGCATCACCTTCAGGATATGACCCTGTAAGATATTTGAGATTGTAGCTCATTCTTCCCTTGCACTTCTGTAATTTCTTTTTTAGGATACGGATGACGGGGGCATTCCGCTTTTGCAATCCAACAGTTACTTGCGGAAAGCCGGCCGCTTTTCTCATTCCGATTAGTTGCAACAGTTCGTCTTCACTCTGGCATGGAGGCTTTTCTATAAATAGAGCCTTGTCACTCTTGATAACCTCCGAAGCTATCGTGAAATGAGATTTTGGAGAAACCGACACAAACACGCCCTTAATGTCATCATCATGCAAAATATCATCTAAAGATGTTGTCGCACAGACATTGGGATAAGCCGCTTCTATGAACGGTAACTTGTCTTCTGACTTGCAGCAAATATATTTCAATGGAACATGAAGATAGTTCAGAACAGGGTACAGATTATTTGTACTATGGTTACCAATGCCCACAAAAGCATAATTGCCACCATATATCTGCTTCAACTGCCTCATGCTCCTTATCCGCTTATAACGTTCGATGATGTTCTTTATATATTCCATTAGCTATTAATTCGATTTATGTATTCCCTATATGTTTCATTAACGTTGTTTGTCCATTGATATTTTCCGTAAACGACTTGAATAATCTTTTTTGGCAGAAATCTTTCAAGGTTTCGCAGCAATATCAAATCATATTTGCGATGGAAATTGATCCAACAGGCATTGCATTCCTTCGAGTATCTGCATTGCTCCTTATGTGCGAATCTCGAATTGAATATATCATCCAGCGAATGTGTATGGATGTTGCCAAGCTTCACATCGAGATTCTGGCATAGTGGAACATCGCCATTCGAGTGAATCACCAATTCGCTAAAGATACTTTGGCAACGCAATTTGAGATTACCGTTTCGCCATTCTTCATACAAGGCTACAAAATCAAAATTTTCTTCTGTATCATGTATGTTCTGAGGTATATCTTGAATGTAATTTTCAAAATCTACAGAAAGAAGCTCTGCCGTAGTATCAAAGAAATCCATCGTTCCATAAATTCCGATTCTCACGTCAATGTCATATTCCTTTGCCACCTCTATGACATATCTCATATCAGAAAAGGAATTCCAGGGTGACAGGCAGAACATGAGGGAGATAGGAACCTCATCTCTCACCGCTTTCACAACCTCTATTACCTTATCATGCCCATTGCATCCTCTCATGCTCTTGTATGTTTCCTTATCACCATCAAGAGATACATACAAATGAGCAGGATGAAACTTTCTCACGGCATCTATCACTTTTTGGGGATTTAAGCAGTTGGATAGTAATGTATAATTGGGATGGTTCTCCTTAAACCACTCCATTATTACATCTGCCTCAGGATGAAGCAGGAACTCCCCACCTTCCAATCCAACTACCGTATGCTGAGAGATGCATTTACTGCGCATAATTTCCCTGATGTCTTTAAAAGAAAGATGCTCTACTGGTTTTTGCCAAATTGAGCAATGCTTGCAACGAGATTGGCATTTTGTTGTGGAATACAACATTAACGTACTCAGCATCTTGTGCCGAGGACGTAACATATTGTTGAGGTACATAACCCCATTTCGTATATAGTCTTTTGTCTTGTACATGCGTCATAAGAAACTTTTGTGCTTCTATCATTAAAGATACACCAAAAGTTCCAAAGACTGCATGAGGCATTGTTTTTACCATGTGAATCTGATTCCGAATGGAACGGTAATGGTAAATGAATGCTCTGTCCAAATGGTACGAGTAGTACTACCATTAGGTATGTGCCAACTGAATGTTGGTTCCAGATAAACGCCCCAATTATCCGCAAAATTATATTGTAATCCGACACCCGTACCAACAGTCCATTGGAATGGTGGGGTAAAATGCCAGCTATTTGAATATGGGGTCACAGTTCCTGTTACATATTGTTCATCTGTCTTGCCAGATAAAGGTATGTTCAGGATGATACCTGCGGAAGTGTATGCTGTCCACCTGTTTGCGCTCAACCACTTGTATGACAAGCGTAATGGAATACCCAAGTAATGGATTTTCTGTCGCTTTTGTACATAGTAGTCATCCTCACCCAATATGAATTCAGACTTCAGTAGGGAGTATTGAAGACCAGTCTCTACGTTCAAATTTCTATTGATAGTCTTAGTCATGGACAATCCAAATGTGATTGGTTTGTCATGATACTCATGCTCTACGATTTTTCCACCGTTTTTAATGTTGTTGATGTTGTTCGTGTTATTGATGGCAATTTCCATAAGAGCCTTTTCTGCCTCCGACATATTGCCATGCGCATTCTGCTGTAAATACTGAGAATATTCCTCCCAAGTTGAAAACATTTGTGGACCTGAAGGCTGAGGACCATCAGTAATATCTTCTCCCTTATTGCCAACAAGCATCTTATAAGCAGTCTGAGCCAATGCAGAACCCAAAGAGCCCATGGCAAGTAGTTGCCACTTGCTTTCGTAATTTGAAGCCACTTGCTTTGCTATAAATTCTTCTAACTTAGGAACAACCTGTTTCATTGTATCGAGTGATACGGTATCTTTTTCTATTGCTATTACAACATTGATTGCCGAATCAGTCTTTTCATAATCAGTTTCATGATCTGTTTGAATGCCAACAGAATCAACAATAACGTAATCCGGTAATTTCATTTTGCCTGGACTTGCCGTTGCTAATATATTCTTGTCAACCACAGAAGATTGGGTAGTTGGCTGCACAATTTCACGATCAACAGAACGTTTTCCCTTGGCAGCATTATTTATATTGGTTACAGGATGTTGCTCATTTTCCGTACTTCTTTTCCAAAACTTATATATTGGTATGCTGACGAGCAATATGGAAATGACAGCCAGCATTCGCCTGTTTATCATGCTGCGCAACAACACCTTTGCTCTTGTCAATTGTGATGATGAACTGTGTGGCTCAATACCAAGCTTTTCAGCTATTTCTTTATGCGAAAAGCCATCAATGACAGCCATTCTGAACACGTTGCGGTATCCGGAAGGCAGCTTATCGATTAGCTCAAAAAGCTCTTTTTCTTCCAAATTGGAATCTGAAGTATAAGAACTTTCCACATAAAAAAATTGGTTATTCCAACTTAAAGCAGTACCTTTGCTCTCATTAAAACCCGCCAAGCCTCTCCATGATGCTCAAATGTGCGGGTCGTTTTGTTTTATTATGGCACATTATACAAAGACTTCCATTAGGTGTGCTGACAAGGATATACGATAACATCAGGAGCAACCAGATTCGAAAGAAGACAGCACAAGAGTTCTCCCTGGGAGTGCCTGTCTTTAACTCATGGATGACGATTATCACTTTTGCCAGAAACAACTGAAGTCATCACGCTCGCGTATGGAACCGTACGATACAATTATACAAGACGGGCGAGGATGGGAAACAGCACATCCTCGCCCGATTTGATTGAAAAAAAAACGCCCCAACAATAGAAAAATTGAGTTTGAATTGAAAAATAATCGCATTTCTGCTTTACATTTTCTACGTCTGAACTGTATTATAAGTGTATGACACGAAAAGAAATGATGAACGAGCGAGCGCAGAGTGATGTTCGCATCAACTCTGCCGAGCGAGGAGGAATTGGACGGAGTCAAATCGAAAGTCTGTTCAAGACACACTACACGCAGATGTATCATCTGGCACTCACATTGCTCTTCGATGAAGCGGAGAGCAAGGACGTGGTGAGCGATGTGTTCGCCAGTCTGCTTAGCGGTAGCACCATTGTGAGAGCAGACAACGCAAAGGCATTCCTCTTGGCGAGCGTGCGCCATCGCTGTCTGAATATGTTGCAGCACAAACAGGTGCAAGAACGCTTTGCACGCCTGCTTACCGAGGGCACTGATACACCTGTTAGCGACAATCTGGTGGAAGAGCAAATGCGGATGGAAGAACTGATGCGCTACGTGCGGGAAAACCTCTCGTCGTTAGAGCAGCAAATCTTCCGATTGCGCTACCTAAAGGAGATGACCTGCCAGGAAGTGGCCGGAGCGCTGAACGTCAGCCGTCAGACCGTCCACACCCACCTGAAGCAGACTGTGGAGAAAATAAGAAAGTATTTTAATTCAAACTCAAAAGCAATATGATGACCGAAGAACGTTTTCATGAAGACGAGAGCAGAGGCCATGCTCGTATGGACTATGCCGAGGCAAGGAAAAAGTCGCATGAAATGCAACAGCGTATAGAGTGGCTTCTGGAATTGCAAGACCACCCTGAGCAACTGACCGACGAGCAGTTGCAGCAGATACTCGCCGAAGACGAGATGCGTCACCTCGTGCAGCAACTTGGATTTGCCAAGCGTGCCTTCAAGCACGACGCGCTTAAAAACGACACCCCAGATGTGGATGCCGAATGGGAGAAGTTTGCAGCCAGCCATTCAGAAGAACTGACGAACGCAGCAAGGGCAGAGGGCAAGCTTGCTTGCACTATGCCTTGCAAGGAGGAAGAAGACGAAAGTCAGTTGGAAATCCTCGACGAAGGAGAATATAAGCCCCGTCTTCGCGCTTACCTCGCACCTCGCAAGATAGCTGCATCCTTCATCGGTGTACTCCTGGTTTCGGGCATTGCCTTTGCCGCTATCCAAGTTGTGCGAAATATCAGCACGCCCAAACCGCAACAGCCCACAACAGAGAAAACGACAGACATTAATCCAGTCACTTCCCTGCCAGCAGATACGGTTCAGGCCGACACAATTTCCGTTGAGCCATACATCTTCAACAATGTGCCACTCGACTCCATGCTCACAGCCATTGCTACAGCCCACGGTGTCGGCGTGAAGTTTGAGAATGAAGCGGACCGCCACCTTCGTTTCCACTTTGTATGGAAACGTGAAGACAGTCTCTCGCGTGTTGTAGAAAAGTTGAACACCTTCGAGGCCGTGAACATCGGCATGGAAGACAAAACATTGGTAGTAAAATGAGACGTACGCTATATACTCTGACGCTCGTGGCCTGCATCCTCTGCATGCCACTTGGCACCTTCGCCCAGCGTGTCACGCATACATATAATAATGTGACGCTCAGCGAGGCCCTGCTCCAGTTGAACAACGAGCAGACGGAATACGTCGTCAACTTCCTCTACAACGAACTGGAGGACTTCCGCATCACAGCCACCATCAAGAATAAGAAACTGCCCGATGCCATCCAGCAGATGATAGGCTTCTACCCAGTTCGTATGACCGTGAAACCCGATGACCACGAAATCTATGTGGAGTGTACCCACAAGACAGATCGCCACTTGACGGGAACCATCATTGATGAACAGGGCCAGCCTGTGGCCTACGCCAACATTGCCATCCTCAATCCTGCCGACTCCACGCTGCTTAGCGGTGGTGTCAGCAACGAAAGCGGTTACTTTGCTATTCCCTACGAACAGCCCACCGTGATCGCCCGTATCTCCTACGTCGGTTACAAGACCGTCTACAGACTCTGCGATAAGGCCGAGGTGGGGACAATTCGGATGCAGCCAGATAACTATACATTAAAAGGAGTTACCGTGAAAAGTCATAGGCTGCTATATACTTCAACAGTCAGGGGCCTGCAGGTCTCGATTCAAGGCACTCCTTTGGAGCAATTCGGTTCTGCCAACGAAATGCTCACCCATCTGCCCTTGATGATGAGCAACGGCGAGATAGCAGGTCATGGAAAGCCCGAAATCTACATCAACAACAAGAAAGTGAGAGGAGAGGACGAATTAGAGCGTCTGCGAGCAGATGAGGTCAAGTCGGTAGATATTATCACACAGCCAGGAACTGAATATGACGCCGCTGTCTCGTCGGTAATCCGCATCAAGACTGTCCGTCGCACAGGCGAAGGCTGGAGCGGCAACTTCTCTGGTGCTTACCGACAAGGGTACGAACATTATGAGAGTGCCAATGCTGCCCTGAACTATCGCCTACGGAACGGTATGGACTTCTTCGTTCGAGGTTACCTGACAGACAACAACACACAGACGGTAAAAACAACAGACGAACAATTGCAGGCATCGTCCATTTGGAACCATCGAAAAGAAGAGGAATACAAGTATCAGATGAAATACTATTTTGCCGACCTCGGATGGAACTGGGAAATCAACGACCACCATTCCATTGGCTTTACCTATACGGCCAACAACTATATCGGCGACCGAAAGTATATCTGCGCCAATGACATGCAAACCATGCAGGACGGTATGATGTGGGACGAAGGGCATAGTACGACAACGACGCTGACTAAGCCTAAGTTAAAGCATAGTATCAATGCCTATTATATCGGAGAAATCGGGAAGTGGAAGGTGGATTTCAGTGCAGACTATTACAATGCCCATTCCCAAAACGAGATGAGCGGAGGCACAGAGGGCGAGACACCCGTTAGCAGCAGTACGGCCACGAAGAACCAACTGATTGCCGAGAAACTGGTCATCACAGCCCCTGTTCCCATTGGCAAGCTAACCTTTGGAGAGGAGGCATCCACCGTTGACCGCACCAGCGACTTCACCCAAAGCGGCTTCTCTGCCGACAACCACATCCGACAGCAAACTGCTATCTGGAGCGTTTTTGCCAATTACTCGCTAAAAGTGGGGAGCCTCTCCGTCAATGCAGGGCTGCGCTGGCAGAATGAGCACAACCGTTACGAACTTGACGGTGTGCGCAACGACGAGATGAGTCCTAACTACCACGTGTTGATACCCCGGTTGTCCATCAGTTATCAGCACTCACTTTGGACCCATTCGCTCTCCTACCAGTGTACACGAAACAACCCGCCATATTCCATCCTGTCATCGGCAGTCACCTATACCAGTAAGTATGAATACAATAGTGGCAACCCTTTCCTTCAGCCCCAAACCAACCATCGTGTTGAGTGGAAATCGCAGTGGAAGTGGATATACGCCGAAGCCATTTACGGGTATCAGGAAAATGTATATCACTCTATACGTTCTACCTACGACGATGTCAACCATCCTGGTGCGATTCTAACCGACTTCCGCACCGTTCCAAAGACACAGTACTACATGATAGTTCTCAACGCCACACCCAAAATCGGCATCTGGCAGATGAACTATTCAGCAGAGTTCGCTGTGCAAGACCATGATTACGGGGAGTTGGGCATTGCCCACAACTGGCACGGACTGATGACTGACTTCACGTTCGACAACACTTTTACCCTGCCTCACGCATGGATGCTGAATGTAACGGGAAGCATCACGCCCTATCAGAAGTCAGCCTATTGGATAAACAAGACAACTGGAAGTCTCGACCTCCGCCTTAGCAAACAATTCCTGCGGGACAAAAGCCTCAATGTAGCCCTCGTCGCCAGTGACATCTTGCGCACTAAATACGACGAAGGAACGGCATATGGCGGTATAGGGTACAGAAATATCTTTCGTCTTTATCGCGATGCCCGTCGAATTGGGTTCAATGTATCTTGGCGGTTCAATGCCACGAAGAGCAGATACAAGGGTAGCCATGCAGGACAAAGTGAACGTAACCGACTATAACTCTCTCTCGTTTCGATGGGCAGTCGTCGGCCTTGTGCTGACGCTGCCCCATCCATAACTGCAAATGTCAGACAAATATCAGGGAGAAGACAAAACATTGGTAGTAAAATGAGACATACGCTATATACTCTGACGCTCGTGGCCTGCATCCTCTGCATGCCACTTGGCACCTTCGCCCAGCGTGTCACGCATACATATAATAATGTGTCGCTCAGCAAGGCCCTGCTCCAGTTGAACAACGAGCAGACGGAATACATCGTCAACTTCCTCTACAACGAGCTGGAGGACTTCCGCATCACAGCCACCATCAAGAACAAGCGTCTGCCCGATGCCATCCAGCAGATGATAGGCTTCTATCCCGTCCGCATGACAGTGAAACCCGACGACCGAGAAATCTATGTGGAGTGTACCCACAAGACCGACCGCCACCTGAAGGGCACCATCATCGACGAACAAGGATTGCCGTTGGCATACGCTAATGTTGCCATTCTAAACCTTGCCGACAGCACCCTCCTTGGCGGTGGCGTTTCGAATGAAAGTGGCTACTTCGCTATTCCATACGAACAAGATAAAGTTCTTGCCCGCATTTCATACGTCGGTTACAAGACCATATTCAAGATATGTAACCAGCCCGAAGTAGGTACTATTCGCTTACAGCCAGACAACTACACTTTGAATGCCGTGACCGTGAAGGGCTACAAGCCAACAATGAAGATGACCAATGGTGGCATGGAAGTTGCAATCGAAAACACTATCCTTGCTAAAATGGGAACGGCATTTGATGTGCTCAGCCAACTGCCGCGTGTGTCAGTGAACAATGATGCCGTCACCGTATTTGGCAAGGGTGCACCGCTCATCTATATCAACAACAAGCGCATGACGAACAGTCAGGAACTGCGCGAATTGAAATCGGAAGACATTAAGTCAATAGAAGTCATCACTAACCCTGGAGCGGAATACGATGCCGAGGTGGAGGCTGTCATCCGTATTAAGACGAAGCGCCGTCAATCAAGCGGATTCAGCATACGTAACGATGCATACGGTTCATACAACAAATGGATGTCGGGCTTCGACCAACTGACCTTGAAATATCAGACGAAGAAATTTGAGTTTATCAACAGTACGTATGTTGATGCGGATAAAAGCGGTGAGGACAATCAACTTGATATAAATCTTTATACTGACGAGAATAAAATTCACATCAGCCAGAAAATCCCTGTTGAGATGAGCAGTACGGCTCTATCGGAATATTTTGCCTCCGATTATTACGTTAATGACAGCAACTCCATTGGGGCTTCGTATCGGTATTACGGAAGCTTGCATGGCCGCTTAAAGGGCAGCAGTCATCAGACCATTCTGCGAAACAACCAGCCGGAAGGCATCGTGGATATGACGGAAGTTGTTGAGAGTGACTACCAGCGGCACACGGCCAATATCTACTATGTGGGAAAGATGGGCAAACTTGGGATTGATTTCAACGGCTCATATTTCAACTACCGCAGTGGAAGAGATGATGAAGCAGTTGAAACAAGTATCGAACTGGGCAGTCGCAACGTTCACTCCGACAGCCGTCAGCATAGCCAGGTCTATGCAGCCAAACTGATGTTCGACTATCCGCTGCTGGGTGGTAAACTGTCATTTGGAACTGAAATGTCAAAAACCAAGTCTCATGGCCTGTTTCGTAATCTGGAGCAGTACGTACCCTCTTCTGAGACGGATATTCACGAGCGTAATTTATCCGGGGTTGCCCAGTACGCCCAGTCGCTGAAGCGTTGGAGCATAGGGGTAGGCATCCGCTACGAAAATGTCGTCCGAGATTATTTCTCAGAGGGCGTAAGACAGAACGATGTCAGCCGACGTTATAACAACGTATTTCCCAATCTCTCGCTTTCATGGCAACGGGGCGAGTGGAGCCTGCAACTTAATGCCACCGAAAAGATGCACCGCCCCAGCTATAGAAGCCTGAGCAACTATATGCAGTATGACAATCGTTACCTGTACGAAGGGGGTAATCCGTCGCTGCTGCCAGAACGTGTTTATAATACAGAGGCTAGCCTTATCTACAAGTGGGTGTACGCCTCCCTCGGACATAAGTATGTGAAGGACGAAATGGTGTGGACCAATTCGCTGCTCGGACAACAGGAGATTGCCTATACTACCAACAGAAATTTCGACCACCAGCAGATGCTCTTTGCCTCCATCTCACTCTCACCGCGATTCGGCAAGTACCAGCCAATGGTAGAGGTGAACTACCAGCAGCAGTTCTTCGACACGCAGGGCTATGGTTCACGCGAAGCCCTCAGCAAACCAGGCTTTGGTTTCAGATTCAATAACCGCTGCGCGTTCACCGAATCATTGATGGCCACCCTGTCCTTGCAAGGCGTTACTCGCCAGTACGGCGGTTTCCGTATGAAGCGTGAAGGGCTTCTCGTCGACTTTACCCTGCGCAAATCATTTGCAAAAGACACGTGGGTAGTCTATCTTATGGCTTCTGACATCTTCAAGACTTGGCGTGAACGCTGGACGATGTATGGTCAGGGGGCAGAGAGTTCAAAGGACTGCTACAACTATACTCGCAGCATTTCACTACAAGTAACCTACAACTTCAACGCTAAACGAAGTAAGTACAAGGGCACTGGTGCAGGTAATGACGAAAAGAACCGACTATAAATCTCCCTCGTTTTGATGGGCAGTCGTCGGCCTTGTGCTAACGCTGCCATTCCTCTTTTTAAGAACAGATAACGCCCAGTGGTGTAATATTGTCTGACTTCTAGCGTTTATTATAGTAGAACATTACAGAACATATAATCATATTCAATGAAAACAATGAAGATTTGGAGACTCGCCTTTGCGATGCTTGCTGCCTTCTCCATCGCCTCTTGCAGCAGCGATGACCATTGGGAGAAACGGCTGACGAACGAGCAAAAGGAAACCTACGCGCAAAATATTTCCGGCGAATATCCCGGTCAGTATATCATTATTTACAAAAACAAGGATTGCAAAGAATGGATAAACGAGGAAGGACGGCGCGTAACGGAAGCCCACAGCGAAACCTTCAACGGCGTACAGGTTGATGTGTCCAACAATAAGATGCTGCACGTATTCTTTCAAGACTTCCCAGTGTCTCTGATTACAAAGGTCGTGGATGCGGACGAAGAGTTGAGCCATGCACTTGCCGAGGCTTCTCCGCAGGCCATCACCGCCCGCTACGGCTTCGACTACGATACGGACTATTCGCACATCAAATGGGCCTTCATCCCCAACGTCATGCTGCTACAGTTGAACTATAGCGGTGCAGAACACCACATCCGCGTGGAGTTTGACAACAACAGCCAGTATTACACGTTTACTGAGGACGAACTGAAACAGCCGAGAGCATTCCGCCCTCTTGCCGAAAACGGCATAGTCCTCCAACTGAAATCCATCTACGACGGCCCGACGCTTATCCAACAATTTGGCTCAGAGGGCAACTATATGCACATCATCTTTAAGGCCGAATAAAAAGCATATAAAAATTTATAAAGCAAATGAGAACAACGAAGATTTGGATACTCGCCTATGCGATGCTTGCTGCCCTCTCCCTTGCCTCTTGCCGCCAATCTGCACAAAAGACAGAAATGGAACGACAAGCAAGCAGCACAGAAGTTTCGGCCAACGCCGACACGCTGCACTACGGCCTTGTTCTCTGCAATGTTTATAAGCGCGGAATACAAAAGGTGGAGTTTACGATCAAGAAGAAGTAAAACAAACGTATGCAGGGGGAGTTGTCATTATGTGATACTCCCCCTGCTTGTATCTACTCTACGAGGAATTATCTTAGTCACCTTGACATCCCTTGCTGGAACTTCTGTATTCGTCCATCGTATCTGCCATCGGCAATGTCGTGGTCTTCATGGTCGGCACGTCTGAGCTCGTTGGCATTGCGCTCGGCTTTGCCGCTTCGCTCGTCGAAGAACCTGCCCAAGGTGCTTGCCAGCCAGACAAAACGCTCCGCTTCCTGCTTCAAGGTGGCACTGGCAAGTTCGGCAAACATCTTCAGGTATTGCTTGATGGCGTATGACTCATTGTCCCAGAAGATGTCACCATGCTTGCCGCCACGACCTCCGAAACCTGAATAGGCATAGTCCTGAATGGCTTTGATGCAAAACAGCAAGCCCTCCTCAATGCGGTAGATATAGGAAGACTTTGCCTTTCCTTTGCCTTTCCTTTGCCTTTGGTTCAGCCGGCGACCTTTGGTTTAGAGCGTTGTTATTGATATTTGCACATCAAACTGTACACCCTACAAAACAGATGAAAATATCAATTCTATTTCTACTCTTTGCAGTACTCTCTGTGGCAAACATGTGTACACAGAAATCAAATAATGTTTTGTATGTAATGGCGCATACTTATTGTGCCTATAGTTATTCTTCTGAAAAAAATGATATAAATACTTTTTTACCGGTTATTTTGTGTAAATTTGCAGAAGAATTTATAAACGACATAGATACTAACCAATACAACATCCTAACTAAACAATATATGATGAAGAAACATTCTGTTCTTGCTGCCGCCATGGCAATAGCCGGCTGGCTTTCCACCCCATCTGTCTCTTATGCCCAGAGCAAACTCTACGACCAGCATTTCGACTTGAGCGAGGTGCGTCTGGGCGAGAGTCCGTTTGCCACCGCCATGTACCGCAACGCGCGGTTGCTCCTGGACTACGATGCCGACAGGCTGATGACGCCGTTTATCCGTCAAGCCGGACTCGACAAGGCGGGCTCCAAATACCAAGGATGGACAACCACCCATCCGTCGTTCCCCAACTGGGGACTCGACAGCTGGTCACTTGATGGGCATGTAGGAGGACACTATCTGACAGCCCTCGCCATGGCATATTCGGCCATAAGCGACGAGAACCTTCGCGGACAGCTCAAGGACAGGCTCGACTATTGCATAACTATACTTAACGACTGCCAAGAGGCATTTGATGACAACTCAAACGGACTGAAAGGCTTTATTGGCGGACAGCCCATAAACCAGATATGGACGGGACTCTACGCCAACGACCTCACAGAATTCAGAAAATATGGCGGATGGGTGCCATTCTATTGCGAGCACAAGGTGCTGGCCGGACTCCGCGATGCATGGATATATGCAGGCAACGAAATGGCGAAGGAATGTTTCAGGAAGTTGTGCCAATGGAGTGCCGACGTAGTGTCGAAGTTGTCATACTCCGACATGCAGAACGTCCTCGGATGGGAACACGGAGGTATGAACGAGGTGCTGGCCGATGCCTACCATATCTTTGGCGACAGCAAATGGCTCGAAGTCGCACAAAAATACTGCCACGCCTATGAGGTGAACGGTATGCAGGGCACCAGTCAGAGCTACAGCCGCACTTTCCTCGACGGTCAGCATGCCAACACTCAGGTACCTAAGTTCATAGGCTTCGAGCGTATTGCAGCACTGACAACGGGCGACAACGCCAGACTGGCCACGGCGGCACGCAACTTCTGGAGCGATGTTGCCGACAACCGCACCGTATGCATAGGTGGCAACAGCGTCTCCGAGCACTTCCTCGCACACAGCAAGGGAGAGCAGTATGTGACCAACCTTGACGGTCCTGAGAGCTGCAACTCCAACAACATGCTGAAACTCTCGGAAATGCTTTTCGACAGAACACATGACGCAAGATATGCCGACTTCTATGAGCAGACCATGTGGAACCACATACTGTCAACACAAGACCCCGAGACAGGAGGATATGTGTATTTCACATCGCTACGGCCACAGAGCTACCGCGTATACTCACAAGTTAATCAGGGCATGTGGTGCTGCGTAGGCACGGGTATGGAGAACCACAGCAAATACGCACACTTTATATACACTCATCAGGGCGACAGCGTCATATACGTCAACCTATACACCGCCAGCGAGCTGCAGAACGACAAATTCGGCCTGAAGCAGCAGACTGAATTCCCATACGGCCAGCAGTCAACCATTACGATAAACAAGGCCGGAACCTACACCGTTGCCCTACGGCATCCGTCATGGGCGACAGAAGGTTTCTCGGTAGAGGTGAACGGCATACAGCAGGATGCCGAGGTAACTGCAGGTGTGGCATCGTATGTCAGGGTGTCGCGCTCTTGGCAGGCCGGAGATGTCATTAGCGTTAAGCTTCCCATGACCATGCGCATAGAGCCATGCCCCGACTATCCAGACTATATCGCATTCAAGTATGGCCCGGTGCTGTTGGCAGCAAAGACTACTGCAGCAACAGAGGAGGAGGCAACAGCAACAGGACTTGAGTACGAGAAACTGCAGAACGAATATGGTGGTGAGGGACGTATGGACCACGCTCCAGGCAGCATGGCGACCATGAAGTCACTGTCGTCAGCACCATTGCTCATTGGCGAGAGAGCCGACGTTCTGAACAGGATAAAGACAATAGATGCCGGGAAGCTAACTTTTGCCATAGACTGCACAAGGGAGGGCAACTCCACATTCGAAGGACCGCAGGGCACAAAGTCATGGCTTACACTACAGCCCTTCCATACCATTCATCACTCACGATACTCATGCTACTGGTATCAGCAGACTGAGGAAAACTACGCCAATAGCGACATGGGGCAAAAGGATGCTGAGGAAGAGGCCATAAACAGCCGCACCATAGACTTCGTTGCGACTGGTGAGCAGCAGAGTGAGGCTGGACACGACGCACTCTACAGCACAGGCTCGACATCGGGAAACTACAACGGTGAGACCTACCGTGACGCACGCGCTGGAGAATTCATACAGTACACCCTTGCCAACCCTTCTGGCCGTACTGACAGCATGGCCGTGATGTGCCGCTTCACCGTTGCCGACAAGGGACGCAGCGCAACTGTTTACATCGACGGACAGTCCATTGGCACAATCACCATTCCTGAGACAATAAAGGGTTCGGACGACAAAGGCTTCTTCAACATAGAGTTCCCCATACCAGCAGAGGTGATGACTGATGCTGAGGGAAACGGCAAGACGTCCATTACATTCAAGATTGTGGCATCGCAGGCAACCCTCTGCCCAGGCCTATACTATCTGCGGCTTGTCAGCGGCTACGATGCCCACGACTATGTCTTCAGAGCCAGGGACTGGCGGTCGGGTGACGAGGCGCGCGTGCCACAGGCGAACATAACCTACGATGACATTAATAACACTATTACTTTAAAGGCTGGGACAGGCGCCAACAACGTCTGCCTCGGCCTCAATCATGCCAATACCGACTACACACTGACCCCAGCACGCAAATACCTGGTTGTACGCGGAACCAATCTCAGCCTGCTGGCAGGAAAATCATACCTGTGGTGGCTCAACGGCATAAACAAGGGAACCAGCGTGGCTCCCACACGAACAGCCACCGTTACCATCAGCAATGGCGAAACAAAAACCTACAAGCAAGTAATAGCATGGGACATGACGGCAAGCGGACTTGATGCTAACAACACCGGACAGAGGTTCAGCATCTGCAACGGTATGACCATCTTCGGACTGACATCCACAACAGGTACTTCAACCATAGACTACATTGGTTTCGAAAGCTCCATTGATGACTTTATAACATCAACTGCCGTCACCCTACAAACCATCAACCCACAAGTATCCTCCCCCGCCTATACTCTCTCAGGCATCAGGAAACATGGCAATTACAAAGGCGTATACATAAAAAATGGAAAGAAGCAGGTGAATAACCTTCGACCTTAGACCTTTTACCTTAGTCCTTCGACCTTAGACCTTAGTCCTTAGACCTTCGACCTTAGTCCTTAGATCTTAGTCCCTCTTAACACTCTGCAATAAATGTTCAGCGAATACCGCAGGCTGCACGCGCTGTAAGCGCAGAAGCGCACAGCCCAGGGTAAAGCGTAGCGGCACCCTGGGTATAAGGGTTTATAATCAATGCGCGCTGTAAGCGCAAAAGCGTTATCTGTCCTGCTGGTGTCTACGCTTTTGCCCTTTCAGGGCGACCATCAACTACATGCAATAACCCAGGGTGTCGCTACGCTCTACCCTGGGCTATGTTCTTTTGCGCTTACAGCGCGATAATTATCTTTGACCTTTGACCTTCGAACCCCTCGATAATGGTATCATCAATCATCAATCTTCAACCATCAATAATCTATAATCAATCATCCGACCTTCGTCCTTCGACCTTCCTTTAAGGTTGTCTTTAGGAGGGTGAAAAGAAGCGGAGGTACTCGCTTTCAAAGTTTGGTGTAAAGACATTACTGCCAATGTTTGCCAATATCTCCGCACGGCTCCAGAACCGGCCTCCGTCAAGTTCGTTGGCATCGGGTGTAATAATACCACTGTATGTTGTAATGTGGACATTCACCAATTCCCGTTCCCGGCTACTCTCGAAGATGTATCGTCCGATGAACTTAGGCGTGAAGTCTGTTATGCCGAGTTCTTCGCTTACTTCCCGACTGAGGGCCAGTTCTATAGTCTCTCCATATGCTACGTGGCCTCCGCATGCTGTATCCCACTTGCCGGGCTGTATATCTTTCCATACTGGTCGGTGCTGAAGGAACAGATCGCCATGGGCATTGAAGACATGAAGGTGAACTACAGGATGTAGTATCATGCTTCCTCCATGGGCCTCTCCTCGAGTGACACATCCCGTAACGTTGCCCTGATCGTCTACGGTAGGGAACAGCTCATTGGCATTGTCGCTCATGGTTCCATTCATAGCCTGCTTATATATGTAAAACACCCTCTGAAATGAGCGTCAAGATGGTCTGGCCGTTCGCTGAAGATGCCATACAGGGCGCTGCCACTTCCACTCATCTGCGCATAAATGGCACCGAGGGTGTATAGCTTATCCTTAATAGTTTTCAGTACAGGGCACATCTTGAAGACAGGCTGTTCGAAGTCGTTGGTCAGTTCTGTCCTCCATGTTTCTATGGGCTGACTGACTATTTCCTTGCAGCATTTTGCGGGTGCAGCGGGACGGATATTGCTGTATGCTTCTTTTGTGGAAATCTGCACATCGGGTTTTACGATTGCGATGTAACGTCCCCGCAGCTGTTCCTCTACTCCGTCTGCAGGCTCAAGGATATTGCCTATGCCTGTGGCAAAAGACGGGTCGGCAGTAATGAAGAACGCGCAGTCGGCACCGAGCATTGCGGCGTATCTCTCCATCTCGGCATTGCCGATATTGAGTCGGAAGCGTTCGTCGAGCAATCTTATCATGAAGGCAGCATCGCTACTGCCTCCGCCCAATCCAGCCTGTGATGGTATTCGCTTAAAGAGATGAGCGTGAACACGGGGGATATTGAAATCGTGGGCAAGCAAGTCATAAGCCTTTACAACGAGGTTGTCTCCCTCGCTGCAGTCTATGGCGTTGCCTGTAATCTTGAGGTCGCAGGCTGTGTCGGAAGGGAACTGGTCGCCCATGAGCTTTATCTCAAGCGCGTCCGTGAGGTTGACTGGATAGAATACAGTCTCAAGATCATGATAACCGTCGGGTCTCTTGGAGACAACGTTCAGTCCCAGATTGATTTTAGCGCATGGAAAGTTTATCATATTATTGGGGATTAAAATAGGTTGTATGGTAGAAGAGTTAAGGACTAAGGTCTAGACTTTCGACCTTAGACCTTAGAATTTTACTCAGGACACTGATACTTATTGCCTGTGGCCTTTACCAGCTTACGTGCAAATGCTGCGGGATAGCCGGGGCGTGAGACGCGTGCTCCGATGCCCTCTGGTGTACGCTTGAATTGTCCGTTTTCCTCGGGCTTTACTGCCATATCATTGTATTTCACTATCAGATATGTTGCCAGTTGCTGCCAGCGATGGAGCATCTGCTGCGCCTTCTCAACGGAATAGTCGTTGAGGTACTTGCGCGCCTTCTCAGGGTTCTCGGCATATAGCTGGGCAGCGTGTGCCTCAATATTCGGCTGGGCTGCGAAATAGCTTTGCTCAAGGCTGTCACGTACAGCAGCCAGGCTTGGGAACATCATGGAATATCTGGGATATACCATGTTGCTCACCCAGTTGCATACCCAATAGGCGTTACGCATGGAGAACGTCACGGCATCGGCTCCGGGAGTATTGTAGCATTCGGGGCGTTCCGTAGAGCAGCAGTAGACTGGCGTATAGGCTATCATGTTGCCATCGTCGTTGCCGAACCACAGAATACCACCAATCTCACGTGGCAGCCAGCTACGCATCTGGCTGACGTAGGAGAAACCTGTCTGCTGGGTACTTGTTGGACGCTCGTTGAAATACTTCTTGCCATCGACAGTGAACGACAATGGCGTTGGACGGTATGGCATCTGCCATATTCCTCCACCCATATCAGCAGAGTCGAGGGCTAATGGTGTGTTCTCGTAATGATCGCGCATGTCGGCCTCCAGGTCTTTGACACTCAGCTTGCGATTGGGGATAATCCACAGGGGCATGTCCTCGGCGTTCTCGTCAATGCCAAGTGCCCACGGGAGGTAGCTGCTCATGTCCTTGTAGTGGTTGAAGAATGACCACACACGTGCATCGCAATAGCGGCGACCTGAAAAGTCGGGCTTTGCATATGTGTTCTTCCATGAGAAGTCAGCATCCTTGCCTGTGAACCATCCCTGCTTGCGTGCGAACTTTATGACATCCTTCGAATAGAGCACATTCTCCTTGTCCTTCATGTCGAACTTGCCAATGCGGCTCTGGTTGGCATGGGCACAGATAGCATCGTCGGGTATGCGCATGGCCACCCAAACAACACCCTTGCTGCCCGGTCCCTTTCCCATCATCTCCATTATCCATGCCTCGTTGGGGTCACAGATGGTGAAGGTCTCGCCCTCGGAGCAATAGCCATAGGTCTGTGCAAGGGTTGTCATCACGCAGATGGCCTCACGGGCAGTCTTGGAACGCTGGAGAGCAATATATATGAGCGAGCCATAGTCGAGTATGCCGGTGTTATCGACCATCTCTTCCCTTCCGCCATAAGTAGTCTCCCCAATAGTTACCTGATACTCGTTGATGTTTCCGATAACGTTGTACGTTTCCTCTGCCTCAGGAATTTCTCCATGATAGACATGAGTGTCCCAATCTATGATTTGGCGCATAGTACCCTTGGGATGCTTGGCGGCAGGATAGTGGCACAGTCCGATGAACATACCATAGTCATCAGCATTATACGTACACATCACAGAACCGTCTGCGGAGGCTTTCTTTCCGACAATGAAATTGGTACATGCGTGCGAGGTCTCTGCCACCAGTGCGAGGGCGGCAATTGCGAGGGAGCGCACGAAACGGTGGGTATTTTCTCCTAAAATATTCATTTGTATCTTATTTTAAGTTGACGGGTCAACAGAAAATCAGCAGGCCTTGAAGCTCATGTCGAGACCCTTGACAGAATGTGTCAATGCGCCAACACTGATGAAGTCTACACCCTGCTCGGCATAGTCGCGGATAGTGTCGTAGGTTATTCCCCCACTCGACTCTGTCTCGTAGCGTCCGGCAATAATGTCTACAGCCTTCTTGGTATCGCTGACGGAGAAGTTGTCAAGCATTATACGGTTGACACCTCCGTGGGTAAGCACCTGGTTGAGCTCGTCGAAGTTACGTACCTCAATCTCTATCTTCAGGTCAAGGCCCTTCTCCTGCAGATAGGCATGGCATCTGTCAATGGCATTGGTGATGCCTCCGGCAAAGTCAACATGGTTGTCCTTGAGGAGTATCATGTCGAAGAGTCCTATGCGGTGGTTTACTCCTCCACCAATCTTCACTGCCTGCTTCTCAAGCATGCGCAGTCCAGGAGTGGTTTTGCGGGTATCGAGAATGCGAGTGTTGGTACCTTTTAGTCGTTCCACATATCTGTTGGTCATTGTGGCGATACCGCTCATCCTTTGCATGATGTTCAGCATCAGACGCTCCGTCTGGAGCAGCGAGCGTGTCTTGCCGGTCACTACCATTGCGACGTCTCCAACCTTCACATGTGCTCCGTCACCAATGAGGACTTCCACCTGCATGGTTGGGTCGAAACGGTTGAATACCTTCTTAGCTACTTCCACACCTGCAAGGATGCCTTCTTCCTTTATCAGGAGATGGCTCTTGCCCATGGCTGTCTCGGGAATGCAACATAGCGTTGTATGGTCCCCATCACCTATATCCTCAGCAAAAGCAAGGTCTATGAGGCGGTCTTCCAATTCGTTTACTGATAACATAATAATTATATTTTTCTAAAGTATTTCTTTTAAGCGTATCGTTATCTGGCTTGCTTATCTCTGCATTTGCTGCACGTTCTCCATTTTCCTTGGCGTTGTCATCTCCAGCTTAGCATCAGCAGGTATTCGCCTGAACATCCTGTTGCCATGTGATGGTGGCAACATCCTGTCCTTTGCCTCAAGTCTGATTGGCTCTTTACCCATAGGCCCAGCAGGCATGGAGTTGCCGGAAGGCCGCTGTTCCAAGGAGTCTTTCCGCACCCTTGTCCGCTCAGCACTATCTTTGTCTGCCTGCTGTACGGATGATGGTGATTTTTTCACTGCGCGCAGTCTTACAAGGTGTATGTCATAAACAGACATCAGCTTCAGGGTTGTCGACTTGCTGCCAATACCGCTTCCAGAGTTGAGCAGGAAATATCCCTTTACCTCCTTCACCTTAAGGTTTCCATCGTTGTTTATCCTCATGCTGTAGGATGAAGAGGAGGATATGCGTATGAACTGGCTTGTAACACTGTCATTCGCATATTTCGCAACAAGTACCGCTACGCCGTCACGCATGCCGTCCTGATAAATGAAGTTTGTACGGAAAGACAGTACGAAACTGTCGCCAGCACGGTATGAACTGTCGGCAACAATACTATAAGAATACACGCTATACGGAGCAATGGGCATGAGTACAATAGCCTTGTTGCCATTCCACAAGTTGGTAGTATCTCCATTGTCCGATGCTCCGCTAAACTTGTTTATGTCGCTCTCGGAGGCTCCAAGTGCTATGGCTTCGTCGTGGAGCCTGTCTGCCAGAGACTCGTATATGTCGTGTAGACGCTCGGTATGACGCATGTAGTATACCATTGACGAGTCGAACTCAGCACTGGTGACACCGTGCTTTCTCAACGCTGACTCACGGTATAGCACCTGATAATAGCCATAGTTGTCCGTCTGGGCTGCCATGGCGTCAGCCAGATGGTAGTCAAAGAGTACATCCTCCATCTCGTCGGGTTGCAGGAAATCGCTTGGTACCGACGGCTTACAACCCGAAAAGACGAGTATCAGAAGGACAACTACTACCGCTATACTATTATTTGTCCTGTTCGTCATCAGAAACAGTCTCCTTACTTGTTACCTTTAATTGCAGTCCACGTCTGAACGTATCGCCGATGCCCTCCATATCCTTGCGACAGAACAGCAGCATCAGCACTACACCAACACTGATGCACGCATCAGCGAAGTTGAATACCGGGGAGAAGAATATGAACTCCTCGCCTCCGAAGAACGGTACCCATTGGGGCCAAGTGGTTACTATCAGCGGGAAGTAGAACATGTCTACGACCTTGCCCATCAGGAAGTCTGCATACCCCGTGCCAAAGGGCACAAAATAGGAGACATAGAATGGTGACGAGGCATTGAAGATGAGTCCATAGAACATACAGTCAATAACATTGCCTGCTGCCCCAGCCACTATCATGGCCAACAGGGCAATGTAGAGCGTGCGCCCCTTTTCCCGGACAACAAGGTGGATGTACCATCCGATGACCGATATAGCCACCAGACGGAGAACGCTCAACAATATCTTGGGCATGAACGACATACCGTATGCCATACCCTTGTTCTCGATAAAATTGATATAAAACCAGTCTGTAAGACGTATGGACTCGCCAAGACACATTGATGTTTTCACCTCTATCTTTATGATCTGGTCAATTGCAAGAATAGCGATGACTATTATCCAGGCGAGCCTACCGTCAGTCATTTGTGCCTTCTTCATTTCTTTCTGGCGTTCTTCGATGCAACACTCAGCGTAGCATGAGGAACTATGCGCAGACGCTCCTTTGGTATCAGCTCACCCGTGAGTCTGTCGATGCCGTAGGTTTTGTTGTCAATTCTCATGAGCGCTGCCTCAAGTGCGATGATGAACTTCTGCTGCCGCTGCGCCATCTGCACCAATTCCTCCTTGGTCTGTCCTGTGCTGCCCTCCTCAAGTGCCTTATAGGTGGGTGAGGTATCGACAACATCATTGCTGTTGGCATTGGTTAGCTGCTTCATCATGTCCTCGTAGTCAAGGCGTGCCAACCTCAGCTTCTCATTGATGATTTGACGGAACTCTTCCAGTTCCTCGTCTGTGTAACGTGTTTTTTCTGCCATAGCTGTATATATTTAAGATGTGTGATGGTACGGGGGCGTGTATCAATGGCTCCCCCGTACCATGATAATTATACTTTCTCAATAGTGATATTAACATCAAATTTCTCTATGACTCCATCGTTATCAGCAATGGTTATGTCATCGGCAAGAACCTGTCCCTTGATATACTCACCATACATAGCCAGGGCGGCGTTTGTCTGCTCGTTAGGCGCAATGACAACCTTTATGCGGTCGGTAATCTCCAGTCCGCTGTCCTTGCGCAGGTTCTGTATACGGTTGATAATCTCGCGGGCCATACCCTCGTTGATAAGCTCATCGCTAAGCTCAACCTCAAGGGCAACGGTAAGATTGCCCTCGTTGCTCACCAGCCAGCCGGGAATGTCCTCACTGATGATGTCAACGTCTGCCGCATCAACAACAACGTCCTGTCCGTCCACCTGTATGGTCAGTGAGCCAGAGGTCTCGAGAAGTGAGATCTGCTTCTGGTCGAGAGTCGCCATCTGGGCAGCAACACCCTTCATCAGCTTACCATACTTCTTGCCCATGGTGCGGAAGTTGCACTTAACGGACTTAACAAGTATATCCTCACCCTCGACGAACTTCAGTTCCTTGACGTTTACCTCGCTCATAATGAGGTCCTTGACGGCCTCGATATGGTTCTTCTGCTCTACCGAAACTGTAGGAATCATTATCTGCTGCAGCGGCTGTCTCACCTTGATGTTCACCTTGCGGCGCAGGGCCAGCGTCATAGATGTAATCTTCTGTGCCACCTCCATGCGTGCCTCGAGGTCGGTATTGATGAACGAAGCATCGGCAACGGGGAACTTCTCAAGATGAACGCTCAGCAGCTCTCCGCCAAGGTCGTGATAGAGCTGGTCAGTGAAGAATGGAGCCAAAGGAGCCAGCAGTTTTGACACTGTCATCAGGCAGGTGTAGAGTGTCTGATATGCCGACAGCTTGTCCTCGCTCATTTCCTTACCCCAGAAACGCTTGCGGTTTAGGCGGACATACCAGTTGGACAGGTTGTCGTTGACGAAATTGTCTATGAGCCTTCCTGCGCGTGTCGGGTCGTAGCCGTCCATTTCTGCCTCCACCTTATTAATAAGTGTGTGCAGGCAAGACAATATCCATCGGTCTATCTCCGGACGCTTGCTGAACTCCACTTGTGGAGCATCGATATCAAAATTGTCCACATTGGCGTAGAGAGCGAAGAAGCTGTACGTATTATATAATGTACCGAAGAGCTTGCGGCGAACCTCATCCACGCCATTGGCGTCAAACTTCAGGTTGTCCCATGGCTCGGAGTTGGTCATCATGTAGAAGCGCACGGCATCTGCACCATAGGTATGTATCATGTCGAATGGATTGACAACATTACCTTTGTGTTTGCTCATCTTGTCGCCCTTGGAATCGAGAACGAGACCCGTAGAGATGACGTTCTTGAACGCTACGGAGTCGAACACCATCGTAGCGATGGCATGCAGTGTAAAGAACCATCCGCGTGTCTGGTCCACTCCCTCGTTAATGAAGTCGGCAGGGAATGCCTTGCCCTCGTCAATCTTCTCGCGGTTCTCGAAAGGATAGTGTATCTGGGCATATGGCATCGAGCCTGAGTCGAACCACACATCAATGAGGTCGCTCTCGCGCTTCATTGGCTTGCCGGTCTTGCTGACGAGCACGATGTTGTCGACGTACGGGCGATGGATGTCTATGCGGTCGTAGTTCTCCTGCGAATAGTCACCAGGCACGAAGCCACGGTCTTTAAGAGGATTTGAAGCCATGATACCAGCTTCCACCGCCTTGTCTATCTCGGCATATAGCTGCTCCAAAGAGCCAATGCATATCTCCTCGCCGTCCTCGTCACGCCATATTGGCAGTGGAGTACCCCAGAAACGTGAGCGCGACAGGTTCCAGTCGTTGAGGTTCTCGAGCCAGTTGCCGAAGCGTCCGGTACCTGTTGACATTGGCTGCCAGTTTATTGTCTTGTTGAGTTCCACCATACGCTCCTTCATTGCGGTAGAGCGGATGAACCACGAGTCGAGAGGATAATAGAGTATCGGCTTGTCCGTGCGCCAGCAATGCGGGTAGTTGTGTACGTGCTTCTCTATCTTGAATGCCGTACCCTCGGCCTTCATCTCCATGCAGATGACGATGTTCAGGTCCTCAGCCTTTTCTGAGGCCTTCACATCCCACTTGCCGTCGGGATTGAACTGCGGGTCGTAAGCGTTCTTCACATAGTCGCCGGCATGATGGCTGTAAGCATCCTTGCTTAGGCACTTTGCCACAAAGTTGGCGTCAAGGTCAGCTATCTCATAATACTTGCCCTGAAGGTCAACCATTGGCCTTGTCTCACCCTTCTTGTCGATAAGGAAGAGTGACGGTATTTTGGCATCCTTTGCCACCTTTGCATCGTCGGCACCGAAGGTTGGAGCAATATGTACGATACCCGTACCATCCTCTGTGGTAACATAGTCGCCAAGGATTACCCTGAATGCGCAGTCGGCCATTTCAACGAACTTATCCTTGCCGTTCTCAGCCACAAACACCTTGTCAGGATTGCCCTGCGCATATTCAGCGACAAATGCTGGTGCGTTGTTGTCGACCTTTGCGCATGGCTTCACCCACGGCATGAGCTGTGCGAAACGCAGTCCCTCAAGGTCGGTACCCTTATATCGGCCAACAATCTTGTAAGGCACGAACTTCTTTCCCTTCTCGTACGCTGGCAATGGCTCGTCGTCGGTGAGAAGGCCTTCTGGTGAGAGGTATGCGTTGATGCGGCTCTCAGCCATTACGACCGTTATTGGCTCGCCGGTATATGAGTTGTATGTCTCTATGGCCACATAATCGATGTTGGGGCCAACGCACAGGGCAACGTTTGAGGGCAGGGTCCATGGAGTTGTTGTCCAGGCCACGAAGTATGGCGTTCCCCACCTTGTCCACTCCTCCTTCGGGTTTACGGCCTTGAAGAGAGCCGTAACGGTAGTGTCCTTCACGTCACGGTAGCAGCCGGGCTGGTTAAGCTCGTGGCTGGACAGTCCGGTACCTGCGCCTGGGGAGTAAGGCTGTATGGTATAGCCTTTATAGAGGAGTCCCTTGTTATAGAGCTGGCTCAGCAGCCACCACAACGTCTCCATATACTTGTTGTCGTATGTGATGTAGGGGTTGTCGAGGTCAACGAAATATCCCATCTCCTCAGTAAGCTGCCTCCATTCGGCAGTAAACTTCATCACGTTCTCACGGCATTTGGCATTGTAGTCCTCGGTACTTATGTACTTGTCCGAGTTCTTGTTGTCGATATCCTTCTTTGTGATGCCAAGCTCCTTCTCCACTCCAAGCTCAACGGGCAGTCCGTGGGTGTCCCATCCGGCCTTGCGGTGAACCTGGAACCCCTTCATGGTCTTATATCTGTTGAATGTATCCTTAATGGAGCGTGCGAGAACGTGGTGGATGCCGGGATGGCCGTTTGCAGAAGGAGGTCCCTCGAAGAATATGAACTGCGGGCATCCTTCTCTTTCATCAATACTTTTATGGAAGATATCATTCTTCTCCCATTCCTTAAGAACTTCTTTGTTAGTAGCGGTCAAATCCAATCCGCTATGTTCGGCAAACTTCTTAGCCATTCTCAACTTTATTTAGTAACGTTATTAAAATAATGCGCAAAGGTAAATAAAAAAAACGTATTATCAAAATTATAGCAATATTCTTTTAATCTTTTTGCTAATGTCCTCAGACCTTATTCCTTCAGCTTTATGATGGGCAGGGAGATATGGTATCTTACCGCAAGGAACCTTATCGCACAAACGAGTACGAACACTACGAATGCCGTAAGGGCAAAATTGATGCCAAGCATAGTCATGCCCCAGTATACAAAACCACCGGCAACACTTGCAAGGGCATAAATCTCCTTGTGAAATATCACGGGCTCCTTGTTAAGAAGCACGTCACGAATGACACCACCCGCCGAACCCGTAATGCAGCCCATGGCAATGGCTACCCAGAAAGGATGACCGCAGTCTATGGTCTTCTGAATACCGGCTATGGTAAAGAGAGCCAAGCCAAAGGTATCGAAGACAAACCATGCATTATCCAATTTTTTCAGATATTTTGAAAAAACAATTGTGAAGAAAAGAGCCGCAAAGGAGCAGGTCATATACATGGGAGTAGTCATCCAGAAAGGTGTAATACCGAGCATAACATCACGCACTGTTCCACCACCAATGGCGACAGCAAAACCACAGACAAATCCTCCAAACCAGTCATACTGCTTTGATGCGGCATGCCTGATTCCGGATATGGCGAAAGCGAAGGTTCCCATTACCTCTATAATATAGAGAACCATGTTGATGAAATGTTGATCCTGTGGTATCATCTGTCAGCGTAACAAAATGTTGTTCACTACATTTACGGGTTTCCCATCAAGGAAAGCCTTAATATTGCCTGCGGCAATCTCAAGCAGTCGGCTACGTGCCTCAACAGTAGCCCAGGCTATGTGAGGAGTAATGAAAGCATTAGGCTCTGCGAAGAGCGGATTGTCTGCCGATGGTGGCTCCTCGTTCATAACGTCCGCTCCATATCCTGCCAATTTCCCTTCGTGAAGAGCCTGAGCCACAGCATATTCGTCAACCAACGGTCCACGCCCGGTATTGATAAGTATGGCTCCATCTCGCATCTTTGCTAAAGTGTCAGCATTTATCATATTCTTTGTCTTCTCCGTAAGCGGGCAATGCAATGTGAGCACATCGCTAACAGCAAACAATCCGTCGAGGGTTGTCTTCTGTATTCCTGCAGGCAGGTCAGCGGAATTCTTGCTCGTATACGCGAATACGTCCATGCCGAAATCCTTTGCTATGGCAGCAACGTGCATACCGATATTTCCGAGTCCTACAATTCCTATCGTCTTACCCATAAGCTCATGCAGAGGCGAGTCCCAATAGCAAAAGTCCTGATTGTAGCTCCAACGTCCGTTACGGTTCTTTGAGGCATAGTGGTCCACCCTGTTTGTGATGCTAAGTATGAGCGCAAAAGTCATCTGCGCCACGCTTGCCGTGCTGTAAGCCGGTATGTTTGTCACGACTATACCACGACGAGAGGCTGCCTCAAGGTCAACAACGTTATATCCTGTCGCCATAACACCGATATACTTTAGCTTTGGCAACGAGTTGATAACATTCTCGTCAATTATTACTTTATTTACCAATATGATGTCAGCATCCTTGGCACGCTCAACAACCTCGTCGGGCGCTGTCCTTGGATAAACTACAAATTCTCCCAATTCTTCAAAAGCCGAGTAGCTCAAGTCACCAGGATTAGCTGCGTATCCGTCTAATTCTACAATTTTCATTATCCTATCAAATTAAATACTAAACAATAAAACTATTCATATCTCTTCCCCCAGCAGCCCGTCATATATTTATATAGCTTTTCCTCTGCCGGAGAGTGCTGTATGTTCCAGAACCGCTCTCCTTGCAGCTCATCGGGCAAATACTGCTGCTCCACAAAATGCCCTGGATAGTCGTGGCTGTACTTATATCCGTCATGGTATCCCAGGCTTGCCATTAGCTCTGTGGGAGCATTCCGTATGTGAAGCGGCACAGGCAGGTTGCCTGTTGCCCTTACCTTGGCCAATGCTGCATCTATGGCCAGGTATGCCGAATTGCTCTTTGGGCTTGCCGCCAGATACACCACGGCTTCGGCAAGTGGTATGCGTCCTTCCGGCCACCCCAGCTTGTTTACCGCATCAAAGGCGGCGTTGGCAAGAAGAAGTGCGTTGGGATTTGCAAGTCCCACGTCCTCTGCAGCCGAGATTACAATCCTGCGGGCAATGAACTTAGGATCTTCACCACCCTCTATCATCCTTGCCATCCAGTAAAGGGCCGCATCAGGGTCGCTGCCTCTTATGCTCTTTATGAATGCCGATATAATGTCGTAGTGCATCTCCCCGTCCTTGTCGTAAGCCAACGGATTTTGCTGCAGACGTTCCTTCACGGTATCGTCATTGATAACCACCTGCTCACAGGTGTCCGCTCCGACGACAAGTTCCAAGATGTTGAGCAGCTTGCGCGCATCACCACCACTATATCTTATCAGCGCATCAGTCTGCTCCAAGCGAATGTTCCGCTTGGTGAGCTCTGGGTCTGTGGTGACGGCACGTTGTATAAGCGACAGCAGGTCGTCTTTGTCGAGCGACTTTAGGACATACAGCTGGCAACGGGACAGCAGCGGACGGATTACCTCGAACGAGGGATTTTCAGTCGTCGCTCCTATCAGCGTGACAACGCCCTTCTCTACAGCTCCAAGAAGCGAGTCCTGCTGTGACTTAGAGAAACGGTGGATCTCATCAATGAAGAGTATTGGCGATGCTGAATTGAAGAAACGTCCCTTGCGGGCGCGCTCAATCACCTCGCGTACATCCTTCACTCCACTCGTCACGGCGCTCAGCGTAAAGAATGGAGTCTCAAGACGGTTGGCAATTATCTGTGCCAGAGTTGTCTTGCCTACACCTGGGGGACCCCAAAGTATGAACGAGGAAATGTGCCCGGAATCTATCATCTTACGCAACACACCACCCTCGCCTACCAAATGACGCTGGCCGACATAATCGTCGAGCGTCCTGGGCCTCATACGTTCTGCTAATGGTTCACTCATATTGTTGCAAAGGTAACAATTTTCCGTATTGCAAAGAAACATTTCCCCAATTTTTTACATTAAAATCATACTACATTCACTATCCTTGCAAACGAGTTGACGTTGTCGGGGTTATACAACTATTTACAATCAACACATTAAAAAACATCCCTTCACAGTATGTGTGTGTCACCAGTGACGGATGTTTTATAGACATTATATATTCAGCACATACCGTCGGGATAACCATACTGCTTGCACCTAATACCAAAGGTTGAGTCTATTACGGAAGAATGTTTAGAGTCAAATTGCTTCAGGATTGAAAAATATCCCCAAAAAAGAGTGATCTTTTCGGATTTTTTGCTATCTTTGCCATGTCTTTGGGTTTTATAATTATTTTGATTTGCAACACAATGAGTAGGTAGAAATAACTGATATGACAGTTTAATGAGACACTCGGCTTTGCCGTTTGCCACAAGCAAGAACATTTTGTTGTCCAAGTACTTACAAAGTTAAACTATAGTATTACGGCAATAAGGGTCAATAGAAGAGCTACAAAACTCCAATATATTACATAACCATAAAACATATTTGAATATGAAAAAGACTTACCGATTGTTGCTAAGTGCATTGCTGGTCACATCAGCACTTATTACAAACGCTGCAACGTTTATAGGGGATCGCACGGATTTCCGCGACGAGACAATCTATTTTGCCATGACCACCCGCTTCTACGATGGCGACCCAACAAACAACACCTACTGCTGGGACGGAGTGCTTAACGTGAACGACCCGGAATGGCGCGGCGACTTCAAAGGACTTATCGACAAGCTCGACTACATCAAGGCTCTCGGATTTACTGCCGTATGGATTACGCCTATCGTTGAGAACGCTTCCGGACTCGACTATCACGGCTACCATGCCATGGACTTCTCTAAAATAGACCACCGATACGTAGGAAAGTCCAACACTGATGCTGATGCTGACGTAGCATTCCAGACGCTCATTGACGAGGTGCACAGACGCGGCATGAAGATTATTCTTGACGTTGTGCTGCAACATACCGGCAACTTCGGCGAAGCACGTCTTTGCAAGATGTTTGAAAAGGACTATTCTAAAGACCTTGGACACATCAGCTGCATGAAAGTGGTGCCGCAGAGTGAAGGCGGCATGCTTCCGGAGAACTATGCCTCTATGAAGCCGACAGAGCAGTACGGCTCACGCTTGGCACTAATGAAGAATACGGATTACAAGAACAATGACATTCACAACTATTGGCACCACAAGGCGTGGTTTGACTGGGACGACCCGTCACGCTGGTGGGGACAGATAGCAGGCGACTGCGTGGATCTTAACACAGAGCATCCCGGAGTAAGCTCCTACATCGTGGAATGCTACTCACGCTTCATCAAGATGGGCGTTGACGGCTTCCGTATCGACACCGCTGGACACCTCCCGCGTCTGTCGTTCAACAACAATTTCTTGCCGCAATTCCAAGAAGCGGCAGAATCGGCAGAAGCAAAGGCTAAACGTGGTGACAGTCCATTCTTCATGTTCGGTGAAGTATGCGCTCGCTCTATGGAAGTGATTTATCGTGGCGCAAACTACAACTGCTCGCCTTGCTACTATACATGGAAGGAGTCAAAAGACTATCCGTGGGACTATGACCCTGCCTCATGGGACAATGTGGTGGCTATCCCGACACCCAACGAAGGCTCACATGACTATGAGACCGTCAGTGGACACACCAACTGGGAATTCGCACTCCGGCAAGGAGAAGACGATCTTGGTCATTCAGATGAAATCTTGCGCCGCAGCGACAACGCTCTGCTCAATGGTAACGATTACCATACTCCTGACCACTCCGACTTTTCCGGTATGAGCGTCATAGACTTTGCCATGCACTGGAATTTCAACTCCGCCTCTGGTGCTTTTGGCGTGCATACACAAGACTATCTCTACAACGACGCCACCTACAATGTGGTTTATGTGGATTCGCACGACTATGCCCCCGATAGCAATTGCCGCTTCAATAAGGACCAGGCGACATGGGCTGAAAACCTCTCGCTCATGTTCACCTTCCGCGGCATACCGTGTCTGTTTTATGGATCAGAAGTGGAATTCCAGAAAGGAAAAGATATAGATAAAGGTGCTATGTTACCGCTCAAGGACACCGGCCGTGCCTATTTTGGCGGTTATATCGAAGGAAACGTGAATGTTATGGACTTTGCGGAATACAGCGATGCTACAGGTAACATGGCTTCGACACTGACTTATCCTCTGGCGCGCCACATCCAGCGTCTGAACAAGATACGTGCGGCAGTGCCTGCTCTGCGTAAGGGACAATATTCTACAGAGGGATGCTCGGGCAACCTTTCCTTCAAGCGGCGCTATAAAGATGGCAATGTTGATTCATACGTTCTTGTCACCATCTCCGGGAACTCCACTTTCACAAATATCCTGAACGGAACGTACGTGGATGCCGTTACAGGCGATATAAAAAATGTGGCAAACAATACTCTTACGGCAGAATGCTCTGGAAAGGGAAATATGCGCGTATATGTGCTCAACGGTCCGGGCAAGATAGGCGACGACGGCAAATACCTGTATGATGATGCATCAGTAGATCAACCTTGGGCGGCATGGCCTGACGAAACCATGCCTGACGACACCTGGACCATCAGACCGGTAGAAGGCGAGGGTTCAACAGGAATAAACATCAACATCCCGGCAGACGATGCGAATGCTGCTACCGAATACCTCAACCTCCAAGGTGTACGCATCACGCAGCCCGCCACCTCCGGAATTTACATCGTAAAGAAAGGGAATAAAGTAAGCAAGTCTTATATTCGGAAATAACCCCATTGCTTTTCATAAATAGAGCGTTCCCGCAATACAAACGCTTTCCCGCAATACAGCAATTATCACGAGGGCGTGTCACTTCATGTTGACACGCCCTCGTTCATATTCGGGATATAATTGTTATTAGCAGAGGTAAAGTATTATGGCTTATCCGAATAATGGAATGATGTCTTGTAGATTACTATCTTAAAGAGAGCCGGATATATTTGGCATTATCTACGAATACGTTTGCATCACTGATAAGGTTAATAACCTTACGGGCGCAAGGTTAATAACCTTACGGGCGAAAGGTTATTAACCTTATCGGCAATGCAATATAATACGAACGGACCATGCAACACTAAGTGATAATCACTCTAAACGTCTGATGAACCATTATATATATAAAGAACTGTGATAATCTTCTATTTTCTTTGCGAAAACTTGAAGATTATCACAGTCACTTGAATGGGGTTATTGTCCGGTCATTCTGACATGCACAGCACAAACATCTGTTTCTGTATCAGAGCCTCATAACCTAAAAAAATCATTGATGCTGTTCTCGCAGCAGGTCGTTGACAGTCTTCACAGGATTGAAGGTCTCAAGTGGAACCTCCACGAATATGGTATTCCAGTCGCTCATGGCACCATTCCACAATCCTGGAAGCTCGAGGGCCTTCAGTTCCTTGCCGTTCTTGCTCTTAGAACTTATGAAGCCTGTGGAGCGGTCAACATAATCAGGAAGATTGAAACGGTTGCCCTTGTAGTCCTTTGTCGCGCATACCAGGTCAACAGGATTGAAGTGGGTACCATTTTTGAACATCTTTACATATTCCTCGTTGGCGGTATCAATCTGGCTGCTCTCCAGTATCTGCAGGCTAACGGTGCCGTCCTGATTATATGTGAGGAACGGTCCTCCTCCCGGCTCGCCGACATTCTTCACAACTCCACAAACCCTCATCGGGCGGTTGAGCTTCTTGCGCAGGTAGATGACGAGGTCGGCATCCTCCAGTTCCTTAATGTCGGTCTTGCGGCAGCACAGGTCACGCTGTACGAAACGTATGATTTCCTCAAGCTGCTCGTGAGTGTAACGGCCAGAATCTAACAGGCGCAGATAGTCAAACGCCTTTGCCTGTAGGGTGACGAGCACACCTGCTATCACCTGCTTCCACTCTACCGTTGCTGGCTTTAGCCTGTCGGGAACAACGTTGTCGATATTCTTGATGAATACTATGTCGGCATCTATCTCGTTGAGGTTCTCGATGAGTGCGCCATGTCCTCCTGGCCTGAAGAGCAGTGAGCCGTCGGCATTGCGGAATGGAGTGTTGTCGGTATTTGCGGCAATAGTGTCTGTCGATGGTTTCTGCTCGGAGAATGACACATTATATGTTACTCCGAACTGGTTGGCATATTTCTCCAGCTTCTCTGCCACCTTGTTCTTGAACAGCTCAAGATGCTCGTGCGAGACGGTGAAGTGAACGTTGGCCTTACCATTGGAGCTCGCATACATGGCAGCCTCTACGAGATGCTCCTCCATTGGTGTGCGCGGGCCGTCCTCATAGTTGTGGAAAAGCAGCAATCCCTTCGGCAGCTGACCGTAGTTGAGACCTTCGGCAGCAAGCATGTTTCGTGCTATTGCCTTATAGTTGCCCTCGGCAAGAAGAGTCTTGATGTTCTTACCCTCATTCTGCTTGCACTTGTCACACAATTCCTCGCGGAAGGCGAAGTCGCGAATACGCTCGAAATAGCATTTCTCGAAGTCTGTTGTAGGCACGTCATAGTCTGCATCTACGAATGCAAACATATTCTTGAACATACGGCTGGCAGCTCCAGATGCCGGAACGAACTTCACGATAGTGTGACCCTCATCCTTGTAATCCTGCCATGCCTTTACATATGCCTCTCTCTCCTCGCTGTCGGGAGCGACAATTCCTTTCTCCACACTTGCCGCAGCCTCAAGCTTCAGGAAAGGAAATCCCTCGGCAATCTGCTCCAGCTGTTGTCTAACCTGCTCCTCGGTGATACCGCGAGCGGCAATTTGCTTCAAATCACTTTCTGTAAACATAATATTCATAGCATATTTATGGTAAATGTGCAACAAATATAGTTACTTTTTCTGAAAAGCAGAAATATTTCACCGAAAAACACTAACTTTGTGGACAAAATTATATGATTATGGAGCAGACATTCGAATTTACGCAGAACGAGAAGAACGAAGCACTTGCCATTCTCGCAAGATTAAAAGAGGACATCGGTGACACCCTGAAGCCCGGTGACGAGCGAAAACTGCACGAGCATATCATAGATGCGATATCAGAAAACAAGATACAGAGGGACATATTCGGGCTGAACCCCATACTGCACGCCCTGCAGACTGCCGAGATAGCAACTCACGAGATAGGACTGAAACGCGATGGAGCCATAGCGGTATTACTATACAACTGCGTACAGCATGACATGCTGGGGCTCGACAACATAAAAAATGATTTCGGCCAGAGCGTCGCTAATATCATAAACGGACTAATAAAGGTACAAAGCCTTTACCGCAAAAATCCCGTTGTGGAAAGCGAGAATTTCCGCAACCTGCTGCTGTCCTTCGCCGAGGACATGAGGGTTATCCTCATAATGATTGCCGACAGGGTGAACTTGATGAGGCAGATAAAGCACACTACCAACACCGAGGCTCAGAGGCAGGTCAGCGAGGAGGCAAGCTACCTTTATGCGCCCCTGGCCCACAAGCTGGGACTGTACAAGCTGAAGAGCGAGCTTGAGGACTTGTCGCTCAAATACCTTGAGCGCGACGCATACTATATGATAAAGGAGAAACTCAATGCCACAAAACGCTCAAGGGACGCCTACATCGATAAATTCATAAAACCCATTCAGCAAAAACTTGAGGAGGCAGGACTGCACTTCCACATGAAGGGCAGAACCAAGAGCATACACTCAATATGGCAAAAGATGAAGAAGCAGAAATGCGGCTTCGAGGGCATATACGACCTCTTCGCCATACGAATAATCATCGATGCTCCGCTTAAACTGGAGAAAATGCAATGCTGGCAGGCATTCTCAATAGTTACCGACATGTATCAGCCAAACCCGAAACGTCTGCGCGACTGGCTGTCTGTTCCTAAATCCAACGGTTACGAGAGCCTGCACATAACAGTTCTCGGCCCCGAGAAGAAATGGGTGGAGGTACAGATCAGGACAGAGCGTATGGACGACATAGCTGAACATGGTCTTGCCGCACACTGGAGATACAAGGGGGTAAAGAGCGAGAGCAACATAGACCAATGGCTGGCCAATATACGCTCGGCTCTTGAGGCCGGCGACGACCTGGAGGTTATGGACCAGTTCAAGATGGACCTCTACGATGACGAGGTGTTCATCTTTACTCCAAAAGGCGACCTCATAAAATTCCCCAAGGGTGCAACGGTACTCGATTTCGCATACCACATACATACAGGAGTTGGAAACAGCTGCGTTGGAGGACGTATCAACGGCAAGGTCGTTCCTTTCAGACAAATACTCAACTCTGGTGATACCGTGGAGATAATCACCCAAACCAACCAGAAGCCCAAGCGTGACTGGCTGAACATAGTGAAGACATCAAGGGCAAAGGCTAAAATAAGGCTCGCCCTGAAGGAAACACAGAAGAAAGAAGGCCTAATGGCCAAGGAACTGCTTGAGCGGAGATTCAAGAACAGGAAGATAGAGCCGGAAGAGAGCATCATGGGACAGCTCATTACCAAGATGGGCTTCAAGGAGCAGAGTGACTTCTACAAGCAGATTGCTGACGAGAAGCTCGACCCCAACGCCGTGATAGAAAAGTATCTGCAGATACGTGACCAGACGGTAAATACAGGACAGCAGAAACCCACACGCTCAGCCGAAGAGTTTGAATACGAGAACCCAGTTGAGGATATAGCAAGGCAAAACGATGACGCACTCATCATCGACCGCAACCTCATGGGCATAGACTACTCTCTGGCACAATGCTGCCGTCCCATCTACGGCGACTCGATATTTGGCTTTGTCACAGTATCGGGAGGTATCAAGATACACCGCACCGACTGCCCCAACGCACCAGAACTGTACCGGCGCTTCGGCTACAGAGTGGTGAAAGCGCGCTGGAGCGGCAAGGGCAACGGACAATATGCCATAACGCTCAGGGTTATCGGCAACGATGACATAGGAATAGTCAACAACATTACCTCGATAATCTCGAAAGAGGAGAAAATCGTCATGAGGTCAATAAATATTGACAGCAACGATGGATTGTTCAGGGGCAACCTCGTCATACAGCTTGAAGACGTGTCAAGACTCAACTCCATCATCAAGAAACTGCAACAAGTTAAGGGAGTAAAACAAGTAACAAGGGTATAAGCTGTTAAACATTCTTAAAACTATCAAAACCAGCACACATACAATATCATCAAGTCAGCGAAATTTTGTAACTTTGCGTCCGATTTAGTCCGTGGAGGCTTGAAAAAGTGACAGTAAACGCTGTCCGCCTTACGGAAAAACCCGTTTTTATAATTTAATTAATGTACGCAATTGTAGAAATTAACGGTCAACAGTTCAAAGTTGAGGAGGGCAAGAAGCTCTTCATCAATCGCCTGAAAGATGCTGAGGCTGGTAAGACTGTTGAATTTGACAAGGTTCTGCTCGTTGACAACAACGGAACTGTCACAGTTGGTGCCCCTACTGTAAGTGGAGCAAAGGTAGTAGTTGAAGTTGTGAACCCGCTGGTAAAGGGTGACAAGGTAATCGTCTTCAAGATGAAGCGCCGCAAGGACTATCGTAAGAAGAACGGACACCGCAGCCAGTTCACAGAAGTAGAAATCAAACAAGTAATCGCTTAAAAGGAGGAATTCAGAATGGCACATAAAAAAGGTGTAGGTAGTTCTAAGAACGGCCGTGAATCAGCTTCACAAAGATTAGGCGTGAAAATCTGGGGTGGACAGTCTATCATCGCAGGCAACATCATCGTTCGTCAGCGTGGTAACAAGCACTTCCCAGGAGAAGGTGTAGCACAGGGCAAGGACGACACTCTGTATGCTCTTACCGACGGAATCGTTTACTTCCACAAGGGACGCCGCGACAAGAGCACTGTCTCTGTTCTCTCTCCAGAGGTATATGCCGAGAAAACGAAGAAAGCTGAGGCATAAATATTAAAATCCAAACTTATTCCAAACAAACAACAGAATGCCAATTCCACAAACAAGTGGAATTGGCATTCCTGCGTTATTGGAGATTGACATTGAAGTATTAAGGGGGATTCCAAATACCCAACAATTAAATTTTGCTCACAAGTAAATCATAGCCTTAAAGCAAATTCCTCACCCACCTTTCAAAACAAAAAATAAGAAGTAACGATTCAGATGACCATACTGATATCGTTACTTCTAACAAAGCCTCTTCATAAAAATGACTATATTATTATGTAGAGACTAAAATGTTTTCTTACTTCTTAGCCTTATCTGCCTTTTCAGTCTGAGCAGCCTCCTTTGCAGCAGGTTTACCCTTGTATGCCTTGTTCAGACCAGCAATAATTTCGTTAGTGATGTCATATGCTTTGTCAGCATAGAGAAGGTTGTCACCCTGCTTGCTGAAGATGATGCTGTACTTCTTGTCCTTGTTGTAAACGGCCAGATAGTGCTGGATGCTGTCGCGGAGAGCCTTGTTGAACTTATCGGTCTCATTCTGGAACTCCGTGCTCAATCGCTGGTTGAGAACCTGAAGGTCGTTGCCTTGCTTCTGCAGTCCTGCATTTATGGCTTCGGCCTGTTCGCGAGTGTAGGCATTCTGCTGTACCTTCTGCTGGAAGTTAGCCACTGCAGCCTGAAGAGCCTCCTGCTTCTTGGCAAGGGTGTTCTGGATGTTCTGACCCTTCTTCTGGAGGATAAGGCTATACTCTTTGCAGAACTTGTACTGGCTCATTATGGAGTCAACCTCAACGTAGGCTATCTTTAATTCACCTGCAACGGCTGTTTTGTTTGCATTCTCAGGCTTCTGATCCATCTGAGGATTGCTCTTGTCGCATGCGGTAAGGGCTGCAGTAGCAACGAAAGCTACGGCGAGATTGCGGAAAATGTTCTTCTTTTTCATTACTTACTTATGTGTTTAGTTATAATTATTCAAACGTTATGTTCTGCTCCGATAAATCAATATGCCTTTCCAGACTTGCGTGCCTCCCTGTCCTGGTCGAGAACGCAATGGATGCCCTTCTTGCGAAGCGCCTCACTGTCATGAATATGTTGGGAAGAAAACGAGCCTCCCTTCTTGAAAATTACTTTTACGCATAATAATAGCATGCAAATAGCAATTATTAACACGCCCAAGAGCAGAGTTTCTATCATTTTTATTAACTTTGTGCCTGCAAAGGTAGTGCAAACCGAGCAAAACACAAAATAATTCGACATTTATTTTTAGTTTATTCAACTTTGACAACAAGGAAACATTATAACTATAATATTAAAACAATGAACAGCACAGAACTAAAACCCGCCCGAGTGTTCGGACATTTTGCCAAAATCAACGAAATTCCACGCCCCTCAAAGCGTGAGGAAAAGATGATTGACTATCTCAAGGAGTTTGGCGAGAGCCACAGACTTGAGACCAATGTAGACGAGACAGGCAACGTGATAATCCGCAAGCCTGCTACTCCTGGCTACGAGAACAGGGAGACCGTGATACTGCAGAGCCATATGGACATGGTATGCGACAAGCTTGTTGACGTTGAGTTCGACTTCGACAAGGACGCCATACAGACATACGTTGACGGCGAATGGCTGACAGCAAAGGGCACTACCCTTGGTGCCGACGATGGCATTGGCTGCGCCATAGAGCTGGCCATCCTCGATGCTGACGACATAGAGCACGGTCCCATAGAGTGTGTATTCACACGCGATGAGGAGACACAGCTTACAGGTGCCTCAGGAATGAAGGCAGGCTTCATGACGGGCAACATGCTCATAAACCTCGACTCCGAGGACGAAGGGCAGATTTTCGTGTCATGCGCGGGAGGAAGGAGCACGTCGGCCACGTTCACATTCGATAGAGAAGCCGCTCCAGAGGGATATTTCTTTATGGAAATCTCGCTCAAGGGACTCAAGGGTGGACACTCTGGCGATGACATCAACAAGAAACGTGCCAACGCCATCAAGATATTGTCACGCTTCCTCTACAACACTCTACAGACAACCGACGTAAGGCTGGCCTCATTCAACTCTGGCAAGCTACACAACGCCATCCCACGCGATGGAAAGGTCGTGTTTGCCGTTCCTGCATCGGAGAAGGAAAACGTTAGGGCTGCATGGAACATCTTCGCTTCATGGGTGGAGGACGAGTTCCATGTAACTGATACGGAGATGGAATTCAATATGCAGAGTGCTGACGCACAGCCCGTTCTGCCTGCCGACTGCGGCACGCGCATTATCAGAGCTTTGCAGGCTGTCGACAACGGAGTATTCTCGATGTGCCAGGATGCAGCTCTTGCTGATATGGTAGAGACATCAAGCAACGTGGCTGTAGTGAGCACGAAGGAGAATTCGGTAGAGATACTGGCCTCACAACGCTCTAACGTGATGAGCAATCTCGACAACGAGTGCAACACAATCAAGGCACTCTTCGAGCTGGCTGGTGCTGAGGTAGTACAGAACGACGGATACCCGGCATGGAAGATGAATGCCAACAGCAAGCTTACCAAGCTGGTTGTTGACGCATACGTCAAGCTTTTCGGCAAGCAACCTATAGTAAGAGGTATACATGCTGGCCTGGAGTGCGGATTATTCTCTGAGCGCTATCCAAACATGGACATGGTGTCGTTCGGTCCTACGCTCCAGTTTGTACATACTCCCGACGAGAGGCTCCACATACCGACCGTACAGATGGTTTGGGACCACTTGTTGGAAATCCTGCACAACATACCAGCCAAGAACGCCTGATGAGAGATTATGCCAACGGACACAACAGCCTGCACGGGGCTATAAGTTCGGTTGCCCGTCTTGCTGTCGTCATCATCACTCTGGCAGCTCTTGCCTCATGTGCCGGAAACAGGGAGGCAAAGAAAGTCGTCAAGGAATTTCTCGATACCAACCTGAAGGATGAGAGCTACGACACGGAATACTTCTCCAAGGTTGACTCCACGTTCCTCATTTCAGACTCATTGGTTGAGGTGATGCGGAAAAACACTAAGGCTTGCGGTCTCTTTCGTGACATAAAATACTCTGAAGGTGGCAAAACGAAGAAGCTGAACTTCATTATGGTGAGATACAGGATTGGCGACAAGACCATCAGGCAAACATTCTATCTTGACGACAAGACAACGAGGGTTGTTTGTCTGAAGAATGACGCATGAAGAAATAATACGATATGCATCTGTTAATAAGCCGCATCTTTATTCACACACGTGGATGAAGATGCGGCTTACGCATATATTGGCAGAAAGGAAACTGTTTATACAATAATCTGGCTTAAAATACGTTTGTACGTATATGAATAAGAAGTTTCTTCTATTGCTGACGACTATGGTTTTCAGCATCAACGCCATAGCACAGACCTTTACGTTGAAGGGAAAAGTGACCGATGAGGAGCAGAACCCCGTTGAGCTTGCAACTGTCTCGTGTCTGAAACAGGGAAAAGTAGCCATGACATCACTAAAGGGTGAGTTCAGTATAACGCTGCAAAGTGCTGACTCTGTGGCTGTACAGTTCTCTATGATTGGTTACAAGACGAAAACAAGAGTATTGCGAAATCCCCGTGGCATACAGACTTTGCAAATAGTCCTATACGAGGACAACAGGACGCTAAGCGAGGTGAGCGTGACGGGGCAGAAAATACAGACGGGACAGACACAGGAGTTGAAGACTGAGCAGCTGAAGTCCATGCCGTCGGCATCGGGCAACGCCGTTGAAGAACTCATACAGAGTCAGGCAGGAGTGTCAACTCATAGTGAGCTGTCGTCACAATACAACGTAAGGGGTGGAAGCTTCGACGAGAACTCCGTATATATAAACGATGTGGAGGTTTATCGTCCATTCCTTGTACGTTCAGGACAGCAGGAAGGACTGTCTGTCATCAATCCAGACATGGTGGAGAAGATAGGTTTCTCAACGGGCGGCTACGAAGCAAAATATGGCGACAAGATGTCATCGGCACTCGACATAACTTACAAGAAACCAAAGAATCTTGAGGCTACACTTTCAGCATCACTTCTTGGTGCGAGCGCATACATTGGTCTGGCCAACAAGAAGGTGGCATGGAGCAACGGCATCAGATACAAGACCAACAAATACCTTCTCGGATCGCTCGATACTGATGGCGAATATGAACCTACATTCCTTGACTATCAGACATACCTTAGCTATCGTCCGAACAAGCGATGGACAATAGATTTTATAGGAAACATTTCCGACAACCATTACGACTTCTATCCCGAAAACCGTGAAACGAAATTCGGTACAATGGAAAACGTCAAGTCATTCAAAGTATACTTTGACGGCAACGAGAAAGACCTGTTCCGTACATATTTTGGTACACTGAGCATAACAAGGCATTTCGGTGACTCCACAAGTGTCTCGCTTATCGGGTCGGCATTCTCAACAAAAGAACAAGAGAAATACGACATTCAGGGACAATACTGGCTAAATCAGACAGAAACCAGCGAGAACCTTGGCGTAGGCACGTACTTCGAGCACACGCGAAACTATCTGAAGGCCGACGTGGCAAGCCTGAAACTCATGCTCAGACACAAGACCAAGAGGCATAACATAGAGGGAGGAATGACTATAAAAAGCGAGCGTATAAGGGAGAACTCAACGGAGTACGAGATGAGGGACTCGGCAGGATACAGCATACCGCATACAGGCAACGACCTGTACATGATATACAGCCTGAGAGCCAACAACAGACTCAAAGCCACGCGAGTGGAAGGCTACATTCAGGACTCCTACCGTTTTAGGAGCTCTGGCGAGCACACCATGTTCACTCTCAACTACGGTATTAGGTTCAGCAACTGGAGTTTCAACAAGGAAACCATTGTCTCGCCGCGAATATCGCTGGCCGTCATACCGGCCTTCAGCCACGACGTTACCCTGCGCTTCGCCACAGGACTCTATTATCAGGCTCCATTCTACAAAGAACTCAGGGACACATCGACGGTCAACGGCGTTACCATGGCAAAGCTAAACCGAAAGATTAAGAGCCAAAGGTCAATACATTTCATAACGGCATTCGACTACCGCTTCAAGCTTAATAACCGTCCATTTAAGTTTACAGCAGAAGCATATTACAAGGCTCTCGGAAATCTCGTCCCCTACTCCGTGAACAACGTAAAGGTGGTGTACTACGGCGACAACGAATGTACTGGCCATGCGGCAGGACTCGACTTGAAACTGTTCGGAGAGTTCGTGCCCGGTACAGACTCCTGGATATCGTTTTCGATAATGGACACCAAGATGAAGCTCAATGGACGCAACATACCACTGCCTACAGACCAACGATATGGCATAAACATGTTCTTCACAGACTATTTCCCTGGAACAGACAGATGGAAGATGTCGCTGAAGCTGGCCTATGCCGACGGCCTACCCTTCTCTGCCCCTCACAAGGAACTGGAACGCAACTCCTTCCGTGCGCCTGCATATAAGCGTGCCGACATAGGTATGAGCTACAGAGTGCTAAACAACGAGGGTACCAAGGGAACAGGTAAACTGCGCAACATATGGCTCGGTTTGGACTGCCTGAACCTGTTCGGCATAAACAACGTCAACTCCTTCTACTGGATTACTGATGTGACAAACCAGCAATATGCAGTTCCAAACTATCTAACAGGCAGACAGATAAATGCAAGAATACTGCTGGAGTTCTAAAAAGATTAAATTAATCACGTTACATTCTTTTTTCTGAATATTATTGATTAACTTTGCACAAAATTTTGTGAATTAAGTACATTTATATAATTATGAGCAAACAGACAGAGAAGATTAAGGAGCTTGTGGCAAAGCGTGAGCAGGCTCGTCTCGGAGGTGGCGAGAAGGCCATCGAGAAACAACACCAGCGTGGCAAGTATACAGCCCGTGAGCGTATCGACATGCTTGTTGATGAGGGTTCTTTCGAGGAGTACGACATGTTCAAGCTCCACAGATGCCACAATTTCGGAATGGAGAAGAAGCAATATCCCGGCGACGGCGTAGTATGCGGAAGCGCTACTATCGATGGCCGTCTGGTATATGTTTCAGCACAGGACTTCACCGTTAATGGTGGCTCGCTTTCCGAGACAATGGCTCAGAAGATATGCAAGGTCATGGATATGGCCGTTCAGAACGGAGCACCAATGATTTGTATGAACGACTCGGGTGGCGCACGTATTCAGGAAGGTATCTGCTCGTTGGCAGGATATGGCGAGATATTCGAGCGCAACATCCTGGCATCTGGCGTGATACCACAAATATCGGGTATTTTCGGTCCTTGTGCCGGTGGAGCCGTTTACTCCCCTGCCCTGACAGACTTCATCCTCATGATGGAGAACACATCCTACATGTTCCTTACAGGACCAAAGGTTGTGAAAACCGTAACTGGTGAGGACATTGATGCCGAGCACCTCGGTGGCGCATCGGTACATGCCTCAAAGAGCGGTGTGACATCATTCACGGCAAAGACCGAGGAGGAGGCTATGGAGATGATAAAGACACTCCTGAGCTACATCCCGTCAAACAATACAGAGGAAGCTCCGCGCGTAGAGTGCACAGATCCAATCAACCGTATGGAGGACTCCCTTAACGACATACTGCCCGATGACCCCAACAAGGCATACGACATGTACAAGGTCATCACAGCAATAACCGACAACGGCGAGTTCTTCGAGGTTCAGCCTAAGTTCGCAAAGAACATCATCACAGGCTTTGCGCGCTTCAACGGTCAAAGCGTAGGTATCGTGGCCAACCAGCCATCAGCATACGCCGGAGTGCTCGACACCAACGCAAGCCGCAAGGGTGCCCGCTTCGTCCGTTTCTGCGATGCCTTCAATATTCCTATCGTCAGCCTCGTTGACGTGCCCGGCTTCCTGCCAGGTACTGGACAGGAGTACAATGCAGTCATTCTCCATGGCGCACAGCTTCTCTACGCTTACGGCGAGGCAACAGTTCCAAAGATTACCATCACCCTCCGCAAGAGCTACGGCGGATCGCATATCGTGATGGGATGCAAGCAGCTCCGTGCCGACCTCAACTTCGCATGGCCAACAGCCGAGATTGCCGTAATGGGTGCCAGCGGCGCCGTGGCAGTACTCTCTGCAAAAGAGGCTAAGGCAAAGAAGGAGGCTGGCGAGGACGTGAAGGCGTTCTTGGCACAGAAGGAGGAAGAGTATACAGAGCTGTTCGCCAACCCATATCAGGCCGCAAGCTATGGCTATATCGATGATGTCATAGAACCACGCAACACCCGCTTCCGTATCTGCCGCGGACTCGCCCAGCTTGCACACAAGCGTCAGAGCCTGCCCGCAAAGAAGCATGGATGTATGCCTATGTAATGGAATGGCATGTATTATGTAATTGGATTTTATAACCACAACACAATATAAACATCTCTGACATGGACAAGAACATTTATGCGGCCATCGCCATGGCTCTCTTCGAGCATCAGGGCAACAACGTTCACGACAAGGAGCCAGGAATCATCACCATCAAGCCCAAGCAGACTATGTGGGATGCTAAGTTCCTGTCATTCACACAGAAGCCCTAAGACAGAAACCGTCGTGTGTACCTAAGGTATCACGGAAACAAGACGAAGAAGAAACGAACATTTTTTAAAGAAAACAAGACAATGAAAGAATACAAATATACTATCGACGGAAAGGAATACAAAGTCGAAATAGGCGAAATCGTTGAGAACATCGCCGACGTGACAGTCAATGGCGAGTCTTTCAAGGTTGAGCTTGAGCCGGAGAAGGAACCCGAGAAGAAGAAAGTAGTCCTCGGCAAGCCTACAGACGCACCAGAGAGCGACGAGCAGACAACAAGCTCAGCCAACGTCAATACCGCCAATGCAGTAAAGGCCCCGCTGCCAGGAGTAGTGACAGAAATCAAGGTTGCTGTCGGCGACATGGTAAAGGCTGGCGATACAGTACTTATTCTCGAGGCAATGAAGATGGCAAACAACATCGAGGCTGAGAAGGACGGCAAGGTTACGGCCATCTGCGTGAAGACTGGCGAGAGCGTGATGGAAGACTCACCACTCGTGGTTATTGAATAAACTTGTATATAAGTAATTGCAAACTATATAGGTATTGAAATCACCTTAAAATTTCACAAATAAAGCCCGTTTTTGTTATAAAGAAACAAAAACGGGCTATTTTTTCAATATTTTTTCGTACATTTGCAAGAAGTTTAAACTTACTATAAGGAAAATGGCCAAGAAAATTCTGTTTATCAATCAGGAAATTACACCTTACGTTCCTGAAACAAACATGTCGCTGCTGGGACGTGACGTTCCTCAGAAGATGCAGGAGAACGGGTACGAGATACGCACCTTCATGCCTAAATGGGGAAACATCAACGAAAGACGCGGACAACTGCACGAGGTTATCCGGCTGTCGGGCATGAATCTAATTATCGATGATACCGACCATCCACTAATCATCAAAGTGGCTTCTATCCCCACATCCAGACTACAGGTTTACTTCATCGACAATGAGGACTACTTCCTCAGACGAGCTGGTATGACGGCTGACGAGACTGGAACAGAATATTCCGACAATGGAGAAAGGGCCATATTCTTTGCAAGAGGTGTCCTTGAGACAGTAAAGAAACTGAGATGGGCACCAGACATCATTCATTGCCAAGGATGGATGAGCTCTGTCATTCCTTTGTACATCAAGACGGCATATCATGAGGAACCATCGTTTGCCAATACTAAAGTTATCACATCGATATTTGAAGACCAGATGAAGAGCAACTTTGGAAGCGAGTTCAAGAGATGCGTGGAGTTCAAGGATGCAAATAGCGACCTGCTCAGCGCATACAACGATGATTTCGACTTCATGGAACTTTGCAAGATGGCCATAGACTATAGCGACGGTATTATTGAGGCTGGTCAAAATGTAAACCCAGACCTCCTCAATTACGCTTCCGGCAAGGGTACCCCGATACTCAACTATTGCGGAGACAGCTTTACGGAGGCTTACCAGGAATTCTATGAAAAAATTATAGGCTGACAAAATCATTTAGCTACTTATATACCACAGGATTAACAATATGAAATCAAAACTATTGGCTGTTATTGCAATGATTGCCATTGCAATAACTTCATGTGACGATACAACAGATACTATTGGAGGCTCGATATCTGGAAACATGGACAACGTAGACATCCAGACCGCTGTCTACAATATTACCAGCCGCTCCATCATCTCTGACTCAGTATTGAGCAGAAACACCACAGGATATCTCGGCAAAGTCAAGGACCCGGAGACCGGAAGTTACGTAACAAGCGACTTCATGACACAGTTTCAGGCTCTGGAATATTTCTCATTCCCTGAGCAGGACTCGCTTGCCTACTACGATGCTGACAGCGTGCTGCACCGTGGCATCATCAAGGCCGACTCTTGCGAGTTGAGATTGTTCTATGACACTTTCTACGGTGACTCCCTTGCTCCGATGAAGCTTACAGCCTATGAGATGAGCAAGCCCATGCTGGAGAACAGGAACTACTACTCCAATTTCGACCCTATAGCCAACGGCTATATCAGGGAAGAGGGCATATGCAAGGACAAGTCCTACTCGCTTGTAGACCTCAGCGTAAGCGAGGATGATCGTGGTGAGGACGACTATACCAATAATATTCGAATACTTCTCAACGACGAATACACAGATAAGGACGGGAAAAAGTACAACAACTACGGTACTTACATCATGCAGAAATACTATGATGACCCCGAGAATTACAAGAACTCCATAACCTTCGCACACAACGTGGTGCCGGGTTTCTACTTTAAGTCAAAGAGTGGACTTGGCAGTATTGCCAATATCAACAACAGCATGCTCTTGCTTTACTTCTCATACCTCGATGGCGACAGCGTGGTAGCGGGTATGACAAAGTTTTCCGGTACGGAAGAGGTGTTGCAGACATCCAATATTTCTAATGACAAAGCTGTCATAGAGAAGCTTGCATCCGACAGGACATGTACATATATCAAGTCGCCAGCTGGACTGTTCACAGAACTGACCATTCCTGTTGACGAAATAATCAGAGGACATGAGAAAGATACTATCAACTCTGCAAAGCTGACGTTAACCAGAATCAACAACAACGTACAGAGCAAGTATTCGCTCAACGTCCCCTCTACCCTGCTGATGATACCGAAGGACTCGCTATACAGTTTCTTCGAGAACCAACAGATTGCCAACTACAAAAACTCTTTCATTGCCAGTTGGAGCTATTCGACAACAAGCGGTAACTACGACAATACATATGTATACAACAACATAGCTAACATGGTTTCAGCCATGAACAGTTCCGACAGGCGCTCCCCCGATTGGAACAAGGTTGTCCTTATTCCGGTAACTGTTTCATATAATAGTTCCGGTACGCTCACCAAGGTTGTTCACGACATGTCACTTACAAGCACCAAGCTTATCGGAGGCCCCGATAACCCCAACGAGCCCATAAAGCTCGAAGTAATATATAGTCGCTTTAAGTAAAAAATCTATATTGAACATGGCTGACAACTTCCTTGAGAGACAACGCCGTGACTATGAGGAGCGCAAGGCTGCATGGCTAAGGAAAAAGCGCGGCATTACTGCAGGCAAGAACCACATAGAACGTCCGGAGGACGAGAGCTTATGATACAGCAAACAGAATTTACTCTATCAGCCAAATGTAGGGGTTGCCATCTCGTAACTCAGGAGATAATGACCAACTTGCCTCGGCCATTGCCCAAGACTGGTATTCTGAATCTCTTCGTTAAACATACATCGTGTGCTCTGAGCATAAACGAAAACGCCGACCCTGACGTGCGTGCGGACATGGAGAAGATAATGAACCACATAGTACGTGAGAACGAACCTTTCTACGACCATGTGCTTGAAGGAGCCGATGACATGCCTGCGCATGCAAAGAGCTCACTGTTCGGAGTCAGCATCACTATCCCCATTACTGATAGCCGGCTTAATCTTGGCACTTGGCAGGGCATTTATCTTTGTGAGTTCCGCAACTACGGAGGTCCTCGCAGGATAGTAGCTACTATATTCGGATAAGCATATCCTGTAACATGCACGCTGCTGGTATTCGTCATTAACACTCGGACATCAGGTTAAATATTAGGCTCATTACGCAGCTTACGAAAGCTTAATATATGGGTCATCCGACATTTCGAGTGATTACCATTTATAGCAGTGTGCTCTGTATATGTCACCTTCATTGCCGATAAGGTTATAAATCTTGTCTGTGGCGTATTCATATTGGCGGTTCATGCTATATCTCGAGTGACAATATATTGTTGCGTGGTCTATGCATATATATATCATTGCCGATAAGGTTAATAACCTTAAGGCCGTAAGGTTATTAACCTTTCAGCCGTAAGGTTATTAACCTTATCAGGGATGCAAACGTATTCATATCCTATGGCAAACGGTTTCACCCACTTCATTTAATAATATACTTCAGGAATAATATATTATTATGCGTCACTCCATATTTCTGATGAACCAAGAAAAAGCTGCTGTCAATACCCTTTACAAACAGAGGTATCAATCCCGATACTACTTATAACTTTGTCGTTGGCGATGTCAATCCTGCTACTTATTGTATTCAGGTATATCTGAGTGGTCACAACGGAATCGTGTCCCATGCCGTCGCTTATGACAGCAACGGGAATGTCAAGTTCCTTGGCTATGCTTGCCCATGAATGACGGGCAGAATACATTGTGACATTGTTGCCTGCTCCTATCTCACGGCACAGGTTCTTCAACATGTAGTTAACGGACATCTGGCATTTGCGGTATTGCGTCTCCAGTGGTTCACTATTTTCATCAAGAATTCCAAGAAGATGACGACCGTCAAGTGAGGGATAACGGTCTACGATATCCTGCATGCACGACAGCCACAGAACACTTATTGTCTGCCCGGTCTTTCTTCTGCGATAAGTAAGAATGTTGCCCTTAAGATTCTCTTTTGTAAGATGTGCCATGTCCACAAAAGACATTCCGCGGGTAAGAAAGCTGAACATGAACAAATCACGTGCAAACCGTTGCCTGTCATTCTTGACTTTTGCAGAGAAAATTTTCCTGATGGAATCAATACTTAGAGCGCGCTTAGAAGTTCTTGCCACTCCTGTATAAACCTTGGCAAAGGGTTTCGTGTCGACGGCAAGTCCTTCCCTTACAGCCTCGTTGTATGCGGCACGAAGTATGCGAAGATAAAACGATACGGAATTCAAGGTCATGCCCTCTCTTTTGAGATACCCCTCATACTCCTCTGCCAATGAGCTGGTAACCTCATCAACCATCAGCTGTTTCCCACCGAGGAAGCTTGCAAGGCGTCGGCTTGCAGAACGGTAGGTGTCAGCCGTGCGCATGCTGCCCAATTGCTCTTTCCTGTCAGCCATTTGGTCCATAAATCTAAGGATGTCTGTACCGGAGCGGTATTGTGCCTGATTGTCCGATGATAGGAACCGCACCTCATCCTGTTCAATCCTAATAACAATAGTGCCCTTAAAAGCTTGTTCAACTTCTGGAGATACAATAATTTTGAACTGTCCCATATTGATATACATATTTATATTATAGTAAACCGATACTTCTTGGGAGATAGAGACGCTATGCATTTCATGCTGTCTAATATAACGTTTATCGACTCTCTATGTTGTGGAGATTTTATTTTGACGGATAAAGACTTTTTGACGGTATTTGGATGAAAAACTGCGGTATTTGAAGAAAATCGGTTAAAAGAAACAAAAAAAAGCGGAAATTATTTGCTCGCCTTAAAAAATATCTCTATATTTGCACCGAATTTACATTTCTTGGGCAGAGATCAGAAAAATAGCATATAAATATTAGTCTCTTTAATGCGTGCCAACTATTGTTTCTTCCTGAAAAGCAAAGCCGTGTTACCACGGACCTTTTAGTTCCTTAGGTAACATAGCTTTTCAGGATATAAAAAAGTACAAAAACACACAAGAAAAAGGCCAGACACCTACGAAGGTGAGCTGGCCTAATTCTTTTCCCTTTTAGAATTCTGCATTGTTTGGGGTGCGTGGGAACGGAATGACGTCGCGGATGTTCTGCATTCCCGTTACGAAGAGTATGAGACGCTCAAATCCAAGACCGAAACCGGCATGAGGACACGAGCCGTATTTGCGGGTGTCCAGATACCATGACATGTCCTTCATAGGGATGTTGCGAGCCTGTATCTCGCCCATGAGCTTGTCGTAGTTCTCCTCACGCACAGAGCCTCCGATAATCTCTCCTATCTGCGGGAACAGCACGTCCGTGCCTTGCACTGTCTGTCCGCTCTTGCCGTTGTAGCCAGACTCCTCCTCGTCTATCTTCATGTAGAATGCCTTGATGGCCTTAGGATAGTTGGTCATGATGACAGGCTTCTTGAAGTACTCCTCCACAAGATAGCGCTCATGCTCAGAAGCAAGGTCATCGCCCCACTGGCATGGGAACTCGAATTTCTTGCCTTTCTGTATGGCTTCCTGAAGTATCCTTATGCCCTCTGTATATGGCAGGCGCACGAATTCCGACTTTAGGATTCCCTCCAGGCGCTCTATTAGCCCCTTGTCTATCATCTTGTTAAGGAACGCCAAGTCGTCCTTGCAATTGTCGAGAGCCCATTTCACGCAGTACTTGATAAAGTCTTCCTCAAGGTCCATCAGCTCTTCGAGGTTCATGAACGCCACCTCTGGCTCAATCATCCAGAACTCGGCGAGATGCCTTGGGGTATTTGAGTTCTCTGCGCGGAAGGTTGGTCCGAAAGTATAGATTGCTCCCAGTGCCGTTGCACCTAATTCGCCCTCGAGCTGTCCTGATACGGTAAGGGAGGTCTGCTTTCCGAAGAAGTCGTCAGAATAGTCAATCTTTCCGTCCTCATTCTTCTTCAGGTCGTAGAGGTTCTTGGTAGTAACCTGGAACATCTGTCCTGCTCCCTCACAGTCGCTTGCCGTGATGAGGGGTGTGTGGAAGTAGAAATATCCATGCTCATGGAAATAGGTGTGGATAGCCATCGCCATGTTGTGGCGAATGCGCATGACGGCTCCGAAGGTGTTAGTGCGCAGGCGCAGATGTGCGAACTGTCGCATGTACTCGAACGACTGTCCCTTCTTCTGCATAGGATAGTCGTTTCCACACAGGCCGTAGATTTCAATCTCGTCAGCCTGTATCTCCACGGTCTGTCCTTGTCCCTGGCTTTCCACCAACGCTCCTACGACGCTGATGCAGGAGCCCGTAGTAATCTGCTTGAGCAAATTGTCATCGACCTTCGATGGGTCGACTACTATCTGTACATTATTAATAGTAGAACCATCGTTGAGGGCGATAAAATCTACCGCTTTGCTACTGCGATGGGTTCTCACCCATCCCTTGACATTCACGATTGCGCCGAAGTCCCTGAGTTGCAGGACATCGACAACCTTAGTTCTTTTCATACTGTAGATAATTATTTATTATAATTCCCCTTCCCACCATCGGTGTGGGAGAAGGGGAATGTGATGTTATCGATTATTCGAATGCGCCCATGCGTAGCATGTCTACTTCCTGCTCTGTGAGGAAGCGCCAGTCACCGCGTCGCAGGTTCTTCTTGGTAAGTCCAGCAAACTGTACGCGGTCGAGCTTGACAACGCGGTAGCCGAGGCTCTCGAATATACGGCGGACGATACGGTTCTTTCCGCTGTGTATCTCAATGCCCACCTGGCTCTTGTCTCTCTCGTCAGCATACTCTACGGAATCTGCGCGTACCTCGCCATCCTCAAGCTCAATGCCCTCGGAAATCTGCTGCATGTCGTGCAGGGTGACATTCTTGTCGAGATATACGTGATAAACCTTTTTCTTCAGAAATTTAGGGTGTGTGAGCTTGCTTGCCATTTCACCGTCGTTGGTGAGCAGGAGCACACCGGTGGTGTTGCGGTCAAGACGGCCTACAGGATATATTCTCTCTGGGCAGGCATCCTTTACGAGGTCCATGACTGTCTTGCGCTGCTGTGGATCATCGACAGTTGTCACATAGTCCTTTGGCTTGTTGAGCAGTACGTACACCTTCTTCTCCAGTGATACTGGCTGGTCGTGGAACTTCACCTCGTCACTACGCAGCACTTTTGTACCAAGTTCTGTTACTACCTGGCCGTTAACGAGGACCACTCCTGCCTGTATGAACTCGTCAGCCTCACGGCGCGAGCATACTCCTGCATTGGCCAGGAACTTATTAAGACGAATCGGCTCGTTCGGGTCTATGTGTGTCTCCTTGTACTCGATACGCTTCTTCATGCTGTACTTGGCGTTAGGATCGTAGCCCGGTGTGCGCTGCTGGTAGCCGCCACGCTGCTGGTAGCCACCCTGACGCTGCTGTCCATAGCCGCCCTGACGTGGCTGTCCATAGCCGCCCTGACGTGGCTGTCCATAGCCGCCCTGACGTGGCTGTCCGTAGCCACCCTGACGTGGTTGTCCGTATCCACCCTGACGTGGCTGTCCGTATCCACCCTGACGTGGCTGTCCATAGCCGCCCTGACGTGGCTGGAAGCCGCCCTGACGCGACTGATAACCTCCATCCTGTTCTCCGTTATTGTTATACCTGGGCTGATAGCCGTTTGTTCTCGGACGTGGCTGATAGCCTTCGTTGCGCTGATAGCCATGCTGCTGCCCATAACCACCCTGACGCTGCTGGTAGGGACGTGGCTGATATGGGCGCTGCTGTTGCTGTCCTCCAGCACCTTGCAGAGCAGCTCCGAAGCCCTCTGGTCTGAAGCCGCCTTCATCCTGTGTGCGGCTCTTGTCTGTTGTGTAAGCACGTTGCGTGTGAATGCGTGGACGCTGTGGTCTTCCTCCTGCACGGTAATCTCTCTGATAATTTGCGGGTCTGTAGCCTTCACGGCTGTTGTCACCCTGCTGTGCAGAGGTGTCCAACGATTTGTTCTCCATTTCTGAATCCATAAATCTTTTAATTTATTAGCCTCACGGCCAGGGGTTAGTAAAAAAATATTTGTAGTGTTATAGTCAAAACCTCACACCATAATTATATTCCTGTATAGTTGCTTGGTGTGATGGCCATTATTTCTGCTTTGACGCTATCGCTGACATTGAGAGTTCTCACAAACTCATGGATGGTCTGTTCTGTCATCTTGGCATTGGTACGCGTAAGAGCCTTCAGGGCCTCGTATGGGTGCGGGTAGGCTTCCCTTCTGAGGATTGTCTGTATGGCCTCGGCTACAACTGCCCATGTATTGTCGAGGTCTTCCTGCAGCTTCTCCTCGTTGAGGATGAGCTTGCGAAGTCCCTTCAGGGTGCTCTGTATAGCTATGAGCCCGTGTCCGAGTGGCACGCCAACATTCCTGAGCACCGTGGAGTCGGTAAGGTCTCTCTGCAAGCGGCTTACGGGCAGCTTCTGTGCGAGGAACTGCAGTATGGCGTTTGCTATGCCGAGGTTGCCCTCGCTGTTCTCGAAGTCGATGGGGTTCACCTTGTGGGGCATGGCGCTCGAGCCTACCTCCCCGGCCTTAATCTTCTGCTTGAAATACTCCATGGAGATATACATCCAGAAGTCGCGGTCAAGGTCGATGATGATGGTGTTGATGCGTCTGATGGCATCAAACACACCACCCAGATGGTCGTAGTTGCTGATTTGTGTGGTATACTGCTCCCTTTGCAGTCCGAGCTTCTCGCTTACGAACCTGTTGCCGAAAGCCTTCCAGTCGTATTCGGGATAAGCGACATGGTGTGCGTTGTAGTTGCCCGTAGCACCTCCAAACTTGGCTGTCATCTTGCATGCCTTCAGGGCATCCAGCTGCTCGGACAAGCGATACACAAACACCATCACCTCCTTGCCAAGCCGAGTGGGCGATGCAGGCTGTCCGTGTGTCTTTGCCAGCATAGGCACGTCAGCCCACTGCTCAGCATACTCACGAAGCTGCGCTATAAGCTCTTCTACCGCCGGCACATACACTTCCTCCAAAGCCTCCTTTACAGACAAGGGGACGCTGGTGTTGTTGATGTCCTGTGACGTAAGGCCAAAGTGTATGAACTCCTTGTATGCGTCAAGGCCGCCAATCTTGTCAAACTCCTCCTTGATGAAGTATTCCACGGCCTTAACATCATGGTTGGTCACCTTCTCTATGTCCTTTACCCTTTGGGCTGACGTCTCGTCAAAGCTACGGTAAATGTCACGAAGGCTCTCGAAAAGACCTTTGTCGAAAGATGCAAGCTGCGGCAATGGCAACTCGCATAAAGTGATAAAATACTCTATTTCTACCCTGATACGATAGCGGATAAGTGCAAATTCAGAAAAATAGCCTGCCAAAGGCTCTGTCTTACTCCTGTAACGCCCATCTATCGGCGAGATGGCTGTCAGCAAATCAAGATTCATATTATAATACGTATTATTGTGGCTGCAAAGTTAAACATTTTGTGCGAAACATGACATTCGTAAACATATAAAATATCTAAAAAGCATATCACGCACGTCATCACGACGGCTCTCACGTGTACAAGACACCTAAATATTTATATATATGGTCACGCCAGCACCAGTCTTAACCAGTAAGGTGTGAAAATATAATCCCTGCATCCGGTATGAATGCAGGGATTTGAATGTGGGCGTTGACGGATTCGAACCGCCGACCCTCTGCTTGTAAGGCAGATGCTCTAAACCAGCTGAGCTAAACGCCCGTCGTTTGATTTGCGGGTGCAAAGGTAGAATTATTTTTTCAATCCACAAAGAAAACATCTGGAAAATTTGTTTTCTTTAACAATTGCACAAACAAAATGCAACTACCCAGCCATCATTACAGCTTCAGTAGTTATCGGCTGACAGATCCTACCATTTTCATTATACATACGCGGGCCTATGAAGGTATTTCTTTTTATTGCAGTTTTTTCAGACTGTGACCATGATTTATACAACATGTCGTGCAACAAATTCAGGAAAACGTTGTACCTTTGCCATGTGAATGGCTTGCGAAACGCCAAGACAGGGAATACGGGCAAGCATAAAGACAAACGAGAACATGGGCAACATCAAGATACTATCGGGAACGTTCGAGACAAAGCTGGAACTGGAACATGCCGCCGTGGTGGCAGGCTTCCCGTCGCCAGCCGATGACTACAAGCACGACAGGCTCGACTTCAACAGGGACTATATCAGACATCCCGAAGCTTCGTTCTACGGCGACGTGGACGGAGACTCGATGAAAGATGCCGGCATATTCGACGGCGACAGGGTAATTATCGACAGGGCGGTGGAGGCTCACGACGGCTCTATTGTCGTAGCATTCTGGAACGGCGAGTTCACAATGAAATACCTCGACCTTACACACAAGAAGGACGGTTACATAGAGCTCAGGCCTGCCAACGCCAACTACCCGACATTCCGCGTGGAGGCTGGAGACAACTTCGAGGTGTGGGGAGTAGTGATACATCTTATCCGCACGTTCGAGAAAATATAGGGACACCCTGAAGGCCATTGATTTCCACCACTTACAACATTCTATACAACCATTATGTACGCCATCATCGACTGCGACAACTGCTACGTTAGCTGCGAGCGCGTTTTCCGTCCAGACCTGGAGGGAAAGCCAGTTGTCGTACTGTCAAACAACGACGGCTGCGTGGTGGCACGCTCAAACGAGGCCAAGGCTATGGGGATAAAGGCCGGAACACCATATTACCAGCTTGCACAGCTGTTTCCCAACCAGAAGATTGCAGTCTTCTCCTCCAACTACGAGCTGTATGGCGAGATGACTGGCCGCGTGGTGGACATCATACGCGAGGAGGCACCAGCCTATTTCCGATACAGCATCGACGAGTGCTTCGTAAGGCTTCACGGCATGGAGACCGCAGGGCTGAAGGCATGGGGAGAGAGCCTGCACAAGAAAATCAGGAAGTGGGTGGGCATGCCCGTAAGCATAGGCATAGCACCGAACAAAACCCTCGCCAAGGTGGCAAGCCACTTCGCCAAGAAAGTGGCGGGATATAACCACTGCTGCATCATAGACAATGACGCGCGCCGCACAAAGGCCCTACAGCTATACCCTGTGGACGAGGTGTGGGGCATAGGCAGGAAATATGCCGCAAGACTGAATGCACTCGGCATAGCATCGGCATACGATTTTGCCGCAGCGCCAGGCGAATGGGTGAAGGCGACATTCAACAACATCGTCATCTACCGTACGTGGGAGGAGCTGAACGGCAAGGACAGAGTGCCCGACGAGGAATATGCCAAGAAGAAGAGCATCTGCACAAGCAGGAGCTTCAACGGTATGGTCTCCGACATAAGCGTTCTAAGCACGCATGTTGCCAACTACGCCTCACGCTGCGCGGAGAAACTGCGTGCGCAGCGCACCGTTGCGTCTACTGTTGGAGTATTCATCAACACCAATGCCTTCCGCGAGGACCTGGCACAATACTGGAATTTCCGCGAGGTGAGGCTTCTAACACCATCGAGCTCCACGCAAACCATTGTACACGCAGCCAACGAGGCACTCTGCGCCATCTTCAGACAAGGGTTCCAATACAAGAAAGCCGGGGTCATCGTGATGGGGATTGCCCCAGACAGTCCTGTCCAGCAGAACCTCTTCGACATAGGTCCCGACAAATACCAGAAGCTGAAAGCACTCGACGAGGCTCTTGACCGCATCAACAGGATTTACGGCAGCGAGACCATAGTGCTCGGTGCCCAGCAATACACCAAACAAGACGGCATTGGCAAAGCTGATGTCTTCGCCAATGCAATAAAGCATGACTTCAGGAGCCCTAACCCCACAACGAGATGGAGCGATATCATCAAGCTGGTTTGAGGCGGGCCGGGCAGGTCTATTTTAGCAACTATATAACCTATGAGAATTAAAACATTGTTAATTGCAGCCGCTACGGTATCAGCGGTATGCGCGCAAGAGTTCAAGGTTCCGGTATCAGAAGACTGCGAACCAATGCAGAAGGGAGACTTCGAACCTACGTGGGAGTCGCTTCGGAAGTATGAAACACCACAATGGTTCCGTGATGCGAAGTTCGGCATCTGGGCACACTGGGGACCGCAATGCGTGGAAGGGTCTGGCGACTGGATGGCCAGGGAGATGTACATGGAAGGCACCAACAAGTCCAACTACCACCGCCAGCACTACGGACATCCTTCGGAAGTGGGGTTCAAGGACATACTGCCGCTATTCAAGGCTGAGAACTGGAACCCCGAGGAGCTGGTACGCTTCTATGCCGAGGAATGCGGAGCACAATATTTCTTCGCACTGGGCAACCATCATGACAACTTCGACCTCTGGGACAGCAAGTACCACGAATGGAACTCCATGGCCATAGGACCACACAAGGACATACTCGACGGATGGGCAAAAGCGGCACGCAAGGCAGGGTTGCCATTCGGAATTTCCTTCCATGCCGACCACGCATGGACATGGTACGAGCCAAGCAGGCGCTTCGACCTCAAGGGCGAGAAACGCGGTGTGAAATACGACGGATGGCTGACCAAGGAAGACGGATACAAGCCCAATGCCGACGGCACGGAGAAATGGTGGAAGGGGCTTGACCCTCAAAAACTGTACGCACAGAACCACGACCTTAGCGACGGCACATGGGACAACAACAGCATACACGGCCAGTGGGGATGGGGGAACGGAGCATGCACACCCACAAGGGAGTATGTGTCAAACTTCTACAACCGTACACTCGACGCCATCAACAGGTACAACCCCGACCTTATATACTTCGACGTAACGGTTCTGCCATTCTACCCTCTCAGCGACGCCGGACTGAAAATAGCGGCACACATGTACAACCGCAGCATCAGCACGCACAAGGGCAACAACAACGCAGTGGTGTTTGGAAAAATACTGACTGAGGAAATGAAGGAGGCTCTCGTCTGGGACGTGGAGCGTGGAGCACCAAACAAAATCATGGACAGACCATGGCAATGCTGCAACTGCATCGGTGACTGGCACTACAACAACGGCATATACAACAGCAACAGATACAAGAGCGCGGCCACGGTGGCGAAGCTGCTCGTAGACATAGTATCAAAAAACGGCAACATGCTGCTCTCCATACCGCTGAGGGCTGACGGCACACCCGACGAGAAGGAGATTGCGATACTAAAGGAGTTTGGCAAGTGGATGAAGGTGAACAAGGAAAGCATCGTCGGCACACGCCCGTGGAAGATATTCGGTGAGGGACCGATTGCCGACAGCGACATCAAAATCAACGCCCAGGGTTTCAACGACGGACAATACTCCAAGGCTGGAGCCAAGGAAATAAGGTTCACACAGACCGACAAGCACCTGTATGTCACAGCACTCGCTTGGCCAGACAACGGCACCATCAGCGTAAAGGCCCTTGCCGAAGGTAGCCAGCTCTACGACGGGAAAATCAAGAAGGTAGAGCTTCTTGGCTACGGCAAGGTGAACTTCGACCGTACGACTGATGCCCTCACCATTACTCTGCCGGCACAGAAATGCAACGATATCATGCCCGTGCTAAGGATTTCAAAGTAGCAATATGTTTATCATGACACTTGGTATGTTCTGATACCTCTCATATAAAACGCCGTTTTGCGAGTGCAAAACGGCGTTTTATAGATCTGGACCAACCTGTCTATTTGACGGGTTTGAAATGTAGGGCCGCTCCACCAGAGGGCTGGAGCGTCAGCACTATCGGTTTGCCGCTCCTTACGGTCTTACTGTCACATACCACCCGTTTCTTTCCTTCGGCTGCGGGGGCGTCATTATATATTTCCACAATGTACTTACCCTTGGGAAGGAAGTTGGTGGGGATGCTGACGATACGTTCCTTGGTATTGGTCATCGCACCCACGAACCAGTCGCTGCCCGAGCGCCTGGCCTGAACGATGTACTCACCGGGCTGGCCATCAAGGGCAATGCTCTGGTCGAACACCGTCGGACAGTCTTTCCAGAATTTCAGCTCCGCCGACTCCCATCCCGTGGGATAGGGATTGTCATACCAGAAGATGAACTGCAAGGGCGAGTAGTATACCGCCATCATAGCCAGCTGGTGCCCAGGTGTGTTCTTCACCCTGGAGTTGAAGTAACACAGCGTGTAGTCGGCTGCTCCACACAGGTAGCGGGTGAATGGCAGGGTGACATTATGTGTCGCATCAGGCATTTCCTCGTTGCCTGCTATGCCCTCCTGTGTGAGCAGGTGCGGATAAGTACGTGAGAGTCCCGTGGGACGGTATTCGTCATGGATGTCCACCATGATGTGATAGCGGGCGCATTTCTCAACAGCATCATGAAGCCATGTTGACCATTGCTGGTTGCCTATCTGCACGAAACCGAACTTGATGCCCTTGATGCCCCACTGCTGATACAAAGGCAGGAGGTCGTCGAGTTGATGGTAGAGCGCACGCTGGTTGACGTATACCCACACTCCGATGCCCTTGCTCCGGGCATACTGGCATATCTCGGGCATGGTGAAGTCGCGCTGTGCGCTCACTCTGCGCGCGTCGCTGCCAACTTTTCCCTCAGGGCCATACCATCCGGCATCCAGCTCTACGTATGGAATGCCGAAATCTGCACAGAAGTCTACGCTCTTCATAATGGAAGCCTTGTCAAGCCGGCAACAACGGAACCCCTTGGCCGGGCGCACCCACGACCAGTCGCCCTGGGCACGTTCCTTATTGAGGCAGAGCACTATGTCCTTGTTGTTGATGAGGTCGACGGCCTTCTCGCCTGCCATGACAACACGCCAGGGTGTGTCGTAGGGAGAGATGATGTCGGCACAACTGTACATAGAGACCTGCAGCTCGTTGTCCTTCTTCAGCCGGAATTTCCCTCGCGTATAGTCCCTCATGGCAGCCTCAAGCAGGGCAACGTATGTGCCATCGGGCTGCTGGAGGAGCAGCGGACGCTCACTCTCGAACCAATCTCCCTTGAGCGGGCGTTTCTCGTAGTGTCCCTGCGCCCACTCCTCGTACCATGCCACTGTTCCCTCGGGCATGGTGAAACTTGTCTGTTCGCCCGTGACATGCAGGAAGAGGCTGTTGGCAGTCTCTGGGAAATGATAGCGGAAGGCTATGCCCTCATTGTAGGCACGTACTACTATATCCATGGCGTAGTACTTGCGCTTGTCGTAGCCGCTGCTGACGCTGCCCTGCCCGCCATGGCCATTCTCGTAGTGCAGCACAATCTGGTGGTAGCGGTCACGTATCTGGCTGTTCTCGCCATAGAGGGGTGTCCAAATGGTGTCTACCCTCATGCTGTCGACCCCACTCAGCTTTAACGCCCCACTCCAGTCCTTGTGTTCTCCACGCGGCACGCCCAGCGCAGACTCGAACAGGCGGTTGTCGATGTCGACTCCCAAACGGCTCTTCTGAATAATAACTTTACTGTTGTAGGTCACGGAATAGGTCATACCCTCGACTTTGACAACATAGCGTCCGTCGGGCGACGTTACCTCTTGCGCCACAGAGAAAAGTGGCATGAACATCCACATAAGGATGAAAGAAAACGGAATTCTCATCGTTCAAAAAGTGTATATTTGCTAAATCGTAGTCTCAGTAACAAATGCTTCATACTAACAATAAATACGTTTCCCATAACATAAATACGCAATACAGGGGACAATAAAAATGTCAGTTTGAAGGTTTACCAGAATACAGGACAATAGTAAATATCCTCATACCGCTTATGACGGCTCAGTGGAAAAAGAAGCAACTACTTGAGATACATGAAAATCAGTTTAAAGAAAAAAGGATGATCAGGTTATGTCCTAATCATCCTTTTTTTATTATCATTTGAACGGGATGTTTATACCCATGCTGATGTTAGCCTTGCCAGAGAGCGGCAAGCCCTGTTTAGCCAGTTTGCCAAGCGTATGGTCCATGCCGAGGAAGAGGCTGCATCCATTAGGATGGAAGTTGAGCAGCCATCCCATGCTCGTACCATAGGTGTTGACAGAGAAGTTGGCTGATGCAGAGAAAATCTTGCATGGAGCCACATTGGCCGACAGGCGGAAGTCTGTCCAAGAATACTTTCCGGCGAAGCGAGTACTGTTCAGCAAGCCGAACGACATCTTATTGTAGAAGTCCGGTGTGTACTCTACGCCGAGATTCATTGTAGCGGCGAGAGCCTTTGTGCGGCCGCCCTGGTCTCCATTATCCTGGAGCTCGTAGAGGGCTGCGAGTCCTTCCGTGAAACGGTCCATCTCATTTTCAAAAGAGTGAGCCTCATCGTCATCAATGTTGAAGATGTAAGTGTCTGTATCAATGGTGCGGTCACCATTTGTAGACGCCATGAAATTGGTCTTCCACCCGATGAATCCAAGATCGAGGAGCGCAGCTGAGAATTTCCAGTTGTTATCATATTCGTACTCAGCACCGAGGTCTACGGCGAAACCAAAACCATTGACACCCCATGAGCTGTCGTCTATACCACTAACATATTCGTGCTCTGTCTCCTCACCCTCTGGACCACGCATTTTCTTTTCCATCTCAAACGTTAGGTCCTTGATGCTTGCCTGGAGATTGGCGTTAGTGACACCAGTCCATGAGTTCTCACCAAGAGTAATCTGTCCCTTTGTCACCTCGGCGTCAATGTTGGCTATACCAAGCAAGACCTTCAGCTTGGCACCCACACGCAGCTTATCAGTTATCTGACGGCTGTGGCCCAAGGCTATTTCCGCATAGCCAACAGCAGAGGCATTGAGGTCACTGATGTCGTATGTCTGATTTTGCACACCCTCCTTGGCAAGGCGCAGTATGGAACCAGGCAACTGGATTCCAAGTGACTGGCGCGCATTGATCTCAATGGTGTTATAGCCTCCGAAACCCTTAAAACCAGCTCCTAATATCTGAACCTTGAGGTCCTCGCTTATCTTGTTCTTGTCATTGATGCCGCTCAGAAACTCATCCGCACTCACATTGGGATTGAGGAACAGAGCCGTACGGCCATCCACGTTGAAAAGGATGTTGTCAACACCGATGTTGGAATTGAGTCCAACGTTGAGGTTACCCAATGCCGGCACTGCCACGTAGTTTTGCTCGTTGGCAAATGCAGGGTTAAGGTCGTGACGGTATTGATATCCATCAGTGAAATAACCTGACTTGAGGTTCTGGGCTGTTGCGGCAGATGCCATGCCGAGTGCTGCCACCGCAAGAAATATTCTATAGTTTTTCATAATGTTTCCTTGTTTTTAATTGACTGACTTGGTGGTAGCTTACAATTCGTCATCGTAGTATCCGCTGACTTTGGCCTTGAGGTCATTGATGATTAGCTTCATAGACGGAGCAAGTATAGTGTCACTTCCCTTGTTGACGAGGCGCGCTTCAATCTGTATGCCATCAAGCTCCTTTATCTCACCCTCGACCGTTAGGCTGACGGGAGCGTTTTGAGCCTTTGCGGGAATCTTCACTGTGTTTGATGTCACGCCAGCTATTGGCTTGCCAGTCTTGTTGATTGGCAACACCTTGAGCTCGACCTCAAATGGAACCTCTGTAGAGCCCAGGAAACTCAGGTCAAGTTTGCTGACAGTCATCTTGTCGAGTTCCTCATCGCCCCAACCATCTATAGTATCAACATATTTGATGGCTGAGCCATCATTAAGCTGGAGAGGGGCGTAGAAAGTGTAGTTGCCAACGACACGCGGAAGGTCGGTGCCAAGCTCGATACCATCTATGTCGGTCTTGTCAATTCGCGGCTCAGAGACATTGACATAGATCTTTGATGGCAGACCCTTGCCATTTACGTCGAGAACATCTGAGAGAGCGGAGAACTTCACCCATTGTGGATTGTCATAACCCTCGTAAGAGTCAGAAGGCTTTTCCGGCGAGAGCACGTAGGTATAACCAGTATTAGTGTCCTCTGTGCCAAATCTGCCGCCATCAAGTACAAACTCTTTTGAGTCGCCCTCCCTCTCGGACTTGAGGCTTATGCCTGCTCCAAGGTTCATCACCTGGCCCTGTGGGATGTACTTTTCAAGAGGATTGCTCAGAGTGAGGTAGAGTCTTGGGTCAGCAATACTGATGGATGTACCCTCCTGATTGATGAAGTCAGGGAGGTTGCTGATGTCAATTGGGTCGATCTTGATATCACCCACATTGTAAACTATTGAGCCCGTGAACTTGGTTACCTTGATGTCATCCATGGATGGAGTAACCTTGAAAGTCACCTGACTTGGCAGATTTTTGTCGACGTAGATGTTGACACGTCCTTCCTTAACAAAAATCTCATCCTCAAACTTCAACGTGTGTTGTGTTCCGTTGAATTCGATGTTCGGAGAGCTTGCGTCAAGGGCTGTCACATTCATTGTCACAGTTAACTCGCCGTTACTGTTAGGCACAAGTGGCTCGCTGAATTCCAGTACTCCCGAGGCACTGTCATATTTTCCCTTGTCTGTAGTAGCCACAAGCCCGGCAGGGTACTTTATCTTCAGTCCCTCTATCTTCATACCACCGAGAGCGTCGGCATTCAAACCTGTCACCTTAAGCTTGGTGACAATGCGTGTTGACACATCGAGCCTGTCAATGGAAACGATGGACTCATCGATACCGGAAGCCTCTGATGTTACTGTCGTAGGCTTGCTGGAGATGCTGTAGTAAGCTATAACGCCTCCGTCTTCTGGCAAATATCCCACAATCTCTCTGAGGTCTGTGAGGTCAAGCGTGCTGGTGACAGGAGAAACGTCTGGCCCGATAGCAGTAAACTTAGTGATGTGGATAGGGTTTGAGTCGAATGAGCCTCCCTTCTCTACAGCATAGATGAAAGAGCCGTCTTGCAGCCGGATCTTTTTCACCTCGCTGTCATCGTCGAGGTCAAGCACTTGGTCAAGATTGGCAGCTTCAATGTTCATTGGAATCACAAGATCCTTCACCTGTAGCCTTACATTTGTGTCGATGTCGCTAAGGTCATAGGCATTGTCTACACATGATGATGTTGCCAAAAGAACAGCAGTGGAAAGTCCTAAAAGCCAATAATGTTTGTTTTTCATTTCAGAAACGTTTGTTTAATGTTTTTTCGTTAAATAATTCGCAATGTTATTATTTGCCCTGCAAAATTAAACAAATTTTCCAAATTCAACAACAATATTGGGAAAAAAACACTACTGTCCCGTTAAAGTGGACTAATCGGTCTTTGAAATAATTGAATTACCGTCTTTTACGAGCAATTTTGGGAGTCAACGGTTTTGAACCCAAAAAGTAAGCCCCTCTTATCAAACAGACTCGGTTCAGGAGGTCTTTCCTTAGCCTCCTGAACCATTTTCGTCCAGTCTTTTTCGGGTTCTTCAAGGAAAGTGTAGCAGTTTACGTAATACATGAGCATTATTCTTATCATTGTAGCCAATCCCGAGAAACTCCATGTGCGTTTGATGCGCTTTTGTATGACCATGAGAAGGAAATTTGCTGTCAGGGTGACCCAAATTTGTATTTTGATGGCATTTAAAAACTCTCCATAGAAATACCTTAGGGGAAAGTTCTGTCTATATATCTACAGTTATCAGCGGGTTAACACATCTTGTAAATCATCTATGACCTTATGCTATAGCGTATCCTTCGACGAGTATGGGAACATGGTTAGGGTCTTTCTATTGAATCGTCTGATCAAACTTACCGTTACAATCTCGAACAACTATTTTTCGACGATATAACTTCTTCATGCGGATTTCATCCCATAAATGATTTTTAGCATCTTTCCATTTGATTAAGAAGAAATAGCAGGTATCGGTATTGTTGAATAGATAATTGCCATCTATGGTAAACAACGAGTCTGGATATACGATGTCACCTTGGACATCAATACCATTCCACAACGTCACCTTAGAAGGATAGAGGTCACTATCAATAGGCAAATATGCAGGTTGCAATAGACAATCCACACTATCAATCGTATCGTAGTGGGAGGCACCTATAAATAAGGTGTCATTCGTACGATTCGTGAAAATGGCGATAGTCCTTGAATCACATATAGGGATGCATGAAGAGACCAAACTAAGAATGATCGCAATATCACCTAACAAATTTCTATATTTCTTATCTATTTTCATATATTTTAGTAAGTGATTTAAATAGTGTTCACTGAATTAATAAAGGGGTATAGAGACTGTAAAATTTTAGCTTGTAGTTCCTGCCCCAAGATGATAATTGAAGCCAGAAGTCGATTTTCTCAAAAAGGCGAAGATAAAAGCCGGAGAAATACTGGCAAGAATTATCGATCCTTTCGACTGCGGAGTGAAAGAGGAAGTAAAAGCACCCGTTGACGGTACGATATTCTTCGTCACAAACAGCCCGCTGGTCCTTGAGCACACGCTCATCTACAGGCTAAGGGAGGACTGATCCTCTTCCATATACCACTTGGAATACTCCACGTAATGGCGGGCGAAATTCTCTGCCTGATTGGGCTTGGCATGCTTGATATACCTGGCCGGAACGCCTCCCCACAACTCGTGGGAACCAATTCTTGTATTCTGCAACACCAGTGCTCCTGCCGCCACAATGGCTCCCTCGCCAACCTCACAATTGTCGAGCAACGTTGCCCCCATGCCTACCAGCGCTCCATCGCGTATGGTACAGGCATGGACGGTGGCATTATGTCCAATGGTCACATCGCTGCCAATGATGGTTGGGCCTGTGGTATTGGTAACATGTACGCAGGCACCATCCTGAATATTTGTCCTGTTGCCAATCGTAATTGGAGCTACGTCACCACGGACAACGGCATTGAACCAAACTGAGCACTCTTCACCCATTGTCACATCGCCAACTATAGTGGCATTCTCGCTGAAATAACAGTCCCTACCCCATTTCGGAGTAAGACCTCTTATAGGTTTTATCAAAGCCATAACGGATAAGGATATTGTCTGAAGGAATAAAAGAATTCTTAGGAATGCTGAATTTTGCAGAAAAACGGAGGCATAAAAAAATCCCCCGGACTCCGAAGAATCACGGGGGAACACCCCTGTGGGCGTTGACGGATTCGAACCGCCGACCCTCTGCTTGTAAGGCAGATGCTCTAAACCAGCTGAGCTAAACGCCCTTTGTTCCGTATTGCGTGTGCAAAGGTACGCATATTATTCTGTTCCTCCAAATTTTCCAAAGACTTTTTTCACATTTGTAGCAAAAAAAACGCCTTTGTGGAAAAATCGTGCAGTTGACAACTGGTTATTGATTGACGAACATAAATAACCTTACAGGCAAGAGAGCCATACTTCCCGACTGGCTTAGTTAATTTTACGGTTCAGTAGAAATTTGCTGAGGGCTACAGTGATCCGTATGAAGAGTCTGTCCTCCCTTTTCTCTTATCCAGAATATGACTGAAAATTACAGTACCTGTTTTGCCCATCTCAGACGCAAAGCTTTGCAAGTGCCAACGCAAAGCTTTGCAACTGCCAACGCAAAGCTTTGCAACCCTCCACGCAAAGCTTTGCATCCGCCAACGCAAAGCTTTGCAATCGCTCCCGCAAAAAGATCTGCTGGAACAGGTGACTTCATTTATGAATCCCCTTCCCAATATTTTTCCACTGAGCAGATATTTTACACATGGCGACAGAAGAATATGCAAACAAAAAGGGTGCGCATCTCTGCGCACCCAAATATGCTTATCAGTATTAGCAGATATTAGTCTGTAATCTGAACAGTTGCACGACGGTTGAATGAGATTGGAGAAAGCTCATCAACACCACCCTTACCAACAGATGTGATCTTGTCGCGGCCTACGCCCATCTTAACAAGTTCCTCTGTAACGGTAGCAGCACGACCCTCAGAGAGCTTCTGGTTGATTGCAGGAGTACCAGTAGCGCTATCAGCATAACCAGTAACAGAGAGCTTGCAGTTGTTCTCCTTAGCGTACTTAGCAAGAGCCTGTACGTTTACGAGATCCTTCTGAGAAGCGATGTTTGTTCTGTTGATGTTGAAGAATACAGATACCGGAGTAGTGATAAACTCCTTAACAGCCTTCGGGGTCTCAACAGGCTTCTGGTTAGCCAGCATGTTCTTCAGGCGTGCGTTCTCAGCGTTAGCATCGTTGAGCTGTGCGTTGAGGGCATCGATCTGAGACTGTGCGAGAGCCTTGATAGCGTCAACATCTGGAGTCTTCTCCCATGTAGACTTGCCAAGGTTGAAGGTCAGACCAACTTCTGCATAGAGGTTGTTGTCCTTATCCTCCCATCCACGGTTAACGTGGCTGTCCTTCAGAGTGTTGCCATAAGCGCCGTCGAAGTCCTCCTCAAGACGGTTCCAGCCAGCCTCAACATAGATATTGGCATACTTGCAAAGACGCCAAGAAGACTGGAGACCAACGCTCAGCTGCATTGCGTAAAAATTATCATCGCAGTTACGAGAGATACCACCACCGAAGAAAGGAATTACATTCCATACGCGGGTTGGATTGTAACCGCAAAGCAAGTTGCTGAGGTTAAGCATTACCTGCTCGTTCAATGTCCAATAGTTGAACTTAGATGTTGGGTTCTGTGGACCTACCTGCTTGGCATTCCAAGCCTGCAGCTTGGTACGGAGACCGATACCAGGAGTAAACCACTTACCGAGAGCAATTGCGCCACCCCAAGAGGTACGGTCGCCAGCAAAGAGACCATAGTGGTCACCACCATCAAGGCCACGGCCATGCTCCTGGTCAGAAATCCAAGAATTGAAATCACCACCGACCTGAACGAACCAGTTACTCCAGAAAGAGTTTGTAGCTACGCTGTACTTCAGTACAGGGTCTGAGTCTTGTGCGGAAGCACCAAGCGAAACACCGGCAAAAGCCAATGCAATCAATAACTTTTTCATACTCTTATAAAATTAAATTTAAAAAAATCCATCAAAGATACACTATCGTGTAGCTATTTGGGGGCAAAGTTAGCATTTTTTTTTATAATTCGCCCCATTATTTTAAAAAAAATATCCTTTTTTATACTATTGAGCCTTATTTTTCATTTCTTTAGGGCATTATTTTGCTTATTCACGCAAAAAGTCGCTCTATTTCCAACTGTTTCAATATGCAGAGCACAGTCTTGCCATCAGGAGTGGTATTAGCATTGCTGCACATGAATAGCGAGTTGACGATATTCTCCATCTCGTCATTGCCCAACACTTCACCATGCGTAATGGCAGAAGCCCTTGCCATAGCCAAGGCGAGAGAGGCGTCGATGTCGGCCTTAGCAGACAATGTGCCCTCGGCAGCAGCATCCACCATGTCGAGGATAAGATTGACGGGGTTGATGCCGTCGAGTCCGGCAGGTATGCCGTTGATGGCAAAATTCCCATTTCCAAGATCAGACAAGTCAAAGCCTATGGCCTGCAGCTCGGGAGCCACCTTCTCATAGACAACACGTTGCGACTGACTAAGCTGGACAGTTTCTGGGAACAGGACTTTCTGTACTGTTGCAGTACGCGCAGAGACCTGCTGCAGATACTGCTCGTAAAGGATGCGGACGTGTGCCCGATGCTGATCGATTATCATTAGCCCCGACTTTACGGCCGTCATTATATATTTACCTTTATACTGATAATGAGACGGCGACTTATCTTCCACCAGAGAGTTGACTGCTACCGGCTCGTCGGATATCGTGTCTCCGAACAGCTTGCCCTGAGTGGGTGTTTCTTCCTTTTCAAGTCCCTGATAGAGCATTTCCCACTGGTCAGGTATTGAGGCGCGGCTATTTGCCTTCGACTCAATGGTCATCCCTGCGGCAGGTCTCTTTGGCGAAGAAGGTGTAGAGGCAAAAGGATTGTACTGAGGGTTGTAGTCTACGTCTGGCATCTCTGCAGATAACCCAGATGAGAATACCGGTATATCAGGCTTGCCCTGAGTGTCGAAATCAATCGTTGGCACGTCATTATAGTACCCGACGCTCTCCTTTACAGCTGCCGACAATATCTGCCATATAGCCTGCTCATTCTCAAATTTTATCTCGGTCTTGGTGGGATGGATGTTGACATCAATATCGTGCGGATCGACGGTAAAGAACAGGAAGTAAGGCACCTGCTCGCCCTGAGGAACGAGCCTCTCAAATGCAGCAGCAACAGCCTTGTTGAAATATGGATGCCGCATGTAGCGTCCGTTGACGAAGAAATACTGGTTGGGCATTTTTTTGCGTGAAGACTGGGGCTTGCCTACAAAACCTGATATCTTGCACACCGTTGTCTCAACATTCACGGGAAGCAAATCCTGATTGATTTTCTTTCCGAAGACATCGACTATCCTCTGCTTCATGCCGCAGGCACGGAGGTTCAATATCTCCACTCCATTACTGTACAAGGTGAAATGTATGTCGGGATAGACAAGTACTATGCGCTCAAATGCCGTCACGATGTTGTTGAGTTCCGTAGAATTGGACTTCAGGAACTTACGTCTTGCAGGAACATTATAGAACAGGTTGCTCACAAGGAAATTGCTGCCCACAGGACAGGAACATGGCTCCTGACCGGAAAACCTGCTTCCCGAAATAGACAGCGATGTTCCTATATCGTCTGTTTCCATACGGGTCTTCAAGTCGACCTGGGCAACGGCTGCAATGGAAGCCAGGGCCTCGCCACGGAATCCCATTGTGCGCAACTCAAACAGGTCGCCAGCCTGCCTGATCTTTGACGTAGCGTGCCTTTCAAACGACAGGCGGGCATCAGTCTCCGACATGCCCTTTCCATTGTCAATGACCTGTATTGACGTTCGTCCAGCATCAACGACAAGCACATCTATGCGGGTAGCTCCAGCATCAATGGCATTCTCGACAAGCTCCTTGATGACAGAGGCAGGCCGTTGTATGACCTCACCTGCCGCTATCTGGTTAGCCACAGAGTCGGGCAAAAGTTGTATAATATCACTCATAAGAATGGATTCTCTATTATTCTTTATAAATACCTCTCACCATCAGCTGTTTTCATCGCTTGCTGGCGGTTCTGCATTATTATCCTCAGCAGCAGGTTCTTGTTTCTTCTCGTCATCAGCAGGCGTACCGTCCTTCTTGTCATCATCAAGCCTCTGAAGCGGCATCGCCACTCTCTCAACATTTTTCAGTTCTGTGCCAGCTGGCTTACCCTTCCATACAAACACATCGTCCGGGCCTGTAGGACGTATATAGTCAAACCAGGCAAAGCCAGTCAGCTTCAACTTCGATGGTGGTATCTGTGTCATAGGGTATAGCGTTCCCGTAGCCCTTGGCATCCATATACGCTCCATCTTCCTCTGCCCGTTCATAAACATGCGCATGGTATCGGTCTCTGTATAGTTGAGTCCTATGAGAGTAGTGTCCTTATCGTCTACAGGATAATAGATTGCCCTGACATTGCCGACGGCATCGCTCCTGCGGGGATTTCCATCAACGAAATAAGAGAACATATTTGTTGACGACACTTGGTTGTAGTGTATGCTGTCCGGTAGCTGCTCAATGGAGAAAGCCTGCCCGAGCACGTGAGCCTCACGTACCGTTGAGTCGTTCATGAACACCATGATTTTCTCTCCGAGCATCTGCCTTCCGGCATTCCACACTATCGGGTCACGATACATCGTCAAGCAGGAGTCCTTAGAACTGAACACCAACGAGTCGCAAACAGCCTGCATGTCCGTACGATATGCCCGCACCTTGTCGAAACAATGCACTACCCTGTACACGCTGTCGGTGTTGATATCATACGTATACAGTTTTATGGAGTCGCCATGCAGATACAGGGTGTCCTCTTGCGAGAAGTCCTTCAGGAGAGCATCTATCGTAGCATAGCCATAACCGGTAATCTTGTTATAGTTAAGATGCCCACACCGAAGTTCGTTCTTGTTCTGGGTATCTATATACACGACATTTCCAAAGCCCTCCGCCACCCCGGTATTGTCGTCAAAGTACAGGCTGTCACCAACAATGGTTTTTCCCTCGTTGATGACGGTAGAGCGGTTGTACAGCCTCGCCTTGTCCTGCTTGGAGTCAAAAAAGCCATCATCAGTATATATAATTCCCTGATTTGATGTGATTTTCGACTTTCCCGTGATATGCGCCACCGATGTTCTGGTGTCATAGTGCAAGGTGTCGGTCTCAATGAGTCTGTCCGGACTCCTCATACGCACGTCATAATAGAATACAGCCTCACGTGTCTTGGTGCTATACTCACCCCAGTCAGACGACAGCTTGTCATCACCGTCAACGAGCCTTCCCCCATCGAAGAAGTATGCAAACTCATACAGTCTGTCGTAGTCGAGGCTGTCGGTATAGAGAGTCTGCTTATTATGCTTGAGCACCACGTTCATTCGCGCATGCATGACAAGTTCCTGTCCGTCGTAGTCGGCACGGTCGCAAGTCAGCGAGAGCGTATCACCCTGCTTGAACCTCACATGTCCAAATGCCTTGACAGAATTCGAGGCCTCATAGAAATACGCACTGTCACACCAGAGCTTAGACCCTTTGTGGCTGAACTGCACCTTTCCTGTCACAATCTGCGCACCGGGCTCCGGGCCATACAGGTCATACTTCAGAACGTCGGCATGTATCAGATACACCCTCTCGTCGACCTTCGGTCTCGTCTTCCTTGCAGGTCGAGACGCGGCAAACAGTACAAGTCCAAAGAGGCATAGAACCGTCAGGAAGCCGATTCTATGCCCATTGATATTCCGTTGCAAGGTATTATTTGTCATTTAACCCATCCTTCATATTCGTATTGGCAATTCCTATACCTCTCATTCATTCTAACGTAGGTATGCTTTATCTTCTCAGTCACCCAGTCATGCACAACCTTCTGCCTCTGTTTTCTCAGCACGACGTTCTTCATAACTTGGAAATCCTCCGTGATGGTGGCCCTATGCCCGTCGATGCGGCTCTTGAGCTTTATTATGGCACAGGAAGTCTTGCCGTTGTTCTTTGTCAGAGTGAAAGGAGCTGATATCTCGCCGACCTTCAGCGTATCGACAACGCGCGCCACCTCTGTAGGGAGGTCCTTCATTTGGAACCTTGACGTCATACCATCCTCGGTGAGATTGGACATCAGACCATGGTTGTTGCGTGTATCCTTGTCATCGCTGATAAACGTGGCACCCTCCTCAAACGAGAACTTACCACTACGGATATCGTCGGCGATGGAGTCGAGCTGCGCCAGTGACAGGTCTATCTCATCCTGTGCCACCTTTGGCTTTATCAGAATGTGCCTAACCTTCACCTTGTCTCCACGTTTGTCGACAAGCTGTATGATATGGTAGCCAAACTCACTCTCTACGATTTTCGAAATCTTCTTAGGGTCTGTAAGGTTGAAGGCTACAGCTGCAAACGCCGGGTCCAGCATTCCTCTACCAACATAGTCTAACTCACCGCCATTGCGCGCTGTGCCCGGGTCGTCGGAGTATAGTCGGGCCAATGTAGCGAACGTAGTCTCTCCATTGGTAACCCTCTCGGTGAAGTTACGCAACTGGTCTTTTACCCGGTTCACCTCCTCGGGCTTGATGCGTGGAGCACGCTCAATAATCTCCACCTCCACCTCTGTTGGCACAAACGGCAGGCTGTCCTCGGGCAAAGAACGGAAGTAGTTTCTCACATCAGCCGGAGTCACCTTGATGTCCTCGACAAGCTTTTCCCTCATCTTCTGTATCAACAGGGTATTCTTGTACTCATCGTGCATGCTCTGCCTCATCTCCGTGATGGTCTGGTTGCGGTACTCCTCCAGTTTCTCACGCGAGCCCATCAGCTGCACCCAGTAGTCAATCTGCTTCTCGACTCCTGCAGCAATCTCGCTTTCCGACACCTCTATACTGTCAAGGGCGGCCTGATGGAGGAACAGTTTCTGAACGGCCAGCTGCTCTGGTATCAGGCAGTCCGGGTCACCATTCCATGTCATGCCCTCACTCTGTCCCTGCAGCCTCATCATCTCTACATCCGATTTCAATATGGGTTCGTTACCTACTACCCATATAACCTCGTCTACGATGCACTCCTCTGGTATAGGAGCCTCCTTTTTTGCCGTGCTGTCATTGGCTGCGGCAAATGGCTGAGGAGACATTCCGCCTGCCCACCCGGCAACAGCTGCCGTGAGACAGAACAGTCCCAACAGGACACACCCTCCAAATCTATTTGTATTCCTTCTCATATAATGTTTCTGTATATAGCTACTGTGCCAGCCATTCCCACCGTCTTGTTCCTACGACGTTTTCATTAGTGCTTGTTCACAGTCTTCAAAACCTCCTCATCAATTTCTACGGCATACTTGCGTCGCAGGCCTTCTACCCACTCCTTCTCAAGAGTGTCCTGATAGTCTGCCAGCACCTGAGCCTTGACATCGGTCATTTCCTTTGGAGCTTTCAACTTCTGTCCGTATACAGCGTCGATAGGATAGTCCTTCAGCCCCTTGGCAATGGTATCAACGCCAAACACCTCGCGGTCAACAAGTGCGTTGTCGCCCTGCTTGAAGATGCCCTTCTCTACCCTGATGCGAAGGATGCTGTCATTGTTGAATGTCTTACGAAGTTTGTCTGCCCACTGGTCGAAGGGCAAGCCCTTGACAGCGTCCTTGACAGCCTTCACGTCGGCCTGGTCCTTAACGTGGTATGCAATGCCCTTGAAACGGGGAGCGTCCCACTTGTAGTTCTTCTTGTTTTTCTTGAAGTATGCTACCAGTCCTGCCTCGTCGGCCGCAGCCTTCTCCCATACCGTGCGGTTACTTATCTCGTAAAGCAACAGTCCGTCGTAATACTCCTTTATGAGGTTCCTCAGATCAGAGTCATTAGCCTCAAGTTCCAGGCGTTTAGCCTCAAGCACCTTCTCGGCGGTAGTGTTCTGAGCCTTGCCTATGGAGTCGAGCTTGTTGTCAATAATCTTCTCTCTCAGGCCTCTCTGCTCGATATACCTTACGATATCAGCTCTCTGGCTGTCATAGTCGAAGAAATTGCCCTTGTCCTTAAGCAGTATGATATGCCATCCTGCCGGCGAGAGTACAGGCTTGCTCATCTGGCCTTTCTCCAGTGCCCATGCAGCATCCTCAAACTCCTTCAGTGTCATACCCTTTGCAATCCACTGCAGTTCTCCGCCATTGGCGGCCGTACCCTTGTCGTCAGAGCACTTCTTAGCCAGCTCAGCAAAGTCGGCTCCATTCTGCAGGGCATTATATATAGAGTCTATACGCTCCTTGGCAGCTTTCTGCTGCGCCTCGTCAGCCTTCTGTTTTACCATTACGAGAATGTGTGCAGGCTTTGTCATGCCTCCATTGCCATCGATGCGCGAGCGTGTCTCCTCGTATATCCTTCGTGCCTCTGCTTCTATGTCTGCATCTGTAATCATTGCCGGGCGAATCTGCTGGTCACGATATCCGGCAAACTCATTAAGGAACGACTTCAGAGTGTCGAGGCGTGCCTCCTTGGCCGCCTCTACCTTCAACTTGTAGTTTACGAAAAGGTCCACATACTCATCTACAGACTTCTTGTCAATGACGCCCTCAGAGTTGTTCTTATTGAAAGAATACTCAAATTCAGAGCGGCTTACAGGCTGACCGTTAATTTTCATGACGACAGGGTCGTCAACTTGTGCGAAAACGATATTGCCACACAGCAGCATGGCACCGATGAGGAGTTTTGATTTCATTTTTTCTATATATAAATATATGTTATTAGGAGTTTGGAACGTAGTTCCTAATCGTGTCTTGAATAGTTTGGAGCCTCGCTGGTGATAGTGATGTCATGCGGATGGCTCTCCTGCACTCCCGCGTTGGTTATGCGTGTGAACTTGGCATTATGCAGGGCCTCTATGGTTGGAGCTCCACAATATCCCATTCCTGAGCGCAGGCCGCCAATAAGCTGGTAGATAACCTCCTGAACAGTTCCCTTATAAGGAACACGTCCTGCTATTCCTTCCGGAACCAGCTTCTTTGCATCCACGGTATCTCCCTGGAAATAGCGGTCCTTAGATCCGTTCTTCTGCTCCATGGCCTCAAGCGATCCCATGCCACGGTAGCTCTTGAACTTACGTCCGTTGAAGATTATCGTCTCACCAGGACTTTCCTCAGTACCTGCTACCAGCGAGCCTATCATGACACAGCTGCCACCTGCAGCCAAAGCCTTAACGATGTCGCCTGAATAACGCAGACCACCATCGGCTATCAATGGTACGCCCGTACCCCTCAGGGCAGAGAACACGTCATAGACAGCGCTAAGCTGCGGAACGCCAACGCCAGCCACGACACGTGTCGTACAGATAGAGCCAGGGCCGATACCAACCTTTACAGCATCCGCACCATTGTCTACGAGCATCTTTGCGGCCTCGCCTGTTGCGACATTACCTACTACGACATCAATATTGGGGAAAGCAGCCTTCACGTCGCGCAACTTCTGGATAACGCCAAGCGAATGTCCGTGAGCAGTATCTATAACGATAGCGTCAGCGCCAGCATCAACAAGCGCCTGTGCCCTGTCAAGAGTGTCTACGGTTACGCCTACACCGGCAGCAACACGCAGTCTGCCCTTGCTGTCCTTGCAGGCCATTGGCTTATCCTTGGCCTTTGTTATGTCCTTGTAGGTGATGAGTCCGACAAGGCGATTGGAGGCATCAACCACAGGAAGTTTCTCAATCTTGTTCTCCTGCAGTATCTGCGCAGCCGCTACCAAGTCTGTCTGCTGATGAGTTGTGACAAGGTTCTCCGATGTCATAACCTCATCAATCTTTTTGTCCAGCCTGCGCTCGAAACGCAGGTCGCGGTTGGTGACAATACCTACGAGGTGATTGTCGTCATCAACAACTGGAATACCACCAATGTGATAGTCGTGCATCATGTCCAAAGCATCCTGCACAGTACGTCCGAGCCTTATTGTCACAGGGTCGTAAATCATTCCGTTCTCGGCCCTCTTGACAATGGCAACATTGCGCGCCTGTTCCTCAATGGTCATGTTCTTATGAATCACGCCGATACCTCCCTCACGGGCAATGGCTATGGCCATTGACGACTCCGTCACGGTGTCCATAGCAGCTGTCACGAAGGGCACATTCAAGTCAATGTGGCGTGAGAACTTGGTTTTCAACTCTACCGTTTTCGGTAACACCTCTGAATAAGCAGGGATTAACAGGACATCGTCAAACGTCAGACCGTCCATTACAATTTTATCTGCAACAAATGATGACATATATTACCTAAAAATTTGTTGCGTGCAAATTTAGCAATTATTTCCCACATATCGACCGCAAACATGTTTTTTCTCAAATCTTTAAATCAATTTAACAGGCAGGATGCCATATGTTACTTAACTGCGAATATTACCCCTATGCAACGTAAGCTAACTTGCGTGTATATATAATAAGGTGTAACAGGCAGGATGAGCTTACAGCCAGCAAAGCGGATACAAAATCACTCTATTCCCTTCAAACCCTTGTCTAAACGGCGCAGATTTCGGACGAAAAGGAGAAAATAAAGCAGGCCTGCCGTGGTGAGTCCAGCAGGAAAAGCAAGCCACACTCCCTCGATACCCATACCGAGAACGATGCCGAGAAGATAGCCAAGCGGAAGGGATATCACGAAATAGGCAAGGAAGGCCACACTCACTAACGGACGCACAACGGCTATGCCACGAAGGGCGTTGGCGTATGCGCATTGCAGGCAGTCGCCAATCTGATAGAGCATAAAGGGCACGACCGTTAGTGCAACGAGATGGGCTACAGAGGCTGCGTCTGTGAAAAGGAAGCCGAGGCTATGACGGAACACAAAGATTGGTACCGACACCAATGCCGCCACCATCAGGGACAGATGGAAGCCTGCATGGGCCGTGCGTCCTGCTGCCACATAGTCACGCAGCCCGGACTGAAGACTGACCTTGATGGCGACAGCGGCTCCGAAACCATAGTATACCATGAAGCCAAGCTGCGACACGGTAAGCATTATCTGATGGGCAGCAAGGGCATCGGCTCCCAGCCAGCCTACCATAATGCTGGATAGCGAGAAGGCTGCCGTCTCCATGCCCATCTGCATGGCAAGCGGTATGCCAAGGGCGCTTAGAGCGACTATGCCCGACCAAGACACACGACTGGAGCGCAATCCGGCACGATAGACTGAAGTGGAACGGGACATGCAGAACAGCCCCACGAATGCTACGGCTACGAACAGACGCGAAAAGGCTGTGGACAGGCCTGCTCCAAGAAGTCCCATCTCAGGCAGTCCAAGATGACCATATATGAGCAGCCAGTTGCCAAGGATGTTTAGCAGATTACCAGAGAGAAGTATCCACATAGGGGTGCGGGTATCTGTGATACCGTCGTAGAACTGCTTGAAGGCGTTTGCAACACAGACAAAAGGCAGGGATACGAGCTGTACAATGAAGTAGGGACGCATGAGCGGCAACAGTTCTTCAGGCTGTCCGAGCCTGCCGATGTTGGCATAGAGCAACAGCATGGCTGCAACAAGGATGGCAGCCACGAGCAAGTTGGAGGCAACACCATCGAGGAGCACCTTGCCTATGCGTGTATGCAAGCCACGGCCAAAGAGGTTGCCAACAGTGGGAGTGATGGAATAGGAATAGCCCAACGCCACGATGATGACGAGGACAAACATGTTGTTGACGAAAGATGCGGCTGCAAGCTCTGGAGTGGAATGGTGACCTATCATAAGCGTGTCGGCAAAAGACATCACGATAGTTCCCAACTGGCCGATTATGATGGGAAGCCCAAGACGGGTAAGGTCCCGATAACAGCCATCATAGCCAGAGAAGTCATAATGTAGCATAGCTGTCAGTTGGCCTGCTCAGACAGGAATTTTATACGCACAAGCCTGATTTCGTCCTCGCTGTAGTCGGAGCCAAGCTCATCAAGAGCGGCATCAATGCTGTCTGTCTCGCTATCCATGAAGTAGTCGTAGATGTCATCGACATGGTCATCGTCCATGACCTCCTCCAGGAAGTAGTCGATATTTATCTTTGTTCCGCTATATACGATTGCCTCAACCTCGTCGAGCAGCTCTTCGAAGTCGAGTCCCTGTGCCTGTGCGAGGTCGTCGAGAGCTATCTGCCTGTCGATGCTCTGTATAATCTTCACCTTCAGCATGCTCTTCTTTGCCACAGTCCTGACCCGCAGTTCTTCTGGACGCTCTATGCTGTTCTCCTTGCAGTATTGGCTTATAAGTTCAATGAACGGTTGCCCGTAGCGTTTGGCCTTGCCTGCTCCAACACCCTGGATATTCTGAAGTTCGGACATGGTGACAGGATACATAGTTGCCATCTGTTCAAGCGACACGTCCTGGAAGATGACATATCCTGGGAGATTGTTGGTCTTGGCGACTTTCTTGCGGAGATTGCTTAGCAGTGAGAACAGCTGTGGATCGAGGGCAGAGCCTGTCATCTCATGTTCGTCTGCCTCGAATTCGTCCTTAAAGTCACGGTCTTCTACAATCATGAACGAGGATGGTGACTTAATAAATCTCTTTCCCGCTGCAGTTAGCTTGAGGAGGCCGTAGTTCTCTACATCTTTCTTGATATACCCCATAATCATAGCCTGACGGATGACGGGATTCCAAATACGTGGCTCTATATCCTCGCCCTCGCCAAACTCCTCAAGCTCGTCGTGGTGATGAGAGACGATATCGTCTGTTCCACGTCCCTTCACAAAGTCTATGACATAGTCCTGCATAAAGTTCTCCTTAAGGGCCTTGATAGCCTTCAGTATAACGACAAGCGCATCCTTGGCCTCACGCTTCTGCTTGGGATGCAGGCAATTGTCGCAGTTGTTGCAGTTGTCCTCGGTATAGGTCTCGCCAAAATAGTGGAGCAGCAGCTTGCGACGGCACACGGAGCTTTCAGCATATGCCTCAGTCTCCTGCAGCAGTTGCTTGCCAATGTCCTGTTCGGCAATAGGCTTGCCCTCCATGAATTTCTCAAGTTTCTGCAGATCCTTGGGCGAGTAGAACACTATGCACTGTCCCTCGCCACCGTCCCTTCCTGCACGGCCCGTCTCCTGATAATATCCCTCAAGGCTCTTGGGGATGTCGTAGTGTATGACGAAGCGGACATCGGGCTTGTCGATGCCCATACCGAAAGCAATGGTAGCCACTATGACATCGATGCGCTCCATCAGGAAGTCATCCTGCGTCTGCGAGCGTGTCGCCGAGTCGAGTCCGGCATGATATGGGGCGGCCTTAATCTCGTTTGCACGCAAAATCTCTGCCAGCTCCTCTACCTTCTTGCGCGACAGACAATATATAATGCCACTCTTACCTGGATTCTGGCGGATGAACATTATAATCTGCTTGTTGGTATCGTCGTCGTTGCGCTTTGACCTTACCTCGTAATAGAGGTTGGGACGGTTGAACGAGCTTTTGAACTCCTTGGCATCTACGATGCCGAGGCATTTCTTGATATCGGTGCGCACCTTGTCGGTGGCCGTTGCCGTGAGTGCTATTACAGGAGCCTCACCAATCTTGTTGATAGTGGGTCTGATGTTGCGGTATTCCGGACGGAAATCATGTCCCCACTCCGAGATGCAATGAGCCTCGTCTATGGCATAGAACGATATCTTGACAGACTTGAAGAACTCCACGTTCTCCTCTTTGTTGAGCGACTCCGGTGCTACGTATAGCAGTTTGGTCTTGCCGCTACGGATGTCATCCATAACCTGTGTTATGGCAGCCTTGTTGAGCGAGGAGTTCAAATAGTGGGCCACACCACCCTCCTCTGACATTCCGTTGATTACGTCAACCTGGTTCTTCATAAGGGCGATGAGCGGCGACACCACAATGGCCGTGCCATCCATGATTAGTGAGGGCAGCTGATAGCATAGGCTCTTGCCTCCGCCCGTAGGCATGAGTACAAATGTGTCGTTGCCAGCAAGGAGGTTGCGTATGATTGCCTCCTGGTCACCCTTGAAGTTGTCGAAGCCGAAAAAATGTTTCAGCTGTTTTGTCAGGCTATCGTTTTTAGTCATAGGTCAGGTAGTGTTGTTTTGTTATGCAGTTTCCAACTTATGCAGGTGAGCCTTGTCAAGCTGCTCCTTGGCATAGTCGATGGTAACATCGAACTTCTTTATCCTGCGCGACGGAATCTCGAACATGGCATCCATCATCACAGACTCCACGATAGAGCGGAGGCCACGTGCGCCAAGCTTGTACTCTACGGCCTTGTCAACGATGAAGTCTAGAGTCTCGTCAGTGAACGTAAGCTTTATGCCATCCATCTCGAAGAGCTTGACATACTGCTTGACAATGGAGTTCTTGGGCTCCACAAGGATGCGTCTCAGTGCCTCGCGGTCGAGTGGCTTGAGATAGGTGAGTCCAGGCAGACGGCCAATAATCTCGGGTATAAGCCCGAACGACTTGAGGTCTTGCGGAAGGACATACTGCATAAGGTCTTCCTTGTCGATATTGCGTACGTTCTGTACTGAGTTGTAGCCAACGGTATGTGTATTGAGCCTCTGGGCTATCTTGCGCTCTATTCCGTCGAAGGCACCTCCGCAGATAAAAAGTATGTTCTTGGTATCTACATGTATGTAGTCCTGATCGGGATGCTTACGTCCGCCTTTTGGTGGCACGTTGACCATTGTTCCCTCGAGCAGCTTGAGCAGTCCCTGCTGCACACCCTCTCCGCTGACGTCGCGCGTTATGGAGGGATTGTCGCTCTTACGGGCAATCTTGTCAATCTCATCGATGAACACTATTCCCCTCTCGGCAGCCGGCACATCGAAGTCAGCGACCTGCAACAGACGGCTGAGGATGCTCTCGACATCCTCGCCAACATAGCCGGCCTCCGTGAACACGGTGGCGTCAACGATGGTGAAGGGAACGTCAAGAAGCTTGGCTATGGTGCGTGCAAGAAGTGTCTTGCCTGTTCCTGTAGAGCCAACCATTATGATATTGCTCTTCTCTATCTCCACACCATCCTCGCTATCGGGCTGCTGCAGACGCTTGTAATGATTGTACACCGATACTGCCAGATGGCGCTTGGCCTCATCCTGCCCGATGATGTACTCGTCGAGGTAGGCTTTTATCTCGCGCGGCTTTGGCACCTTCTTTAGCTTGAACGTGCTTTCCTTCTGCTTGTTCGAGCTTTCTTTGCCGGCACCCTGCATAACGGCTATCTCATAAGCCTGCCGGGCGCATGTCTCGCAGATGAAACCGTTAATGCCGGTGATAAGCAGTTCTACCTCACGCTCACCTCTACCACAAAAATTACAAACTTTTCTTGGCATTATTATTTCTTACGTTTTAATACTGTATCAATCATTCCATACTCTCTTGCCTCCTCGGCAGTCATCCAGTAGTTGCGGTCAGAGTCCTGCCATACTTTCTCAAACGGAGTATGGGAGTGCTCGGAGATAATATTGTAAAGCTCCTTCTTGAATTTTTGTATCTCCTTAGCCTCAATCTCTATGTCGGAAGCCTGACCCTGCACGCCGCCAAGTGGCTGGTGTATCATGACGCGGCTGTGGGTGAGAGCGGAACGTTTTCCCTCAGTACCTGCCACCAGCAGGACTGCTCCCATGGAGGCTGCCATGCCTGTACAGATGGTGGCTACATCGCTGGAGATGAACTGCATGGTGTCGTAGATACCAAGTCCAGCCGTGACACTACCGCCAGGGCTGTTGATGTATATGGATATGTCCTTGCCGTTGTCGACGGAGTCCAGATAGAGCAACTGAGCCTGAAGGGTGTTAGCGGTGTAGTCATTGATTTCTGTTCCCAGGAAAATGATGCGGTCCATCATGAGTCGGGAGAACACATCCATCTGTGTAACGTTGAGCTGGCGCTCCTCCAGAATATATGGGTTGAGGTACTGGTTCTGGCAACTTACTACATCATCTAACACCATACCGTTGATACCAAGGTGCTTTGTGGCAAATTTTCTAAAATCGCTATTCATGTTTCGTCATTTATAAAGGGCGGAGCCTATACAGGGGCACCACCATTTTGTTAGTAAAAGCTTTGTTGTAACCTCTCGTTATCTTGTTTCTATGACAAAGTTAATAAAAAAACTCGATAACGATAAGAATTATGAGTTTTTTTTTGAAAAAAAGTTTTTCTGGCGGATTCCTTGACATGGCTAAGCACATATGTAATGTTTGAAGATTTCAGAGATAATATATGTTGCGCATATATTCTGCCATTCATCTGCAGCACTGGTCGCCAGCTGAAAGGGAAAGCAAAGCACACCAAGCTGAACCAAGTGTCTGGAAAACATGGGAAAGGGATTTCAAAATGAAGACACCTTTTCCAAGCGAATTTGAGGGAGGGTCAATGCAAAGCTTTGCGTTGGCAGATGCAATGCTTTGCGTGGGCGATTGCAAAGCTTTGCGTTGGCAGATGCAATGCTTTGCGTTGGCAGATGCAAAGCTTTGCGTCTGAGATGGGCAAGACTGGCACAGAAATCGTCAGTCCTATTCTGGATAAGAGAAAAGGGAGGGTAGACTCACCATACGGGGCACTGTTGCCCCAAGGTAATTTCTGTTGGGCCAGTGTCTGCTCAAAACAAAACAAGTCTGCATGCGGGGAGGACAAAAAAAAGATGTCTGGCCGTAACCAGACATCTCTGATGAAGGGATTAGTTATTGGTTGTTATAGAGTTTCAACCCAAGCAGGCCATTAAGCCTCCTTCTTTGACATCATAGCGTTGAAGTCGTCGAGAGAGATAGACTTCTCGTTGAGCTTCACAACGCTCTTCAGAGCTGCTACGAGCTTGATGTCGAGAGCACGGTCTACGCAACCCTGCACGTTCTCCTGCTTCTTGAGGATTTCCTTGGCGTAGTTCTCGACGTACTCATCTGGCACATTGTTCATACCATACTGTGCGAACTGTATGCGTGCGGTCTCCTTTGCGGCCTGAAGCACGTCATCCTGCTCAAGCTTGATGCCGGCAGCCTCTACGAGCTGGTTCTTGATAAGGCTCCAGGCAAGTTCCTTGATGCTGGCAGCATAGTTCTTCTCTACGAACTCCTCGCCCTTGTCCTCGTTGTTCTTGAGCATGATACGCTTCAGAAGGGCGTCGGGGAAGGTAAGCTCGCCGACCTTGTTCTCAACGTAGGCACGCACATCGAGCAGGAACTTGTAGTCTGCATCAACGGTAAGCTGTGCTGCAAGGCCGTCAGCAATCTTGTTGCGGAACTCCTCCTCGCTGCTTACTGCGCCCTCACCGAATACGCTGTCGAAGAGCTGCTGGTCTACTGCAGCCTTCTGGTAACGGCTGATTTCGGTTATCTGATAGCTGAAGTCGCCTGTATGGTTAGCAACATCCTCCTTGCCAATCTTCAGGAAAGAAGACAGCTCTACATCGCTCTCGGGATAAGCCTTGCGAGGATTGAAGGTGATGATGTCACCAAGCTTGGCACCATCGAAAAGTTTCTTCTGCTCGTCAACCTTGATGTAGTTTGGCATCAGGACGGCAGACTCGACAACAAGACCACCCTCCTTAGTATTGCCATTCTCGTCAAGCTCACGAAGGTCGCCCTTTAGCATGTCGTTGTCCTGATACTCCTCAGCCTTCTCGTAGCTGCCGGAGCGTGATGCGAACATGTCTACCTGACGGTCGATGAGGGCATCGTCAACAGTAATGTTGTAATAGTCTACGGCATCATCAGCACCCAGCTGAGCGTTGAATTCCGGTGCAACGGCGATGTCGAACACGAATGTATATGGAGCTTCCTTGTCAAGATCGACAGGTTCCTGTCCCTCGTTGGCCAGAGGCTCGCCGAGCATATGGATATTATTGTCTGTGATGTACTTCTGCAACTGCTCGCCAAGGACGCGGTTGATAACGTCTACCTTTACGGATGGGCCAAACTGGCGCTTTATCATTCCCATAGGAGCCTGTCCCGGACGGAAACCGGGAATGTTTGCCTTCTTGCGGTAATCCTTGAGGGTTTTCTCAACCTCCTGCGTGTAGTCAGCTTCCTCGATTGTCAATGTCAGCTTGCCATTAACCTTATCGGGGTTCTCAAATAAAATATTCATCTTTTGTTTCTTAATTTATTATTATTTTTCTGTATTTCTCCAAATGAGTTGCAAAATTACTCAATATTATTGGTTCCACCTAATATATATGTGAAAAATTTGATTTTTTAACCGTTTTCACCCTTTGGCCTTCACATATTCTCAGCTGTCTCCCTTGCGCGCTTTTGCTCGTCGATGAGCTGGAAATCCTTTTTCCTCAGCACGAACGACGTTCCAAGATACTTCTCTTTTACTATCTGATTCTCGGCCAGCTGCTCAGGATTGCCCTGGAACAGTATCTTTCCCTCGAAGAGCAGGTAGGCACGGTCAGTGATGGTGAGGGTCTCCTGCACGTTGTGGTCGGTTATCAATATGCCGATGTTGCGGTACTTGAGCCGCCATACAATATGCTGGATATCCTCTACAGCAATAGGGTCAACACCAGCGAAAGGCTCGTCGAGCATTATGAACTTCGGGTCTATGGCCAGGCAACGCGCAATCTCTGTACGGCGGCGCTCGCCACCAGAGAGCTGGTCACCCTTGTTCTTGCGAACCTTGTTCAGACGGAACTCGGCAAGCAGGCTCTCAAGCCGCTCCTGGCGCTGCTCCTTGTTGAGGTCGGTCATTTCAAGTACAGACATGACATTGTCCTCTACAGTCATCTTGCGGAACACGCTCGCCTCCTGAGGCAAATAGCCAATACCGGCACGGGCACGCTTGTACACGGGGTAATCGGTTATTTCCTGGTCGTTGATGAACACATGTCCCTCATTCGGAACGACAAGTCCCGTCGTCATGTAGAAAGATGTTGTCTTACCCGCTCCGTTAGGACCGAGAAGACCTACTATCTCTCCTTGGCGGACGTTGAAGGACACCTGATTGGCAACAGTACGCTTGCCGTAGCGTTTTACTAAGCCCTCGGCACGGAGTGCCATAACGGGATGGGAAGATGTAGATGAAATATTGCTCGTTTCGTCCATTTACTGTGATGGTTTGCTGATTGATGCGGCAAAATTAGCAAAAATGTCTCTAATAACGTTGACAAAAGCAAAAACTCTTACTATTATTGCAGTTTTTTAAATGATTTTGGTTACTTTTGCAGTCGACTAATATCAAAACAGTATGTTCATATACAAATCGCTGGTAACATTCGGACGCTATTTCATGCTGATGGGTAGAACTTTCAGTATCCCTGAGCGTATGAGGATGTTCATGAAAAGATATATCAAGGAGATGTCGCAGCTGGGTGTTGACTCAATACTCATCGTACTGCTCATCTCGTTCTTCATCGGTGCAGTAATATGCATACAGATGAAAATCAACATCCAGAGCCCATGGATGCCAAGATGGGTATCGGGATATACCACCAGGGAGATTATGCTGCTGGAGTTCTCAAGCTCAATAATGTGTCTGATATTGTCGGGAAAGGTCGGCTCGAACATAGCCTCAGAGCTGGGAACGATGAGGGTAACACAACAGATTGACGCTTTGGAGATTATGGGCGTCAACTCTGCCAACTACCTCATTCTGCCGAAAATACTGGGACTGATGACCATCATGCCGTTCCTCGTAATATTCTCCTCGGCAACAGGTATTTTGGGCGCATACGGCACGGCATATATAGGCCACATACTTACTCCCGAAGACCTGACGCTCGGACTGCAGCACTCTTTCAACCCATGGTTTATGTACATGAGTATCATCAAGAGCCTCTTCTTCGCATTCATCATCTCAAGCGTGTCGTCGTTCTACGGCTATTCCGTAGAGGGCGGTTCCGTGGAAGTCGGCAAGGCATCTACTGATGCCGTGGTGTGCTCAAGCGTACTGATTCTATTCTCTGATGTCTTCCTAACACAGATATTGTCATGATTGAAGTCAGAAATCTATATAAGTCGTTTGGCGACAAAGAGGTCCTCAAGAACATAAACTTCCAGTTTGAGGACGGTAAGACTAACCTAATAATAGGACAAAGCGGCTCGGGCAAAACCGTGCTGATGAAAAATCTCGTCGGGCTACTTGACCCTACCGCAGGAGAAGTACTCTACGACGGACGCGACTTCGTGAAGATGAACAAGAAGGAGAAGGTGGCCATGAGACGCGAGATGGGAATGATATTCCAGAGTGCGGCTCTCTTCGACTCGCTGTCTGTTCTGGAAAACGTAATGTTCCCGCTCGACATGTTCTCTAACATGAACTACAGGGAAAAGGTGAAAAGAGCACAGGAATGTCTTGCAAGGGTGAACCTCGTAGATGCCGACCACAAATTCCCAGGCGAGATATCCGGCGGCATGCAGAAGCGTGTGGCAATAGCAAGGGCCATTGTGCTAAATCCGAAATATCTGTTCTGTGACGAGCCAAACTCCGGACTCGATCCAAAGACCTCGCTTGTCATAGACGAGCTGCTGAGCAGTATCACAAAAGAGTATGACATCACAACCATCATCAATACTCACGACATGAACTCTGTTATGGGAATAGGAGAGAACATCCTCTTCATCTACAAGGGTTGCAATGAATGGCACGGCACAAAGGACGACGTGATGGGGTCGACTAACGAGAAACTCAACGACCTGGTATTCGCCTCAGAGCTGTTCAAGAAGGTGAAAGCCGTAGAAAACAGGGAGGCATCAAACGAGTAATAAGCCCCCTATCTTCTCTATCACATCTATCTTCTCTACCCCATCTATCTGCTCTATCTCATCTATCTCCTCTATCTCATCTATCTTCTCTATCTTCTCTATCTCATCTATTATTCAACAATATACAGGCCAGCACCATCAAAGCGCTGGCCTGTATATTTAGAATTATTTCATATACCATACATTATCCCGCTCCACCATCGGAACAACCACTTCCTCGTTCGTACTGTCCCCATAAGCCAAAGAAAGGAAGGCTTCAGCAACATGGCAAGCCGTATCAGCCACTACGCGGACTACGCTGACCCGAAGGATGCCGCCATGAATATCCTTCTGTTGCCCAGCAAACATCTTGGCATTAGTGACAAGCTGCTCGCGATAGGAAGCAGGTATGCTGTCGGGCTGATAATAGCCATCGACAAACATCTCATATTTGCCATCTACAAGGTAGTCGTAATATAGCTTCGCTGCCTTGCCGGCAACTTCATCTGGTTTTGGTTCGCTACCACATGCCACTACAAGGAGCAGCAACGCAGAGAATATTACTGCCAACAGACACCGCATACTACTTCTGACGGATGAAGATGTTTATCGGACAACCATGGAGAGACCAGTTCTCGCGTATCTTGTTCTCAAGGAAACGCTTGTAAGGCTCCTTGACATACTGGGGTAAATTTGCGTAGAACACGAACGATGGTATCTGAGTGTTGGGAAGCTGAGACACATACTTTATCTTGATATACTTACCCTTCACTGATGGTGGTGGATAAGCCTCGATGAGCGGCAACAGCACCTCGTTGAGCTTGGACGTTCCAATGCGTGCCATGCGGTTGGCATATACCTGCTGAGCCAATTCCAACACCTTGAAGATACGCTGTTTGGTCAGGGCTGAGGCAAAGATAATCGGGAAGTCCACAAAGGGAGCCATGCGGCTGCGGATGGCATTCTCGAAGGTGCTTATCACGGCCTGCGTCTTATCCTCTACCAGATCCCACTTGTTGACTACTACAACAAGCGACTTGTTGTTCTTCTGTATAAGCTGGAAAATGTTCATATCCTGAGCCTCGATACCACGGGTGGCATCAATCATGAGTATGCACACATCGCTGTTCTCTATGGCACGGATGGAACGCATGACGCTATAGAACTCCAAGTCCTCAGTCACCTTGTTCTTGCGTCGGATACCAGCTGTATCAACAAGGTAGAAGTCGAAACCGAACTTATTGAAACGGGTATAGATGGAGTCGCGGGTGGTTCCGGCAATCTCGGTCACGATATTGCGTTCCTCACCGATAAAGGCATTGATGATGCTGCTCTTGCCTGCATTCGGACGCCCTACTACGGCAAAGCGGGGAATATCGTCCTCTGTCACGTCTTCGCTGTTCTCAGGCAACCGAGATACGAGAAGATCCAGCAAGTCGCCAGTACCACCACCTGTGGCGGCACTAATACACTGTGGGTCACCAAGGCCCAACTTGTAGAACTCTGCAGCCTCGTAGGCATTGCCTGGATTGTCAACCTTGTTGGCTACAAGTATCACAGGCAACTTGGCACGGCGGAGTATCAGGGCGACATCCTCGTCCCAGTCTGTCACGCCGGTATCATTGTCTACAAGAAACAATACCAAATCGGCCTCCTCCGTTGCTACGAGCACTTGCTGACGGATGGCATCCTCAAAGATATCATCTGATTTTACTACCCAGCCACCGGTATCGACGACCGAGAACTCACGGCCATTCCATACACACTTGCCATACTGACGGTCACGCGTCGTGCCGGCAGTATCACTGACAATGGCTCTACGCGACTGGGTGAGCCTGTTGAAAAGTGTGGACTTACCCACATTGGGGCGTCCGACAATAGCTACTAAATTTGCCATTTCTGTTTAATTTCTGAAGTTATACATTCTTCGGCCCTCCAACAACGATGTCGGAGAGTAGACCCTCATTCCATTCAGGGTCTTGATGCTGCACATGCAGCATGGGGTATTGGTAAAGAGCCACAGAAGACAAGCATCATACCGGATTGTACCCGAAGCTGTCAAGCTCTTTTTCTGAATTGCGCCAGTCCTTGTCCACTTTAACGTACGTCTCAAGAAAGACTTTCTTGTCGAAAAACCTCTCCAATGCCTTGCGGCTCTCCGAGCCCACCTTCTTCAATGCTACGCCCTGATGCCCAATGATGATACCCTTTTGGGAGTCACGCTCAACGTAGATGATGGCACGGATGTGAATGCTGCTTGCCGACTCCTTGAAACTCTCTACACGGACCTCAACGGAGTAAGGTATCTCCTTGTCGTAATAGAGCAGTATCTTCTCACGGATAATCTCGCTTACGAAGAAGCGGGCAGGCTTGTCGGTGAGCTGGTCTTTATCAAAATAAGCCGGCGACTCAGGAAGCAGCTCCTTGATACGCTTGAGAAGCATATCCACACCGAACTTGTTCTTTGCTGAGATAGGGAGTATCTCGGCAGCAGGAAGAAGAGAGTGCCATTTGGCAACAATGTCACCAAGAGACTTCTGGTCGCTCTGGTCAATCTTGTTGATGAGCAGCAGCACCGGGATAGACATCTGGCGGACTTTCTCAAGGAAATCAGTGTTCTTCTCCGGATTCTCCACGACATCCGTGACATAGAGAAGCACATCAGCATCTGCAAGTGCGGACTCCGAGAATGCAAGCATCATCTCCTGCATCTTATAGTTGGGCTTCAGGACGCCTGGAGTGTCGGAGAACACTATCTGCATGTCGTCGGTATTGACAATGCCCATTATGCGGTGACGAGTGGTCTGAGCCTTAAAAGTGGCTATGGAGATACGCTCGCCAACCAACTGGTTCATCAATGTCGACTTGCCGACATTGGGATTTCCTACAATGTTTACAAAACCTGCCTTGTGCATGTCTCTATACTTGTTAAGACAAAAAAACGCATCTGCTTATTCGTGAAAATAAGGATGCGCTTTCTTGTTATCGTTTATAATCGTTATTTCTTTGATGACAACGAGTCACCATCATAAGCCCACTTGTAGTAAGACGCACCATGTACGAAACCGGCACCAAATGCCGTGAAGATGACATTGTCACCCTTCTTGAGCTTCGACTCTACATCCCACAACGCAAGAGGAATGGTTGCCGCACTGGTATTGCCATAACGCTCGATGTTAACAACTACCTTCTCCATCGGAATACCAGCACGCTTGGTAACAGCCTCGATAATTCGCAAGTTGGCCTCGTGAGGTACTACCCACTGAACGTCATCCGCGGTTAGATTGTTCCTGCGCAAAACCTCCATCACGTCATCGCCCATATTGGTAACAGCGTAACGGAATACTGTTCTGCCCTCCTGATAGAGGTAGTGCAGACGATGGTCTACCGTGAAACGGGAAGGAGGACATACGGAACCACCCGCCTTCATGTGAAGGAACGGTAACCCCTTGCCGTCTGTGCGGAAATATGCATTCTGCACGCCGACTCCCTCTTCCGTAGTAGCTTCAACAAGTACAGCACCAGCACCATCACCGAACAACACGCAAGTCTGCCTGTCGGTATAATCTACCAACGACGACATCTTGTCTGCACCGATAACTATAATCTTCTTATACCTTCCACTCTGAATCATTGATGCTGCAACGTCAAGCGAATAAAGAAATCCACAACATGCAGCCTCAAAGTCAAAAGCAAAGGCATTCTTCAGTCCGAGCTTGCCTAAAACTATAGACGCAGTAGAGGGAAACTTATAGTCCGGTGTAGTTGTAGTGACAATCAGCGCATCTATCGAGTCAGGATCAACGCCAGTCTTCTGGATTAGCTGCTTTGCTGCCTTGCGGGCCATGTAGCTGGTACCAAGTCCCTCTTCTGTAAGAATGCGGCGTTCCTTGATACCTACACGAGCCGTAATCCACTCATCACTTGTATCAACCATACGCGACAGCTCCTCGTTGTTGAGGATATAGTCTGGCACATACCCGCCAATACCAGTGATAATTGCGTTGATATTTCCCATTATTCAGCTGCTTCCTTTACGATAGCCACCTTACCACGATAGTAGCCGCATGTTGGGCATACAGTGTGGTAAACATAGTAAGCACCACAATTCGGGCAAACTGCCAATGTAGGGGCAACTGCCTTATCATGAGTTCTTCTCTTCAGTGTACGTGTCTTTGATTGTCTTCTTTTAGGATGTGCCATAATAATTAAATGTTTAAATCTTTATCTTTTATTTTCAATAACTCACTCCAACGCGGATCAACAGCAGAATTACTCTCAACGTCACTTCGGGTGGCGGAATGTGCCTCTAACGCATTCATCATGTCACGATTGCATTTACCAGGTGCATGAACGTGCTTGATTGGAATATTCAGAACTATAGATTCATATAGGAACCATGAGATGTCAAGAACACCATCGTCTTCTCTGACAACTACAAGTTCATCGTCTTCGGAGTTTTCTTTCCCAAATTTCACTATCAGCCTATTATCGGCATATATAGGCTGTTCCATATCGTCAAGACAGATATCACATGGAATGTAAACAACTCCCTCGATATTGAACTTCACCTCGAACAGGGATGATTTACGGTCTATATCCACATGAGCATCCAGATTTCCCTTATTGACCAATTCGCCACCAACGGCTTCGAAATAGTCATTGTCCAATTTGAAATCAAAGGCATTAACACCTTCCTTCAAACCGTGAAGGTCAATCTTGTAAGCTTTTAATCTGTCCATAACTTCACTTTGGGGTGCAAAGTTACACAAAATTTCTGATATATAGAAACTTATCCAACATTTTTTCTTTTCTTTAAGCTTCAACGTAAAAATGCTTCGAAAAAAAACTCAAAAACTATACTACCTAAAACAACTACATCCCCTACAACACCAACAAGCACCCTATCAAACAAAGCATAAAAAACGGGCTCCGAAGACATTCGTCCTCGGAGCCCTGATAAAAGAAGGCGGCTACCTACTCTCCCGCATTGCATTGCAGTACCATCGGCGATGGCGGGCTTAACTTCTCTGTTCGGAATGGGAAGAGGTGGGACCCCGCCGCTATAACCACCTGATAATTTCCTCCTGCCCTCAAACAGCAGGTGACTATCGCACACAAGCAAGACCATAAGAAACACATACCGAAAATAATCACACTCAAAAGCCTTCGGGCAATTAGTAGCGCTCGGCTTTGACGTCACCGTCTTTACACCTGCGCCCTATCAACGTCATCGTCTGTGACGACCCTTGTGAGGAGTTCTAATCTTGCGGCTGGCTTCGCACTTAGATGCGTTCAGCGCTTATCCAATCCAGACTCAGATACCCAGCGGTGCACCTGGCGGCACAACTGGTAAACCGGAGGTCTGTCCAACACGGT